>JBIOUX010000158.1:0-21286 GCA_044867425.1 Acidimicrobiia bacterium | reverse complement strand
GCTGGAGACGGCCTACACAGTGTTTCGGCGGGCGGCCGCCACCGAGCGGGCGGTCGCCGAGGAGATCGTCGCCCGCCGGCTCGACTGGATCGAATTCGACCTGGAATGGGTGTCGTTCCCGGAGGAGGCGGCGGCCCGGGAGGCGCTCCTGTGCCTGCGGGAGGACGGCGACTTCTCCGCCGTCCTGCCCGCCGCCTCGGCAGAGGTGGCTCCGGGTCGACGCCGGGCCCACCTGTGTGACTTCGAACCGGAGCTGCGCCCCAGCCTCCTCGGGGCGCAGGCCGGTGACGCCCTCGGACCGGCCCGGACGGCGGACGGTTGGCGGGCCACCCGGGTCCTGTCCCGGACCGTCCCCGACGCCGGCGACGAAGAAGTGCAGCGCCTCGCCGTAGCCGCGGTGCAAACTCGGGCCGTGCGTCGCGAGGTGGAGCGCCGGGTGCGGTGGCGTGAGCGTTACTGAGGACCGCCCCTTCGTCCTGGAGGACCTGCCGCTCTTCGGGCTCATGCCGCCCGAGGTGCGCCGGCTGGTGACGGCCAGCTTCGAGTCCGTCAGCTACCCGTTCGGGGCGGTGATCGTGGAGGAGGGCGAGGCGGCGGACGCCCTCTACGTCATCGTCTCGGGCCGGGCCCGGGCCCTGCGCCAGGGCCTGGGCGGGGAGGAGGTCTCCCTCGGCATCCTCAGGCCCGGCGACGTGTTCGGCGAGTCGGCCCTGCTCGAGGGGAAGGTGCGGGGCGCCACCATCCGGGCCCGGAGCCCGGTGGAGGCCCTGCGGCTGCCGGCGGTGGTGTTCCGGGCCCTGCGGGCCACCGACCCCCGGGTGACGGAATACTTCGACCTCCTGGCCCGCTTCCGGGCGCTGAAGAACCTCTTCCGCCAGTCGCCGGTCTTCTCCACCTTGCCTGACGACACGGTGGGCGCCGTCCTGGCCGAGATGGAGTCGGTGGCCGTGTCCCGGGGCGAGGTCGTCGTCACCGAGGGCGACGAGCCCGACGCCATGTACTTCGTGGAAGCGGGCCGCCTCGCCGCCTACAGCGACGCCGGTGGTGAGCGCCGGGACTTCTCCTACCTGCGCACCGGCGACATCTTCGGCGAGCGCGCCCTCCTGGAGGGCACCCGGCGGACGGCCTCCGTCCGGGCCGTGTCCGACGCCCGGCTGCTGGTGCTCTCCGAGGACGCCTTCCGCCGGCTGCTGGACGAGCACTCCGAGTTCCGGGCGGCCGTCGCCGCCCTGGTGGCCCAGTACCGCTACCGCAAGGCAGCCCGGGTCCCCCTCGACTTCACCGACGAGATCCTCCCGGCCGACGCCACCCGGGCCGGGCCCGTGGGTCCCGACCAGGTGGACGTCCCGGCGGCGGCCGAGGCCGTTCCCTTGCCCACCGAGGACACCGGCGCACCGGTGGAGGAACGGCGGCGGCGCATCCGCCGGCTGCGCCAGGTGTGGCAGGTGGACGAGGCCGACTGCGGGGCGGCCGCCCTGGCCATGGTGTGCCGCCACTTCGGCAGCCGGGTCAGCCAGGCCCGCATCCGCCAGTTGGTGGGCACCGGCATCGACGGCACCAGCCTGAAGGGCATCACCGACGGGGCCCGGGCCCTGGGCCTGTCGGCCCGGGCGGTGAAGTCGTCGGTGCGCAACCTGGCCGGCCTGCCCCTGCCCGCCATCGTCCACTGGGGCGGGAACCACTGGGTCGTGGTCTACGACGTCGGTCCCCGCGGCATCCGCATCGCCGACCCTGCCGCCGGGGCCCATCGTCTCTCGCAAGCCGAGTTCGAGGAGCAGTGGAGCGGGTATGCCGCCCTCTTCGCCACGACCGAGCGCTTCGGTCAGGCCGCCGCCGGCGCCGAGCCGTCCTTCTCGTGGCTCCGGCCCATGCTCCGGCCCTTCGCTCGCCCCTTGGCCGTGGCCACCCTGCTGGCCCTGGTGGTGAGCGCCCTCACCCTGGTGGTCCCCATCTTCACCCAGCTCATCGTCGACCGGGTGCTGGGCGAGGGGGATACCGGGCTGTGGAAGGTGCTGGGACCGGCGCTGGGCGGGGCGCTGGTGCTCATGCTCGCCGCCTCCTCCGGCCAGCGCTACGTCATGAGCCGGGCGGCCGTCAGGATGGACGCCCGCACCCTCGACCTGGTCGCCCTGAGGATGCTGGCCCTGCCCATGTCGTACTTCACCAGCCGGCGGACGGGCGACGTGCAACGCCGGCTGGCCGGGATGCGCCAGGTCCGTGAGTTCGTCGTCCAGAGCAGCGTCCGGGCGGTGACCGCCGGGGCCCAGCTGTTGGGCTCGGTGGTCCTGATGTTCATCTACAGCCCTGTGCTGGCGGGGGTGTACGTGGCCGCCATGCCCGTCTACGCCCTGGTCATGCGGGCCTTCCAGCGCCGGCTCCGGCCCATGGTGGAAAGCCTGGAGGAGGCCTTCGGCCGCTACTCCTCCCGCCAGATCGACGCCATCAAGGGCATCGAGACGGTGAAGGCCCTGGGCAACGAGGACGTGTTGCGGTCGGGCATGGTGGAGGAGTTCAACGCCCTGGCCGACCGCCAGTTCCGCTCCGACCTGGTGCGGATGCTCTACGCCGGCACCAGCCAGGTGGTGACCTTCGCCTCCCTGGGGGCGTTCCTGTGGTTGGGCACCCGCCAGGTCCAGGGCGGCGCCATGACCGTCGGCGAGCTCGTCTCCTTCAACACCCTGATCGCCCTGGCCAGCGCGCCGGTGGCCGTGCTCCTGCTGCTGTGGGACGACCTGCAGTTCGTCTCCGTGCTCCTCAACCGCCTCAACGACATCTTCGAAGAGGAGCCCGAGCAGGGCGCCGACCGGTCCCGCCTGCTGCCCGTGCCCACCCTGGAGGGCGGCATCCGGCTCGAGGGGCTGGGGTTCCGCTACGGCGGCCCGGACGCTCCCGTCATTCTCTCCGACATCACCCTGCACATCCCGGCCGGGACCACCGTGGCCGTGGTCGGCCGCAGCGGCTCGGGCAAGACGACCCTGGTCAAGTGCCTGGTCGGCCTGGTGGAACCGACCGAGGGGCGCGTCCTCTTCGACGGCGTGGACCTGGCCACGCTCGACTACCGCCAATTGCGGCGCCAGGTGGGGTTCGTGCTCCAGGAGAACTTCCTGTTCTCCGACACCATCGCCCGCAACATCTCCTCCGGGGAGCCCCCCGACATGGAGCGGGTGGAGTGGGCCGCCCGGGTGGCCAACGCCCACGACTTCGTCAGCCGGCTGCCCCTCGGCTACCGCACGCAGGTGGGGGAGAGCGGGTTGCTGCTCTCGGGTGGGCAGCGCCAGCGGGTGGCCATCGCCCGGGCCGTCTACCGCCGGCCCCCCATCCTCATCCTCGACGAGGCCACCAGCGCGCTCGACGCCGAGTCGGAGCGGGCCGTGCAGGAGAACATGGACCAGCTCCTGGAGGGACGGACGTCGCTGGTCATCGCCCACCGGCTCTCGACCGTGCGGGGCGCCGACCTCATCGTGGTGCTGGAGAAGGGCCGCCTCGTCGAGTCCGGGACCCACGAAGAGCTGATGGCGTTCCAGGGCCTGTACTACTACCTGGCCAGTCAGCAGCTGAACGGCTGACGGTCAGATCCGGGCGAGGAGGTCCTCTGCCTTGGCGGTGAAGGTGGTGTAGCCCCGGCCCCGGCAGTAGGCGAGCGTCTCCTCCAGCAGCCCGGCCGCTCGCCGGCGGTCGCCGGGGGCGTCCCGGGCGAGCAGGGTCACCGCCCACTGGTAGCCGTTGAAGGCCCGGGCCCGGGCCGCTCCGCACCGCTCGATGGCCGCCGCCGCCCCCTCGTGGTGCGCCAACGCGCCTTCCACGTCGCCCCGAACCCGGGCGAGAACGCCGAGCGGCGCCTCCAGCGGGCCGAAGTAGCCGATGCCGTACGAAGCGTGCAGCGAGCGGTAGGGGAGGATGCGCTCGTAGATGACGCCGGCCGTCCCGGGGTCCGCCACCCCGAAGCCCTGGGCGGCGGCGAAGAAGGCGTGGGTCAAGAGCCAGAACATGTCGAGTGGGACGGCGGGGGCCTGGGCGAGGACACCGGCCGCCTCCTCGCCCCGGCCGGCCAGGGCCAGGGCCAGGGCCCAGGCGCCCTGCCAGGCCACCAGCGTGGGGTACTCGGCGAACGCCTGGGCGGCCACAGTGGCGGCCACCTCGGCTTGACCCTCGTAGATCCAGTGGACCCACATCCCGGCGCCGTAGAAGTTGACCGCGTCGGGCATGGCGGCCTGCTGGCCGAGGTCGAAGGCGACCTGGGTGAGGCGAGCGGCCTCCTCGTGCTCGCCCTGGGCGTCGAGGGCGGCGGCGTAGTAGCTGTGGGCGAGGGACCTCAGAGCCGGCTGGCCGGTCTCGTCCGCGATCATCATCGCCTGGGTCGTCCCCTGCCGGGCCCCGCCGAGGTCTCCCGCTTCCAGCTGGGCGAAGGCACACACGCCCCGGGACAGGGCCCGGAGCTGGGGGTCACCGGCCGCGTCGGCCAGGGCCACCATGTCGGTGCCCTCCGACGCCATGGCGGCGATCCGGTCGGGGACCAGGCAGGCCAGGAAGCGCCGGACGCCTACCCGGGCCCGGACGGTGACGTCATCGAGGCCGGCGGCGATGGCGGCGGCCTCGTCGGCGGCCGCCAGCCAGCGCTCGTGGTCGCCGCCGAAGACCAGCTCCGCGGCCTGGAGGGCGAGAAGCTCGGCCCGTTCGCCGCTCGGGCCCGGGGAGACGAGGTCGAGGGCGGCGCCGATGAGCTCGAGTCGCTCCTCGTCGACATGGCCGATGACACTGGCGATGCCACGACTGTTGGCCAGGACGGCCCGCACCAGGCAGGCCACGTCGCCGTGCTCGGCCGCCAGCCGGGCGGCGCCGAGCAGGGTCTGGCGGGAGGCAGCGTCGCCGGTGCGGCGCTGGACCTCGCCCAACCCGGTGAGCAGCTCGATGCGGAGCCGCGGGTCGTCCTCGGCGGCCACCACGGCCAGGCCCTGGGAGTACCAGGCTCCGGCTTCGGCGTCGGCCAGCACCGAGAGCGCCCGATCTCCGGCGGTCAGGCAGGCCCGAGCCGTCCTCGCGCTGCCGGCCAGGGGCGCGCAGGCGACGAGGTGGTGGGCGAGCCGGGCGGCGTGCTGACCATCGTCCTGCTCGAAGACGTCGGCCGCCCGGAGGTGAAGCCGGGCCCGCCGGGTGGCCGAGAGCGCGTCGTAGAGGGCGGAGCGGGCCAGGGTATGGCCGAAGCGGTAGACGCCCACCCGCGTCTCCTCGATCAGGCGAGCGCCGATCGCCTCGTCAAGGGCCGCGACGGCGGAGTCCTCGTCGAGACCGGCGACGGCGGCCAGGGGCCCGAGCTCGAGGTCCCGTCCCAGGACGGCGGCCACGGCGAGCACGTCGCGTGTCGCCGGGGCCAGGCGGGCGACCCGGGACACGATGACCTCGCGCACGCCCTCAGGAACGGGGAGGGCCTCGACGGTGAGGCCGGACTCGGCGATGTCCCGGAGGATCTCCGCGACGAAGAACGGGTTCCCTTCGGTTCCCTCGTAGAGGCGGGCTGCCAGTGCCTGTCCCGTCTGGGCCTTGGGCACGCTCTCCAGAAGCTCGGCCAGCTCGCTCACGTTGAGACCCTCGAGCCGGATGCGATCGACGCCCGAGATGCGCCGCAGGTCGGCCAGCACCGCGCTCAGCGGATGGGCGGGGCCGAGCTCGGTGTGCCGGAAGGCGCCCACCATCAGCAACCGGGCGACGCCGGCGGCCCGCAGGACGTGGGCGAAGAGGTGGATCGTCGGCGGGGGCGCCCAGTGCAGATCGTCAACCACCAGGAGCAGCCCGGTCGCCTCTGCCGCGGCGCAGAGCCAGGAGCCAACGGCCTCGAACAGCCGGTACTGCTCGGTCTCGGGGTCGCTGCGCAGGGGCCGGTCGAGGCCGGCCACCAGATCCCGGAGCTCGGGCACCAGCCGGGTGAGCTCGCCGGGATGACGGCCGAGACGGAACGGGAGCGCCTCGGCCGGGGTGTGCTCGCAGAAGAAGGTGAGGGCCTCGACAAAGGGCTCATAAGGAACACCGAGGCCCTCCTGGCAGCGTCCGTAGAGCACGGCTCCGCCTTCGCCGTGGACTCTGCGGGCGAGCTCACCGGCCAGGCGGGTCTTGCCGACGCCCGGCTCACCGCTCATCAGCACGCGGCGGAGCCCGCCGGCCGCCGCCTCCTTCCACGCCGTCATGAGCAGCTCGAGCTCGGATCGCCGGCCGGCGAAGCCGAGTCCGCCGCCGGGGGAGAGCAGCTCGGGAAAGGCAAGCCCTGCGGCTGTGGCCGGCGGGCGCTGCCAGTCGATCTGGACAGTGGCCACTGGCTCGTCGAGTCCCTTGAGCTCGAGCTGCCCCATCGGCGTGAACTCGTGGCCGCGCCGGCCCCGGATCAGTACCCGGACGACATCGGCAGCCAGGATCCGTCCGCCCTCGGCGGCGGCGCACAGCCGTGCCGCCTCGATGACCGGGGCACCGAAGCAGTCGCCGTCCTCGATGGCGACGTCCCCCGCGGAGAGGCCGACCCGCAGGACGAGCGGCACCTCGGGATGGCGCCGGGTGTGGGCATCGACCGTCTGCTGGATGGCCACGGCGGCGGCCACCGCCCCGTTGGCCTCGGGGAAGCGGGCCAGCACGCCGTCGCCGAGGCCTTTGACCACTACGCCGCCGTGGGTTTCCACCGAGGTCCGCAACAGCCGGTAGAGGAGGTGGCGAAGCCGGTCGGCCTGCTCCTCCCCGACGCGCTCCCGCAGCTCCGTCGACGCCACCAGGTCGGTCACGAGGATCGTGGCGGTTTGCGACGACACCAGCTCCCCCCTCCCCTGGCCGAAGCGTAGTGGTCTCGCCGTTGAGGCGACGGCGCGGTGAAGGGCGGGAAGCCGCGGGGCTGGACGCCCGGCTCGGCGTCCCCGGCGTCATAGACGGGCGCTTCGTGCGTTGTCCGTTATGGGAACAATGCCCGTCCTGCGCCCGGGCTGTCCCTTCTGTCCCCCCGAGCGCCACCGCTCAGAAAGGACCGCCGTGCAGTCGCAACCCCGCACCGACAACAACGATCTGCTCACCCCGACCGAAGTGGCCGAGCTGTTCCGGGTCAACCCCAAGACCGTCACCCGGTGGGCCAAGGCCGGCAAGATCTCCGCCATCCGCACCCTCGGCGGCCACCGCCGCTTCAACGCCGCCGAGATCCTCCGCTACCTGGAGGAGCAGCGCCTCGGCGCCTGACAGACGGCGTGAGCGAATTGTCCCGCTTCGCGGCTTCTCAGCTGGCCCACAGCCTGCTCCCAGCCGAGTGAGCGATGGTCGTTCCGGGTCCGAGGCACGGGCCCGGAAAGGACACCCATGGACACCGACCACTCACCTCCGCGACGACGGTGGCTCAGCCCCGGAGTCGCGCTCGTTGCCCTGGCCGTGGGTCTCGTCGCCGGCGGTCTGGGCATCGCCGGTGCCGAGGAGAAGGTGCCGGACGCCATCGAGATCCCGAAGGACGCCACCATCCCCGTCCCGCCCCCCTTCTTCGGTGGGGCACCGGTGGCGGCGCCCTTCCCGGGCCCCGATGTGCTCTTCTGGAAGGGCTTCCCCGGTCGGGGGCCCCGTTTCGGATTTGGCTTCGGACCTTTCGGGATCCATTCCGAGGTCACCGTCGAGAATCCCGAGGGCAAGTACCAGACGACCGCCGCGCAGCTGGGGAAGGTTGTCTCCGTCAACCCGACCTCGATCACCCTGGAGAGCGACGACGGGTACAAGCGGACCTACGCCGTCAACGAGGACACGGTGGTGACCGCCGGGCGCGACGGCATCGACAACCTGAAGAACGGTGACACCGTGCACCTCTTGGCGCACGTCGAGGGGGGCGAGGCCCGAGCCACCCAGATCCTCGACGCGGCGGCCATGAAGTTCGAGCTGGGGCGGGCCGCCAGGGCGAAGCCCGGCTCCTAGCCGTGTGTTCCTGGGAGCGCTCAGGCGTTCCCAGGAATTTCACATGGAGTCCCCAGGTTCTTCGGAAGGGCTGGGCCGAAGCTGTCCCCGACACCGCCCACCGTTCTGAAAGGCTCCCTCCATGCGCCCTCTCAAGTGGCTCGCCGTCGTCGTTCCCCTGGTTGCGGTCCTCGCCTTTGGTGGCACATGGGCCTACGTGGAGTTCATCAAGGACGACGCTCCCGCCCGCCTGACCCTCGAGGGTTCCGGCGCCCCGGCCACGTCGTCCACCACCGGAGTGGCGGGTGCGGACGCCGCCGGCGTGGAGGGCACCTGGAAGGCGACGTCCGGGAGCCAGGCCGGCTACCGGGTGGACGAGGTCCTGTTGGGCCGCAACGCCGAGGCGGCGGGCCGGACCGACGACGTGACCGGCGAGCTCGTCATCGCCGGCAGCCAGGTCGCCGACGCCACCGTCACGGTGGACATGACCACGGTGACGAGCGACGAGACCCGGCGGGACAACCAGTTCCGGGGCCGGATCATGAGCGTGGCCACCTACCCGACGTCGACCTTCAAGCTGACCCAGCCCATCGACCTGGGTGACCTCCCCGCCGACGGCGAGAAGATCACCGTCCCCGCCACCGGCGAGCTCACCCTGCGGGGGACGACCAAGACCATCGCCGTCGATCTGGTGGCCCGCCGCAACGGGGCCCACATCGAGGTGAACGGCACCATCCCGGTGGTCTTCGCCGAGTGGAACATCCCCAACCCCAGCTTCGGGCCGGTCACCACCGAGGACCACGGCGAGCTGGAGCTGCTGGTCGTCTTCGCCCGCCAGGCCTAGCGGGACTCTGCCGGGCAGAATGCCCGGGTGGATTTCCGAGTCGACGGTTCCGTAGACGCCAACGGTCTCCGCTTCGCCTACCGCAGCGCCGGCAACGGGCCCCTCGTTCTGCTCCTCCACGGGTTCCCCGACTCGCCGGGTACCTTCGGGTCGCTGGCGGGGGCATTGGCCGAGGCGGGTTTCCGGGCCGTGGCCCCCTGGATGCGGGGCTACGGCCCCACCGGGGGAGGGGCGCCCACCGCCCTGCCCGAGCTGGCCCGCGACGCCCTGGCCCTGGGGGCGGCCCTCGCCCCCGGGGAGCGGTTCGGGATCGTGGGCCACGACTGGGGAGCGACCGCGGCGGCCATGGCGGGGACGATCGCCCCCGAGCGGCTGGCCGGCCTGGTCACCATGGCCGTACCCCACCCGGCTCACTTCATGGCCCGGGCGCTGAGCGACATCGGCCAGCTCCAGCGCTCCTGGTACATGTGGTTCTTCCAGCTGCCGGGCATCTCCGATGCCGTCCTGGCCGCCGACGACTTCGCCCTCGTCGACCGGTTGTGGGCCGAGTGGTCGCCCGGCTACAAGCTGGGGCTCGACCACCGGGCGGAAGTCATCGCCGGCATCGCCGCGGGCGGCGACGCGGCCATCGGGTACTACCGGGCCATGTTCGGGCCCGGGTCTGACACCGACCCGGACCGGAGAGCGACCTTCGGCCCCGTCGGAGTCCGCACCTTGTCGCTCATGGTCGCCGACGACGGCTGCATCGGCGCTCACCTCATCGCCGGCCAGGAGGCCTTCTGGTCCGCACCACTGGAGGAGGACGTGCTCGAAGGCTGCGGCCACTTCCTGCACCTGGAGCGACCCCAGGAGGTGACCGGCCGGGTCGTCGCCTTCCTCCAGCAGAGCTTCGCCTGACTCCGGTCAGGACTCGGCGTCGGGCTCCTCGCCTTTGCGCCGCCGGCGCGTCTCCCGCCGCAGGTTGAACCAGATGATGACGAGGCCGGTGAAGAGCACGACGAAGGAGATGAGGAGCATCGTCCCCTCAGGCCCTCTGCCGGTCTCCTCCATGCCCGTCCCCCCTGGTCCCAGCTCAGCGAACAGCCTACCCGCCGTCCGAAGGTGGTTGCGCTTCGCCCCCTGTGAGGGGGTAAATCGCGCCCACCTCCTCATGCGTCGGGCGACAAACCGGACATATTGGGCGAAAGTCCGGCGAAGCCTGGCAATCCGGCCGTCCCCCGACCTAAGAAGCAGGAGCAAGGGGAGCACGTTGGGGTAAACGGGTGCCTCCCGTTTGGGCTGCTCCCGACGTACTGGGGTCCGGGGAGGGGCGCGTGGGTTCACGGCCGCCGCAGCGCTTCGTGCTGGCGGGTCTGGTGGGCATCCTGCTCCTGGTCCTCGGGCTCTCCTTACCGGTACCGCCGGCCTCGACCCTCGAAGCCGTCGCCGCTCCGGCGAAGCAGCTGGATCCCACCACCACGACGGCCATGCCGCCCGGCACGGGGAAGACGAGCCCGTCCTCGGAGCCGCCACCACCGTCGACGCAGAAGCCGACTCCGTCGACGGAGAAGCCACCGCCGACGACGGGTAAACCGCCGCCCTCCACCGCGGAGCCCACGCCGTCGTCGCAGAAGCCACCGCCGACGACTGAAAAGCCGACGCCGTCGACGCAGAAGCCGTCGCCGACAACAGCCAAGCCCACTTCGACGTCGCAGAAGCCGACCCCGACGTCGCAGAAGCCGACCCCGACGTCCCAGAAGCCGACCCCGACGTCGCAGAGGCCGACTCCGACGTCGCAGAGGCCCACGCCGACGTCGCAGAAGCCCACGCCGACGACCCAGAAGCCGCGGCCGACGACGACCACCGCGAAGCCGCGATCCACGGCCTCGACCACCAAGCCCAAGGCCACCACGACCACGCGCCGGCCGACCACCACGACCAAGCCCAAGGCCACCGCCACCACGACGCGCCGGCCGACGACCACGACGACCAAGCCGCAACGGACCACGACGACGAGGCTCCGTCCGACGACGACCACGCGTCTCAAGACGGTCACAACGCGGTTCCCCGGCCCGCAGACCCGGGCGCCGGCGTCGGTCAGGCCGGCTCCGCCGGCCGGCCCGGGCCCGAGGCTGGCGCCCGCCCCGCCCCCGGTGGTGCCAGGCTGGCCGGCCGTGCTCAGCCTCGCCCGCTCGGATCATGAGCCCCGGGAGCGATCGCCGTCGGGGCCGGGCGTGCTGATGCCGCCGCCCCCCGCCGAGGGCCTGGAAGGCTTCACCCCATTGAGCAGTGGCAATGAGGCGGCCGCCGGCGCGTTTCCCGGGTCCGCCGGTTCGGGCCGAACCGGATGGCCTCCCACGCCGAACACCGCGGTTGCCCTGTACCCGGGGGCCGGGCGCTCCGCGCCCGTGGGGCCGCCGTCGCCGTGGGCGCTGGCGGGCCTCTTGCCGGTAGGCGTCCTACTCGGCAGCAGCGTCTACTCGACCTGGTGCCGGAGGCGACCGGTTCACCCCGGTCAGTTGTCGTGACTTACGTCAGTGCGCGGCCGGCACGCCAGCCTGATGGCGTCTCATGAGAAAGCCAGATCCGTCCGGACGGGGCGCCCCTGGATGGCCAGCCACACCTGGGCCGGGGTGAGCGGCATGTCGGCGTGGCGGACACCGAGGGGCGCCAGGGCGTCCATGACCGCGTTGACCACCGCCGCCGGCGAGCCCACCGTGGCCGACTCGCCCACTCCCTTGCAGCCCAGCGGATGGTGGGGCGACGGGGTCACCGTCTCGCCCAGCTCCCAGCTCGGGCACTCGAGCGATGTCGGCAGCAGGTAGTCCATGAACGACCCGCCCAGGCAGTTGCCGTCGTTGTCGAAGGCGATCACCTGCATGAGGGCCATGCCGATCCCTTCGGCCAATCCGCCGTGGATCTGGCCCTCCACGATCATCGAGTTGATCCGGGGCCCGCAGTCGTCGGTGGCCACGAAGCGCCGGACCTTGACCTGCCCGGTGCCGGGGTCGACGTCGACGACGCAGAGGTAGGCGCCGTAGGGGTAGGTGAGGTTGGGCGGGTTGTAGACGGCGGAGGCGTCGAGGTGGCCCTCCACCCCCTCGGGCAGCTCCAGGTTGGAGTGGGCCAGGAGGGCGATCTCGGCGATGGTCCGGCCCTGGGTGGGGGTGCCCTTCACCTGCCAGCGGCCGAGCTGCCATTCGAGGTCGTCCGGGGAGCACTCGAGGGCGGCCGCGGCGATGATGCGGGCCTTCTCCCGTACCCGCCGGGCGGCGACGGCGGCGGCGGCGCCAGAGACGGGGGTGGAGCGGGAGCCGTAGGTGCCGAGCCCGAAGGGGGTCTGGTCGGTGTCGCCGTGGACCACCTCCACGTCCTCGGGGGGGATCCCGAGCTCGTGGGCCACGATCTGGGCGAAGGTCGTCTCGTGCCCCTGCCCCTGGGTCTGCACCGACAGGCGGAGCACGCCCTTGCCGGTGGGGTGGATCCGCAGCTCGCAGCCGTCGGCCATGCCGAGGCCGAGGATGTCCATGTGCCTGCGGGGCCCGGCGCCGACGCCTTCGGTGAAGAAGCTGAGCCCGATGCCCATGAGCGTGCCCTCGCCGGTGGCCTCGAACCGGGCCCGGCCTTCGGCCTGCTCGGCCCGGAGCGTCTTGTAGCCGGCCCGGTCGAGGGTCATCTGGAAGGTGAGGGGATAGTTCCCCGAGTCGTACTCCCAGCCCGTCTTGGTCGTGTAGGGGAACTGGTCGGGCTGGATGAAGTTCTTCATGCGCAGCTCGGCCGGATCCATGGCCAGGTCGTGGGCCAGGATGTCGACCATCCGCTCGACGAGGTAGACCGCTTCGGTGATCCGGAAAGAGCAGGCGTAGGCGATCCCGCCCGGAGCCTTGTTGGTGTAGACGCCGGTGACGTGGCAGTGGGCGGCTTCCAGATCGTAGCTGCCGGTGAAGATGGAGAAGAAGCCGGACGGGAACTTGGACGGCTGGGCGGCGGCGTTGAAGGCGCCGTGGTCGGCGATGGTGCGGGTGCGCAGCGCCAGGATCTTCCCGTCCCGGGTGGCGGCGATCTCGCCGTGCATGTGGTAGTCGCGGGCGAAGCCGGTGGTCATCAGGTTCTCGGAGCGGTCCTCCATCCACTTGACCGGCGCCCCGGTGATGATCGAGGCCACCACCACGCAGACGTAGCCGGGGTAGACGGGCACCTTGTTGCCGAAGCCGCCGCCGAGGTCGGGCGAGATGATCTGGATCTTGTGCTCGGGAATGCCCGACACGAGGGCATAGACGGTTCGGTGGGCATGCGGCGCCTGGCTCGTGATCCAGCAGGTGAGCTTGCCCGTCACCTTGTCCATGGAGGCCACGCTGCCGCACGTCTCCATGGGCGACGGATGGGAGCGGGGGTAGAGGATGTCGGCCTCGGCCACCACGTCGGCTCGGGCGAACACGGCGTCGCAGGCGGCCGCATCCCCCGCCTCCCAGTCGAAGATGTGGTTGTCGGCCTTGCCGTCGATGTCGGTGCGGATGACGGGGGCGTCGGGGTCGAGGGCCCGGGTGGCATCCACCACCGGGGGCAGCACCTCGTACTCCACCTCGATCAGCTCGAGGGCGTCCCGGGCCGCGTAGCGGTCCTCGGCCACCACGAAGGCCACCTCCTGGCCCTGGAACCGGACCTTGTCGGTGGCCAGGACGGCCTGGATGTCACCCGAGAGGGTCGGCATCCAGGCCAGCTTCAGGGTCTCGAGTGTCGCTCCGGTGATGGCCGCCTTCACCTTGGGGTGGGCCTCGGCGGCCGAGGCGTCGATGGAGACGATCCGGGCGTGGGCGTGGGGGCTGCGCAGGATGGCGCCGTAGAGCATGCCCGGCAGTTGCACGTCGTCGAGGTAGCGGCCCTGGCCCCGCAGGAAGCGGGCGTCCTCCTTGCGCAGCATCGGCCCGAAGCCGATGGGGTTGCCGCCGGCACTGATCGGCACCGCGCTGACCGGCACGGCGTCAGCCGGTGCTCTGGCCTTGCGGGTCATGCGATCACCACTTCGGGGTCGGGGTGCTCGGCCGCCCAGCAGATGGCCCGCACGATGTTCTCGTAGCCGGTGCAGCGGCAGACGGTGCCGCAGATCGCGGCGCGGATCTCCTGGGGCGTGGGGTCGGGGTTGGCGTCGAGCAGGGCGCGGGCCGTGATCATCATGGCCGGCGTGCAGAAGCCGCACTGCAGGCCGTGTTCACGCAGGAACCCTTCCTGGACCGCGTCGAGCTGCCCGTCGCGCCCCATCCCTTCCACGGTGCGGATCTCCCGGCCGCTGGCCATGGCGGCGAGAACGGTGCAGCTCTTGACCGGCACCCCGTCCATGGCCACGACGCAGATCCCGCAGTTCGAGGTGTCACAGCCCCAGTGGGTTCCCGTGAGCCCGAGGTCGTCGCGCAAGAAGTGGACCAGGAGCAGCCGGGGTTCGATCTCCCTGGTGTGGTCAACGCCGTTGACCGTGACACTGACCTGCATGGTCATGCTCGGCCTCCGGAGGAGAGGTGCCCGGCTCCGAGCCCACGAGCCCGGGCAACGGCCCGGTGCAGCGCCCGCTTGGTGAGCTCGCCGGCCAGGTGGCGCTTGTAGTCGGCCGGACCGCGCTGGTCGGTCTGGGGGTTGGTGGCCTCCGCCGCCCGGGCGGCCGCCAGGCTGAGGTTCTCAGGGGTGGCCGGCTGGCCCCGCAGCCCGGCCTCGGCGTCGGCGGCGCAGAAGTGGGGCGCCCTCACGGCGGTGAGGCCGATGCCCACGTCGGCCACGGTCTCGCCGTCACCGGCCAGGGTGACGAAGCAGCCGCCGGCGGTGGCGCCCCAGTCGCCGGCCCGCCGCTCCACCTTCTCGTAGGCGCTGCCCGCCCCGGGCCGGAGGGGTACCCGCACCTCGGTCAGGATCTCGGCGGGGCCGACGACGGTTTCGTAGGGACCGGTGTGGAACTCCCGGGCCGGCACGACGCGGGCCCCAGCGGGCGATCGGATCACCATGGTGGCGCCGAGGGCGGAGGCCACGGCCGGGAGGTCCTCGGATGGGTCGGCCTGGCACAGCGATCCGCCGATCGTGCCCCGGTTGCGGACGATGGGGTCGGCGATGACCCGCTCGGCGTCGATGAAGATCGGATAGCGCTCGGCCAGGACGGGCGAGGAGAGCAGGGCGGCGTGGCGGACCATCGCCCCGATGGCGATGGCGCCGCCATTCACCTCGATGTAATCCAGGTCGGTCAGGTCGTTGATGTCGATCAGGTACTCCGGGGTGGCCAGCCGCAGCTTCATCATCGGCAGCAGGCTGTGCCCGCCGGCCACCAGCCGGGCTTCGGGCCCATGTCGCTCGAGCAGCGCCAGCGCGTGCTCCACGCTGGTGGCGCGCTCGTATTCGAACGGCGCGGGAGTCTGCACGAAGCCGGTTCTACGACCCCCGCCGGCGAGGGTCGACGGCTACCTAAGCGATCGCTTATTCGCGTACTGTCGGGTTGTGACCCTCACCCAGCTCGAGGCGTTCGTCCTCGTCGCCCGGCTCGGTTCCGTCAAGGCCGCGGCCAAGGTGCTCGGGGTCAGCGAGCCGGCCGTGTCCGGGGCGCTGGCGGCCTTGCGCCAGCACCTCGGCGACCCGCTGGTGGAACGGACCCCGACGGGGATGAACCTCACCCCGGGCGGGAAGCGCCTGGTGACGATCGCCTCCCAGATGGTCAACCTGGCCGTCGAGGCCGAGGCCGCCATCCGCGACGCCCAGGGGGCCCCCGAGCTGCTGCGGGTCGTCGCCACCAGCACCGTCGCCGAGTTCCTGGCCCCGGGCCTGCTGGGTGTGTTCACCGGCCGGGGGGGCTTGGTGGAGGCGTCGGTGGGCCTCACCAGCGAGGCCGAGATGTCCGCCCTGCTCCTGGAGCGGCTGGCCGACGTGGGGCTCGGTCCCCGGCTTCCGGATGTGGTCAGCGAGCCCATGATGCGCTACCGCCTGGTGGTGGTGGCCAGTCCCCGGCACCGGTTGGCGCAGCGCGCCGCCGGCCGGCGGCTCCCCGCCTCCGCGGTGGGCGGTCAGGAGTGGCTGGTCGGCCCGGCCGGCGCCGACCCCTCGAGCGACGTGGCCCGGTTCCTGCGCCGCCTGAGTGTGCCCGAAACCCGGCTGCGGGTGTTCGGCAGCGAGTCGGCCGCCTGGGCGGCGGCCGCCGATGGCCACGGGGTGGCGCCGGCCGTCGGCCACCTGGTCGCTCCCGAGGTCGAACGCGGTTCCCTGGTCCCCCTGGCCGTGGAGGGCACGCCGGTCGACCTGCTCTGGTACGTGAGCACCCTCAGCCCCGACCGCCGGTCGCCGGCCGCCAACCGCCTGCGGCGTTTCCTGGCCACCCCCGACGCCATGCACGTCATGCACCGGGCCGACGGCAGCGTTCCCGCCGCCCGCTTCCGCCCGCCCGTCTACGTCACCCTCTGGAGCTGAGGCTCACGCTTTCCGGGCGAGGCGCCATGGCCCCTGGTGGATGGGGCCGTCGGTGTCCCGCAGGGAGGGTGGCGCCTCCCGGCTGGCGGTGCGTTCGGCGATGATCTCGGCGCAGATGGCCACGGCCGTTTCCTCGGGCGTGCGGGCGCCGATGTCGAGCCCGACCGGCGCCATGAGCCGGGCCAGGGCGGCCTCCGGCATGCCCGCCTCGACCAGCCGCGCGATCCGCTTCTCGTGGGTGCGGCGGGACCCCATCACGCCCAGGTAGCCGACCCTGGTCTCCAGGGCGGCGAGGATGGCGGGCACGTCGAATTTGGGGTCGTGGGTGAGGACGCAGACCGCGTCCCGGGGGCCGAGTGCGTCTCCCACGTCGGCCAGGTAGCGGTGGGGCCAGTCGGCCACCACCTCGTCGGCCATGGGGAAGCGGGCCGGGGTGGCGAACACCGGCCGGGCGTCACAGACGGTGACCCGGTAGCCGAGCACCTTGCCCACCCGGGCCAGGGCAGCGGTGAAGTCGATGGCGCCGAAGATCACCATGCGGGGCGGGTCGGCGAAGGACTGGACGAAGACGGTCACGCCCTCCTCCCGGCGGGCTTCGCCGTGCTCGCCGTAGTGCCGCACGCTGGTGCGGCCCGCCTCGAGCTCGGCCAGGGCATCGCGGGTCACTACCCGGTCGAGGTCGGGGTCACCGAGCGTTCCGATTGGTTCGGGGGACACCCCCGAGCCCCCGGGCGGCTCACCGCCCGGCCGCACGAGCAGCTTCGAGCCGGTGCCCGGACCTTCGATGACGGTGGCCAGGGCGGCCGGATGGCCGGCGCGGAGGGCGGCGCTGATGGTGTCGTCGACGGCGGCGTCGAACTGGTCGATGAAGATGTGAATCGTGCCCCCGCAGGTGAGGCCGACGGCGAAGGCGTCGTCGTCGGCGATGCCGTAGGTGACGAGCTTCGGCTCACCCCGGCGCAGCACCGACAGGCCTTCGGTGAGCACCGCGCCCTCCACGCAACCGCCGGAGACGGAGCCGACGACCTCGCCGTCGGAGTTGACGGCCATGGCCGCCCCCGGGTCGCGCGGGCCGGAGCCTTCCAGGCGCACCACCCGGGCGAGGGCGACGCGCTTGCCTTCGCCTCGCCACCGTTCGATCTCGGGAAGGAGGTCCTTCATGCCGGCACCCTCAGTTCCACAGGGTCACGTAGACGGGCGGCTTGAACCGGTTGGGAGGCACTCCCCGGGCGGGCTCGAGCATGATCTGGGTGGCGGCCGGCGTGGTCAGGAAGCGGCGGAACGATCCGGCGGTGGGGGAGGAGCGGTCGGGCGAGAGGGTCGAGACGTGCCAGAGGATGGGGAGCGGGAAGCCGGACACGTCGATGGGCACCACGGCGTTGCGTCGCATCTCGGCTGCCGCCAGGTGGGACACGGCCGGGGCGATCCCGGCGTCATCGTCGGCGGCGGCGGCCAGCGCCGCTGTCTGGCTGGGAAGCACGCGGACACGGCGGTCGGGAACCCGGAGCCGGCCGATCAGCTGTCCGACCGTCGATGAGGGGTCGGTACCGGCGGGATCGACGAGCCAGTCGACGTCGGCGAGGGCGGAGGGAGAGAGCCCTCGGACGCTGGCCAGCCGGCTCCGGGGGCTGGTCAGCAACTGGAGGGAGCAGCGCATCATCGGTTGGCTGTGGAGCTGGACGGATCCATCCCCGGTCAGCTTTGGTCCCAGGGCCACGTCGGCCAGGCGCTCCTGAAGGAAGGCCTGCATCTCCGCCGCCGTGGCCACGCCCACGGTCGCCTCGCTGGCCCCGCTCTTCTTGGTGAAGGTCTCGACCAGCGAGGGAACCACGTACTCGGCGAGGGTGCTGGTGGCCAGGATGCGCAACTCGGGGGCGGCGCCCCGGGCCTGGCGGACGCAGGCCTGGGCTTCGGCGCCCAGATGGATCATCTGGGAGGCGATGGGCACCAGGTGCCGGCCGGCGGGCGTCAGCTCCATCCCGCTCGAGGCGCGCACGACCAGCGGGTCACCGAGATGCTGGCGGAGGGCGCTGAGGGTGCTGGAGACGGCGGGCTCGCTGACGCCCAGGGCGCGCGCCGCGGCCGTGACCGAACCGAGCCGGGCGACCAGCACGAAGCACTCGAGCTGCGTGAGCGTCACAAAAGGTATGTAACACACCGGCGCGGGGACGCGATGGGCCAGATAACCGTTCGCTTATTCGACCCCGTGGCGCGGAACCAGCCGTGGCGTACCCTCCTCCGACACCGGAATAACCATCTCCTTATAGTGGGAAAGACGGTGGCAATCTGCCGGCGTATGGTGCACACAGTGGTTCAGGAATCCGGCCCACGCCGAGCCGGATTTCCATATATCGCTCTGGCGACAAAGGGGGGGTCAGAGTGACTGACCGGTCGGAAGACGCGCGCGGAACTCCGCGCATTTACGACCTGATCAAGCACACTCCGAAAGAGGCTGAGGGCAAAAGCCCGCCCATCTGGGCCTGGCCTCAGGTCGTCGACATGTTCAAGGTCGCGGGACAGCCGGTACCGGGGCCCTGGCCTCCCCACCAGCAGGCGCGGCCGGACCCGGAGGCGGAGTCGACCCCGGTCGCCATCCCGGAGCAGCGCACCCGCCGGGTGTCGCTGCCCCCGCGCTGAGCTTCAGCGGAAAGGAGACGACGTGTACCCGCCGCGCTTTCACTATGAGGCGCCCTCTTCGGTTGACGAGGCCCTCCAGTTGCTGGCCATGTATCAGGGCGAAGCCAAGGTCCTCTCCGGCGGGATGAGCCTCATCCCGCTGATGAAGCTCAGATTCGCCAGCCCGTCGGCCATCATCGACGTGAACAACATCCCCGGTCTCGACTACGTGACCGAGGACAACGGAAAGCTGCGGGTCGGAGCCCTGGTGCGCAACCGCACCCTGGTCCGGTCCGACCTCATCCGGTCGCGCTACCCGCTGATGGGGTCGGTGGCACCCCAGATCTCCGACCCGCTGGTCCGGGCCCGGAGCACGCTCGTCGGCTCGCTGTGCCATGCCGACCCGCAGGGCGACTGGGGCGCGGTGATGCTGGCCATGGGAGGCGAGGTGGTGGCCCGCAGCACCACCGGCGAGCGGCGGATCCCGGTCTCGGAGCTCATGGTCGGGCCGTTCCAGACCACGCTGCGGCCCGACGAGCTGGCGGTCGAGGCGACGGTCCCGTGGCCGTCGGGACGGCCGTTCGGCGTCTACCACAAGCTCGAGCGCAAGGTCGGCGACTTCGCCACCGTCGGCGTGGGCGTCTTCCTCGACCTCGCCGGCAACTCGGTGACCCGAGCGGGCATCGGTCTCACGGGCGTGGGCCCGTCCAACCTCAAGTGCACCGCTGCCGAACGGCTGCTGGTCGGAGGCGGGCTGAACGAGCGGACCATCGAGGAGGCGGCCCGCCTGGCGGCCGAGGCGGCGAGGCCGCAGACGGACCACCGGGGCAGCGCCGAGTACAAGCGGCATCTGGTGTGGACCTTCGTGGCCCGGGCCCTGCAGGCGGCCACCGGCCGGGAGCCGGTGGACATCCGGCAGCGCCGCTTCGAACGCGTCGGTTCTCTGGTCTAGAGGAGGAGGTCGTCGTGGAGATTGCCCAGATCACGGTCACCGTCAACGGGGAACCGCGGGTCGTCGAGGTGGAGCCCCGCTTGCTCTGCGTGCACATGATCCGAGAGGTCCTCGGGATGACCGGGACGCACCTCGGCTGCGACACGACGAGTTGCGGCGCGTGCACCGTGCTGCTCGATGGCGTGCCGGTCAAGTCCTGCACCCTCTTCGGCATCCAGACGGATGGTCACGAGATCACCACTGTCGAGGGCCTGGGCTGGCCGAGCGAGCTGCACCCGGTCCAGGAGGGTTTCAAGGAGGAGCACGGCCTGCAGTGCGGGTTCTGTACGCCGGGGATGATGCTGACCGCAGCGGCCCTCCTCGAGGACAATCCCGACCCCACCGAGGACGAGATCCGGTGGGCCATCTCCGGGAACCTCTGCCGCTGCACCGGTTACCAGAACATCATCCGGTCCGTGCAGTGGGCGGCGCAGAAGCTGGCCGCCTCGCGCGAAGCCGTCAGCGCCTAGGGCACGAGTCGCAGGGAAGCGGGAGGAGAGGGACATGGCCGTAGACGAGATGCAGGTCGGAGGCGTCGGAGCCCGGGTCAAGCGGGTCGAGGACGACCGCTTCATCCGCGGCAAGGGCAACTACACCGACGACTTCAAGCTCCCCGGGATGCTCCACATGGAGATCCTGAGGAGCCCGCACGCCCACGCCCGGATCGTCTCGATTGACACGTCCAAGGCCTGGGCCATTCCCGGAGTGCACCTGGTGCTCACCGGCGAGCTGATGGCCCAGCGCAACCTGGCCTGGATGCCGACGCTCTCCTACGACACGCAGGCCGTCCTGGCCATGGACAAGGTGCGGTTCCAGGGCCAGGAAGTGGCGGCCGTGGTGGCCGACGACCCCTACATCGCCAAGGACGCCTGCGAGGCGATCGAGGTCGTCTACGACCCGCTGCCGGCCATCGTCAACCCGAAGCAGGCCACGGATCCAGACGCCCCGCTGATCCGGGACGACAAGGACGGACAGACCGACAACGTCTGCTACACCTGGGAGGTGGGCGACAAGGCGGCGACGGACCGCGCCTTCGCCAGCGCCGACAAGGTCGTCTCCCTCGACTGCTTCTACCCCCGCTCGCACCCTTCGCCCATCGAGTGCTGCGGGGCCATCGCCGACTACAACCCCGCCACCACCAAGCTCACCATCTACATGACCACCCAGGCCCCGCACATCATCCGCACCGCCGTGGCCCTGGTGGCCGAGCTGCCCGAGCACATGATCCGGATCATCGCCCCCGACATCGGCGGGGGGTTCGGCAACAAGGTCCCGGTCTACCCGGGCTACGTCGTCGCCACCCTGGCCTCCATCCTGGTCGCCCGGCCGGTCAAGTGGATCGAGGACAAGACCGGCAACCTGATCTCCACCGGGTTCGCCCGGGACATGTACTTCCACGGCGAGCTGGCCATCGACCGCCGGGGCAAGATCCAGGCCGTCCGGGTGCACTGCGACACCGACAACGGAGCCTTCTTCTCCGACGCCCAGCCCACGAAGTTCAAGGTCGGGCTCCTCCACTCCGCCTT
>JBIOUX010000157.1:0-7178 GCA_044867425.1 Acidimicrobiia bacterium | reverse complement strand
CTCCATGGACCGCCTGGCCGAGCGCTTCACCGCCCTCTACGCCTCCGTCCTCGAGCGCGCCTGAAAGACAGATATTTCGGCGTTCCTGAGCAACGACAGATGTTGCGGAGGAACGCCGAAACGCTGGGGACGGCGCCGTCCCCGGACGCGCCAGAGCCCCGGGGCGCTGGGGGAGCGTCGCCACGGGGCTCTGGCGATGGGTCCCCGCCAGAGCCCATGGCTCCGATGGGGGAGAACCTCACCCGGTCCGGCGGTTTCCGGGTTGCCTGAACCTGGGATGCACAGGCTCGGGGGTTACGGGGGTCCGACGGGTGCCACCTCGGATCGGTGGGGGCGGCCCGGGTGAGGGGCCAGCGCGGTCCCCCGGACGCCGCCCAGCGCCCGGGGGACCACTGCTTGTTCCGGCTGGCTAGCCCTCGTCGCTGACGGGGGGCCGGCGCAGGGTACGGGTGATGCCGAAGGCACCGGCCAGGGCCACGGCGGCCAGAGCGGCGATCAAGGCACCGTTGTTGCTACCGGTCCGGGGAAGGGTGCCGGACACCGGCGGGGCCGCCGGGTCGGTGCCGCCGGGGGCGGCGGTGGTGCCGAGAGCGTCGGTGGTGAAGTCGCTCTGGGCCCGGATGGCACCCACCTTGATGGTGGTCGGCTGGGTCAGCAGCGAGGTCAGGCCGAAGGCGCCGGCCACGGCACCGCTGGCCAGGCCGGTGTCAACCGGAAGGCCGGAGATGACGCTGCCGAGCACGTTGGCGACGGGCAGGTTGGTGACCGGGGCCAGGACGCTGGAGAGGGCGGCCGGCGGGTTGATGCTCACCCGCAGGACGTTGAGGCCGGCGTCGGCCACGTTGTAGGCACCCTCGGCCTTGACCGAGTTGGTGCGCTCCATGATGCCGATGTCGATCAGGTTGCCCAGGCCGAGCGGGCCGAGGACGCCGTTCAGCGTGCCCTCGAGGCTGTCGACCAGGGAGGCGACCTGAGCCACGGTGGCGTTGAGGTCGAGGGCGCCGATGGACAGGCCACCGACCTTGAGGGTGCCGAAGTTGGCCGTGGTCGTGGCCGAGGAGTTGGCCAGGGTGTCGGCCGCCTTGGCCAGGGCCGAGAACTCCACGCCACTGAGCTGGATCAGCGGAGCGCTCTCGAGGACGCCGAAGACGCTGTCGAGCAGGCCGTCAGCCGTGGGCAGCAGGCCGTTGAGGGTGCTGGTCAGGGTGGACGTCAGCGAGCCGGCGGTGGCGGCCACGTTGGCGTCCGAGCAGCCGCCGAGCACGCTCCCCAGGTCGAGGGGCAGGCCGAGGCCGGAGAGCAGGCCGGTCGAGCCGAGCAGGCCGCTGAGGCCGCCCAGGGGGGCGGTGAGCGAGTCCAGGGCCGAGCAGGTGCCCGCCGTGGGGATGCCGTTCAGCACCGACGTGAGGCTGACGACCTGGTTGAGGATCCCAGACACGTCGCCACCGGTCAGGTTGCCGAGGGGTACGGGCAGGGAAGCGGTGCTCACCGGCAGGCCGAGGCCGTCGACCAGGCCGGTCAGGGTGCCGATGTTCAGGTCGGTGAGGCCGAGGCCGAGGCCGCCGAGGAACGAGCTCAGGTCGAGCACGGTGACGTCACCGATGGTGACGACGCCGGTGTCGCCCGTGCTCTCGGAGGGCGAGGCGGAGGCGGACATGCTGCCCACCTTCACGTTCTTCACCGAGATGAGGCCCTGGAGCACGTCGATGTTGGGCACCTCGGTGCCGACGGCCGAGCGGGCGCCGGCGGCGTCCAGGAAGGCCTCGATCTTGACCGGGTCGATCACACCGGAGGCGAGCACGCCGGCCCCGAGGGCGCCGGTGGGCAGGGCGGGAAGCCCGGAGGCGCCGGCCAGGTTGGTGACGTCCTGCGGCAGGTTGAACGAGATGGGGTCAAGGGAGCCGTTGGTCGAGCCGGGGGCCTCGGCCCGGAAGGGCGTCGGCGGCAGGCTCAGGTTGAGGGCACCGGTGGCGGTGACGGCCGACAGCTGGCCGAACGCCCGGGGGCCGGCAACACCGAGACGGGTCGGGTCCAGGGTGCCCTGGCCCTCGTCGGTCAGGACCTTGATGTTCTGAACGTTCCCGAGGGAGACGTCGAGGAGAGTGATGCTGGCCGCAGCCGTCCCCCGCCCGGTGGCCGCAGAGGCCCCTCCGGCGGTGACCCCCGTAAGGGTAAGGACGACCAGGCCGACCAGCCCGATCCGAATCCTGTTCACCAGAAACTTCCTTTCGCTCATAGAGGGCCCCAACAGCCGCGAGGGGGCGCTATGGGCAAGATCGGAGGGCGGGGGCCACGGGCACATAGCCCGAAAGAACTATTTCGGGGGCCCAGAAGAACTAGTCACTGGGCCTTCGCCCTAATTCGCTCCGTATGATCGAGGGCATCAACGATCACATCACCGCCAATCGCCGCCGCAGCCTGGCCGGCCTCGCCGCCTTCGTGGTGCTGGCCGCCCTGATCGGCGCCGTGTTCAGCCTCTGGTGGCTGTTCGCCGCCGTCGCCCTGGTGCTGGCCGCCGGTGCCTACCTGTTCTCTGACCGGGTGGCTCTGGCCCTGACCCGGGCCCGACCCGCCGACCAGGAGGGAGAGGCGCGCCTGCACAACATCGTGGAGGGCCTGTGCGTGGCCGCCGGTCTGCCCAAGCCCGAGCTGTACGTGGTGGACGACCACACCCTGAACGCCTTCTCGGTGGGCCGGAACCCTGACCATGCCTCGGTGGTGGTGACCTCGGGCCTGCTGGACAAGCTCAACCGGGTGGAGCTGGAGGGCGTGGTGGCCCACGAGCTGGCCCACATCCGCAACCACGACACCCTGGTGACCACCACCGCCGTCGGGTTGCCGCTGCTGCGGGTCGTGCTCCCGGCCCGAAGGGAGTCCGTGGCCGATGCCACCGGCGTCCGTTTCACCCGGTACCCGCCCGGGTTGATCGCCGCCCTGGAAAAACTGCGAGGTGAGCAGGCGCCGGGCCGGGCCTGGACGACGGCCCACCTGTGGATCGACGCCCCCCACCCGCCCATGGACCAACGGCTGGCCGAGCTCCGCGACCTCTAACCGGAGTCCGGCCGCCAGGCCACGCCCTCTTCGAGGACGGGTGGCGTCCCCAGGACCCCGTAGCCGCCCCAGAAGACCATCTCGTCGCCGGTCCAGGCGGCGACGGCCCCGATCCGGGGACCAGCCGACAGCCCCGGTAACACGCGCCAGGTGTCCCGGGCCGGGTCGTAGGTCTGGACCCGCGACGGGCCCCGGGCCACCACCATGAGCCGGCCGGTCCAGGTGGCGGTGGCCTCGCTGACGTCGATCGGGTCCGGCGCCGGGGCCAGGGTGCGCCAGCGGTTGGCCTCGGGGTCGTACGCGGCGCCGCCGGCGACCGGACCGTTCCCGTCCGTCCCGCCCACGGCCACCACCTCGGTCCCCGTCCACACCGCGGTGCGGGTGAACCAGGGGTTGATCGGAGGCTGGGGCAGTCGCCGCCAGTGGTTGGTGGCCGGATCGAGGGCGGCCGGGTGCAGGTAGTCCCACACCACCAGTTCCCGGCCGGTCCACACCACGGCGCCGAATCCGTCGTCGGGGCCGCCGGAGGGGAGCCGCCGCCAGCGGTTGCGCTCCGGGTCGTAGACGGCGCCGGCCGGGCCGGCCGACCCACCCCAGACCAGCATCTCCGAGCCGGTCCACACCGCCTGGGCCCCGGCGCTGGGGAAGGGCGCCGGCGGCAGCACCCGCCAGTTGCCGGTGTCGGGGTTGTAGGCCGCCCCGTCGTCGATATGGTCGCCGGCCACCACGCCGCCCCAGACGATCCACTCCCGGCCCGACCAGGCGCCGGCGGCACCTTCCCGGGCGCCGAAGGGGGAAGCAGGCAGGAGCCGCCAGTCGTCCGTATCCGGGTGGTAGGACGCGCCGTCGGTCAGCGCCTGAGCTCCGGTCACCCCGCCCCAGACGAGGAGATCCGTCCCCGTCCAGTTGGAGATGGCCCCGTGACGGGAGGCGATGGGGGCCCGCCGGACGAGGCGCCAACCGATCGACAGTGGTTTGAACGACGGGGGCGCCCCCGGGGTCCACCCGCCATCCTCGGCGGAGACGGGGATCTCGGCCTCCCCCGGATGCAGCATCCCGGCCGGTCCGGCGCCAGTCAGGCGGCCGATGCCGGCCACGGTGACCACTACGGCGGCGGCCAGCGCTCCGAAGCGGCGCCGGCGCCGGCGCTGGGGTAGCTTGCCGGCGGGCCGGGGTACGGGCGGGCTCTCTCGGCGGAGCTCTGGAGACGTCGAGCGACGCATCCGGCGTTCCCGCCGGGACGCGGGTTCGAGGGCGACCGGCTCTAGCTCGACTGCCCCACCCTCCTGATCGGCCGCGGCTCTGACCCGATTGAGGCGTTTGCCCTGATGCTCAAGTGACGGAAATACCCTCCCGATTCGTGGGCCTGTGGTGTAGTGGACCCCGACCACCCGGCGGGGTCAAGCGGGCGCCGGACAGCTTTCGTCGCATGAACTCGAAGGGAGAACCGTCCGTGCGCCTGCGCCGTGTCCCCCTGGCCCTTCTCGGCCTCGCTGCCCTGGCCGCCTCCGCCTGTTCCGGGAGAGGGGGCGACAAGGCCGGCGCCGCCACTCCCGCCCGCACGCCAGACAGCACCGAGGTCGCCGGCGGGGCCGTCGCCGAACCGGTGACCGCCCCCCTGACCGGGGTCCTCGACGAGAGCGGAGCCTCGGGCCGGCGCCCCGCCCTGTCGGTCAAGATCGACAACGCCCCCAAGGCCCGGCCCCAGGTCGGGCTGGACATGGCCGACCTCGTCTTCGAGGAGGTGGTGGAAGGGGGCGTGACCCGTTTCATCGCCGTGTTCCACTCCAGCGCCCCTGACGAGGCCGGCCCGGTGCGCTCGGTGCGGCCCATGGACCCCAAGATCGTCTCCGCCCTGGGCGGCCTGGTGGCCTACTCCGGCGGCATCCCCGAGTACGTGGCCATGATGGGCAGGGCCCCGGTCCAGGACGTCAACATCGACGCCGCCACCAGCGCCTACCGCTGGGCCCGGGAGCGGCCCAAGCCCCACAACCTGATGGCTCACCCGTCGGAGCTGTGGGCCCTGGCCAAGGACAGGTTCTCCGTCCCGCCGCCGGCCCAGTTCGAGTACCGGGCCCCGGGCGAGGCCTTCGGTGAGGCGGACGCCCCGGCGCTGCGCATCCCGTACTCCAAGTTCGCCTCCGCCGCCTACGCCTGGGACGCCGGCTCCGGGACCTGGAAGCGGTCCCAGGACGGCGCCCCCCACCTGGTGGCGTCGGGAACCCAGATCGCGCCCCACAACCTGGTCGTCCAGTTCGTCGCCACCCGCAAGCTGGGCAACGTCGACGTCTCCGGTCACGCCGTCAATGAATCGATCGTGACCGGCGAGGGGGAGGCCTGGCTGCTGTCCGGCGGCCGGATGACCAAGGGCCACTGGTCCAAGCCCGACGCCTCGTCGCCGACCCGCTACACCGATGCCGCCGGCAATCCGGTGAAGCTCGCCCCGGGCCGCACCTGGGTCCACTTCGCCCCGGTCGGCTCCCCCGTTTCCGCCGGCTGACCCCGGATCAGGGCGCGGCCGGAGGCACGGGAGCGGCCGGCATGGGCGTTGCCGGGCCGCCGGTGGTGAACCGCCAGGTTCGGGCCTCCGCCATCCGGTTGCCGGGCCCGTCGGCCAGCACGTTGGCGGCGAGCTGCGCCCGGTAGGCGACCAGCGGCAGCAGGTCCGAGTCGGGGTCGAAGGTGACCTGGCGCTTGGCGGCGTCATAAGAGACGCGGCCCGTCACCGGCATCCCCGTTGATTCCACCACCAGGGTGAAGGCGGTCGCGCTCACCGTGGCCGGGTCGAGGTCCTCGGAGAAGGCGGCCGACACCACGCCGGCCACGTCCACGCCGGTGGCCCCATCGGCCGGGTCGAGGGAGACGACGGCGGGTGGGGTGGTGTCGATCAACCAGTCGAGGCGGGCGGCGGTGGGGTCGGGGCGCCCGTCGGCCGACAGGGCCCGGACCTCGAATCCGTGGGCGCCCTCGGCCAGGCCGGGATAGGTGCGGGGCGACGAGCAGCCCTCGAAGGGGGCGCTGTCGATGCGGCACTGGAACGCCGCTCCCCCCTCGGAGGAGGAGAAGGAGAACACGGCCTCGGCCGACCGGGTGGTGCCCTGAGGCCCGGTGTCGATCCTGGTGTCGGGCAGCGTGCGGACCACGGCGGGGTTGAACCAGGGGTCGGCGCCCATGGCCTGGAAGGCGGCCAGCGACGACTCCGAGGTGTCCATCCGCCAGTCGTAGGTGAACCCGTCCTTCTCCCGCAGGGAGTGGAAGTAGACGACGGCGGCGACCGCCGGGAAGCGGGACTTGAGCGTGTCCCGGGCGGCGTCCATCCAGGCCGCCTTGTCACCGGGCCCGTCCTCCACCACCCCGTACTCGCCGATCATGATCGGCTTGGGCCGCTCCACCGCCCAGGCGTAGTAAGCGGCGAAGGTGGCCTCGAAGCTCCGGGCCACGGTGGACCGGCGGCTGGGGTGGCGGTAGTTGTAGCCGTCGGCGCAGGTCCAGTCGACGGCCTCGTCACCGGGATAGAAGGCCTGGGCGGCCCCGTTCCCGAAGTCGGAGGCGTCGGGGCACCACACCCACACGGCGTTGCTGGCGCCCTCCTCGGCGAACAGGCGCCGGAGCCGGTTCCAGGCGGCGATGTAGTCGGAGGGCGACGCGGCGTGAGCCAGGTTGCGGTTGCCCCCCATCTCCCAGAACCAGCGCAGCAGCACCGGCTGTCCCAGGTCCCGGACGGACCGGGCCCGGGTGCGGACGAGGTCGTCGTGGCGCCCGGCGTTGATGTCACCGGCGTACGTCTTGCCCCACGAGATCATGGGGATGCGCCCCCCGACCACGTCCCAGGCCTCCCGCCCGTCGGGGAAGGGGTCGTCGAAGGGGTGGTAGTAGTGATCGATGGCCAGGACCCGCCCGAGCTTGGCCTCCAGGTCGGTGACCGCCTGGTAGGGATGCGTCCCCGCAGGGGTCTGCACGTGGGCCCCGAACAGCACCCCCTCGGTGGGGGCCAGCGGCCCGGGCGTACGCCCGGCGGCTCCGGCCCGGGGCAGGGCCAAGGGGACCAGGGCGGCGCCGGCCAGGAGGGCCACCGCCACCAGCCACCGCAGGATGAACGTGGCCGACGCTGGCGTCGGCCGGCGACC
>JBIOUX010000156.1:0-4043 GCA_044867425.1 Acidimicrobiia bacterium | reverse complement strand
CGCCCACGCCGTGACGCACGACTGCGCCTCACGGGAGACTGGCTGCACGCTCCCGGGTTACCACCGCAGGGACCTCGTCTTCTGCCAGCCAGACGGCGATTACCTGCACCCTGAGCGCGTCACCCGCGAGTTCCAGCGAGCGCAGGCCGCCTACAACCGGGAGCACCCTGACCGGCCGCTCCCGAACGTCGCCCTCCACGCCCTGCGCCACGGATGGGCCACGCTGGCTCAAATGAGCGATGTTGCGGTTGGTGCAACATTCGGCAGCCTGCGCGATCACGGTGCCATAAGGGGTCTGGGGTTCCGGCTGGGCTCGATGGCGGCGTGAGGTCGCGACAGAGTCCCTGGTCAGCATAGGTATCCACCACCTGGGTTGTATCGGGCGCCACGATGTGGCTTCTGAGTTGGTTGCATTGGGCGCCAGGTTGACGCGTTTGATCACGGGGGTGGTGGGTGGCGAGGAGGGCGGCAGGTTCGGCGGCGCTGGTGCTGGCGGAGGGAGTGCGGCCGCTTCGGCCGGAGCCGGCGTTGTTCGAGGCGATGTTGGAGGGTTGGGGTCGCCAGCACGCGGCCCGACGGTTGAGCCCGACGGTCCTGCGGCTGCGGGTGGGGGTAGTGCGCCGCTTCCAGGCGTTCACCGGTCGGTGGCCGTGGGAGTGGACCGCGGCCCAGGTGGACGCCTGGGTGGCGGAGGGCCGGTGGGCGCATTCCACGACCCGGGCCTATCAGGCGTCGCTGGCGTTGTTCTTGGACTTCCTGTGCGACCCTCGCTATGGGTGGCGGGAGGCGTGCGCCGAGCAGGTGGGGGCGGCCCCGGTCCAGATCCTGGATGAGTGGAACCGGGTCCGGCACGTGGCCGACTACGAGGGCCGGCCCGAACGCCGCCCGCTGACCCGGGCGGAACTGCAGGTCCTGTTCGATGTCGCCGACGCGGCGGTGGGCGAGGCGGCGGCCTCGCCTCGGAAGGGGTGGCTGGCGGCGTTCCGGGATGCGACGCTGATCAAGGTGATCTACAGCTGGGGGCTGCGACGGCGGGAGGCGGCCATGCTGGATGTCACCGACTTCTCCTCCAATCCGGCGGCCCCGGAGCTGGGACCTTTCGGGGTGTGCCAGGTCCGGTTCGGCAAGGCCATGCGGGGCAGCCCGCCCAAGCGGCGGGCGGTGGCCACGGTCATGCCATGGGCGGCCGATGTCCTGGGCCAGTACATCGGCGAGGTGCGGCCCCTGCACGGGGAGCCGGCCCGGGGCCCGGCGTTGTGGCTGACCGAGCGGGGCGGGCGGATCTCACCGCGGCGGATCGACGAACGGTTTGCCGCCTGGCGGGCGGCGGCGGGGTTGCCGGCCGAGCTGTCGGTCCACTGCCTGCGGCACTCCTACGTGTCCCACCTGATCGAGGACGGGGTCGACCCGCTGTTCGTGCAACACCAGGTGGGCCACTCGTGGGCGTCGACCACCGCGGTGTACACCACCGTGGGCGCCGATCACACCAACCGGATGCTGCGCGCCGCGCTGGCCCGGGCCTTCGGTGCCGAGGAGCGGTCATGAGGGCCAAGGGCCGCCCGGCGAAGGTCACCTACCGGTGGCACCTGCGGATGGTGATGGCCGAGCGGGGGATGTTCGCCACCTCCGATTTGGTGCCGCTGCTGGCCGCCCGGGGAGTGGTGTTGTCCCGCGAGCAGGTCTACCGGCTGGTCGCCAAGGTCCCCGAACGGTTGAGCCTGACCACGCTGGCGGCGTTGTGCGACATCCTGGAATGCACCCCGGCCGATCTGATCGAACCGGCCCGCTCGGTGCGGGCGGCCGCCCCCGCCAACGGGGCCACCCCCCGGGCGGCTCGCGACATCAAACCTCGACGCGCCCGGGTCGCCCCTGAGGCGAAGTGAGCCCGCGGCAGTGCGCCGCCGGCCACGAGCTGGCCCGAGCCGGTCAGCGCTGTCGCTGGTGCCGGGTCGAGCTGGTGGCCCGCCGGGTGACCGCCGCCGACTCCGCCCTGGATCCCGATGAGGTTGCCGCCGCCATCGAGGCGGTGGCCGCCGCTCCCGCCGTCCTGGGGAAGCTGACCCGGGCGCTGCAGACCGGCCCTGGGCCACTGTCGGCCGGGGCACCGCCGACGGTGGGACGCCTGGTCGTCGAGCTGCGAACCCGGGGATCCACCCTCCCCCAGCCGACGTGCGCCCGCTGCGGCCGCACCGACCGTCCCCTCACCGCTTCGGCCGACGGTGGGGTGTGCCCGAACTGCCGGCGCCGCCAGCTGGCTGAGGCGTGCGCCCGCTGCGGGATCGTCAAACCGGTCGCCAGCCGGGACGGCCAGCGGAGGGCGCTGTGCGCGGCCTGCGCTCCCCGTCCCCGCCGTCCCTGTTCGGGCTGCGGCCGGGTCCGGGTCATCGCCCGTCGAGCCCGAGGCGTCGACGGCGATCTCTGCGACGTCTGCTACCGGGAGCCGGCGGCGACCTGCCGGATGTGCGGGCGGGAGAAACCGTGCCATTTCGTCGCCGAGGGTCGCCCCATCTGCCTGTCCTGCTCACCACGACGCCAGCTGCCCTGCGCGCATTGCGGTCACACCCGGCCGCCGGCCGTGCGGTGGCCGGAGGGGCCGGTGTGCGAGCCCTGCTATCGAGCCGCGCTGGCTCGACGAGGTCTCTGCACCGGCTGTGGCAGCGAACGTCGCCTCGTCGTCCCACCGGGACCGACGGCCCGGTTCTGCGCCGACTGCGCCGGCGTCCCCCCGCTGGCTACCTGCCGATCCTGCGGGGCCGAGGAACGCCCCTATCACCAAGGGTGCTGCGTGCGCTGCGCCCTGGCGGAACGGGCCCGGGACCTCACCGGCGGCCCCCACGGGCCGTTCCCGGCCGTCTACCAGGCCATCATCGCCGCCCCCCAGCCCTACAGCGCCCACAACTGGCTGCGCTCCGCAGCAGGCGCCACCATCCTGGCCGAACTCGCCGCCGGGACCCTCCCCCTGACCCACCGGGCGCTCGACACCCACCCCCGGCCCCGAGCCGCCAACTTCTTGCGTCACCTGCTCGTCGCCCACGGCGTCCTCCCCGCCCGAGACGACGTCGTGGTTCGCCTCGAGGCCTGGGTCGCCGCCCGACTGGACGAACTCACCTGCCCGGGACACCGCCGCCTCCTGCGCTCCTACGCCACCTGGCGGGTGCTGCGCCGGGCCCGACGGCGAGCCGAGCATGTCCCACGAGCGCACACCCCGACCCGGCACGCCAAGAACTGCCTCCTCGCCGCCATCGCCTTCCTCGCCTTCCTCGAACACCGCGACCGCGACCTGGCGAGCTGCACCCAAGCCGACATCGACGCCTGGCTGAACGAAGGACCCCCATCGGCCCCCAACGTGCGCGACTTCCTGGCGTGGGCCACCGAACGCAAACACGTCAACGGCGTCGACATCCCCCGACCTCCCCGCCTGGAAGGCCCCGCCCTCCACGACGACACCCGCTGGGCCATCGTCAACCGGCTCCTCCACGACGACGCCCTCGATCTCGGCGACCGGACCGCGGGCTGCCTGGTCCTCCTCTACGGCCAGCAGCTCTCCCGCATCGTCGCTCTCACCCGCGACCAGATCCGTTCCCACCATGGCGGCGTGCGCCTGCACCTCGGGGCCACCCACATCGAGATCCCCGAACCCCTCGGCGGGATCCTCACCCGCCTGGCTCGCTCACGGCGCCCCTACACCGGCATCGGCACGCCCCCCGACCAGCCCTGGCTGTTCCCCGGCCTCCACCCCGGACGGCCCCTCACCCCCGCCGGGCTCGGGCGGCGGCTCCGCCAGCTCGGGATCGGCGCCATGCCCGGCCGCCGATCAGCACTCATCCACCTCGCCGCCCGACTCCCGGCCGCCGTCCTCGCCGACCTCCTCAACATCGCCCCCACCAGCGCCGTCCGCTGGGTCCGAACCGCCGGCGGCGACTGGACCACCTACGCCGCCCAGTTCATCCACGACCGTGATCGCGAACCCTGACGAATAGCCACACGACGACCCCGCCAGCCTGAGCTATTCGACACGGTTCGAACATCGCTCATTACCGGTT
>JBIOUX010000155.1:0-10709 GCA_044867425.1 Acidimicrobiia bacterium | reverse complement strand
GCCAGCTCGCCGAAGAAGTCGCCGGCGCCGAGCTCGCCGACCTTGCGCCCGGCCCGGCTCACCTTGGCCCGCCCCTCGGTGATGACGAAGAACTCGTAGCCGAGCTGGCCCTCGGTGACGAGGACGGACCCGGCGTCCACCGGGATGTCGGTGGTCCGGCGAGCCAGCGCCCGCAGCTCGGCCTGAGAACAGCCGGAGAACAGCGGGACCCGGGACAGGTGCTCGAGGTAGGCGTTGCGACTCTTCCGTGGCATGGGTTCGTACGCTACCTGGCTGGCGCCCCTTGGTGGCGGCGCCGATTCCCGGTGGTCATCTTCAGGGCCCGACGCCGGCTACGTGGATGCCACCCCGGATGCCCTCGCAGCCCAAGACCTGCCAGCACAGGTCGTGCTCGGGAACGTCCAGGGCCATGTCGGCGGACCCGGCGGTCACCGACAGCTCCAGATGGCCGGGGACGGAGACGGTGGCCCGTTCCGGTTCCAGCATCCACACGGTGGGGACCTGGTAGACGCCCAGGTCACGGTCGGCGGGACCGGCCAGGGTGGCGAGCATCCCGCCGCCGTAGCGACCTTCGACCAGATCGAGGAGCACCCGGACCTGTTGGGGAGTGGCCCGCTCGTCGACCAGGACGAGGCGCTGCAAGGGCCCACCTGAGAGCCGGCGCTCCCCGGCCGTGAGCACGGCCAACCCGGAGACGTCCACGCCTGCCACCCGGCCGGTGCCGAGGAGCAGGGCGGCCACCGACCGGCACGCGGGCCGGGAATCGTCGGGCCCGGGCTGGCGGACGTCGCGCTGGCAGGCGTCGAGGATGACCCCCTCGAGGGCGTAGGCCTGGTCCCGGGCGGTGCTCGCTTCGGCGCGCGTCATCGGGTTCAGCGGGCCCGCCGGGCCAGGCGCTCGTGGTCGACGACCCGGATGCGGCCCCGGCCGAGGGACAGCCACCCGGCCTGTTCGGCCTGGCGCAGCACCCGGTTGACCGTGGCCCGCGAGGTGCCGGCGAGGCTGGCCAGGTCGTCCTGGGTGAGAGGGATCTCGGAGCCGTTGGCGGCAGCATCGCCGCCGTAGATGCCGGTGAGGGCGACGAGGCGGCGCAGCACCCGGCGTTCCACGGGAAGGAAGAGCGCTTCCATGAGCTGGCCATCGAGCCGGCGGATCTCCGCGGCCAGGACATCGATCAGGAAGCGGTCCACGGCGGGGTTCTCCCGGCGCAGCTCCTCGAACTGGTCGCGATGGAGGGAGAGGGTCTCGGTCTTCTCCAGGGCGACGACGGTGGCGCCCCGGTGACCCGTTCCCAGGAGGGCCATCTCGCCGACGCACTCCCCCGGGCCGAGCACCGCCAGGGTGGCGACCTCACCCAGCGGGGTGGTGATGCGCACCGCCACCCGGCCCTTGTCGATGAGGTGGAGCGTGTCGCCCGGATCGCCCTCGTGGAAGAGGACCTCCCTCCGGGCGAACCGGCGCCGGCGGGTGGAGGCCAGCATCCGCCGGCGGTCCTCCTCACCCAGCGAAGACAGGATCGGCCAATCCACTGCACTCACCCCCCGGGACTTGCCCCGTTGCTTCCGAGGGTAGGCAACGGAACGAGGTGACTCATCCGTACTGGTACGGATTCAAGTCGCGGTTCGTGTGTCGGCCGGCTGGCCATCACAAACCGAACTCGGCGGCGCGGCGGACGAGATCCAGCTTGGAGGTGACCCCGAGCTTGGCGTAGGCATTGGCCAGGTGGGTCTCCACCGTGCGCTCGCCGATGAACAGTTGGGCGGCGATCTCCCGGGCGCTGCACCCCTGGGCGGCGAGTCGCGCCACCTCCCGTTCCCGGCGGGTCAGCGACCCGGGACCGGCGACGGCAGCCGCCGCCCGCCGCCCCGTTCCCCCGAGGCTGCGGAGCGTCTCCAGGGTCCGACGGTGCCGGCACGACGCCGAGGCGGATTCGAAGGTGCCGGCGGCCTGTTCCAGGGCGGCCACGGCCGCCGTGCGCTCCTGGGGGCCAAGCGCCCGTCCGAGCACGTCGGCGGCCCGGGCCGAGAACGCCTGGGCACCGGTGGGTTCCAGGAGCTTGATGGCCTCCCGCGCCGCCTCGGCCGCCGTTTCGTCCCTGCCGGCGGCCAGATGCCCCCAGGCGCCGGCCAGGGCGGCGAGACCACGGTGGAAGTCGCATCCGGTCCGAGCTGCCAGCTCGGCCATGGTCCGGGCGGCGGCCGCCGACCGCTCCCGATCGCCGTTGGCGGCGGCCAGCTCGGCCAGATCCACCAGCACGAAGGCGAGGTAGGGCCAGGCCTGGCTGTTCGGGATCCCCTCCGCCGCCTGCTCCAGGGCTCCGACGCCCTCGGTGACCTGTCCGACGCGCGCCGCCAGGAAGCCATCGACGTAGTCGCAGTAATGGCGGAGATACGACCAGTCCCGGTCGCCGAAGGCGTGGCGGGCGGCATCGGCGAAGCGCCGGGCTTCGGCCACGTCACCCATCTCGGCGGCGGCCAGCGCGCCGAAGACGACCCCGATGCCGCGACGGCGGCTGACCCCGGCCGGGTTCCAGGCCAGGGCCTCCCGGGCGCAGGCGAGGGCGGCGGGGAAGTCACCCTCCACCCAGTGGACCACGGCCCCGAACTCGAGGACCAGGCTGTCCCGGTAGGCGGGGTCCACGGCCACGCCCTCGGCCAGCAGGGGCAGGCTCTCGGCCAGGCGGCCTTCCATGGCCAGGGTGAGGGCCAGGTGAGCCAGGACGCGGGACTGCTGGTGGCGCATCCCCTCGGCCCGGGCCAACTCCAGGGCGCGGCGGTAGCAGGACTCGGCCCGAACAAAGTGACCCCGGTGGGCGCCGGCGTAGCCCAGGGCGATGAGGGCCTGGACCACCACGAAGGCCAGCTCCTGGGCGTCGGCGGCGGCGAGCACCTCGGTCGCCCCCGACTCCAGGGCGTCGAGCTCGCCCCGCAGGCCCCGGACCCAGGCCAGCTCGTTGCGGGCCAGGAGGGCGCCGGCCACGTCGCCGGCCTCCTCGAAGAGCTTCATGGCGGCCCGGGCGCTCTGCTCCGCCTCCTCCAGCTCTCCCGTCCCCCAGGCGCAGAAGTTGGCCAGCCGGAACTTGACGCCGGCCTGGCGGGCGGGGTCGGGCACCGCGGCCAGCACGGCGTCGATGGCCCGCATGGCCTCGGCCCCCTCGGTGGTATTGATCTCGGCCCGGTGGTCGACGACCCACTCGGCCCGCAACGACATGGCGTCGACGACGCCCCGCCAGCGTTCGTCTCCCGCCGGGACGAGGGCGACCAGGGAGGAGAGGACGGCCAGGGCCTCCCGGTGGGCACCCGCCTCTTCGGCCTGGCCTACGGCCCGGCGGAGCACCTCGACGGCCTCGGGGTCGCCCGGCTCGGCCGAGCGGGCGAAGTGGGCGGCGGCCTCGGCCAGGCGCCCGCCCGCCAGCAGGGCCCGTCCCACCAGGCGATGCAGGGCCACCCGCCGGGCCCCGCTGATGCGCTGGTAGACGGCCTCGGTCATGAGGGGATGGGCGATCTCGTAGGTGGGCTGAGCGCCGTCTTCCTCCACCACGAGGCGCAGGCGGACCAGCTGCTCGAGGATCTCGGACAGCCGGTCGAGCGGGCGCCCGGAGAGGCGCACCACGTCCCCCAGCTCCACGGCCCGGCCGACCACGGCCAGCACCTCGAGCGTGGCCAGCGAGGGCTCGTCCAGGTGACCGAGCCGGCTCGCCACCTGGTCGGTGAGGGCCTCGGGAAGGTGGCGGAGATCGGGTGCGGCCAGGTCGGCTCCCTCTTCCAGCAAGGCGCCCAGGAGACCGAGGGTGTACAGCGGGTTGCCCCGGCTGCGGTCCGCTAGCCAGTCGACCAGGGCCGGCGGCGGGGGCTCGCCCAGCACCGCCTCGGCCAGCGCCCGCAAGCCGTCGGATCCAAGCGGCTCGAGGGCGAGGCGGGTCAGGCGCCCTTCCCGGTCCAGGCCGGCGAACACCTCGGTGGCCGGGGCGGAGAGCTCTCCGGGACGGGCGGTGACCACCAGCAGCACGGGCGAGGCGGCGGCGTTGCGGGTCAGGTAGTGAAGCGCTTCCCACGACGAGGCATCAGCCAGGTGGGCGTCGTCGAGGATGGCGACCACCGGCGCCTGGGCGGCCAGGTTGCCCACGGCCACGGCCACCCCCTCCAGCAGCCGGGTGCGGGGGACCTCGGCGCCCGGGGCGCCGCCCCGGGCGGCTGCCACCGACCGGCACAGGCCGGCCAGGTCATCGGTGAAGCCGCCGCACACGGCGCCGACTTCTTCGGCGGACAGGGTCCTCAGGTGGCTCTCGAGGGCTTCGGCCCACAGGGCGAAGGGGGCCGTGCCCCCGAGAGGGAATGAACGGGCCGACAAGCCGATCGTGGTGCGCCGGTGCCGGGCCAGCAGTTCGCCGGCCAGCCGGGTCTTCCCCAGGCCGGCGTCGGCCAATACCAGCACGCAGCGCAGCTCCCCCGATGCGGCCCGGCGCCGCTCCGCCTCCAGGACCGCCAACTCGGCGTCTCGGCCGACGAGGCGGGTCTTCCACGGGCCCGGGGTGCGGGGTGTCCCCGAAGGGCCCGGGGTGCGGGGTGTTCCCACTGTGGGCACCGCGGCATCATGCGTGACTGACCTGCGAGGGTCAACCGACCGCCGGGCGCCCCGTTCAGGCGCGGGCCCGGCCGGCGGCTTCGATCCGGTCGAGGATCTCGGGGGGCTCGTCCTCGAAGATCCCCCACCGCAGGTGGAACCGGCGCAGCGGCCGGGGGGCCCACCAGTTGGCCCGCCCCGCCAGGCGCATGAAGGCGGGGACCAGCGTGGCCCGGATGACGAAGGCGTCGACGAGGACGGCCAGGGCCAGACCGACCCCGAAGACCTTCACCACCGTGACCTCGGCGGTGGCGAACGCCACGAACACGAGGGCGAGGAGCAGGGCGGCGGCGGTGACGATCCGGCCGGTGCGCTCGAGGCCGATGGCCACCGCGTCCTCGTTGCCGGCACCGAGGTCGTACTCCTCCTTGATCCGGGACAGGAGAAACACCTCGTAGTCCATCGACAGGCCGAAGGCGATGCAGAACAGCAGCACGGGCGTGACGATGCTGATCGTTCCGGTGGGGGTGAAGTTGAGCGGGCCGGCCAGGTGACCCTCCTGGAACACCCACACCAGGGACCCGAAGGTGGCCGACAGCGACAGCACGTTGAGGATCAGCGCCTTGGCCGGCACGAGCAGGCTGCCCACCATGAGGAACAGGAGGATGAAGGTGGCCAGGCCGATGATGCCGATGGCGAGGGGCAGCCGGCTGGCGAGTGATGCCTTGCCGTCCACCAGCCGGGCCGAGTCTCCGGTCACCAGCACGTCGAAGGGAGCGGAGGTGGACCGCACGGCGTGGACCAGCTTCTCGCCGGCGGGGGAGAGCGGCTCCACGGTGGGGACCACCGACAGCCAGGTGCCGCCGCCCGGGGTTCGGGGTGTCCCCGGAGAATTGGCGGAGGCGAAGCGGGCGGAGAGCTGGTTGGGGGGCAGCGCCAACAAGCCGCTCACGTAGAAGCCGGTGGCGGCGTCGACCCGGGCCACGCCGGGGAGGCCGGACAGCGCCTTGGCGTAGCCGTTGACCGCGGCCTGGCCCGAGACGAGGTCGGCGTCGGGGGCGACCACGGCCAGGGCGCCGGCTTCCTTGGAGGCGAAGTTGCGGCGGATGCCGTCGCCCACCACCCGGGCGGGCGCCGACTCGCCGAGTACCCGGTCGTCGGACAGTCCGAGGTCGAGGTGGACGAAGGGCGCCCCGAGGACGAGGAGCAGGGCGGTGACGACGATCACCACGGGGATGGGCCGGCGCATGACGGCCCGGGCCCGGCCGTACCAGAAGCCGGCGTCCACCGCCTTGGGTTCGCGGTGGAAGAGGGCGAGGCTGTCGACGCGGTGTCCCAGGGCCGAGAGCAGGGCGGGCAGGACGACGATGGCGCCGACGGCGGCCATCAGCACGACGCCAACTCCGGCGTAGGCGAAGGAGCGCAGGAAGGGGAGGGGGAAGACCACCAGGACGGCGAGGGAGATGGCCACCGTGAGGGCCGAGAAGGCGACGGTGCGCCCGGCCGTGTAGAGCGACCGGGTCACGGCCTGATCGGGCGTGTAGCCGTGGCGGAGCTCCTCCCGGTAGCGGGAGACGACGAACAGGCTGTAGTCGATGGCCAGGCCCAGCCCCATAGCCGTGGTGAGGTTCAGGGCGAAGATCGACACGTCGGTGAGGCTGGTGACCACCCGGAGGACGAGGAAGGTGCCGACCACCGCCAGCGCCCCCACGGCCAGGGGCAGGCCGGCGGCGACGGCCGACCCGAAGACGAGCACGAGGAGGATCACGGTGATGGGGAAGGTGAGCAGCTCGGCCTTCTTCAGGTCCTTCTCCGCCTGGGTCTCGATCTGGTTGAACACCTCGCCGGCTCCGCCGACCCCGACGCTGATGGGCCCCGTGGTGCCGGCGTAGCGGGCGGAGAGGCCTTCGGTGGCGTCCCTGACGGCGTCCTCGTCGCCCGGGACCCGGCCCAGGACCAGCGCCTGGTGCCCGTCGTTGGACCGCAAGGGGTTGGTCGGGCCCGGTGGCAGCAGCCAGTAGGAGATGACGTTGATGATGTGCTCCTCGCCGGCCAGCCGTTTGGTCAGGGCCAGACCGGCCGCTCCCACCGCCGGCTCATCGACCGAACCGGATCGGGCGGTGACCAGGAGGACGAGGTTGGGTGTTCCGGCCGTGAAGTGGTCGTCGAGGATGTCCGCCGCCTGGGCCGACTCCGAGGCGGGATCGGTGAAGCCCCCCGACGACAGACGCTTCTCCACGCCGCCCCCGAGCACGCCGGCCACGGGGAGGAAGGCGAGAGCCAAACCGAGCACCCACCACCGACGGCGGGTGACGAGCTTCCCGAGCGCCCGCATGGTCAGTGCCCCCTTCCTTCAAGCAGAGCCGTGGCCTGGCGCTCGATGCCGCCCAAGCCGAGGTCGGTGGCGGCACCCAACGCCTGTTCCAGCAGGCTACGCGCCTGCTCCGCGTCTCCGGGTGAGCCCCGCCGGCCCAGCATCCGGGCCCACTCGAGGCGGGTCCGGGTCAGCCAGGCGGGCAGGCGCGCCTGATGGTGTGCGGTTTCGGCCGCCTCCTTCCACAGCTGGGTGAGCTGTTCCAGCTCGGCCTCCCGGCCCACGAACACCCGGCCCACGGAGGCAAGCAGTGGGGGGAGGCCCAGGACGGGAGGGGCCCATTGCTCCCACACCACCTCGCACACCGCCACCGGCCCGGGAAGGCCCTTCAACTCCAACGTGCCCAGGTCGGCGAAGGTCGTGGCGCAGCGGGCGCCGGTCACGGCCCGAAGGAGAGCAGTGGCGAGGATCTGGCCGGGCCGGGCGGCGCTGACCAGCCGGGCCGCCTCCACCACCGGTGTCCCGAAGATGTCGCCGTCCTCCCGGGTGACGTCGCCCAGAGCCAGCCCGATCCGGATGGCCAGCGGCACGGACGACCGGCGACTGTGGCGGGCGGTGGCGTGCTGGAGGGCGACGGCGGCCTCGACGGCGTCGACGGCGGCCGGGAAGACGGCCATGACCCCGTCGCCGGTGTTCTTGATCTCCTCGCCGTGGTGGGCCCGGATGGCTTCGCCCAGGGCGGCGAAATGGCCCCGGCGCAGGTCATCGTACGATCGGTCGCCGAGGGTGGCCATCAGCTCGGTGGAGGCCACCAGGTCGGTGAACAGCACGGCGACGAGATCGCTGGGGCTCATGAGCCCGCCTGGCCCTGCTGGAGGCGCGAGCACGCCGCCGGCGCGTCGTCAACGAACAGCAGCAGGGCCTTCGCCGATGCCGTGGTCTCCCCCTCTCCCCCTGAGAGCTCCAATCTAGGGGAGTCGGCGGGGTTGTCCTAGGGCGCAAGCCCTCCGATCACTCGGGCCGCGGGCCGGCTACTTGAGAACGCCCTTCCCCGTCACGTGGAAGCCCGTGACCGGAGCGGAGGCGCAGTCGCCCTTGGTCGGCTGGGCCTCGAAGGTTCCAGAGACCCGAGCGCCATCGAACTCGCCAGAGATGAGCCCGCCGCTCTTCCGTGCTCCGTAGGTGAAGGTGTCCTGGTCGTCGACCACCATTTGGTCCCCGTCGGCAGTCGGGATGGACATCGTGAAGGTGCCCTTGCCCTCGCCCCGTCCTGGCAGGTGTTGGGATCGGTCGTGCGCGTGAACGCGAAGATGGCCGCGCCGCGTCTCGAACGCATGGTTCTCCCCCTCTGTTGGCATAGACGTGTAAGCACGTCCGAACCTAGGACCCGCGCCGGTCCGGAGTCGGTGATGCTCTTGACATTCGTAGTGTCGCCGGAGACGCGCAACGGCGAGAGGAGGGGCGGCTAGTGCCGGGCCGTTTCGACGAGCGCCTCGATCTCGGCCAGCTGGGCCCGGGCGGCCCGCTCGCCTTCGGCCACGAAGGCGTCGGCCTGGCTGAAATCGAAGCTGGAGGCGGCGTAGACCTGGGGTCGGATCACGACGTCGACCAGCGGGATCTGGGCCTTGATCATCTCCCGTTCCATGGACGAGAGCATGCGGGACATGATCTGGAGGAGGTGTGGTGTCCGGCCCGGGGCCCCGGGGCCTCTGCCGAAGATCTCCTGGCCGGCGACCGTCGAGCCGATGACGTACCGCAGCCCGGCGTCGCGCAGCACGCTGGCCGGCATGGGGTTGACGACGGCGCCGTCGATGAGGCGCCGGCCGGCGTAGGGCCATGGATTGAAGGCTCCGGGAATGCTCATGGAGGCCCGCAGGCCGTCCGCCGCCTTGCCTTCGGCGATGACGACCTCTTCGCCGGTGGCGACGTCGGAGGCCACCGCCCAGAAGGGGATGACCGCGTCGGGAAAGCTGCGGCCGCCCAGCCACAGATCGAACAGGTCCCGGAGCTTGACTCCCTTGAACAGCGCCGAACGGGGCAGCAGGTTGATGTCGATGCGGCGGAACTTGGTGGCGCGGGCCATCTCCCGCATCCACGCCAGCATCTGGGACTCGGGGATGTCGAAGGCGAGGCCGGCGGCCACGATGGCGCCCCCGCTGGTGCCGGCCACGGCGTCGATCTCCACGGCCGCCTCGCGCAGGACCCTCAGCACGCCGATGTGGGCCACGCACTTGGAGCCGCCGCTGGACAGGGCCAGGCCCACCGCCCGCCCTGACACCCAGCGCCCGCTGCGGCGCAGCGACACGGGCGATCCGTCGCAGATCAAGACACGGTGGGGGAGGCCGGTGCGCACCGCCCAGCCGGGGTGGTCCCCGAAGGAGACGAGGTGCTCGGCCAGCTCCGCCGCCGCCCGGGCCTCACCGGTGACCTGGGGCGGCAGGACCAGGAGGAGGATGTCGAGGTCCTCGACCTGCTGGGCCCGGTAGCCGGCGATGGTCTCGGCGGTGACACCCTGGGCCTCGAGCGCTTTGACCCCGGGCGGAAGGTTGGCGGGGGTGGCGGCGCCGGGAAGCACGAGGACGCCCACCTGCCCGGCGTCCTCCTCCACCAGCACCCGGGCCAGGTCGGCCGTGCCCCGGCCCCACACGGCGGCATAGCGGGTGAGCGCCGGCGGGACGATCCGGCGGTTGGTGGCCACCAGCCGGCGGCCCAACTCCCGCGACAGGTCGAGGGCGATGGCCGGGTAGCGGTCGAGGAGGTCGTCGAGGTCGGATCGGGTCAGCCCCAGCAGCTCGCTGTCAGTCACGGCCAGGAGGGTGGCGGACCGGGGCTCGTCGAGGAGCAGGCCGAGCTCACCCACGAAGCTGCCAGGCCCCAGGGAGGCGAGCGGTTCCTGGTCGGCGTGGGGCGTCATGTCGCCTTCCAGCACCACATCGACCTGGCCGGACTGGACGAGGTACATCGAGCCCGACGGCTCCCCTTTGCGGAACACCACCTCACCGCGGGGGAATGTCTCCAGCTTGAGCCGGTCGGCGATGGCCTCGAGCGCCTCGCTGGGCAGGTTGCGGAAGAAGGGGATGACTCGTAGCTGTTGCTCGAGCACGCCGTCTCTACCTCTGCTCGTCGAGGCTCCGAAGCCGGCGGGCCATGCCGGCCAGGAGCTTCCTGGTCATACGGGGCGCCTCGTCGAGGGCCTGCTCGAAGTCCCACTGGGGCAGGACGATGATCTCCATGGCAGTGAGGGCGGTGACGGTGGCGTCCCGCAGTCCCCGGTCGAGGAGGGCCAGCTCGCCGAAGAAGTCACCCGGGCCGATGACTCCCACCCGCCGGCCCTCGCGCGTCACCTCGGCCTGGCCGTCGGAGACGATGAAGAACTCATACGCCCCCTGGTGCTCCCGGATGATGACCTGGCCGGCATCGACCTTGATGTCGTTGGTGCGCTTGGCCAGGTTCTTGAGCTCCGTCTTGTTGCAGGCGGAGAACAGCGGCACGCGGGCCAGGTGCTCGAGGTACTCGCTGCGTCGGGGCATCGTCCGACCTCCCGTGACTTGTGCTCAGGACTCCCAGAAAATGGCCAGCCCGCCGAGAAGCTCCGAGTCGCGTCCGCTGATGGGTATGGCAGTGACGGTGATCCGGCGGGAGACCCCGTCGAGGCCCCGGATCCAGAGGGTTTCCTGGGTGGGCCGGCGTTCCCGCACGGCGACGGCGAGGGAGAGGCGCTCGGGAGAGAGAGGGTCGCCCTGTGCATCGGTCGGTGTCCACAGCCGGCCCCACAGCTCGAGGGGCATCTGCTCGGTCTCTTCGTAACGGTGGCCGAGGAGTTCCTCGGCCG
>JBIOUX010000154.1:0-55734 GCA_044867425.1 Acidimicrobiia bacterium | reverse complement strand
GATGTCCAGGTCGATGGGCGCCCCCTCCACCGTCACCCAGGGGAGGAAGGCGGCGCCGATCACTCCGGCCGCCCCGGCCAGCATCAGTATTCGGCCGATCGCCTTCACCGGTGTCCTCCGTATCGTCGTGTTCCCGGGCCGGCGAGGAGGGTAGCGGAGAGCGAGATGGTGGCGGCCAGGATGCGGGCCGTACCGGCGGCCATCCGCTCGGCCAGCTTGAGGGTGGTTTCGTGGCAGCGCACCACTCCGATGCGCGGCAGGCGCACGTGGGTGGCGTCGACCACGCCGAAGGCGCCGGTGGTGAACCGGCACGACGCCCTATGACACTCAGGACGCCCACCCCTCCCGAGCGCTCCGGCCCTGAACACCGCCACCAACAACAGCAACCAAAACCCACCTCTCCACACCAAACGCAACCCAACCTGGAGCAGCTGTGAACCCCCATGCCTGACGCCATCACGGCCGGCGCCCTCGACGACACCTTCTCCGGGCGCCGCCCCTACGACGAGGTCATGGCCTCCTACCAGCAGGTGCGGGACGAGAGGGTGTTCCCCCTCTTCGAGCTGACCTGTGGCCTGGCCACCCTGGAGCCACCGCCGCCCGAGGTGGCCCGGCTCCTGGCCGCCGCCCACGGCAACCAGGCCGCCACCGACGACTTCGTCAGCGTCATCGCCGGCACCGTGTCCGTGCCCGACTTCTTCTCCCCGGCCAACACCGAGGCGATCCTGTCCGCCGCCTCTAGCTAGAACGGAGCCGGTAGGGGTCGAAGGCGGCCGTGGCCGTCTCCAGGTGGGCGACCACCTGGGCGAGGAAGGTCGCCGGGTCGAGGGTGCTCTCGTGGCCGTCGTCGAGGCGGAGCCGGGGGGTGAGGGTGTCGACGGGCTCGGCGGACCAGCGGGCGGCGCCGTCCTCGGCCTGGTTGAGCCGGTCCGCCAGCGGGGCGAGATCGGCGCGGGGGAGGGGCCGCCGGCTGCGGTACTGGACCCAGGTCTCGTAGCGGTAGGCGAGCTCGTAGCGCCGGCCCCGGATCTGGACGATGCGGAACCGGTCGGTGGCGTTGTGGACGGCCATCGGGTGCAGGCCGGGGACGATGCCGTGGGCGAAGCGGTGGCCGCCGTGGCCGGGTGCCTCCTCCGGGACGGTGAGCACGGCCAGGTCGACGTGGGGAAGCTCGTCGACGGTGACCGAGCCGGACGCGATCGCCGCCTCGGCGGCGCTCAGTTCGGAGTCCTCTTCGATCCAGAGGTCTTGCACTGCGTCGAGGTCGCCGGCCAGGGTGGCGAGGCGGTCGAGCAGCTCGGTATAGAGCAGGCCGCAGGTCTGGGGGTAGGGGCCGGACAGGGCGGCGGCTCCGAGCGGTGAGCGGGCCGGGTCGGCGTAGGCGGCCAGGACCATCGACAGGCGGGCGGCGCGGCGGTCCTGGTAGGTGGCGAAGTCGCCGGCGGCGGCCACGTCCTCCAGGAGCTGGCGCTGGGCCAGCGCCGTCTCGGGATCGACGAGGGCGAACACGCCGACCAGGCCGTCCTGGTCGAAGTGGTTGTTGGTCACCACCCGGGCCGGCTCGTGCCGGCCGGCGCCCTCGTCGAGGTAGCGGAACACCATCTGGGCCGACAGGTCGGCGGCCAGCCCGTCGGGGGTGGGGAAGCCCGGCCAGTGGGTGAGGCTGAGGACGGTGTTGGCGTTAGGCGCGCCGTCGACCACCACGTTGGGGACCTCGGCGGCGTCGGCCTCGGGCAGGAAGCGCAGCGGGGTGCTCAGGGAATGCCTCACGGCACGATGACGTGGAAGTCGCCGAATTCGTGACCGTGGTAGCCGAGGGCGCCGGCTCGGGCGTAGGCCCGCTCCAGGGTCGGGCGCCCGGCCACCGCCTCGATGAGGTCGAGGTGGGAGGCCTCGGGTTCGTGCCAGCCGGTGATGAGCCCGTCGATGGCCCGCACGCCCCGCTCCGGGGTGATGACCAGCTCGGTCCACCCCTCGCCGGGGTGGACGGTGCCGTCCTCGGAGGCGGTGGTCTCCAGGGCCCGGGTGGCGGTGGTGCCCACGGCCACGATCATGCCGCCGGCGTCCCGGGTGGCGTTGACCACGGCGGCGGTGGCGGCCGGGACCCGGTAGCGCTCGGGTTGGGGCGCCTCACCGGCTTCGGGGGAGGACACGCCGCAGTGGAGGACGATGGGGACGATGACGATCCCTTTGGCCACCAGGCGGGTGACGAGCTCGGCGGTGAAGCCCCGGGCGGCCGAGGGCATCTCGGCGCTGCCCGGCTCGGTGGCGAAGACGGTCTGGTAGGCGTCGAGCGGCCAGGGCTGCTCCGGATGGCCGTAGCGGATGGGCCGGCCGTGTTCGGCCAGGTAGGGCAGCAGGCCGCCGGGGAGCTCGAAGTGGGCGACCCACAGGCGCGCCGGATGGCCCCCACCGTCGAGCGGGTAGGGGGCGACCACGGTGGCCCGGCCGCCGGCGGGCAGCTCGACCGTGGCGGGCAGCCTGGCCGGCTGACCGGCCGAGGCCCTGGAGGCCATCTCGACCGTGCCGGTCCGACCGTCGCTGAAGGGCAGGCTGCCGGCGCCGTCGGGCCGGCGCAGCTCGACCAGACGCAGCCCGCCGGGCAGCTCGCCGGCCAGATGGAGGAGCAGGCCGTCGCCCGTGGGGAGGGCGGCGGGAAGGGTGGCGGAGGTGTTCACCACCAGGACGTCGCCGGGGTCGAGGAACTCGGGGAGGGCGGAGAAGACGGTGTCGGTGTCGGTGCCGTCAAAGCGGGAGGAGACGAGCAGGCGGGCGTCGTCCCGGCGCCGGCCGGTGGCCTCGATGGGTCCGGCGGCGGGGGGCAGGGCGTCCGGGACGCGGCGCCGGCGGGGTCCCCCGGGATTCTGGTGACGGATTTCCTCAGCGTCCGAGAGAATCCGTCCCCAGAATTCGCCGGGGACTCCTTGTGGCAGGCGGAGGCCGCTGCGGGCGCCGCTCACCGCGCCACCGTCGCCGGCAGGTTGCGGGCCTGGTAGCGGCCGGATGGCAGGTGGCCGGCGACGATCTCCCGCAGGCCGGGGACGCTGGCTTCGGGCGGGGGCCGGTCGGAGATGTCCTCGCCGGGGAAGGCCTCCTGGTGCATGCGGGTGTTCATGTCGCCAGGGTCGACGGCGTAGACCCGGAGCGAGGGCTGCTCGGCGCCCAGGACGGCGGCGATCTGGTCGAGCGCCGCCTTGGAGGAGCCGTAGCCGCCCCAGCCCTCGTAGGCCTCGACCGAGGCGTCGGAGGTGACGAACACCAGCCGGGCTCCGGGGCGGAGGTTGGGCAGGAGCAGCTGGGTCAGCCGCAGGGGGGCGAAGACGTTGACCCCGTAGACCTCCCGCAGCTTCTCCAGCGGGTAGGCGGCCAGGGCCGGCTGGGGGCTGGGCCCGAGCAGGCTGGCGTTGTGGACGGCCACGTCCAGGCCGCCGGCGGTGGCCGCCGCTTCGGCCAGGGCCAGGCGGTGCTCCTCAGAGGCAACGTCGCCGGGAATGGCAATGACCTCGGCGAGCCGGCGCAGTTCGCCGGCGGCGTCTTCCAGGGCGGCCGGGTCGCGGCCGTCGATGATGAGGCGCCACCCGTCCCCAGCCAGGCTGCGGGCCAGGGCCAGCCCCAGGCCCCGGGAGGCGCCGGTGATGAGAGCACCCGGGGTCCGGGGTGTCCCCGAGATCGTGGATGCGTTGGATGCGTTGTTTTCCATGGCTTTGAAGGTACGGATCTGCGCCTTCGGGCACATCGGGCGCAGGAACGGTTCGGCCCCGGACGATGGCCTAGGACCAGAGACCTAGAGGCCGAGACGGGCGGCGAAGAGGGCGGCCTGGGTGCGGTCGGCCAGGCGCAGCTTGGCCAGGATCGAGCTGACGTGGGTCTTGACCGTCTTCTCCGACAGGACGAGCTGGCGGGCCAGCTGGGCGTTGGTCAGGCCGCGGGCCAGGAGGGCGAGCACCTCCCGCTCCCGGGGGGTGAGGGTGGCCAGCGCCGCCTCGTCGGGGCCGGCGCCCGCCGCCGGCGAGGCCACCTCGGCCATGACGGTGGCCGTCACGTGGGGGTCGAGGCGGGCCTCGCCCCGGTGGACGGCCCGCACGGCGGCCTCCACCTCTTCGGGAGCGGCGTCCTTGAGCAGGTAGCCGGCGGCACCGGCCCGCACGGCCGGCACCACCTGGTCGGCGGAGGAGAAGCTGGTGAGGACGAGGATGCGGGCGGCGGGGTCGGCGGCCCGGATGCGACCAATGGCCGTCAGCCCGTCGGTGCCGGGCATGAGCAGGTCCATGAGGATGACGTCGGGTTGGAGCCGGGCGGCTTCAGCCACCGCCGCCTCCCCGTCGCCCGCCTCACCCACCACCGACATGCCCTCGCGGGTGTCGAGGAAGGCCCGCAGCCCTTGTCGCACAATGGGATGGTCGTCGACGACCAGGATGCGGATGCCCTCGGGTGCGGGCGTGCCCTCAGCCACGGGGCACCTCGGCCGTCACCGTCGTGCCCTGCCCCGGTGCCGACACCACCTCGAACTGTCCCCCCAGGGACTCCACCCGCTCCCGCATGGAGGTGAGGCCGAGCCGGCGGGCGGCGATGGCCCGGGCGTCCGGGTCGAAGCCGACCCCGTCGTCCGCCACCACGACCGTCACCGCGCCTTCGCCGACGTCGATCCGTAGCGAGGCGGCGCCGGCGGAGGCGTGGCGCACGACGTTGGAGAGCGCCTCCTGGACGACCCGGAAGAGATGGCGCTGCACCTCCGGAGCCACCTTGGCGTCGTCGCCGGTGGTGGCCACGCTCATGTCGAGGCCGTGGGCCCGGCTCAGCAGGTCGGCGTGCTTGGAGACCGACTTGAACAGCCCGTCCGCCTCCAGGACGGGCGGGCGCAGCTCGAAGATGAGGGAGCGCAGCTCGCCGAGGGCCGCGTCGACCAGCTCCCGGGCCTGGCCCAATGAAGCCCGGGCCGTCTCCGGGTCGGCCTCCACCCGGGCCGAGGTTGCCTCCAGCATCAGGTTGAGGCTGAACAGGCGCTGGGTCAGGGCGTCGTGGAGGTCCCGGGCCAGGCGGTCGCGCTCCTCGGAGATGGAACGCTCCCGGCTGGCCTCGAAGAGGCGGGCGTGCTCCACCACCACGGCGGCGTGGGCGGCCAGCACCCGCACCAGGTCCTCGTCGTCCTGGTCGAAGCCGCCCTCCTTGTCGGTCAGGTAGAAGGCGCCCACGATGTCGCCCTTGAACACCAGAGGCACGCCGAGGAAGGACGACATGCGGGGATGGGCCGCCGGCCACCACTCGAAGCGGGGATCGGCGCGGATGTCGTCGGCGCGGTACGGCTCCGGATCGGTGAGCATGGCCGCCAGCAGCCCGTGGGTGCGGGGCAGCGGCCCGATGGCGTCGATGAGCTCGTCGCTCATGCCGGCAGTGATGAACTGGTCGAAGCCGCCCTCCCCGTCGGGGATGCCCAGGGCGGCATAGCGGGCGCCCACCAGGCCCCGGACGGCGTGCACCAGCCGCTCCAGCACCGGGGCCAGCGACGGCTCTCCGGCCAGGCCCACCATGGCCTCGCTCACCGCCCGCAGGGCGGCCGACGCCGCGCCCGGCGGGGGCTCGCTGGTCACGTCGGGCACCGGGGGCATGTCCCCATCATGGCCCGATCCGAACCGGCGGCTCCCCTCCCGGGGGCTCCATGGCCCCCGGCTACGATCCGGACACCATCTCCTGGCCGGAGGACACGACGATGCTGCTCGACGGGGTCAACCACGTGGCGGTCCTGACCAACGACACCGAGCGCCTGTGTGCCTTCTACCAGCAGGTGTTCGACGCCACCGTGTCGGGCGAGACGGGCGACGGCGAGAAGCTGCGCCTCACCTTCCTCGACATCGGGCCCGGGCGGGAGCTGAACGTGTTCCAGATCGAGGGCAATGCCGAGGCCGAGCACCAGACGCCCATGTTCGGGCGGGGGCGGATCGACCATCTGGGGCTCCAGGCGGCATCCAAGGAGGCGTTCGACGAGATCCGGGACCGGCTCATGGCCTGCGGCGCCAGCGACGGGTTCGTCACCGACTTCGGGCCCATCCTGAGCGTCTTCTTCCGGGACCCGGACGGCCTGGAGGGCGAGGTCTGCGTCGCCAACCCCCATGCCGTCCCTGGCGTCATGAACCCTCCTGGGACTCCGGCCGCCGGGTACAGCTGACCGGGTGTCGGGCTACGTTGGGGACGATCCGGACTCACAGTCACGGGTCTTGGCGCCTTGCGGGAGCTCGTCCTTCTTCGAGGCGAACTGCGGGCCATGAAGAACCTGCTCATGGGGCCCCCCCAATGGAGTAATGGAGGTAAGGAGGTTCCCCGTTTTGTCTGAAAGGGAAGACGAGCCAGCACATGTGATCGATGTCGGCTCCAGCAAGTGGCGCATCGAGGTGAAGCCTGAGGTCGCTTCATCCGGAGGAGTCGGTGAGCCAGCCGAGAACGTCGCTCCGCCCATGGCAGTGGCCACGATCGAAGTCCTTTCATGGACGCCAGGCGGCACTCGTGTCTCACTCCCGGTAGTCCCGCTGAACTGGTCGCATTCCAGCTTGGTATCGTTTCTTGTCACCGAACTGGAGCGGTGGCGCGAGTACTTTGAGTAGCTCGTGCAAATAGGTCAATTTACCTTCGGTAGTGTCTCATTTCGGTCGACGAAGAAGCCGGTGATGCCAGCGAGGCGCCCGTCGGGGGTCAGCTCGCGGACGTCGAGGCCGGCGAGGGCCACGGACCCGTGGTGGTCAGGTCGCTCACGTCCTCAGCTCCTCAGTTGGGTGGTCTGGTGGGGGAGACATTGAACGACCCCGGCGACGAGAGGCGATGACCTGACAGGTAGCAGTTCCGCGGTTCGGGGGGTGAGCGTTACCCAGTACGTAATCGACCCGCCGGCGGCCAGGGCCCAGGATGAACCGGCGTCTTCCCAACCACAGCAGCACATCGCAGCCAAGGGGGGGTTCATCATGCGGGCTCGTCCGGCCGTCCTGCTGGGGATCGTGGTGGTGACACTGCTCGGGCTCTCGGGCTACGCCGCCGCCACCCTGACCGACAACAGAGGCTTCAGCTTCACCATGCTCTCCAAGGCGACCGTCCCCGATGGGGTCGAGATCCGGACGGAGGGCGCCACCGACCTCTACACCGTCCGGGTGAAGCTCGAACCCGGAGGCACCACGGGCTGGCACCACCACCCCGAGGCCATGGCGGTGGCCGCCGTCACCCAGGGCACCATGACCCTGCGCATGGCCCACGGCGAGGGCTGTGAGAGCAAGGTCATGCCCGCCGGCGTGGCCTCGGTGGAGCCGGTGGGTGGGGTGCACGAGGCCCGCAACGAGGGGGCGGTGCCCGTGGAGTTCTACTTCACCTTCTTCGGCAAGGCCGGGGGCCCGATCCTGATGGACGCCCCCGCCCCGTCAGCCTGCCGCTGAGCCGACGTTCTCCCAGCCCCGGGCCTCGGAGCGCAGAACGGCCTCGGTGGCCCGGTCGGCGGGGAAGAAGGACTCGATGGACAGCTCGGCCACCGTGATGTCGACGGGTGTGTCGAAGGTGCCGGTGATGGTGAAGAAGGCCAGCCTGTTGCCGCCGTGGCGTAGGCGCACGGGGAAGACCACGGTGGGCGGCGGCGCGGTGCCGGTTGCCGGAACGCCATCGGGAAGGGGATAGGCGGCCACCTCGTCGTAGAGGGTGGCGAGGCCTTCCGCCCCGGTCCGCAGCTGGCGCCGTTGGATGCGGCCGAGGAGGTGGGCCCGGAACTCGGCCACGTTGATGACCCGCCGGGCCAGGCCCTCGGGATGGAGGGCCATGCGCATCACGTTGACCGGCGGGACCAGCAACGAAGGCGCCACGCCGTGCGTGAGGAAGGCGAAGGCCCGGTTGGCCGCCACCAGCTCGAAGCCCTGGTTCGTCACCAGGGCCGGGAACGGGTCGTGGAGCCGCATCAGGAGCCCGATGGCGTCCCGGACCGTGTCCATCTCCGGCGCGTTGATGGGCGTCTCCGGATAGGTGGGGGCGAAGCCGGCGGCCAGGAGTAGCCGGTTCCGTTCCCGCAGGGGGACGTCGAGGTGCTCGGCCAGGTGCAGGACCAGCTCGCGGCTCGGCCGGGCCCGGCCCGTCTCCAGGAAGCTCAGGTGACGGGTGGAGACACCGGCGGCCGTCGCCAGCTCGAGCTGGGTGAGCCGGCGACGCTTGCGCCAGCCCTGAAGGAGGGTGCCCAGCGCCTGGCCGTTCCGTCCCCCCGTCACGCCTTCGACCCTATTCCGGTCCGGGCGGGGCCACGATTACCCGTCAGGTAATGCGCCGGCGGCGAAGCGGGATGGGTGGAGACGTGATAGGCAGGGGCCGGCACTGAGGAAAGGGGTAGCCGTGGCTTCGTTTCCTGGTCTCGCGCATGTGGCGGTGACGGTCACCGATCTGGGGCGCAGCGTCCCGTGGTACGAGCGGCTCTTCGACGACAAGCCCGCCCTCGACGAGGACACCGGCTTGTTCCACCACGTCGTGTGGGTGCTGGAGGGAGGGACGCTGTTCGGCATCCACACCCATCCGAACCCTGAGAGCGCCGAGGCCTTCAGCGAGTTGCGCCCGGGCCTGGACCACGTCAGTTTCGGCGTGGCCAGCCGCGGCGAGCTGGAGCAGTGGCAGAGCCGGCTCGACGACCTCGGCATCGCCCACGGCGGCATCGTCGACGCCCCCTACGGCTCGGGACTTTCGTTCCGGGACCCCGACAACATCGCCCTCGAGCTCTTCGCTCCGCCCGGCTGAGCAGGGGTCTGAGCCACCGGGGGGTGTACCGTCGGGGCAACCGGGCGTCCTCATTTCCGCGAAGAGCGCCCTCAGCCTGGAGGAACGCCGTGTCTCGCGCCTCGCCTGTGAAGATGAGCGTCGGCGCGGCCTGGGCTGCGTGGGCGGCGGACGAGTCTTCACCCGCGGGCCCGGAATTTCTCGAACGTCTCTCGGCGTGGATCCAGGGCACGGCGGCCCAGCTGCTCCGGGCCCGGTGGCGACCCGGCACCGAACGGCCGACCTCGGCCGAGCTCGAGGAGCGGCTGCGCCATCACCTCGAGGTGGTGGCCCAGACCGGGCTTGCCACCTATCCCGAGGCGCTCGAGCTGGCCCGGCGGGCCCTGATCGAAGAGATCGCCGGGGGTCCCACTCCACCCCAGAGCATCGAACGCAACGTGAGACCGCGGGGCCGGCGCCTGTTCTGAGGCGCGAGCTCCCGATACCAACTGCCTCGAGTCGTTGGCCCCGCCCGGCTGAGCGGCGCCGGGCGGGGGGTCAGACCATCGGATCAGTGCTCGTCGTCGGCTTGACCGTCGCTGTCGGCGGAGGAGTCGATGACGTGGAAGTCGCGGTCGAGGTGGACGTCGACCTGGCGGCCGTCGTCCTTGGTCACCTCGACCTCGTAGTAGCCCTCTTCGTCCTGGAGCTCGGTGGCGGTCACCCTGCCCTCACCCATGTGGTCGAGGGCGGCATCGGAAGCCTTCTCCAGCTCCTCGCCCGTGATGGGCTGCTCCTTGTCTTCGCCGCCGCTGGCCAGCACCACTCCGGCACCGGCGCCGAGGGCGATCATCCCCACCGCCACTCCGACGACGATCTTCTTCATGCGGGACATGCGTACTCCTCTGTGGATGTCTGGGTCGCCGGGTTTGGCGCCCACGGCCAGGATTCACCACATCCACTGACCCGGCACTGAACGATCCTGAACCCTTCTCAGGATTCATGCCTCAGGATTTTCAGGATTCTGAGTTTGTGCCCCGGTATGTCCCGAAGCTCCACAGGTTGCCTTCGGGGTCCCGCACGGTGAAGCCGCGGGAGCCGTAGTCCTCATCCACCAGGCCCCGGACGACCTCGGCGCCGGCGGCGGTGGCCCGTTCGAAGAGTGCGTCGGGCTCGTCGGTGATGGCATAGAGCGAGGCGGCGCCGGTGGGCATGGCGGCGAAGGGGCTGTCGTCCTTGCCGGCCGAGCCGAGCATGACGCCGCCGCCGGCCGGCCAGCGCAGCTCGGCGTGGACGATGAAGTCGGTCGAGTCGCAGACCAGCATCTCCTCGAAGCCGAAGGCTTCGATCAGGAAGTTGATGGCGGCCCGGGCGTCCTTGTAGTTGAGACAGGGCCAGACGGTGGGGGCAGGGCGATTGTCAGTTGTCATGGGTCGAGCATGCTCCTTCGTCGCCTCCGAGGTCTTGGACGAATGGGAGCTCCTCGGCCATCCAGGTGGTGGGGGAGCACCCGGCCAGCTCCCGCCAGTCCCGATTGAGGTGGGCCTGGTCGTAGTAGTCGCAGGCGGCGGCCAGCTCGGCCAGGCCCGGCCGGCGGCCGGGGGGCCGGCGCAGCAGCCGGCAGGCCCGCTCGAAGCGCAGCACCCGGGCCGCCACCTTGGGCGGCAAGCCGAACTCGACGCGGAACCGCTCGCTCAGGTGCCGGCGGCTCCAGCCCACCTCGCCGGCCAGGGCGGCGACCTCGACGGTGCCGTCACTGGTCACGATCCGCCGCCACGCCTCGGAGATCTCCGGCGCCGGCGGGGGTGCCGTGTGGCTGAGAGCCCGGATGAGGACCTCGTCGATGATGCGGAAGCGCTCGTTCCAGGAACTGGCCCCGTGGAGGCGATCGGTGAGCTCGACGGCCCGCCGGCCGAGCAGCTCGGAGAGGTCGACCACGTTGGAGGCCAGGGCGCCGGCCGGCAGGCCGAGGAGCGAGCGGGCGCCGAGCGGGGTGAGCTCGATGTGGACGCCGTGCTGGGAGCCGTCGTGGCGGATCATGACCGGGGCGGCGTGCAGGCCGCCGGCCAGGGCCCAGTAGGAGTCGGGGGTGCCGGCGCCGGGGTCGGGCAGGGCGGCGATGTCGAGGGGCCGGTCGAGGCTGAGGACGATGGTCAGGTGGCGGGAGGGCAGGCCGCGGTGGAGGCGCTGGGCGACGCCCTCCTGGCGGTAGCCGGCGTAGCTGCCCACCAGCCGGCGCAGCGGCGGTGCCGGGGTGCCGGCGACCATCTCGACCACGGGCTCGGCGGCGGACACCCCTCCAGGGTATGGCCGTGCCCGCCCGTCGAGTCGCCGAATTAGCTACCAAGGGTATTGCGCGTTAACGAAACCGGGCTCTGAGCCGGGTTTGGCTAACGCGCGACGGGGTGGGGGTGGGGGAGGGTCAGATGAGGTCGGGGTGGAGGTCGAGGGCGGCCAGCTTGTCCTCGGCCCGGATGACGTGGATGGCCCGCACCTGCCCGTCCTCCACGTGCATGGCCATGGCCACCACCCGCTCCCCCCGGCCGTCGTACATGACCATGCCCAGCTCGCCGTTGAGGGCCACCGGCTCGATGCTGGCCTGCTCGAAGCGCCGGCCCAGGTTGGTGAGGAACCGGGCCAGGCGCCGGGGACCCCGGACGGGGTAGCGGGCGGCCCGCCGCTTGGCGCCGCCGTCGCTGATGAGGACGGCGTCGTCGGCCAGCAGCCGCACGACCTGATCGACGTCGCCGGCCATGGTGGCGGCCAGCAGCTCGCCCACCGTCTGGGCCGCGGCCTCGCCGGGCGGCTGGTAGCGGCCCGGGGCCGCCTCCCGCACCCGGCGCCGGGCCCGGGATGCCAGCTGCCGGCAGGCGGCGGGCGTCTTGCCCACCGCCTCGGCGATCTCCTTGTAGGGCACGTCGAACACGTCGGCCAGGACGAACACCACCCGCTCGACGGGGCTCAGCGTCTCGAGGACGTGCAGGAACCCCAGGGTGAGCGACTGGGCCAGCTCGGCCATCTCCTCGGGGCCCCGCCGGTTGCTCACGGCCAGCGGATCGGAGGCGACGGGCTCGGGGAGCCAGGGGCCCACGTACACCTCCCGCTGGTGGCGGGCCGCCTTCAGGTGGTCGAGGGCCAGGCGGGCGACCACCGTGGTGAGCCACGCCGCCGGTCGCTCGACCGTCTCCGGCCCGGCTCCTTCGAAGCGCAGCCAGGCCTCCTGGACCACGTCGTCGGCGTCGGTCAGGGAGCCGGTGATGCGGTAGGCGATGCCCACCAGCCGGGGCCGCTCGGCGGCAAAGACCGCCGCCGCGTCCGGCGCCTGAACTCCAGGCCCACCTCCGCTTGCCATCAGGCCACATCCTGGCGGGCGGGACGGCGCCCGGCCAACGCGGTCGCGGCGGCGGTGCCGGCGGCGGCGCCGCTGGCGAAGACGGCGTCGGACAGCCAGCCGGTCGGCCCGACCCAGTCGCCGGCCACGTACAGGCCGGGCGTGCCGGTGCTGTCGACGCCGGGCCGGCCGGCCAGGCCGCCGTTGGCTGGCGTGGGGGTGGCGCCGGCCACGGTCATGCGCCGCAGGAACCGCTGTTCTTCGACGGTGGCCGGGTCCACGCCGGCGATGCGGGCGTGCTCCTCCATCGACGACCGCAGCTCGTCGGCGGAGGTCTGCTCACCGAGCTCCAGGTAGCGAAGCACGTGGACGAGCCCGCCGCCCTCGGGAGCCAGGCCCTGGGCGCTGGCGGCGTGGTCCACGAGGTAGATGGGCGGGTCGATCCCGAACAGCACCGGGTGCTCGAGCGGGCGGGTCAGGCCCAGCTCGAGGGTCGAGGCCTCCACCTCCGGTCCCAGGACGGTCCACGCCGCCGGCGTCTGCTCCAGCAGCGAGGCGGCGGCCCGGGGCGTGCCGGCGGCGAGGACGACGCTGGTGGCCAGGACGTCGAGGCCGGCGCCGTGCACGGTGAAGCCGTCCCCGTTGGCGGCCACGCCCTGGGCCCCGGCGTGGGCCCGCACCTGGGCGCTGTGGCGGCGGGCGGCGCCGGCCACGGCGTCGACCAGCGACGCCCAGCCGCCGTCCAGGTAGCGGACGCCGGCCACCAGGCCCTGGACGAGCTGGGCGGCGGCCACGTCGGCCGAGGCCGTGTCCTCGTCGTTGAGGTAGGTGGTGGTGCGCACCAGCATCTGAATGACGGCCCGGGCGTCGTCAGGCAGGTCGAAGATGTCGAGCCATTCGCCGATGGTGAGCCCGGCCACGTCCTCGGGCTTCCAGTGCTTCATGCCACCCAGCATCCGGGCCAGGGCGGGCTTGCTGCGGGTGCGCAGCAGCCGGGAACGGAAGAGCGTCCAGGTGTCGGCGGGCAGGACGTCGACCCGGTCGCCGATGCGGCCGAGGGCGCCGGCGGCAGACGGGGCGGCGCCCTTCACCGTGACACCGAGGCGGGCCAGGGTGGTGGCGGCAGCCCCGCCGTTGTAGAGGGCGTGGGCCCCCCGGTTGAACCGGTAGCGGCCCCGCTCGTCGGTGCTGGCCCGGCCGCCGGGGTGGTGGGCGTCGACCACCAGGGTGGAGGCTCCGGTGGCGGCGGCGGTGGCTGCCGCGGTGAGTCCGGCCAGGCCGGCGCCCACGACCACGATGTCATAGCGCTCTTGCATGTCCCGCTCCTCTGCGTCGTCGTTTCGTTCTCCGCCCTCTCGACGAGACAGGGGGTCAAAGTGTGACAACCGGCGCCCATGTGTCGGGGTGAGCCGACCCGGAACGAACAAGGTCCTGGAATGCCATCGATGTAATTGTCAGTGCCCCTCCGCACGCTCGTTTTCTCAGGAGATGAAAGGAAGGGCGGACGGGTGGAAGCAGGGTGGTTCGAGCGCCTCGAGGCGCTCATGGCCCGGATGGCGGCCGGCGATGGCACGGCTCGGTTCGAGCTCTATTGGGAGTACGGCGACTCGATCGGGCGCGCCCTGCGGACGGAGTTCCGGCGCCTGGGCGTGGAGTGGGTCGACGCCGCCGAGAGCGACGGCCTCGTCCTCGACGCCTGCATCGACCTCTCCGGGCGGGCCGGCTCGTGGGATGCGACCCGGGGCGTGACGCCCTGGACGTGGGCCCGGTTCCGCCTGCGGGCCCTGGTCGTGGCCCACGTCGGGCAGTTCGCCGGCGCCCTGCCCGAGGAGGGCCCGGCCGAGGCGGCTGCCATCGCTTGGACCGGGGACGCCGGCGCTGGCCCCGACGCCGTCGGGACCGACCACCCCGGCTCGGGCGCGGACCCGGTGGCCGTCCTGCGCCGGTTGGCCGGCACCCGGCCCGAGCTGCGCCTCCTCCAGGAGGGCCTCGACCTGGTCAGTCTGCCGGGCCAGCAGGCCATCCTCCTCGAGGTGAAGGTCCAGGCCGCCCTGGGCGACCCGTCGCCGGCGGTGACCGTGGGCCAGCTGACGGGGGTGCGCCCGGACACGGTCCGCCAGACGGTCAAGCGGGTCCTCGACCGGCTCCGCCGCCTGGCCGCCGCCGATCCTCACTTCGCCCCCCTGGCCGGCCTGCCCCTCCTCGCCCTCGCCGCCTGACACCGACCGGGCGGGCCGAGATACCCCTGGTCGCCCTCTACGATCCCCGGCGGTGAGCCGCGGGTTCTTCGACCAGGTGGTGGAGGCGCTGGTGGGATTCCTGCCTCCGGAGCGGCGTCAGTTCTCGTCCCGGGTCAGCGGGCGCAACGTCAAGGTGTGGTTCGGGGCCGAGGCCCGTGAGCACTACGAGGTCCAGATGATGCGCCGGGACGGCGTCCCCGTCCTGGAGATCGGCTTCCATGCCGAGCATGGGGACGCCGCCCGCAGCGAAGCGGTCCTCGACCGGCTGGTCGCCGCCGAACGGCGCTGGCGCCGGACTCTGGGCAAGGAGGTGGAGGTCGGCCCGTTCCTGGGCCGGGCGGGAAGTTGGCGGCGGGCGTCGGAGACGTGGGACGCCGCCGACCTGTCCGACCCCGCCGCCGCCGTCGAAGCCGCCGACCGTCTGGCCGAGTACATCACCGCCTTCGAACCGCTGCGTGATCAGGCCTCCTGACCTGAACTGCCGGCCGCCGGCGGTCCGGGAGTTCGGGGTCAGGCCTGGGCCAGGACCCGGCGCACCTCCATCTGCACCCCCCTTGATGGGACCGCCCGCCGGCGGGTCCGGCCGGTTGGCGATGACGTTCTTGGCCTGCTCTTCCGTCTCGAAGAGCATCAGGGACATCCCCGACGTCCCATCGTCGGAGCGCAGCCAGTATCCGCTCACGAATCCGGGAATGCCCTTGACCATCGGGATGACCTCGTCGTGGAGCATCTGCTCCGCCTCGTCCTGGCGGGCGGGGTCGAGCTCCACATGGCCGATCACTCCGTACATGGCACATCTCCTTGATTGGGGGCATGAAGCCCTGCGATCCAAGCGGCGGGACCGCCCGAGCGTCAAGTGGAGGGCTTCCGGTCACCTTCCCGTCATCTCGGGTGCCGGTCCGGCCCTGCGCCTCCCTGGCCCCGGCGGGCCGTGACATGCTGGACGGCGTGGCGCCGGCGACGGACCCCCGACACCAGCCGGGCGTGCTCGACCTGCGGGCCGGAAAGAAGCGGCGGTGACCGTTCCGCTCAACCCGAGAAGGGACAGCGACAGGGCGGCGGAGGGCTCCTACCTTCTCGACAACCGGGCCGTCGAGACGGGGCAGCGCTTCGATGCCCTGGGAGCGCTGTTCAACCGGGTGACCTTCCGCCACATGGACGACCTCGGGATCGCCGAAGGCTGGCGCTGCCTGGAGGTTGGGGCCGGTGGCGAGTCAGTGGTGCGCTGGCTGAGTGAGCGGGCTGGGCCCAGCGGATGGGTGCTGGCCACCGATCTGGAGCCGAAGTGGCTCGCCGGCCTCCCCCTGCCCAACGTGGAGGTCCGCCGGCACGACATCGTGGCCGACGACCTGCCCGAGGCCGCCTTCGACCTTGTCCACGCCCGGCTGGTGCTGATCCACATCCCCCAGCGGGACGTTGCCTTGCGGCGGATGGCACGCGCCCTGCGGCCCGGCGGCTGGCTGCTCATCGAGGACTTCGATCCGAACGTCGCCGGCGAGGCCTGCCTCGATCCCCAGACCGACGACCATCATCTGGCCAACAAGATGCGGGCCGCCTTCCGGCGCCTGCTGACCGAGCGGGGGGCGGACCTGGAGTACGGCCGCAAGCTGCCCCGGCTGCTCCGGGAGGAGGGTCTGGTCGACATCGGCGCCGATGGCCATCTCACGGTGATGGGCGGCGAGGCGCTCCGCCGGCTGGACGAAGCCAACCTCCTGCAGGTGCGCGACGCCTTGCTGGGCAAGGGACTGGTGACCGAAGGGGAGCTGACCCGGTATCTGGAGCTGCTGCGGGCGCCGGACTTCGAGCTGAGCATGTCGCCATTGGTGTCGGCCTGGGGCCGCCGGCCGGTGTGACCAGGGGGACCGCCTCCACCACACCGTTGGGGGGACGAAATCAAAATCTGCGGTGGATCGCGCCCGGTCGGCGCCACTAACTCCCTGAGAACCGGAAACGAGCCTCTGGCTGGGGCCAGGAGGGCATGGGCGCCACGCCCATGCCGAAGGCACGAGGTGAACATGAACCGACGCTTCCTCCGCCGGCCGGACCGGCGCCTGCTGGGTACCGGGGCCGCCGTGCTGGCCGTGGTGGCGACGCTGGTGGTGGCCGCGCACGCCCTGCCGGGGCCGGCGCCGGCGCCCATGGCGGTGACCGCCATGTCCGGAGCCGGATCGGACGATGCCCTTCCGGCCGAGCCACCGGCGCTCCCGGAGGGAATCGCGCTGGCCGGGGACGCGGTGGTGCCGGCGACGGCCACGACGGCGACCCCCGGGGCGGCGGCGGCCATTTCGGCGACCACCGGTGCCGCGACGGTCCTGCCCGCGCCCGCGCCGGCGCCGACCCGCCGGCCGTCGCCGCCTGCTCCTGAGCCCGGGCCCTGCCCGCCCTGCGCCGACGTGTGCGCCCAGCCCGAGCCCGGCCCCACCGCCTCGCCCAACGCCGGATCCACGGTCCCGGCCTGCGCCCCGCCGCCGTGCCCGCAGAGTCCCCAGGGGGACGCGCCCTGCCCGCCGCCGCCGTCGCCTCCTCCGTGCGCCGACCAGTCCCAGCCGGATGGGAGCACAGAACCGTCGTGCCCGCCGCCGCCGTGCGACTCCGCCTCGTGCTGCTCCAAGACCCAGCCCTGCCCGCCGCCCCCGTGCCCGTCGGCCACGCAGACGGATCAGCCGTGCTCGCCGCCCTGCGCCCAGCCGGTCGACACCGGCACCGTCACCGGGTCGTTCGCCCCCTGCCCGGCGCCTTCCGGGGTCGAGGGCAGCGTCCACGCCGGGCCGACCTGCCCGGTGGAACGGGCCGACGACCCCTGCCCCGACCGGCCGGTGGAAACCACCCTGCGCCTGGTGCGCAGCGACGGGTCGGTGGCCGCCACCGGCAAGTCGGGCTCCGACGGCACGTTCCGCTTCCCCGCCCCACCCGGGAAGTACCAGCTGGTGGCCGACTACGGCTCCGGCGGCTGGGGTCCTGGAGGCTGCCCGCCGGTCGACGTGGTCATCGAGCCCGACCGCTACACCTACGCCGACGTGGCCTGCGACACCGGCATCCGTTGACGGTCCGCCGGCGGGAGCCGGGGCCCTTAGGCTGCGGAGCGTGGATGTCGAGGCGGTGCCGGGCCTGACCCTCCTGGAGGCCATGGCCATGCTGGAGGCCGACGGGTTCGCCGCCGACTTCCACGTGGTGGCCGGCCCCGAGCCTTTGGTCAAGTGCGGGACCTGTGGCGTCACCATGGCGGCGGACACCATCGAAGTCGTCCGGGTGCTGCGCGTCGAAGGCGAGTCCGACCCGGCCGACGAGATCATGGTGGCCGGCGTGCGCTGCGTGGCCTGCGGGTGCCGGGGCGTGCTGGTGGCCTCCTACGGCCCCATGGCCGACCCCGCCGACGCCGACGTGGTCGCCGCCCTGTCCGACGCCCGCAACCGGGTGGACGGGACGCCGCCCCCGCCGGCCTAGCCCGCAGTCCCCTCATGCGCGCGCAGGCCCCGAACTTGTGGGTTTTTTGCCAGCAATTCCTGGCAGAAAACCCACTGAAAACGGCGAGGGGGCCAGGGGGACCATCGGCCGGCCCAGGTCGGCGTGTCGTCATGGTGGCCATGAGGGCGACCGCAGGCTGCCACCAGCCGACGCTCTGTTACAACAAGAACCTCATGGACAACATAAACAACGGAAACTGATGGCCAGCTGAAGATCAGTCCCCGGTGGCGACGGCCTCGGCCGTGCGCAGGTCCTGGACCAGGGACCGCAGCCGGGTGATGTGGGGCGCCCGTCCGGCGCGGGCGTTCGACGCCACCGCCTTTGCCTCCACGATGGTGATGATCACCCGGCGGGCCAGTACGTCGGCGTCCTCATCGGACATGCCGGGGCGGGCGGTCTGCAGCTCCCGGTAGTGGTACAGGAGCCACCGGGCCAGCTGGTCGGCGGCCATGGCGGCCTGCTGCTGGTGCCCGGAGCGGATGAGGAAGTCCACGCCGGCGGCCAGGTCGAGCAGCGCCTCGATGGACGGGGTCTGAGGTGCGGCGAAATCGGACATCACGGAGAGTATGCACCGTGGAAGCTGACACTGCGCGGAGTGGTTTCCCGTCCGAATGGACGGATGTTTTACGGGTGCGACGGGGCCGGGGGGGCGCCGTCGAGCTCGAAGGCGATCCCGTCCGGGTAGCACCAGTACCACTCCTCGCCCGGCTCGAAGGAGCGGATGAGCGGGTGCTGGCTGGTGTGCCAGTGGCCGGTGGCGTGGCGGCCGGGCGAGTTGTCACAGCAGCCGACGTGGCCGCAGGACTGGCACATCCGCAGATGGACCCAGCGGCCGCCCGTCCGCAGGCAGTCCTCGCAGCCCTGGGCTGACGGCTCCACGGCCTGGATGGTGTCGAGATGGGTGCAGGTGTCCGCCATGGGCGGGGAACCTACACGGCGGTACCCTCGGGTGGGGACGAGAGGGGGAGACATGCGAGCGATGCTGAAGCCGGCGGCCGTGGCCGCCGTCGTGGCGGTGGTGGTCCTGGCCGGCGCCTCGGCGTTGCCGGTCGCCGCCGAGGGCGGCACCGAGGTGATCGCCATGCACGTCTCGGGCATGGCCGACAGCGAACCGACCGAGCCGGGCCGGGTGGCCTACACGGTGGACGTGTTCGACATCCGCACCGGGGAACGCCTGGGCGCGCTCCACGACGAGATCACGTGCTCGTCCACGGCCCCGCCGCCCTGTCTGGTGTTCGACGTGGTCACCACGTTGCGGGTGGCGGGCGGCGAGATCGTCAACCACGCCCAGTGGAGCGGTGTGCCCGATCCCCAGCACTCCGGGTTCCTGCTGGTGGGCAGCCGCCCGGATCAGAAGACGGCCAAGGGGACGGCGGGCGGCTACGCCGGCCGGACGGTCAGCTGGGCCGGTTCGGGGACGGCCGACGTCCGCAACTTCCCGGCCCGGTTGGGTTACGACATCTTCTCGCGGGTGACGATCGACGGGTGACCGCCAGCTAGCGCAGGGACTCGTCGAGGCGGACGATGTCCCGCACGGTGCGGCGCAGCTCGTCGGTGAGCGGGCCGGGGGCGAGGCGGGAGAAGGCCTCGACCAGGCTGCGGTAGTACCAGCGCTGCTCGGGGGCGGGCTGGCTGAAGCGGTCCCACACCGACAGGCCCTGCTGGCGCAGGTCGGCCCGGATGGCCCGGGCATTGTGGAGCTTGTCGGCGCAGGAGACGAGCAGCGCCCGGTGGCCGGAGCCCAGCTCGTCGAGGTGGGCGATGTACGCCTCCTTGCGGGGCCGCCATGGGGGCTTGCCGCCGCCACCCGCCGGCCCCTCCCAGTCGGTGCAGGCCCGCACCAGGTCGAGCACTCCGGCGCCGAAGCTGGCCTCGATGACGGGGGCGTGCTCCGACCCGCAGTCCTCCAGGGTGTCGTGGAGGAGGCCGGCGATGGCCTGGTCCTCATCGCCGCCGTGCTCCAGCACGAGGGACGTGACCCCGAAGAGGTGGGCCAGGTAGGGGACGGGCGACGACTTGCGGGCCTGCTCCCGATGGGCCGCCACGGCGTAGTCCACGGCCTGCTCGAACCGCTCCCCGAGGTGGACGAAGCCCGCATGGCGGTCGTCCTTGGCCGGGTAGGGCCGAGCCGGGCCCGGCGGGTCGCCGGTGTGCAGGGCAGCAGTCATCGATCCAACACTATGTGCTGGTGGAGAACCTCCCGACGGCAGCCTGGGGGCCGGCCAGCGGCCTGCCCCCCGACGCGGCAGTAGCATCCGCGCCGTCATGAGCTTCCGGATCGAACCAGGCAAGCCGGTGGGCCAGGAGTTCCGCCGGGTGGCCCTCGACGAGTTCGAGGCCACCCTGACCCATCTCCGGAACCCGCACGACGCCGGCCTGGCCACCGCCATCCACGAGGCCCGCAAGTCGTGCAAGCGGCTGCGGGCCCTGTTCCGGCTCGTCCGCCCGTCCATCCCCGACCGGCGCTACCGGTCCCTCAACGCCGGCGTGCGGGACGCCGCCCGGGAGCTGTCCGCCAGCCGGGACGCCGAGGCCCTGGTGGCCATGTTCGACGACCTCCTCGCCGCCCACGGCGCCGATCTCGGCGGCGACCTGTCGATCGTGCGCAAGGGCCTCGAGGAGCGGGTGTCCGACATGGAGTGGGGCGGCGCCGACGACCCGCCGCCCCGGCCGCTGGTGCGGGCGACGGAACGCCTGGAGCTGTCCCGGGACATCGCCGCCACCACCCAGGTGACCGGCGACGGCTTCCGGGCACTGCGGGGTGGGCTGGCCGCCACCTACAAGCGGGGCCGCAAGGCCCTGGAGGCGCTGCAACGGGAGGGGACGGCCGCGCAGTCCCACGAGTGGCGCAAGGCGGTCAAGTACGGCTGGCACCACATTCAGCTCCTGGAGGACACCGCCCCCTCGGTGCTCGGGCCCACCGCCTCCCGCTTCCACTCCCTCTCCGACGCCCTGGGCGACGCCCACAACCTGGCCGTCCTCCGGGAGGTGCTGGAGGGCTCCCCCACCCACTTCGGGGGCCTGGAGGCGATGGAGCCGGTGCTGGCCATGGCCGCCCTGTCCCGGGCCGATCTGGAGCAGCGGGCCATCCGCCTCGGCCTGCGCCTCTACGCCGAACCGCCCCCGGCCTTCGCCCGGCGCCTCCACGCCTACTGGCGGGCCGAGCGCCACGCCGGCGACGAGCTGCCTACCGGCGAGCTGGCCGACATCGCCGAGGACCTCGGGTACGGCCGGCCGGACGAGGAGCCGCTGGCCGAGGAGGATCCCGCCAGCGACGGGTAGGGACCCTGCGGACGGTTCAGGGGGCCGGGGTGAAGGGGACCAGCGGGTGCCAGGGGCCGAGTCGGACCCGCCGGCCCCCTCTCCCTCTCCAGCAGGCCCGGGGGGTGACGGGGCCCGCTGGCGGCCGGAGGTGCTAGCGCCGCCCGCAGGTGGAGAACAGCACGGTGGAGTTGACCGCCAGGGCGGAATCGAGGAGGCGGCCCCGGAACGGGTCGAGCAACAGCCAGCGGAACGGCTCGAGCTCGACGGGGAGCTCGCGGCCGTGGGCGTGGTCCTCGTCCCACTGGCTGCCGCCGGTGTCGATCAGCGAGACGCGGGCCGATCCTCCGGGCCACACGGCGCACAACCCCTCGCTGGCGATGTGGGAGCAGCCCTTGTCCCGGAGGAGATCGGGCAGACGCCGGCCCCACTCCAGGTCGACGAAGTGGTCCTCGGCCACGGCCCGGATCGCCTCGGTCACGATGGACCCGGACCCCGGGGTGCCGACCACGTGCCCGGCGGGGAGCCGGAAGGGGAGGGCGACGGCGTCCTCCACCACGATCCATCCCCCGGGCCGGAGGGAACCGAGGAGGTTCTCCAGCGCCCGGGTCCGGTCGAGGGGGTGGATGGCGTCGAGCCGGGCGTAGACCAGGTCGAACCAGCCCCGGAAGGCGGGATGGGTGATGGCGTCGTGGAGTCCCACCTCCAGGTTGGGATCATCCGGCCCGTCCCCCCAGGTCTGGAGGTCGGTGACGAACACACTGCCCGTTTCCCCCACCCGAGCCTGAAGCCAGGTGGCCACCGATCCCCGGTCGCCGACCACCAGGCAACGCCATCCGTCCCCGACACCGGTGGCCTCGAGGTGGCGCGGCGGCGTGGCCGGCTGCCAGCGGGGCTCTTCCCGGCCGGAGCCGGACCGGCCGGCGGGCACGGTGACGGTGGTGGGGTCGAGGACGTAGGTGGTCACGGAGCACCTCCGATTGTGGTCTCGGGTTCCCGCTGACGGTATGAGTCCCGCCCCCACGTGTCGTTGCCCGTCCCGACCGGCCATGTGTCGCAGTGATGACACTGGCTGGAGCGCGGGCGCGGGCGCGGCCTCGGGCGACGAACAGGCGACGGCCACGGCCCGGACCGCTCTGCTCAGCCCCTTGAGCGCCAGGGGTCCGACGGGCCGGAGTCGGAACCCGGCCTCCATGCCCGCCAGGAGGGCGGCGGCCTCACTGGCCAGGATCTCGCCCCCCTGGGCGCGGTCGCACAGCCGGCGGGCCACGACCACGGCCATCCCGAAGAAGTCGTCCTCCTCCCGGTGGGGCTCGCCGCGGTGAAGCCCGACCCGAATCTGGACGGGGGGGCCGGAGCGGTTGGCGGCGGCCACGGCCTGCTGCATGGCCACGGCGCAGACGAGAGCGGCGCGGGCGCTGCGGAAGGCGACCATGAGGCCGTCGCCCAGCGACTTGACCTCCTCGCCGCCGGCTGCGGCGATCTCCCGGCGCAGGAGGGCGAAGTGGGCCCGGCGCAGCGCTCCGGCGGCCTCGTCGCCCAGGCGCTCGAGGAGCGGGGTCGAGTCCACCAGGTCGGTGAAGAGGAGGGTCACCGTGGCGGTTGTGATGGTAGGAGTGTCCATGTCCCGATGGTGGGGAACCCGGGTCGCGCCCAGAATCGCCCCGGGGTGAGAAAAGCCTTACCTCGGCGGTAGCGGAAACGGTCCGCCCGGGGGATCGTCCACTGTCCCCCGGCAGCGGAGGATCGGTGACCGGAAGGCCCCGACCGCAGGGCCCGGGCGCCGTCAAGGACGACGGTGCGGGGAGGAGCAGACATGAACTTCGCCGACTTCACCGTCAGGGTGGCGACCGACCTGGTGGCCGTCTTCGTCTTCGCCATCGCCGTCTATTTCCGCCGCCACCGGCGCAAGGACCTGGCTGTGGTCTTCGCCTTCTTCAACATCTGTCTGCTGGTGGCGGTGGCCGTGATCGAGATGACCCCGGTCAACGCCGCCCTCGGCTTCGGGCTCTTCGGCATCCTCTCGATCGTCCGCCTGCGCAGCGAGCCGTTCAGCAACCGGGAGATCGGCTACTTCTTCGGAGCTCTCGTCCTGGCACTGGTCAACGGCATCGGCACCCCCCACCAAGGGCTCACGGTGGGGCTCAACGTGCTCGTGGTCGCCGCCATCTGGGCCCTCGACCACCCCCGGGTCCTCAAGACCGGCGAGCGGTTGCACATCACCCTCGACGCCATCCACACCGACCCCGAGGTCCTCAAGGCCGTGCTCAGCGAGCGGCTGCACGCCACCGTCACCGCCTGCACCGTCGTCGCCGTCGACTACATCAAGGACTCCATGGAGCTCGAGGTTCAGCACCTCGGCGCCCTGCGCCGCCCCCGTCTCGCCACCTGGCCCCGGTCCCGGGTCGACGCCTACGAGCAGCCCTCCTCCGGCCAGCCGGCCAACAACGACCACGCCGCGGTGCGGTCATGAGCGGCCGCTTCGTCCCCCAGACCCAGGGTTGGGGCCAGGTGTCGCTGGCCGAGCTGAACCGCCGGGCGCCGCTCCTCGACCGGGCCGAGCGCAAGTACCTGGTTTCGAGCGCCCTCATCGACCAGGTGATGGGGGAACTGCGCCGCTCCTTCGACGTGCTCGCCATCGACGGCGAGACCGTCTTCACCTACGACACCGTCTACTACGACACCGACTGCCTGCTGGCCTACCGGGACCAGGTCCAGGGCAAGCGGCGCCGGCTCAAGGTCCGCTCCCGCCACTACCTGGAGAGCGACCTGTACTTCTTCGAGGTGAAGCTGAAGGGCAGCCGGGGCCGCACCATCAAGGAGCGCATGCCCTACGACGGCACCCGCCACGGTGCCGTCGGGCCCGACGCCCTCGGGTTCGTGCAGGACTGCGTGCGCTCCAACTACGGCGAGGCCTTCGCCCACCGGCTCGAAGCGCAGCTGACCATGCGCTACCGGCGGCTCACCCTGGTGGGAAAAGGGGATCCGGAACGGGTCACCATCGACTTCGACCTGGATTTCCTCGCCCCCGACGGCGCCCGGGCCCAGGCCCCGCCCCAGACGCTCATCGTCGAGGTCAAGTCGGTGGACGGGCGGGGCGTGGCCGACCAGGTGCTGCGGGCGGCCGGCGCCCGGGGCGGCTCGTGCAGCAAGTACTGCATCGGGCTCAACCTGGTCCGCCCCGGCCTGCGCTACAACCCGTTCAAACCCCTGCTGGAAAGCCACTTCTCCTGGACGCCGGGCCTGGCCGCCTGAAGCGCGATCATGGCGGGCGCCATGCCCGCACCCCAGCCCGCCCTCCTCTATGGCACCTCCGTGTACGTCCTGGCCGACGGCCTGGTCATGGTCGGCCGGGGCGACCCGGAGGCTTCGCAGCGTCCCGACATCGACCTGGCGCCCTTCGACCCGGAGCGGCTCGTCTCCCGCCGCCACGCCCAGCTGGAATGCCGGGACGGCGCGGTGACGGTGCGCGACCTCGGCTCCAGCAACGGCACCTTCGTCGACGGCGAGCCCCTGCCCGCCGACATCCCCCGCCCCCTGCGGGACCAGCAACGGGTCCGCTTCGGCCACCTGACGCTGCTCTTCGCCGCCGATGTCACCGGCTCCGAGGACGCCCAGCGGGCCACCGACCCCGTCACCCAGGTCATCGAATTGACGGTGATGGAACGGCTGGGCGAGCTGCTGGCCGCTCCCGGGGAGGCGCCCGGCTCCCCGTCCCGGGTGGTGGTGGAGCGGGTCCAGCGGGCGCTGGAGAGCGACGAGCTGGCCATCGTGTTCCAGCCCGTGGTGGGGCTCCGGCTCCAGCGGGTGGCCGGCGTGGAGGCCCTCACCCGCATCGCCATCGAGCCCCGGCGCGGCCCCGACGTGTGGTTCGGCGAGGCCTTCACGGTGGGCCTCGGCGTCGACCTCGAGCTCCTCGCCATCAACCGGGCCCTCGACCAGCTGGCGGGGGTGCCGGCCAGCGCCTACCTGGCCTTCAACACCTCGCCCGAGACGGTGCTCTCCCACGGCTTCCTGGCCGCCCTGGACGGGCTGCCGCTCGGCCGGCTGGTGGTGGAGGTGACCGAGCACGCGGCGGTGGCCGACTACCAGGCGCTGCTCACCGCCCTCGCGCCCCTGCGGGCCGCCGGGCTCCGCCTGGCCATCGACGACATGGGGTCGGGCTATGCCAACATGCAGCACGTCCTGCGCCTGGCGCCCGACATCATCAAGCTGGACGTGGCCCTGGTGCGGGGGATCGACGGCGACCGGGCCCGGCGGGCGCTGGCCGGCTCCCTCGTCGTCTTCGCCGACGAGATGGGGGCCCGCCTGGTGGCCGAGGGCATCGAGACGCCCGACGAGCTGGCCACCCTGATCGAGCTCGGCGTCCCCTACGGGCAGGGCTTCGCCCTCGCCCGACCGGGACCGCTCCCCGTGCCCGACGCCCTGATCTGACGAGCCGCCGCTGGTTCTTGCGCCACCCGGGGACCTCCCTTACCGTTCGCCGCGGGGAGGACCGGGACATGGGGGGCTACCTGCAGATCTTCGGGCCGGGGGGCATCGAGCTGATCCCCCTCGACGCCGACCGCCTCACGCTGGGCAAGGACCCCTCCAACGACGTCGTCCTCGGTGCCGACCCGACCGTGTCCCGCCTCCACGCCGTCCTGGAGCGCTTCTCCGCCGGCTGGACCATCCGGGATCTCAACTCCCGCAACGGGACGTTCGTGAACGGCGAGCGGATCCTGTCGGCGTCCCGGCTGCGGGCCGGCGACGAGATCCGCCTCGGTGCCACCCGGCTGCTGTTCCGCTCCGACGAGGCGCTCGACCCCGTCGCCACCGAGGCGGCGGCCGGGGCGCCCACCCTGACGCGGCGCGAGCGCGACGTCCTCGTCGCCCTGTGCCGGCCGGTGTTCTCCGGCGATGTCTTCACCGAGCCCGCCTCCATCAAGGACATGGCCGCCGCCCTGTTCGTCTCGGAGGCGGCCGTCAAACAGCACCTGCTCAACCTCTACGACAAGTTCGGCCTCTACGACGGGGGCGAGCGGCGCCGGGTGCGCCTGGCCAACGACGCCATCCGGCGGGGGGCGGTGTCGCTGGCCGACCTGCGGGACTCTGAAGGCGAGGGCCGCCGCTGACCAAAGGCCGGCCGGCGGCCGACCAAAGGGAAGGCCGCCGAGAGGTCCGTCGACCCCCCGGCGGCCGGCCCGGGCACTCGTGATGCTGCTCCGGAACGATCACGCTCAGTCGTCGTCGTCCTCGTCGTCGTCGTCGTGGTCCCCGTCGTCGTCATCCTCATCGGGGGTGGTCGGCGGAGGGTCCTGGGGGTGCGCGGCGGGGTCATCAACGGGCGGTGCCGGCTCGGGTTCGAGGCCGGGAAAGTTCGGAGGGTGATGGGGAGGGCGAGGGTCGTCGGGGGGGGTCAGGAGACGGAGGGTCGTCATCGGGGGGCGGGGGAGGCGGAGGATCCTTCTCCGGGTTGCAGCTCGGAATGCGGGGATCGCAGGACGGGGGGGCGAGAGGCCTTGGGCTCTGGGCGGCCAGGACGGCCGGGCCCGAAGCGTCGGTCGACTGCCCCACCGAGGCGCCCGCCGGCATGGCCCCGATGGCCAGGAACAAGGCGGCGGCCGCCGATCCAACCAGTACTCGTTTCATGTGCATCTCCTTGCTCGACCGGCCCGTGTGGGTGTTCTGCCGGTCCAAGCCATCGTCGATGCGGCGCCGCCGGCCGGGTATCGGTGGCGGGGATGCTCTTTGGTCACCGGGCGCCGAGGTTTTCCTGACCGTTTGGCAATCCCCCCGGGCGCGCCGGCGAGCTCCTCAGGAGCTGACCCCCAGGTAAGACAAGCCTTCCCCGCCCGTCACCACATCCTCGACCGCCGGCCGATTCCGGCTGCCCCTCCCGATCCCGACCATGGGACGCACGGGGCGGACCACGGTGGTGTGCCCCCCTTCCACGGAGGTGGAGCATGAACCACTGGAAAGCGAAGCTGGTGCTGGGGTCGGCTGCCTTCGTCCTGGCGACCGTGGGGGGAGTTCCCTTCGCTAGCACCGCCGACGCGGCCGTCGAGCACTGCTACGGCCACGAGGTCCCCACCGGCTGGCTGGGGACGGCGGGCGACGACAGGATCTTCGGATCCCCCGGCGACGACGTCATCTCCGCCGGCGCCGGCAACGACCTGATCTACGGCAACGGCGGCAACGACGTGATCTGCGGTGACGCCGGAAACGACAAGATCTTCGGCGGGGCCGGCGGCGACAAGATCGGCGGTGGCCCGGGCGAAGACAAGATCTACGGCAGCGACGGCAGCGACTACCTCTACGGCGCCGGCGAGAACGACATCGTCGACGGCGGGGCCGGCAACGACCAGGTCGACGGCGGCGACGGCCACGACTTCGACCGGAGCTGGGGTCTCGACGAGCTGCGCGGCGGCGACGGCAACGACATCCTGCGGGGCAGCGGCGGGATCGACTTCCTCTTCGCCGGCACGGGCGACGACTACAGCTACGGCGCCGGCGGCGACGACCTGCTCGCCGACGGGGCCGGCAGGGACACGCTCAACGGCGGTGACGGCAACGACGAGCTGCGCACCGTGGACAGCTCCCCGTCGAGCGCCAACGGCGACTACGTCTACGGCTGGAACGGCTACGACCGGTGCCAGCGGGACGGCTCCGACCACGTCTACAGGTGCGAGGCGCTGTCGTGAGCCCGCCGAAGGCCCCCACCCACGAACTGGCGCTGTTTACCGCCTGTATCCGGCGGTGAGCCACGCCGGTTCAGGAGCGAGCGACCGGATCGGGGTGCCGCACCCGGCCCCCCGGTCCGGCGGCGCATGTCCCTTGTGCCCCCGACCGTTCTCCCTTACCGTTCCGACGGGGCCGAAGGGGGAGAGAGCCGGTCGATGGCCGAGCTGGTCCGGGACCGTTACGAGCCTCTGGGGGTCGTCGGCCGGGGCGGCCAGGGCGAGGTGCTGCAGGCCCGCGACCGCCTCCATGACCGCACCGTGGCCCTCAAGGTGCGCCACATCGGATCGGACGCCGAACGCAGCCTGCTCCTGTCCGAGGCCCGCATCCTCCTCGGTGTGCGGCCCCATCCCAACCTGGCCCTGGCCCGGGAGGACTTCGTCGACGGCGACCGCTACTACCTGGTCATGGACTGGATCGAGGGGCGGGACCTGCGCTGTTCGATGGCGGCGGCCAAGGCGTCGGGCTGGAGGACGGCCTCACCCGCCGGCTGCTGGACACCCTCTCCGACGAGCCCGGCAACCTGCCGTTGTTGGAGTTCGCCCTCACCCTGTTGTGGAACCGCCAGGAGCACGGGCTGCTGACCCACGCCGCCTATGACCGGATGGGCGGGGTGGAGCGGGCCCTGGCCGGCTACGCCGACGAGGTCCTCGACGGGCTGGCGCCGGCCGACCAGGAGCGGGCCCAGCGGGTGCTGCTCCAGCTCGTCCGGCCCGGGGAGGGCACCGAGGACACCCGGCGCCTGGCCACCCGGGCCGAGGTGGGCGACGACAACTGGGAGGTGGTGGCCCGCCTGGCCAGCGCCCGCCTGGTGGTGACGGGCCGGGACGACGCCAGCGGCGAGGAGACGGTCGAGGTCGTCCACGAGGCCCTCATCCGCCAGTGGGGGCGGCTGCGGCGCTGGATGGGCGCCGAGCGGGCCTTCCGCTCCTGGCAGGAGCGGCTCCGGGCCGCCCTGCGCCAGTGGGAGGCGACCCGCCAGGACGAGGGGGCCCTCCTGCGAGGCGGCCCCCTGGCCGAAGCCTCCGACTGGCTGGACCACCGGCCCGAAGCCGTGAACCTCGCCGAGCGCCAGTTCGTGCTGGCCAGCCGGGCGGCGGCCAAGGAGACCGAGCGCCGCCAGGAGGAGGCCCGCCAGCACGAGCTCGACCAGGCCCGCTCCCTGGCCGAGGAGCACCGGCTCCGGGCCGAGGCGGAGACGGCCCGGGCCCGCCAGCAGGCCCGCTACAGCCGGGTGTTCCGCCTGGGGGCGGCGGCCCTGGCCGTGCTGCTGGTGGTGGCGGTGACGGCGGCGTTGACCGCCCGGTCGCAGCGCAACCGGGCCCGGACGCTGCGCCTGGTGTCGGTGGCCGAGGCCCTGGCCGCCCGGGTCCCGGCGCAACTGGAGGCCCGCCTCGACGAGCGGGCGGCGTTGATGGCCCGCCAGGCCTTCCTGTTCAACGAGGCGACGGGCGGGTCCCTCGGCCCCGAGGTGGACCGGGCCCTGCGCCAGGCCCTGGGCGTGCCCCACTTCAGCCGGCTCCTGGCCGGCTACCAGGGCGGGATCTCGTCGGTGGCCATCAGCCCCGACGGGGCGTCGCTGGCCACCGGCAGCTCGGGCGGGTCGGGTTCGGCGGTGCGGGGTGAGCCCCGCGACACCACGGTGCGGGTGCGGGATCTGCGCCGGCCGGGGGCGAAGCCGGTCGTGCTCTTGGGCCACGAGGGCGTCATCTCCGCCGTGGCCTACAGCGCCGACGGGCGCTGGCTGGCCTCGGGCGGTGGGGACCGCACCGTGCGGGTGTGGCCGGTGGCGGGCGCGGCGCCTTCCCCGGCGTCGTCGGGGTCTTCCGGTGCGGCGGCACCCGGGCCGGCGTCGGCCGGGCCGGCACCGGTCGTCCACCGGCCTCGACGGGTCGGTCACCTCGGTGGCCTTCGCGCCGGACGGGCGGCACCTGGCCGCCGGCAGCGACGACGAGACGGTACGGGTCTGGGACCTCACCGCCCCTACGGCACAGCCCGTCACCCTGGCCGGCCACACCAAGACGGTGCACGCCGTGACCTTCTCGCCCGACGGGGCCACGCTGGCCTCGGGCAGCGGCGACGGCACCCTGCGCCTCTGGGACCCCGCCGGCGGCACCGGGCGGGCCCGGGTCGACCTGGGGGAGGGGATCCACGCCCTGGCCTTCAGCCCCGACGGCCGCCGCCTGGCGGCGGGAAGCGAAGAGGGCGGCGTCCGCCTGGTGGACGCCGGTGCCCCGGGCGCCGCCCCGGTGTCGCTGATCGGCCACGAGGCGCCGGTGTACGGCGTCGCCTTCTCGCCCGACGGGACCACCGCTGGCCACCGGCGGCGAGGACCGCACCGTCCGGCTGTGGCCGCTGGGGGCGCTCGGTGCGGCGCCGACCGCGGGCCAGGGGGCGTCTCCGGGTCTGGGGCCGGCGTCGCCGGCGCCGGGGCCCCCGGAGGTGGCCGCGCTGGCGCCCGACGTCCTCACCGGCCACACCGGCTCGGTCACCTCGGTGACCTTCTCGCCGGACGGGGCCACGCTGGTCAGCGGCAGCCGGGACAAGACGGTGCGCCTGTGGCGGGTGCCGGAGGCCAGCCCGGCCCGCGTGGCGCTGCGCGACCACCAGGGCGGCGTCGGCGTCGCCACCTTCTCGCCCGACGGTCGCCTCCTGGCCACCGGCGGCGGGGGGGACAACGCCGTGCGGCTCTTCGACCTCAGCCAACCGGAGGCGGCGCCTGTGCTGCTGGCCGGTCACAGCGACGAGATCCGCTGGATGGACTGGTCCCCCGACGGCGCCACCCTGGCCTCCTGCGGCCGGGACGGGGTCATCCTCCTGTGGGACGTCCGCCGGCCGGGCGCGCCGCCCGTCCGCCTCGAGGTGGGCACGGTGGTCTACGGCGTCGACTTCAGCGCCGACGGCACCACCCTGGCCTCGGCCGACGGCGACAACCGGGTGCGGCTCTGGAACGTCCGTCAGCCGGCGGCGCCGCCGGTGGTGCTGGCCGGCCACGAGGGCGAGGTGAAGTCGGTCGCCTTCTCGCCCGACGGCACCCGGCTGGCGTCGGCCGCCGAGGATCTCACCGTCCGGGTGTGGGACCCCCGCCGGCCGGACCGGGCGCCGGTGGTGTTCGAGGGCCACACCAACGAGGTCAACGTGGTGGCCTGGCACCCCGACGGGCGGCGCCTGGCCTCCGGGGCCCACGACCAGACCGTGCGCATCTGGGACCTGTCCCGGCCCGAGGCGGCGCCCGTGGTCCTGGCGGGCCACACCGACGAGGTGGAGGGCGTGACCTTCAGCCCCGACGGTGCCACCCTGGCGTCCTCGTCCGACGACCTCACCATCCGGCTGTGGAACCTGCGCCGGCCCGGCTCGCCCCCCGTCGTGCTCGTCAGCCACAGCGACGAGGTCGAATCGGTGGAGTTCAGCCCCGACGGCAAGCTCCTCGCCTCCCCCAGCGACGACGCCACCGTGGTCCTCCAACCCGCCCTCACCGCCACCCTGGCCGACGAGGTCTGCCGCCAGGTGGCCCGCGACCTCACCCGCGACGAATGGGAGGAGTTCGTCGGCCCCGGCGTCGATTACCGGCCGACCTGCCCCGGCCGGTAGCCGTCGCACCCAACCCGTACGCTGCGCCCTGTGGCGGAACCCTTGGACGGCGGAGCGGGGGAGCGCGGCGTGGTGGTCGAACCTCGCCCCGCCGCCGGCGACGTGCACCGATCTGGGGCCGGGGCGGCCCTGGCCGGTGCCCTGGCCCGCAAGCCCGGGGCCCAGACCCGGCCGGGGCAGGAGGCGATGTGCGCGGCGGTGGAGGCGGCCCTGGCCGGCGCCGGCCACCTGCTGGTGGAGGCGCCCACCGGGACGGGCAAGAGCCTGGCCTATCTCGTGCCCGCCATCCGCCACGCCCTGTCCGGCGAGGACCGCACCGTGGTCGTCGTCACCGCCACCAAGGCGTTGCAGGAACAGCTGGTCGGCGAGGACCTGCCCTTCCTCGCTTCGGCGCTGGAGGGCCCGCCGTTCGACTTCGCCATGCTCAAGGGCCGGTCCAACTACCTGTGCTGGGCCAAGCTGGAGGTCACCCAGGCCGACGGGGTCGAAGGCCGGCTCGACTTCGGCGCCGGCGGGCCAATGGCGGCGCTGGAGCGGGTGGCCGAGCTGGGGGCCTGGGCCGGGGAGTCGGCCACCGGAGACCGGGCCGACGTCCCCGGGGCGGCGGTGAGCGACGCCGTGTGGTCCCAGGTGTCCGTCGACCCCGGCGAATGCCCGGGGGCGGCCAAGTGCCACGCCGGCGACCGGTGCTTCGCCGAGACGGCCCGGGCCCGGGCCGCCGGCGCCGACATCGTGGTCGTCAACGCCCACCTCTACGCCTCCCACCTCGCCTCGGGCGGCTACGTCCTCCCACCCCATGACGCCGTCGTCTTCGACGAGGCCCACACCCTGGAGGACGTCTTCGCCGAGGCGCTCGGGGTGCGGCTGTCGGCGGGCCGGGTGCGGCGGGTGGCGTCCCGGCTGCGGGGGGCGGGCGCCGACGTCGAGTTGGCCCGGCGCCTGGAACGGGCGGCCGGCATCCTGGACGACGCCCTGTCGTTGCTGGCCGGCACCGAGCCGACCCGGATCACCCCCACCGAGGGGGACCTGGCCCAGGCCCTGGGCGTGATCGGCACCCTGGCCGGCGACGCCGCCGGTGCCCTGCGGCGCCTGGCCCCCGCCGGCGACGCCGCCCGGGCCAAGGTGGCCCAGGCCGGCCGGCTGGTCGACGGCCTGGCCGGCGGCATCGTCCGCCTCCTCGATCCCGACACCTACGCCAACCAGGTGGCCTGGGTGGAGACGTACCGGGACCGGCCCGAGCTGCACCTGGCCATCATCGACGTCGGCCCGGTGCTGGCCGCCGCCCTCTACCCCAAGGTGACCGTCGTCGCCACCAGCGCCACCCTGGCCACCGGCGGCCGCTTCGACGGCCTGGCCCGGCGCCTCGGGCTGAGCCTGCCCCCGCCCGTCGCCGCCGGCCCGGGCGCCGGCCCCGACGCCGACCCCGATTCCGGCGAGGAACGACAGGTGTTCCGGAAGAACGCCGAAATGCCCGCCCCGCCCCGGTTCTCGGCCCTGGCCGTGGCCAGCCCGTTCGACCATCCCCGCCAGGGGTTCCTCTACGTGGCCCGCCACCTGCCCGAACCCAACGACCCGGCCTTCTCCGCCGCCATGCACGAGGAGCTCCACGCCCTGATCGCCGCCGCCGGCGGCCGGACCCTGGCCCTGTTCACCTCCCGGGCGGCCATGGAACGGGCGGCCGACGCCCTGGCCGGCCGGGACGGCTACGAGATCGTCGTCCAGGACCGCCTGCCCCGCCCCGAGCTGCTGGCCCGCTTCCGCTCCGGCCCGGGCCTGGCCCTCTTCGCCACCCAGAGCTTCTGGCAGGGCGTCGACCTGCCCGGCTCCCTGTGCCATCTGGTCACCATCGACCGGCTGCCCTTCCCCCGCCCCACCGACCCCCTCGTCCAGGCCCGCCGGGAGGCGGCCGAGGCCCGGGGGGCCAACGCCTTCGCCGCCGTCGACGTCCCCCTCGCCGCCACCCTCCTGGCCCAGGGCGCGGGCCGGCTCATCCGCACCACCACCGACCGGGGCGTGGTGGCCGTCTTCGACCGGCGCCTCGCCACCCGGTCCTACCGGGCCACCCTGCTGGCCACCATGCCGCCGCTGCGCCGCACCGTCGACCGGGACCAGGTCCTGGCCACCCTGACCGGCCTGCGCCATCCGGGCTGACTCCACCGGGCGGACAAATGGACCGCGCCTGGCGGGGATCGGCCGGGAAAAGCCGCCCCGGGCCCAGGACCGGCATGCGGCGTCGTCGAACTAGTAATTCCGCCCATTTGCGTTCCAGCTTGCTCGACGCTCACCGGCCCCCCGGCGAGCGGCGCCGCCGGAATGCCGGTGGCCACCGGCCCCCCGCCGGTGGAGGCGGCCGCTGGTCCCCCCCGCCCGGCAACCCGGAAGGAACAGGCTTTGACTGACACCCGCAAAGGATTGGGACGCCTCATCGACACCCCCTACGGCCAGGCCCGGATCAACGACAAGGGGCTGGTGATGTGGGCCGAGTGGGAGGTCTGGAGCCATGCCGCCGAGATGGTGGCGGACGGGCTGTGGACGGCCCAGCCGAGCACGCTCCGCAACCGTCAGCGCACCCAGTTCTACGCCGCGCCCGCCAGTTCCACTGGCTCGACCGAAAGCGAAGGCAGATGAAGCCCGAGTCGTACTTCACCTGGGAAGACAAGCCCACCTCGCTGATCGCCCTTGACTGGCGGGCCCCCGACTTCGTGGCCCCCCGCCGCCGGGGCGTGAGGGGAGCTCTCTCGGCCCTGGCTGCCCGGCTCCGGCCGGCGGACGCCGCCTGACGAACTGTTCTGAAATGCTGTAGGCGAAGCGCCGCCGGGCCGTTTCCGGCGGCGCTTCGTCGCGCTCCGGTAACCTCGCCGCCGCCGACGCGAACTGCCCAAGCAGATCCATAGGCCGCGAACCGGGGCCGGGTCCCCCCGAGTTGGCGCCGGCTTCCCCCTGCGTTCACGGCCCCGTGCGCAACAACCAGATGCTGGCCGCCGACCCGTCTCGGGCGAGATCGGCTGGTTCCTCATCGGCCCCATCAACTGCGAGATCACGGGCATCACCGCCACCCCCGACGGCGAGACCCTCTTCGTCGGCATCCAGCACCCGGGCGAGTCGCCCACCGACGTGAGCGACCCGGCCAGGCCCACCCAGTTCAGCTCCTGGCCCGACGGCCCGGGCAAGGCCGGCCGGCCCCGCTCCAGCGCGGGTCGCCCTTCCGGCGCAGGGCCCGGTAGAGGACCAGCGGCCCGCTGGTGAGGGCGCAGATGAGCGGGAAGAAGAGAAACTCCAGGCCCCAGCTGCAGTCCGTGGTGTCGCCGCAGTAGATGGCCGTCGCCACGATGATGGCCATGGTCAGGATCAGCGGCGGTACTACTGCTCCCAGCACCCAGGCGGTGAGTGTCCGCCGGTAGTGGGCGGCGGTCGGCGGGAGGTCGGTGGTCAGGGGGCGGCTCAGGCCAGCTTGGCCGCCGCGAAGGCGAGGGCGGCGGTGGAGAGTACTGCCCCGATGTTGGCCAGCACCAGCGTCCGCGTCTGGGCTGTGACCGCGGTGAGGAGCTCACCCCGGAAGGTGGCGAGCAGCTTGTGCTCCATGGTCTCGAGCCGGTGTCCCAGCGCCTCGAACTTGTGGTCGATGGCCTCGAACTTGTAGTCGATGGCTTCGAACCGGTGGCCGATGGCCTCGAATTGGTGGTCGATGGCCTCGAACCGCAGGTCCATTCGCTGCTCGACGGCGTCGAGGTCGCGCTTGGTGGCGACGTCCGCCCAGCCCACCGGGGGCATCATCTCCATGAGCGTCTCCGCCGGCTGGGCGCCGAGCACCTCTTCGAGGCGGAGGAACAGCTCGTGTCGTGAGCGCTCATCAAGGGCCATGATGCGTCTCCTGGAGTCATCGGACAACCCGCGGAGAGCGTTCGACGCCCGCTCACGAAGCCGGTCGGAACGGTAGCAAGACGTTGGGACCGGCAACGGTCGAATTACCCGTCAGGCGTTGAGGCGGTGGTCTCGGCCAGGCGGCGGGTGAGGTAGCGGCGCTCGGCGTCGGTGGCCACCAGGTCGAGGGCGGCCCGGTAGGCGGCGGCCGCCTCGTCCCGGCGCCCGAGGCGCCGGAGGAGGTCGGCCCGGGTGGCGGGCAGGAGGTGGTAGCCGGGCAGGGTCCCCGACGCCTCCAGCGCCTCCACCAGCCGCAGGCCCACCGCCGGCCCGTCGGCCATGGCCACGGCCACGGCCCGGTTCAGCTCCACCACCGGCGAGGGCACCATCTTGGCCAGCTCGCCGTAGAGGGCGGCGATCTCGATCCAGTCGGTGGCGGCCGCCTCGGCGGCGCCGGCATGGCAGGCGGCGATGGCCGCCTGCACCTGGTAGGGGCCGGGCTCGCCCCGGCGCAGGGCGGCGTCGAGGAGGGCGACGCCCTCGTCGATGGTGGGACGGTCCCAGCGGCTGCGGTCCTGGTCGTCGAGGGGCACCACGTCGCCGGCGTCGTCGACCCGGCCCGCCCGGCGGGCGTCGTGGAGGAGCATGAGGGCGAGGAGGCCGGCGGCCTCGGGTTCGTCGGGCATGAGCCCGGCCAGGGTGCGGGCCAGGCGGATGGCCTCGGCGCACAGGTTGAAGCGGATGAGGTCGGCGCCGGCGGTGGCGGCGTAGCCCTCGTTGAACAGCAGGTAGAGGACGCCCAGCACCGCCCCGGTGCGTTCCGGCAGCAGGTGGGCGGGCGGGACCCGGTAGGGGATGCCGGCGTGGCGGATCTTGCGCTTGGCCCGCACCAGGCGCTGGGCCATGGTCGCCTCGGGCACGAGGAAGGCCCGGGCGATCTCGGCCGTGGTCAGCCCGGCCAGGGTCCGCAGCGTGAGGGCGACCTGGGCTTCGGTGGCCAGCGCCGGGTGGCAGCAGGTGAAGATGAGCCGGAGCCGGTCGTCGGCCACGCCGCTGTCGTCGCCGTCATCGCCGGCGCCGGCGCCGCCAGCCAGGGCGGCGGCCATGGCGTCGGTGGGTTCGTCGGGGGGCGTGAGCATCGCCGCCTCCTGCTGCTTGGCGGCGCCGGCGGCGGCCCGGCGCAGCCGGTCCATGGCCCGGTTCCTGGCGATGGTGGTGAGCCAGGCGCCGGGCTTGCGGGGGACACCGTCGACCGGCCAGCGTTCCAGGGCCCGGGTGATGGCGTCCTGGGCGCACTCCTCGGCCAGGTCCCAGGCGCCCGTCACCCGGATGAGGGTGGCCACCACCTGGCCCCACTCGGCCCGGAAGGCGGCGGCGACGGCCGTCTCGACGTCGACGGGGGTGGGGGCGGTCACATCTCCCAGATCGGCCTCACTTCGACCGTGCCCGTGCGGGCGGCGGGGAGCCTGGCCGCCATCTCGATGGCCTCGTCGAGGTCCTGGCAGTCGACCAGGAAGTAGCCGGCTATCTGCTCCTTGGTCTCGGCGAAGGGGCCGTCGGAGGCGAAGGTCCGGCCGTCGCGCACCCGGACGGTGGTGGCCTCGGCGGTGGGCCGGAGCCGTTCGGCGCCCCGCAGGACACCCTGGCGGTCCATATCGCCGGCGACGGCCATGTACTCGGCCTTGAGCGCCGCCATCTCCTCGGGGCTCAGCGCCTGGGAGGCCGTCTCGTCGTCACAGATCAGGAGCAGGTAGCGCATGGGATCCTCCTCGTCGCAACCGGTGTAGCACTACGACGAACGGGAACCGGCCAGATCGACAGGGCCGGCGCCGGCGATCGTTCCCGGCGCGGGCGCCGGCGACGACTCCAGCTCGGCCAGCTCGGCCAGGCCGACGGCGGTGTGCAGGCGGCGCAGCGGGCGGGGCGCCCACCAGTTGGCATTGCCGGCCAGCTTCATGACGGCGGGCACCAGCGTGGCCCGGATGACGAAGGCGTCGAGGAGGACGGCGATGGTGAGCCCGAGGGCGTACTGCTTCAAGAAGGTGAGCCCGGAGATGAGCAGGGCGCCGAAGACGATGGCCATGAGGAAGGCGGCGGCGGTGACCACCGGGCCGGTGCGGTCCAGGCCCCGGGCGACGGCCTCGTCGTTGGCGGCGCCCCGGTGGTGCTCCTCCATGATCCGGGACAGGAGGAAGACCTCGTAGTCCATGGACAGTCCGAAGGCGATGCAGAACAGCAACAGCATGCTGTTCAGCTCGGTGGTGCCGGTGGCGGTGAAGCCGAGGAGCCCGGCCAGGTGGCCGTCCTGGAAGATCCACACGATGGCCCCGAAGGTGGCGGTGAGGGACAGGAAGTTCAAGACAACGGCCTTGGCCGACACCAGGACGCTGCCCAGGCTGAGGAAGAGCAGGACGAAGGTGGCCAGCGCCATCCAGGCCAGGGCGTAGGGGAGGCGACGGCCGATGGCGTCCTTGGTGTCGAACAGGCCGGCGGCGGGCCCGGTGACGCCGATGTCGGCCAGGGGCGAGGGCGTGGCCCGGATGGTCTTGACCAGGCGTTCGCCCTCGGGGGAGACGGGTTCGACGCCGGCGGTGACGGCCAGCCAGGTGGCGTCCCCGGCGGCGGAGACGAAGCGGGCGGCGGCGGGACCGGCGTCGGCGACGCGCCGGCCGCCGGCGTAGGTGCCGGTGGCGGCGTCCACCCGGGCCACGCCCCGGAGACCGGACAGGGTGGCGGCGTAGCCGTCGATATCGGGGCGGCGGGCCTCGACCCCGCCGGGGGCGTGGGCCACTACGGGGATGACGGCGCTGGCGTCGGCCGGGAACTCGGCGTTGATGAGCTCTTCGGTCTGGCGGGCGGGGGAGCCGGCGGGGAGAGCGCGGTGGTCGGCCAGGCCGAAGCGGGCGCCGAGCATGGGCAGGCCGAGGACGAGGAGCAGGGCCACGATGACGACGGTCACGGTGACCGCCCGTCCCATGACCCGGTGGGCGGCCCGGTACCAGAACCCCGGCCCGGGCTGCGCCTCGGCCACCTCCTGAGCCTGACGGCCGTCGGCCTGGGCCCGTCCCCGTCCCCGTCCCCGGCGCCGGCCCCGCCCGGCGGCCACCCGCTGCGGGCCCAGGGCGGCCAGGGCGGCGGGCATGATCAGCAGCGCCCCGGAGATGGCCACGGCCAGCACCCCGTAACCGGCGAAGGCGAAGCTGCGCAGGAAGGGGATGGGGAAGAGCAAGAGAGCGCTGAGAGAGACGGCCACGGTGAGGCCGCTGAAGAGGATGGTGCGCCCGGCGGTGGCCACCGCCGTGGTGATGGCGGCCTCGTGGCTGCGGTCGGCGGCGAACTCCTCCCGGTAGCGGGAGAGGAGGAGCAGGCCGTAGTCGATGGCCAGGCCCAGTCCCAGGGCGGTGGCGATGCTGAGCGAGTAGACGGCGACCTCGGTCACCTCGGACAGGGCGCGCAGCACCAGGAAGGTCCCCACGATGGCCAGCAGCCCGATGCCCAGGGGCACGCCGGCAGCCACCAGCCCGCCGAAGATCACCACCAGCAGGGCCAGGATGATGGGCAGCGAGATGGCCTCCGAGCGCTGGAGGTCCTTCTCCACCTGGCGGCCGATCTCGTCGAACATGGCCGCGAAGCCCCCGGCCCGGGTGGTGAGCACCGGGTCGTCGTCGATCACGTAGTCGTCCCGGAGCCGGTCGGCGGTGCGGACGAGCTCGTCGGCGGAGCCGGTCAGGAACCCGACCACCAGGCCGTGGTCGTGGCGGCCCCGCAGGTCGGGGGCGCCCGTCGTCCAGTAGGACACGGCGCCGGCCACCCCCGGCTCCTGGGCCAGGTCGAGGGTGAGCTGGCGGCCCCGGGCGGCGACGGCCGGATCGTCGACGTGCCCGCCCGTCGGGGTGACGACCAGCACGTAGGCGGGCAGGCCGCCCCCGAACTCGTCCTCCAGGCGGTGGCGGGCGGTGACCGACTCGGCGCCCGGGTCGTCGAAGCCGCCCCGGCTGAGATGGTCGGCCACCGTGCCGCCCAGGGCGCCGGCCACCACGAAGAACACCCCGGCGGCGACGAGTACCGGCCGGCGGTGCCGGATCAGGAAGCGGGCGAGCCGGACGAACACGGTGGCCTCCTCGGAGGGGACGGGCGGGCGGGGGTGGTGGGCTGGAACCGGCGAGCGGGGTCTCGCCGGGCGGCGCCTACATCTCCCAGATCGGCCGCACCTCGATGGTGCCGGTGCGGGCGCTGGGGATCTTGCCCGCCACCTCGATGGCCTCGTCGAGGTCCTTGCAGTCGACGATGTAGAAGCCGCCCATCTGCTCCTTGGTCTCGGCGAAGGGACCGTCGGAGGTGAGGGTCTGGCCGTCGCGCACCCGGACGGTGGTGGCGTCGGTGGTGGGCCGCAGCCGCTCGCCGCCCCGCAGGACGCCCCGGCGCCCCATCTCCTCGCCGAAGGCGCCGTATTCGGCGATGACGGCTGCCTCCTCGTCCGGGCTCAGCGCGCCTTCGGCGGTCTCGTCGCTGCAGATCATGAGTACGTAGCGCATCGGATTCCTCCTCGTGGTGTCTGGTGTAGCACGACGACGAACGGGAACCGGCCAGATCGACACCGATTTCCGCGGCGGCGGCCACGGCCGTCACGGGGCTGAAGTTCTCCTGACGTTTCCCAGGTTTGCCCGCAATGGCTAGATCCCCGAATCCCCGTGGATGTCACCATCGACGAGGCGAAGGAGCGATCGAGGAGGTCCTCATGTCGGCAGCCGACGAGGCGGTGGTGAGGCGGTTCTACGAGCAGATGTGCAACGAACGCAAGAACGAGCTGGCGGACGAGCTGTTCACCCCCGGGCACCGGATGCACGACCCCCAGGTGCCGGCGGCCGAGGGTCCGGCGGGCATGGCCGCGATCGTCGCCGTCTACCAGGAAGGGGTCGACGGCCACTGGGGCATCGAGGAGATCTTCTCGGCCGGCGACCGGGTCGTCGTCCGCTGGACGGGCTCCGGGACCCATGTGGGCGAAGTCAACGGGATCCCCGCCACCGGCAAGGCGATACGGGTGGACGCCATCTCCATCCACCGGATGGGCGGCGGCAGGATCGCCGAGACCTGGGAGGTGTGGGACACCCTCTCGTTCCTCCAGCAGATCGGCGTGGTCCCCACCGGCTGACCTGTCCGGCCCCGCCGGGGCGGGTGCAGACCCCCGGTCCGGCGATCACTACATTCGGTGGGATGGTCACCCAACAGGACAAGGCGGAGCAGTTCCTCGATCTTCACCACAAGGGCGGTCCGCTGCTGATGCCCAACCCCTGGGACGAGGGGTCGGCCAAGCTGCTGGCGTCACTGGGCTTTTCCGCCCTGGCCACGACCAGCGGCGGCTTCGCCGCCACTCTCGGGCGGCTCGACTATGGGGTCACCCGGGACGAGGCCCTGGCCTACGCGGCCCGGATCGTCGCCGCCGTCGATGTTCCCGTGTCGGCCGACCTCGAGAACGGCTTCGCCGACGATCCCGCCGGGGTGGCCGCCACCATCGAGGGCGCCCTCTCCGCCGGCCTGGCCGGCTGCTCGGTGGAGGACTTCACCCGGGACCGGGGTGCGCCGATCTACGAGGTCGACCAGGCCGCGGCCCGGGTGGAGGCGGCCGCCGAGGTGGCGCACCGGGGACCGGTCCGGTTGGTGCTGACGGCGCGGGCCGAGAACTACCTCCACGGCCGCAAGGACCTGGCCGACACCATCGCCCGGCTCCAGCGCTACCAGGAGGCCGGCGCCGACGTGCTCTACGCCCCGGGCCTGACCAGCCTCGAGGAGATCCGCTCTCTCGTCGAATCGGTGGACCGGCCGGTCAACGTGCTGGCCCTTCCCGGCGGCCCGGCGGTCTCCGAGCTCGAAGCCGCCGGCGTCCGTCGCATCTCGGTGGGCGGCGCCTTGGCCTACGTGGGCCTGGGCGCCGTGGTGGCCGCCGCCCAGGAGCTGCGGGACCAGGGGACCTACGGGTTCTGGGACCAGGCGAAGGTGGGCATCAGCGCCGCCCGTTCCGCCTTCGGCACCTGAAGTCCAGCTGGGGGTATCCCGCCCCGTAGTCAGCGCTCGACGGGCTGGGGCCGCATGTCCTGGGGCTCGATCCACTCGCTGCACGCCGGGCAGGCCAGGGCGGGGGTGATGGCGTGGCCGCAGGGCTCGTGGACCATTTCCAGGGGCGGGCCGTGCTCGTCGGCCATCCACCGGTCGCCCCAGGCCACCAGGGCGGCGATGACCGGGTAGAGGTCGCGGCCCTTCTCCGTGAGGAGGTACTCGAAGCGCTCCGGGCGCTCCGAGTAGCGGCGGCGTTCGAGCACACCATGCTCGGTCAGCGTGCGCAGCCGCTCGGCCAGCAGGTGGCGGGCCATGCCCGTGCCGGCCTGGAGGTCGTCGAAGCGGCGGGTGCCCAGGAACGCCTCGCGCAGCACGAGCAGGGTCCAGCGGTCACCCACCACCGACAGGGACCGGGCCACCGAGCAGCGCACGTCGCTGATCTCGCTCCATCGCATGGCGCCACGTTACCACTTGCGTTCCGTTTTGGAACCCACTAAGTTCTCTTTCGGAACTGATAGGGTATTTTGAGGAGGGGCCATGGTTGGTCAGCGGATTCGCCTGGGCGTCCTGGTCGCACTCGGGATGACCGTCGGAGCGGTCCTTCTGCCGCCGGGCGCCAACGCCAACGCCGCCGCTGGGGGCACGCGCCTCGACTGCCGTTTCGAGAACCACGTGACCTTCACCCCCGGCATCAGCCCCGAGGTGAAGGAGATCCGCATCGCCTCGAGTGAGCCCGGCCCGCTGCGCTGCACCGGGACGTGGGCCGGACAGGAGGTCACGGGGACGGGACTCGGCACCTTCGAGGGCGACGCCGTGGGCACCTGCGCCGCCTCGACCATCGACGCCGTCCTGCGGATCGACCACCCCTTGGCCGACGGCGATCGTCTCCGGGTCTCGCTGCCCATCCGCGCTGGCCGGGCCGGCACCGTGATCTACGGCATGGGCACCGGTTCTTTCGGCGCCGCCTCCCTCGCCGGAACGGGCACCCCCGACGAGGGCCAGAACTGCGTGACCACGCCCGTTAGCGGCATGAGCACCGAAGGCCGGGTGCTGGTACTGGGTTAGCTTCGGCGCCGATGGCTGACCAGGCCGACGGTTCTCGCTGATTTGGCCGGGAATCGTTCATCAATGAGCGATGTGCCCGTTTGGTGACTACCGCTCGGCCCGCCGAACCGTCACGCTGGAGTGGTCAAATGATGGCCCGCTTGTCGCCGAAGACCATGACCCCGTTGGGCCCGTTGACGAAGCCGCCCAGGGGCTGCCAGGCGCCGTCCTTCCACACCTCGACGGCGCTCAGGGCCATCGACGACTTGAGGACCAGCCGGCGACCGGCGGGGTCAACGCCCGGGGGCAGGGTGAACTTGACCACGGTGGACTCCCCGGAGCCGAAGTCGACCCCCTTGAAGAAGCTGGGGAACGGGCCCCGGACGACCTCCCGGCGGACGGCCAGCGGGGCGACCCGGCCGTCGGGGGAGGTGACCGCCGCCCGGCCGAGCACGGCGGTGCGCCCGGGGGCGGCCTGCGGGCGTCCGTCGACACTGAGGTCCGGCCGCCACTCCCGGGTCCAGCCGACGGCGAAGACGCCGGTGGCCCGCCGCTCGTCCAGGAGCGTGTCGGTGGCGGCCGTCTGCCACAGGGCCAGGTTGACCGGCCCGTCCTGCTCCCCGAAGCGGCCGTTGAACTGCTGGCCCCAGATGTCCCAGCCCGAGGGGTCGAAGGACCGGTTGGTGGTGTCGGCGGTCCAGTCCTGGGACTGGCCAGGGGCGAGGTCGCCGACGGACACCCGGGCCCCGGCGGCGAAGACGACGACCTGGTGGACGGGGAAGGGCAGCCCGTTGCGGACCGTGCCCCGCAGCTGCTGGTCGCCGGCGGCGCCGGCTACCGCGGAGGCCGTCACCTCCAGGCGGCCGGGCAGGCTGACGGGCCCGGACGCCTTGAGCAGGCCGAACTCGCCCGAGGCGAGGGGCAGGCGGGTGGTGATGCCCGGCCCGGCGGACCCCCCGGCCCCCGACCCGCCGGCGCCGGCGGCGGCCGACGCCGGCCCGGAGGTGGGCAGGGACCCGATGCCGTTGCGCTGGGCCGGTTCCACGGTCCAGCCGGCGGGGAGGTCGACCTGGGCGGTGCCCGCCTGGCGGCGGGTGAAGCCGACCCAGCTGGTGGCCACCGCCCCCTGGCTGTCGGTATTGAGCAGGCTGGCGTGGGCCAGGCCGGCGCCGGGGCGGAGCTGGTTGCCGCCCGCCCAGGCCACGCCGGTGAAGAGGAGGGCGAGGGCGGGGACCGCCACCCAGGCCAGCTCGGGGCGGCGCCGGCGGCGGAGCACGAAGGCGGTGAGGGGGCCGACGACCACGATGTAGACGCCGAGGAAGCCGAGAAGGGCGGCCAGGCGGGGGAGGCGCAGGCCGGCGTCGCCGGCCAGGCTGTCGGCCACGTTGTCGCCGCTGAACACCTCCAGATCGGCGGGGCGGGAGGCGGTCGACGGTTCCACCAGCCCGGCCCAGCGGCCGGCGGCCATGGCGCCGGCGGTGAGGCGCACCTCGCCCTGGCCGGCGATGATGCGGGCGGTGGGGCCGGCGCCCGGCTGCCACTCGGACGGCAGCCCGTCGACGGGAGCGCCGGGGGTGTCGTCGAGGAGGAGATGACCGCCGGCGCCCACCCAGAGCAGGAGCCCGGTGCGGGCCGAGGGGGCCAGGGCGGCGAGCTCGCCGGCGGCCAGGCCGATGGTGGACAGGCCCTCCAGGGCGCCGGGGGTGGACAGCAAACTGGCGTCGACGGCGGCGAAGCGGGCCACGCCGGCGTCGACGGCCAGGGGGGCGGTGCCGGGCAGCGGGCGGCCGTCGGTCAGGCCGGGGGCGAGCCCGACGAGCTCGGCGTCGTCCGCGGGGCGCAGGCCGGCCTGGCCGGTGCCGACCGTCTGGCCACCCTGGCTGAGCTCGACGGTGAGGGAGTCGGTGTCGCCCGCCACCCCGCCCGGGACGACGAGGAGGAAGCGCTTCACGCTGCCTCCCGCCACCTCCACCGCCAGGGTGGTGATGGGCTCCTTGCGGCCCGGGGCGAGGACGGCCAGGTCGCCGTGGACGAGCCGCTCGGCGCGGATCGTGACCCGCACGGGCACGGCCCGCCCGGGGACGTGGAAGCCGCCGTAGCCGGCGTCGACCTCCAGGCGGGTGGCGGCCAGCGCCGGCGCGGCCAGCGGCCCGACGCCCAAACCGCCCAGCGGCCCGGCGGCCAGGATCACCCCGGCCAGCGCTGCCAGGAGCAGACGCGCCCCAGCCCGTCGTGTCGTCACACCTGCCCGCCTTTCAGCCGCATCCAGTATTCCCGGCGCGGTGCGTCGCCGGAGGTCGAATTTCCGGCGAATCACATGGCGTTGGACGGCGGACCGGCCGGAATCGTTCCCGGGATCTCTGCTGCTGCGCCCGGTCGTTCCGTCCGGCACCGGGACAAACCTGCCCACCGCACCGCCGGGTTTCCGCCGCGACCGATGAGTTGGCCTGCGGCCCGACGTCATCATCTCGAAGCCCGATACCGGAGGTGTGGAGGTTCCGGCGGCAGCAGCCCCTGGCGTGTTTGCCGCCATATGCGGCATTTGGGCCCAAGGAAACCGATGGAGCCCGGAAGGGTTGGCCGGTAGCGTCCGACGAGGCGGCCTGCGGCCGTCCGGATGGGAGCTGGACCGGCCGGTGACGGAAAACGGAAGCGACGGAGGGAAGAACGGATGAGCGGAGTACGAGTGTTGGTCGGCACCCGCAAGGGCGCCTTCGTCTTGACCTCGGACGGTCAGCGCCGGCAGTGGGACGTCGCCGGCCCCCACTTCGGGGGCTGGGAGATCTACCACGTCAACGGGTCCCCGGCCGCCCCCGACCGGCTGTACGCCTCCCAGACGAGCGGCTGGTTCGGCCAGGTCATCCAGCGTTCCGACGACGGCGGGAAGACCTGGGAGCCGGTCGGCAACGAGTTCGCCTACGACGGGGTGCCGGGCACCCACCAGTGGTACGACGGCACGCCCCATCCGTGGGAGTTCGCCCGGGTCTGGCACCTGGAGCCGTCGCTCACCGACCCGGACACGGTCTACGCCGGCGTGGAGGACGCCGCCCTGTTCCGCTCCGCCGACGGGGGGCTGACCTGGCAGGAGCTGCCCGGGCTGCGGGAGCACGGATCCGGTCCCCACTGGCAGCCCGGCGCCGGGGGCATGTGCCTGCACACCATCCTCCTCGACCCGGCCGACGCCAACCGCATGTTCGTGGCCATCTCCGCCGCCGGCGTCTTCCGCACCGACGACGCCGGCAAGACGTGGCAGGCCGTCAACCGGGGGCTCCACTCCGAGGGGATCCCCGACCCCGACGCCGAGGTGGGCCACTGCGTGCACCGCCTGGCCATGCACCCGTCCCGGCCCAACGTGCTGTTCATGCAGAAGCACTGGGACGTCATGCGCAGCGACGACGGCGCCGAGTCGTGGGTCGAGGTGAGCGGCAACCTGCCCACCGACTTCGGCTTCGTCATCGACGTCCACGCCCACGAGCCCGACACCATCTACGTGGTCCCCATCCACAGCGACAACGAGCACTACCCGCCCGACGGGCGCCTGCGCGTCTACCGGAGCCGGACGGGCGGCAACGAGTGGGAGCCGCTCACCGAGGGCCTGCCCCAGGCCAACTGCTACGTCAACGTGCTGCGCGACGCCATGGCCGTCGACGCCCTCGACCCCTGCGGCGTGTACTTCGGCACCACCGGCGGGGCGGTGTACGCCTCCGCCGACGCCGGGGACAGCTGGACCCCCATCGTCCGGGACCTGCCGGCGGTGCTGTCGGTGGAGGTGCAGACGCTGCCGTGACCGCCTCCATCCGGGTCGTCCTGCCCGTGCACCTGCGCACGCTCGCCGGCGTGTCGGGGCGCGAGGTCTGCGTGAAGGTCGACGGCGCCGTCCCGCCGACCGCCGGCGCCGTCCTCGACGCCCTGGAGGCCGAGTACCCGATGCTGCTGGGCACCATCCGGGACCGTGCCACCCGGCGCCGGCGACCCTTCATCCGCTTCTTCGCCGGGGAGGAGGACCTCTCCCACGAGGCGCCCGACTCGCCCCTGCCCGACGCCGTCGCCGCCGGCACCGAGCCGTTCTTCATCGTGGGAGCGATGGCCGGCGGTTAGGGGGAGTCACCGCGCTCGTAGACGGAGACGTGGCGGGGGCTGGCGGCGCCGAACGCTTCGCGCTGCCAGGTGCCCCACCGCTCCCGGAGCCGCAGGCTGGCCAGGCGGGCCATGAGGTCGAGCTCGGAGGGCCAGGCGTAGCGGACCCGGACGGGGTAGAGGGATGTCCCCCGCTCCCCGATGATGACGTGCTGCGACTCGACCACCTGGCGCACCGGGTCGTGGCGGGAGGCGCTCAGCTCCACGGCGTCGATCTCCACCCGCTCGGTCCGGGGGTGGTGGCCGAAGGCGAGGCGGGTCACGTCGGGCACGAACGCCTCGATGACGAACACCCCGCCGGGGGGGAGATGGGCCGCCACGCCGGCGAAGCAGCGCACCTGGTCGTCCTGGGACGCCAGGGCGAAGAACGTGTTGAAGGCCACGAAGACGAGCGGGTACGTGCCCGCGACGTCCACGTCGGCGAAGTCCCCGATGGTCACCGGGATGCGCTCGCCTCCCGGCTTGGCCCGCAGCCGGGCCACCATGGCCTCGGAGGCGTCGATGCCGTGCACGTCGAGCCCCCGCTCGGCCAGGGGCAGGGCCAGGCGCCCGGTGCCGATCCCGAGCTCCAGCACCGGGCCGGGCCCGGCCAGCTGCGCCAGGAGCTCCACCGCGCTGGCGGTGTCCTCCTGGGCGTGGATGCGGTCGTCGTAGACGGCGGCGATGCGGTCGCCGTAGGTGGCGGGCTGGTAGTCGCGCATCCAGCCATGCAAGCAGAACCGCCCGGCGCCGCGCCCGGGATTTAGGGCCTGGTGGAGACTCCTTGATCCCGGGGCGGCGGCGGCTGCTATTCGACGACGGTGATCCTGCCGACCATGCCCTCATCGACCGTCGCATGTAGCCGGCACCAGTAGTCGTAGGTCCCCGCCCGGGAGAACGTGAAGGAGAACGTGTCGCCCCCCTTCATGCAGACACCGAACGGCCACCCGCAGGTCGGGTGGGACTCGAAGGAGCGGTCGAGGGCGCCCACGTGGTGCGACAACCCGCTGTCCCGGTGGGTCCAGGTGACCGTGTCGCCCACCCGCACCGTCGTCTCCTGCGGCGCGAACCGCACGCCGATCAGGTCGATCGGAACGTCGGTGCCGGTGGACTTGGGAATGGACGCGGTGGGCGAGGGCGTGCCGTCCCGTCCTCCGGCCTCAGAAGCACTGGCCCAGCTCGGGCTCGTGAGGAGCGCGACGCTCAGCAGCATGCCCCCGATGAGAGCCGTCGAGCGATGCCGGTAGCCGGTCGTCTTCATCACTCCTCCTTGGCGTCTGAGCCTCTCGGCTCACCGTAAGAGCGATGCCCGGCGGCGGACGACGTGGATGGCGACACCCTCTTCGTCACCGGGGCGACACTCCGGGGATGGTCCCGGGGGCCTGTGGGGACGACGGGATCAACGGCCACCCGGGCGCGGCAGCACGCTCACCCGGCGGCTCAGGGACCGGCCCGGTCCCCCGTCTGCGCCGCCAGCCAGGCGCCGAAGAAGGGGCTGGTGAGCTCCCACTGCCCGGCCCGGCGCCGGACGAGCTCCTTGGCGGTCAGGGCCCGCAGGGCGGTCGTCACCGCGTTGGCGTTGGCCACCCGCACGGCGTCGAGGAAGGCCTTGGCGTAGATCTTCTCCACCGGGTGCCGGGCCAGCTGCCGGACGATCCGGCGCTGGGCGGCCGAGAGCCCTTCGTAGCGCTCGGCGAAGACGACGGCCTGGCGGGCCACGATGGCCGCCATGCCCGCGGTGACGTCGCCCGCGGAGGTGGTCTTGCGGGCCCCGGCCGCCTCGAAGGCGGCGTGGGCCAACCACTGCACGTCGTTGGGCACCGCCCCCGCCGTGCGGTAGAGCTCCCGGGCCACGTCGTCGCCGAGCCGCTTCCCGCCGGCCGCTGCCCGGGCCACGAGGTGGTCGACCATCTCGGCTTCGGGGACGACGTCGAGGTGGAACAGCTCGCCCATGCCGAGCAGCGGCGCCCCCCGCCCCCGGGTGAGGCGCTCCATCACGCTCAGGTGGGAGCCGGAGAAGACCAGGCTGGTGCCCCGGGCCTCGTCGGCCACCGCCTTGAACGCCCCCGCCATCCCCTTGGGGCCGATCTCGGCCACCTGCTGGAACTCGTCGAGCACCAGCGCCGCCGGCCGGCGCTTGTCCACGTCGGTGAGCAGCCCGACCGCGTCGGTGAGCACCTCGATCCACGGCACCCGGCCCACCACCGGATCGAAGCCCAGGCTGACGGCCCCGTCGGGGCCGATACTCACCTTGGGCGTGACCCGCACGTGGCGGAGCACCTCCTCCAGGCTGCGCTTGGCCCGGCCGGCGGGCCGCAGCACCTCCCGCACCACGGCGGTCAGCACCACCGCCGCCACCTCGTCGTCGGTGGTGCAGAACAACAGGTTGGCGTAGCCGCCCCGGCCCCCGCCGGCCCGGAAGCGGCGCAGCGCCTCGAGCAGCAGGGAGGTCTTGCCGTAGCGCCGGGGGGAGAGGACGAAGGCGTGGATCCCCGAGCGCATCCGCTCGGAGAGCGCCGCCAGCTCGGCGCGCCGGTCGCAGAAGCCGTCCGCCTCCACCGGGGCGCCGTAGTGAAAAGGGTTCACCGGTTGCATCGACCGCTATTATAGCAATCGCTGTAACAACTGGGGGCGCCTGCAGTCGCCGTCGTTCAGGCGACGGTGCCTCGAGACACGACCCACTGGACGGGCTGGCCCGTCACCTCGGCGATGCGGTCGTAGTCGGCGTCGTAGTGCAGGACGGTCAACCCCGCCCGTTCGGCGCAGGCGGCCACCAGGAGGTCCGGGAGCGGCACCGAACGGTGCTGCGAACGGGCGGCGAGCATGCCCTGCACCTCCAGGGCCCGGTCGACCGCGCCGTCGGTCACAGGGACACGGGGGAGCGCGCGGAGCACCCGGGCCAGCTCGGCGTAAGTGGTCGGATCGGGGGCGCTGAACAGAAGCTCGAGGTCGACGACCCCGCAGGTGGCGATGCGGCCGGCCAGGAGCAGCGGCTCCACCACCTCGCGCACCTCCGGTCGGGTCTCGCGCCGGGTGAGCGCACTCTTATCGGCGAGGTAGACAGCCACTCGTCAGCGCCACGCCGAGCGCATCACGTCGCCGTCATCGAGGTCGAGCACTCCTGGCGTGAACAGCATCTCTACGAGGCGGCGCCGCTCGTGGAGCCGGATCACCTCCCCGAGAGCGGCGTCCACCGTCTCGGTCAGCGTGGACGTGCCGAGCAACGCCTTCGCCTGCTCCACCTTGGCGAAGTCGACCTCGAATGACGTCTTGCGGCGGGGTCCGGCGCTCATGTCCTCCACGATAGCGAAATCTCGTCGTCAAGATAGGGTATTTGAGACCTAACTGCTATTTCGGCAGGTCCGATGAGCGCCGGCTGACTCCGCTGAGTACGGCGAGAGGGTTCGAGCGATCCGGGCGTCATGGCTGATCGGTCCCTCGTTGATCAGGTCGGGATTTACGGCGACTGGCGCCTGATGAACGAACGCGACGGCGATGCCGATTACTACGCCTCCGAGATGCACGGCACGGGGAAGAGTCGCGGCATTTGGGCGCTGACCGGTCTCGAGGTTGATTCCCGGCGTACCGAGGGCACAGCCAGGCAGGAGTGGATGGACTGGGACCCGGGCGCCGACGGCAGGCAGAACTGTGCCTCGCAGACGGTCAGTGTGAGCTACGCGGGGGCTAGCGTGGGCATCGAGAAGCAGCACTGCGAAGAGTGGGACATTGACAAGGGCGCGGCGGCGTTTGACATGTCCAATTGGTGGCGGGGCGATGTTGCTCGGAAGGAACGTGAGACCGCGGCCGTGACGCTGACCAAAGTCAAGGAGGGCGCGGTGCCCACCGGGGACTTCGACTTCGACTACCACGCGCACCCTTGATGAGACCCAAGCTGCTCGTGCCGCTCTTCGCCGTGCTCGTCGCCATCGGCGTTTGGGTCTGGTGGCTTCAAGGTGGCTTCGGTGGTCCGGTCAGCGACGGAGCTGCCCGTCGCTACTTCGCCAGAATTGCCGCTGCCGCCGAAGCGAAGGACTTCGAAGCTCTTTGTCAACTCAACGCCTCAGTCGGCACGTGTCAGTTCGAGTTGCGCGGGGCGTGTGCCGACCCCGTAACCGGATCCCCGCTTTTCCCGACCCCTGAGCAGCTCGAACGCGAGTGCAGGGAGTCCGTTCCGACCGAACCACCTGAGATCGTCGCCTCTCGGCACCATCCTGCAAAGGACGGGCGGGTGGGAGGACGCCTCCTCGTGGTGCATGGCAAAGACGGGCGGGGCAGGAGTTACGAGACCGAAGTGCTCATCTTCCGGGACAAGCGCTCCTACCGGGCCACGCACGCGGTCTTCTGGTCCGGAGCCAAGTTTCCGACCAGCAACGAAGCAAGGCCGGAGCCGCAGGATTAGGGGCAGGCGCCCGGGTTGGCGCACGCGACGGCGAAGAAGAGCGCCACCCGGAACCGGTAGTCACGGGGGGCGTCGTCGTAGAACTCCCATACCGCGCCGGCCAGCGACCCCTGGAAGACCGTGCTGCCGTCGGCGGGACCGCAGACGGGGCCGTCGTCGAGGCAGGGGTGCTGCCACCAGCCGGCGGCGGCGTTTCGGAAGTAGTCGTTGAAATCGCTGTCGAACGGGCCGACCAGGGACCCTTCCACCTTGCCGGCGGGTTCCTGTTCCACCCACCCGTCGGCGCCGGTGTCGCTGCCGAAGAAGACGTAGCCGTCCTCTCCCCGGGGCGGGGTGGGGCCGTCGAGCCAGCGCTTGCCGAGGAGGTGGGTGTGCTCGGTGTCGTCGTAGGCGGCGCCGACTCCGGCCTGCAACAGCCGCCGCCCTTCACCGGCCCGGCCGCCCCCCGCCATGCAGACCATCACCTGCAGAGCGTCCCGACCCTCCATCGTTCGACCGCTGGCCAACGAATACACGTGGAACACCGACCGGAACCCGTCGCCGGCGATTTCGACGTCGAGCCGCACCGGCCCGGCCGCTTCGCCATGGTCCCGGAACCCCGGTTCGTTGCCCCGACCGGAACAGCCGAACACCCCGAGGGGCTCCACCGGCCCCGGTTGCACCGGGAACGGGCCCTCGGAGATGGTCCGGCCCGACGGGTCCACCCGCCGCTCGAACCCCGCCACCTCCGAAACCCCGGGCGGCCGCCCGTCGCCGTGGACGGTGACGACCGCCGTGACGGCGCGCTCGACCAGCACCCCGGAGACCGGTGCGCCCTCGCGGCCCGAGGCGGGGGCGGAAACGTGCGCGACAGCGACCGCTCCAACCACGAGACGCCTCCCCGGCGTCCCGAATCCTCGCATGTCCTACCCTTCCGTCGGTTACGGGCTCCCCGCTGAGGGCAGTCTCCACGACCGCACTGCCACTGGAAAGGTCGTTCAGACGGAGGCCGACGGCGCGAGCAGCATTGCCATGGCCTGATCGCCGTCCGCCAGCACGACTGGGGGTGACACACATGGCGCAAGAGATGACGTTCGAGCAGAGCGACGATGAGCGGGGCTTCTGCCGTCGGTCGGTGAGTCTGCTCGACGACGGGAGCCTCCAGATCGAGGGCCATGACCTGGGCCGGGGCGTCGAGAACTTCTGGGGAAGCGGCCTCGACGAGTACGAGTTCTCCAGGACCGTTCCGCCCGACGGCGTCATCCGGCTGCGCGCCATCCTCGATCTCGGAGATGGCGACGACCTGCTCGGCACGCTCCACGCCCGCTACGGCCGGCCGGGGGGCACCCGGGAGCTCGAACAGCTCCTCAGGGACCGAGGCATCGAGTCGCAGTTCTGGAACCGCGTGGGAAGCTGACAGCCACGCCACCGTCGTCGCGGACCCGTCAGTTGGTCGATTCCCCGGCGAGGCGATCCAGGGTGCCGGCGATGCGGCGGGAGCGGGTTTCGATGCGCTTGGCTTCTTCGATCCAGGCGACGTACTCGCGGCGGTGGGAGAAGCTGAGGGCCTCGAAGGTGGCCCGGAGTCCGGCGGAGTCGAGGGCGGCGGCGAGGTCGTCGGGGACCGGGACGGTGCCTTCGGCGGTGTCGGGTTCCACGGTCACGGCGACGGGGTCGCCGGGGGCTTTGCCGAGCTGATCCCGGATCGACTTGAGGACACCGAGGACCTTGCCGGCGCCCATGGAGACGACCGAGCCGCGGTACTCGATGCCGTCGAAGGTGGCCCGGACCGTCCGGCCCTTGCCGCCCAAGGCGGCGACCACCTCCGGCGGGACCTCGACGTAGGCGCCGCCCCGGTCGGCGGCCACCAGCTTCGCCTCGAAGCGCTCCACTGACGCGAGGCTATCTCCCCTTCGGGAGGGCGACGCCCGCGTGCTCGAGCTCCTCCAGGTACATCTGGCGGCGGCGCCGGTCCAGCAGCTCGGAGGCCGAGTAGGCGTCGGCCCCCATCCGCCCCTTGCGCCGGTTGCAGGTGGCGCAACAGAGACGCAGGTTCTCGAGGGACGAAGCGCCTCCGTCGGCCAGCGGCTCGACGTGGTCGATGGTGAGGGTGCGGCCACCGCCGTCCTCCCGCTCGTCGAACCGGCAGCCGCAGTACCAGCACCGGTCCCCGTCACGCTCGGCGAGAGCGATGACGATCGCATCCCGGCGTATCCGGTGGTTGAGAGGCAACCTCAGCACGTCGTCCATTCTCACCGCAGACGTGCGCCGGTGCCGGGACGGAGGACAGGCGGCCGGCCGCCCGTGAGGGCCCACAGCGTCACGGGCATCACTCACCCGATGTGATGCGGAACACCCCTTCAAGACCACGGCTCGGCGCACGATGGTTTGTCGGGGCGGGAGCGATAGGACCGGATTCAGGGCATCCGCCTCGAGAAGCGGGTCCATGGGCTCGCATCCCAAGGGGTCATTCGCAGGAAGGAGCGGGACATGCGCAAGGCGGGAACTCTCGGGCTCTGTGTCGTGCTGGCCGTCATGCTGGCTGTCGCCGTCCAGGCGGGCGCCTCGTCGGAGGGGAATGCGCCGGTGGCGGGGCAGGCGGCCGCGGGGTCGGACGCCGACCGGTCGATCGCTCCGGGTGCTCAACTGATCGAGGCACTCACAACCCGGGATTTCGACCGGGCGCGGTCACTCCTCGCCCCGGACATCGAGTTCAAGGCGTACACCCCGACGAAGCACTTCTTCGAGCTCTCCGGGGCCGACGCCGTCATGACCCTCCTCCGCGAGTGGTACGACGCCGAGAGTGTCATCGAGGGCATCGAGACCGAACGGATCGTGGACCGGCAGCGGGTCGGCTACCGGATTCGCTGGACCTCACCCGAAGGTGCCGCCTTCGTCTTCGAGCAGCAGGCCTTCTACGACGTCGCCGAGGGACGGATCACCCAGCTGCAGCTCGTCTGTTCCGGCGACCGCCCACTTGCCTCCTGATCAGCACCGGGCGCGGCGTCTGCTTGAGGCCGGCCGTCGCCGGTTCGAAGGGACGAGAACTCCGGTCGCGGCGTTCTGCGGCAGTTAGGCGACGAGGTGCAGGATCATCGTGAGCGAACTGCCCGCGCGGCCGACGGTCACGAAGCCGAGGCGCTGGTACAGGGATGCCGCAGGGTTGTCAGGTTCGACACTCAAGCTCAGGGCCGGAAGAGCACGTCGCTGCGCCTCGCTGATGAGCGCCTGAATGAGGAGGGTGCCAAGCCCTCGACCGCGAGCTTCCTCGACGACGCCGATCGACATCTCCGGCGTAGCTTCGTCCACAAAGCCATAGCCGGGATCGTGCTCTGAGAAGAAGCGCCACCAAGCGGCGCCGAGCGGACGTCCCTCGTCCGCGACGAAGCCGACATCACGCTCCGCCGGCCAGCCTGCGATGTAGTGCGCAAGTGCCGGGACGCCCATGATCGCGGCGGCGGAGCGCACGCCAGCATCCGGTCGCCAGTCGGCAGCGACGGCCAGCATCTCCCGCAGAAAGGCCGCGTCCTCGGGCGTCGCCCGACGAATGAGGGCCATCGAATGAAGTCTGGATGCTGGCGATGACGAATTCGAGCATGGCGCTGAAGCGAGATTCGCCCGATGGCGGCCCGCAGCGCACGCATCCGGCGATCTGGGCACCTCCGGCCGAGCGATACCCGCGCGACTCAGAAGGTCTGGTGAGCGGCGTCGGACATACCGAAGTAGTGGCGGGTAAAGGCGACGCCGGTCTCTACATCAAAGCGCCTGCACGTGAAGAGGACGAGCGAGAGGAACCGTTGCGCGCTCCATACATAGAGCGAGATCCCGGAGTCGATCAAGGGTATGAACGCGTCGTATCCCTGGTTCCTGTCGCTGCCCAGTGCTCCAGGTGCGAACACAGTTGGGTCACCGTAGGTACGCAGGTCCAGGGCGGCGGAAAGATCGACGAGAAAGCGACGGATCGTCGACTCGTCAACCGGGATCGTGAAGTAGCCCTCGAGGAGGAGACGCTGGCGGGTGATCTCGGGTGCGAGGTCGCGCATTGCGGACCAATGTAGGTGGCACCCGCTCGGAGCATCGCTCCGAGCCGGCGATAGCGGACAGTCAGACACGAAACTCGAACGCCGCCGAAAGGGCACGACGGCTCGCCGAGTACCGTTCCATTGTGCGTGACCTGCTGATCAAGTTCTTGGACGCGCTCGAAGCCATCGGCGGGGATCACGAAGAGCTGTATGACACCGACGTTCGAGAGCGAGTCGGGGAGGTGATCGAGCGCCTCCTCGTCACTCCGTCGGGCTCGATCGACGTCCCACGCGACCTCGGCATGTTCTCTGAGGAGGGGAACAGGCTGGTGGCCGGGGCGCTCGAACGCTACCTCGCCGAGGCTGTCCCACGTGCAGACGAACTGCAACTCGACGAGGCAGCTCGACGTGTCGCGGTGTGGGATGGCGACGCCGTCTCGAGAACTGGGTCGACAGTCGACGAGTTCCTCGGCTGGATCGACTGACCGGCGGTCGTCGCCACCCCGGCGTTGAGGGACACGGCGTTCGGAGCTGGGCGCCAGACAACGCGACCGACTCAGCGGTCTCCTTCCCTCGAAGGACCCCTGGCACCGTTTGGTCCTCGCCTCGGAATAGGTTGACAAACAGGGCCGTGTCAACGAGCCATGACCGGCGTGGCCTTGACCCGCAACCTTGAAGCGAAGGTGGCGCCGCCCGCGGCGCCGTCTACGGCTGAGCTTCCACCACCCCCTCATCGTCTCGCCTGCTGGGGTGGTGTTCGTAGACGTGCCCGCGGTACATGCCGACGAGGTACGAGAACAGGGGTTTTGAGAGCAGACGCACGGTCAGGTCGCCAACGTGGGGTGACAGCGCATCGCCGAGGAGCAGCATGTGCGGCGGGGCGGGCAGGACGACTCGCGGTTGCCGTTTGTACGCGGCTTTCACGATGCCGGCCGCCACGAACTCCGGCGT
>JBIOUX010000153.1:0-15741 GCA_044867425.1 Acidimicrobiia bacterium | reverse complement strand
GCCGTGACTACCTGTGGCTGCTCACCCTCGTCGTGCTCGGCCGCGCCGCCGCCCGGCTGGGTGACGTGGCGGCCGCTGAAGAGCTCTACGACATCCTGCGACCCCACCACTCGACGATCGCCATCGGCCAGTCCACTTGGCTCGGCCCAGTCGCCTACGACCTCGGCCTCCTCGCCACCACCCTGGGCCGCTATGCCGACGCCGACGCCCACTTCGCCGATGCCGTGGACACCAACGTCCGCGTCGGCGCTCGCGGCATGCTTCCCCACACGTACCTCGAATGGGCCCGGATGCTGGTCACCCACCGCGCCCCCCGCGACGTCGACCGGGCTCGGGACCTCCTCGGCCAGGCGTTGGCCGCCGCCCGCGAACTTGGCCTGGGCGGCGTCGAGCGACAGGCACTCGACCTGCTCCCGGGGTGTCAGTGACATGGGGCGGACCATGGCCGTCGTGTTGTTCACCGACCTGGTCGGGTCGACCGAGCTGCGGGGGCGGTTGGGGGAGGAGGCGGCCGAGGTATTGCGCCGCAAGCATGACCGGCTGCTGACCGAGGCGGTCGATGCGCATTCGGGTCGGGTGGTGAAGGGGCTGGGTGACGGGATCATGGCGACCTTCGCCGGGGCGTCGGACGCGGTCGCGGCGGCGGTGGCGATCCAGCAGGCCATCGATCGGCTCAACCAGTCGGGCAAGGCGGCGGTGTCGCTTGCGGTTCGGGTCGGGCTGTCGGCCGGGGATGTGACGTTCGAGGACGAGGACGTACACGGCACGCCGGTGATCGAGGCGTCGCGGCTCTGCGGCGTCGCCGAAGGCGGGACGATTCTGGCGGCCGATGTGGTGCGGGTCCTGGGCGGGGCAGCCGAAGGACACGACTACGTCTCGGTCGGAGGGCTTGAGTTGAAGGGTCTTCGAAACGCGGTCCCTGCGGTTCGAGTCGAGTGGGAGCCGCTGGCCGGGTCGGCTCTCCCACTGCCCGCGTTGCTGACCGACGTGGGACGAATCTTCGTGGGCCGGGACCCGGAGCTCGAGCGGCTGGGGCAGCTGTGGAAGGAGGCGGCGGCGGGGGAGCGCCGCGTAGCGCTGCTCGCCGGCGAGCCGGGGGTGGGGAAAACCCGGCTGGCGGCGGAGCTGACGGGGCGCGTCCATGACGAGGGGGCGACCGTGCTGGCCGGGCGTTGCGACGAGGACCTGGGGGTCCCCTACCAGCCCTTTGTGGAGGCCCTCCGCCACTTCGTCGACCACACGCCGGCCGCTGATCTGCCCGCCCGTCTCGGCCGTTACGGAGGTGAGCTGGCCCGTCTGGTTCCCGAGCTCTCCGCCCTCGTCCCCGACCTGCCCGCTCCCTTGCGCTCGGACCCCGAGACGGAGCGCTACCGCCTCTTCGACGGCGTCGCCACTTGGTTGGCGGCTCTTTCTGGCGACGAGCCCATCCTGCTTGTGCTCGACGACCTCCAGTGGGCGGCCAAGCCAACCCTCTTGCTGCTGCGCCATGTTGTGCGGGCTTGCGACGCCAAGCGGGTCCTCGTCCTTGGCATCTATCGGGACACGGAGCTGACCCACGACCACCCGCTGGTGGAAGTTGTGGCTGACGTCCGCCGCCAGGGTGGGGTGGAACGAGTGTCCCTGTCTGGCCTCGATGACACGGGCGTGGCCGCCCTCGTCGAGCAGGCTTCCGGGCGAACGCTTGACGAAAACGGCGTCGCCCTGGCCCGGGCGATCTACGAGGAGACTGAGGGCAACCCCTTCTTCGTCCGCGAAGTGCTGCGCCACCTAGCCGAGACCGGGGCCGTGGAACGCCGGGACGCCGGCTGGGCTACCCGGCTGCCGGTCGAGGAGCTGGGCATCCCCGAGGGCGTCCGGGACGTGGTGGGCCGACGCCTGTCTCGCCTGTCCGAGGACACCAACCGAACCCTCCGGGTGGCCGCCGTGGTCGGCGCCGAGTTCGAGCTCCCGGTTGTCGAGGCGGCCGGGAGCCTGGACGACGAGAGGCTCCTCGCCGCCCTGGAGGAGGCAGCCGGCGCCCGCCTCGTGACCGAGGCATCCGCCACCCGCTACCGCTTCTCCCACGCCCTGGTCCGGGCCACGCTCTACGAGCAGCTGACCGCCGCTCGCCGGGTGGCCCTCCACCGCCGGGTGGCCGAGGCCATCGAAGCCGCCCACGAGGGAGCCCTCGACGACTATCTCCCCGCCCTCGCTCACCACTGGGCGAGGGCGAGTGCACCAGCGGCCGACACTGCCAAAGCCGTGCAGTACGCCACCCGGGCCGGTGACCGGGCCCTGGCCCAGCTGGCCCACGACGAGGCGGTGCATTACTACGGCCAAGCCCTCGAGCTCCTGAGTGCGACCGAGACGCCCGTCGGCGAGAGCCGGCGCCTGGAACTCCTCATCGCCCTGGGGGAGGCCGAGCGCCGAGCGGGTAAGCCGGGCTTCCGGGAGACGCTCCTGGCTGCCTCCCGACTGGCCCGGGAGCGCAACGACGCCAACGGTCTCGTCCGCGCCGCCCTGGCCAACAACCGGGGGACGCTCTTCGCCTCGGTGGGCACGGTCGATCACGAACGGATCGCCGTGCTCGAGGAGGCACTGGGGGCGGTCGGGACGGCCGAGAGCCCGCCGCGAGCTCGACTTCTCGCCACCCTCGGCCAGGAGCTCACCTGGGGCGACCGCCACCGGAGAGTGCAGCTCAGTGGCGAGGCGCTGGCGGTGGCCCGTCGCCTGGGTGATCCGGGCACCCTGGCAGAGGTCCTGCTCGCCCGCTACTACACCATCGTCGGCCCGGATACCCACAGTGAGCGGGTGGCGAACGTCACCGAGCTCCTCGCCCTCGCCCAGGACCTCGGCGACCCCGTAATCCACAGCCGGGCCCTCGCCCTCAGCTTCCGGGTCGCCGTCGAGTCTGGCGACGTGGAGAAGGCCGACCGCTACCTGGAAGCGAACGAGCGCCTGACCGAGGACCTCCACCAGCCGACCCTGCAGTGGTTCGTCGCCATGCAGCGCGCCGGCCGGGCGCTGCGCCGGGGGCGGACCGAAGAGGCCGAGGGCCTCGTCCTGGACGCCGGACGGGCCGGCGAGGCGGCGGGCCAGCCTGATGCGGGCGTGCTGCGCCTCTGGCTGCAGTTCTCGGTCCGCTTCGAGCAGGGCCGCCTCGGTGAGCTCCTCGACGACCTTCTGCGCCACGTCGCTGAGTTCCCCGCCCTGCCCGGAGCCCGGGCCCTGGTGGCGTTGGCCTATGCCGAACTCGACCGTCTCGACGACGCCCGCCAGGCCCTGCAGCCGCTGGCCTCCTCGAACTTCGACCTTCCCGTCAACACCAACTGGCTGCGAGCCGTCACCGACATCGCCGCCGCCTGTGCCCGGGTCGGCGACCGTGAGTGGGCAGCCACGCTGTATCGGCTGCTCACTCCCTACCCCAACCTCTTCCCAACGGCCAACCTCGGCACCCCGACCGGCTCGGTCGGTCACTACCTCGGCCTGCTGGCCGGTGTCCTTGGGCGCTTTGACGAGTCCGAGGCCCACCTGGCCTCGGCCGAGGCTGCCCACGAGCGTTCGGAGGCCCCAACCTGGCTGGCTCGGACTCGCCTGGAGTGGGCGCGCATCCTCCTTCTCCGTGGGCAGCCCGGCGACGCGGAACGGGCCCAACAGCTCCTCGACCAGGGCCTCGTCACCGCCCGGGACCTCGGGCTCGCCGGCGTCGAACGCCACGCGGCCGCTCTGCTGCAGGAGTGCGGCTGATGGCCCGGGCGATGGCCGTCGTGCTCTTCACCGACCTGGTCGGCTCGACCGAGCTGCGGGGGCGCCTGGGGGAGGAGGCAGCGGAGGAGCTGCGCCGGAGGCACGACCGGCTGCTCACGAAGGCGGTGGAGGCACATTCGGGCCGGGTGGTCAAGGGTCTGGGCGACGGGATCATGGCCACACTGCCATTCCGGGCCTCGCCATCGCCGGCCATCCAGATTCGCTCTCGGGTGGGGCACACCGGCATGGCGGCGTCGAGGTATCCCGCCGACACCAACTTGTCCCGGAGCGGCCCTGGGATGCCGATGCCCGCACCACGATCCTTCAGCTCTCCTCGGCTTCTCTCGTAGACCGTGACGTCGCAGTGCGCCCGCCTCAGCGCCACTGCCGCGGCACATCCGGCGATGCTGCCCCCCACGATGGCGACCCGACCACCGCCACCGCCAACCTCCCGTCTCGGACGTACGCCCTGACGGTAAGGGGATGCGGGCCTATGGTCGCCGCCCAGCCGACAGCCGATCTGTGACCCGGACGACAATGCCGTTTCCCGGCGTCAGCGTGACCCCCGTGACAGACGCAACGTCTCCGTCGTGGGCGAGCGAACGTGACGCCGCCACTTACGCTCATGGAACTCGAGATCCGTCGATGGGGGAGCTCAGGTGAGGAACGGACAGCCGAGCAGGACCGCCATGGGGACCGCTGCGGCTCGGAGCGCGCACCTGCTCGTCGATCGTGATCCGAGGATCTTCGAGGACACTCTCGCCTCTGCGTTGCTGGGCGACCTGGCCGATGACCTGGTGCGTCTCCATTGCCAGCGCAGGGACGCCGAGAACCTGGCTCGCATGCGGGTGGCGATGACGACACGCAGCCGCTACACCGAGAACCGACTGGCGGAGGCGGCGGGTCGGGGCATGGCGCAGTACGTGATCCTGGGGGCGGGACTTGACTCCTTCGCCTACCGCTCGTCGCTGGCCGGCCAGCTGCGTGTCTTCGAGGTGGACCACCCCGCTACGCAGGCCTGGAAGCGTGAACGGCTGGCGGCCGCGCACATCGCAGTGCCGAGTGGGGTGACGTTCGTGGCCGTCGACTTCAGGATCGACTCGTTGGCCGACCGCTTGATCGACATGGGCTTCGAACGGTCTCAGCCGGCCTTCGTGAGCTGGCTCGGTGTCACCCAGTACCTGACCCGTGAAGCCATCGGCACGACGCTGGACGTGGTCTGCGGATTCGCTCCCGGCACCGAGCTCGTCATGGAGTATGTCGTGCCCGACGCGATGCGAGACGCATCCGGGGGAGCCCTGGCCGATTTCTTCATGCCACGCACCGCCGCCTTCGGCGAGCCCTGGCTGACCTTTTTCACCCCGACCGAGGTAGGGGAGCTACTCGCCGCCCGCGGCCTGGCCGTCGTTGAGGATGTGGGGCGGAGGGACCAGATCGACCCCTCGCTGTGGGAGCGTTCGGACGGGCTTCGTCCGCACGAGCTCGGACGGCTCGTGCGCGCCGTCGTGGCTAGTTGGGCGGTTCTCGGTTCGCGTCGGGGTTGACGGCGGCGGGGTCGTCGGCCAGGACGGTCCACCCCGCGGGGCTGAAATCCTCGTTGAGCCTCCGGGCGACCAGGACGGCCAGGGACCGGTAGAAGGCGGCAGCCAGCGCTCCATCCGAGTTGAGGACGGCGTGGGCGGCATCGCTGCTCAGCACGTCGACCAGCACGTCGCTGTCGGCCACGACGGACCTCGACGGCACGGCGCCGAGGAATGACAGCTCGCCGAAGAGCTCCCCGGGCCACAAGCGGGTGACGGGCGCAGCCGTTCCTCCCCGCACGCTCACCACCGACGCCGTTCCCTCCACCAGCAGGTACATCGCCTCGCTGCGCACCCCGGCGGCGATGAGCACCGAACCGGCCGGGAATGCCCGCCTGTCGGCCAGGTCCAACAGCGTGCGGAGCTGGCGGCGGTCGAGGAACCGGAACGCCGTCTCCGGCGCCCGCACCTCATGGGGCTCGCCCGCTCCCGGCGCCAGCGCATCGGTGGTCTCCACGATGCGTTCCATCATCTGGTGCTCGAACAGGTCCGCCGGCTCGAGCTCGGGGCGCGACGGGTCCTCCCGCCAGGAGATCCCGGTACCGCTCGAGAGGCGGGGGGCGCCCTCGTGGCCTCCCGCCCGCAGATACCGGGCCCCTTGCACCCGATGCCCGACCCGGAAGCGTCGCAGGGCCCGCAGCGAGTCGTTGAAGGCGCGCTTCAGGTCCTGGCGACCATCGGCGGCCACGAACTCCCGAAGGCGGGGGGCGAACTGGTCGAGCACCGCCAGGAACTCCCGGGGCCGGGTCGGGATGTAGCGCCGAGATGCCAGGGTCGCCTTGGCGATCGTGCTGCCAGCCGGGACTCCCAGGACCGCATTGAGGACGTGCAACGTCCCCAGCTGCATCCCGCCCGGGCCCGACAGGGGCTCGCCGTCGTCGCCGCGCAGTCCCCACCCGAACGTCGGTTGCACCAGATCAAGCCAGCCGTCGAGCGCGACGCGGGTGGCGCGGATGCGTTCGACGAACTGGCCCGACACTGCGTCGATCGCCTCGGCCAGCGCGCTGAGCGCCTCCGTCACGCCGGCGGCGTCCTGGCGGTGGGCGGCGACCACGGCCTCGACCGCCAGCGCGATCGCCGGAGCGCCCTTCGCCTCGACGCCCACGAAGGCCAGATTGAAGTTGGCAACGTCGGAGTCCGCCGGGGCGCGCAACCATCCGCAACCGAGCCGGAGATCAGTTTGGGGTAGGGAGGCCGCGTCGTACTCGGACCCCTCTCGACCGGGAATCCACCAGTTGCACATGAGAAACGACCAGGCGGTCCCCACGTGCGGCAATCCCGCTTCGTCGCACAACCCCGCCCATGGTGCACGGAGACCTTCGGGCAGGAGGAGGTCCGTCTCCGTGAACCGGTCGGCCGCGGGCGGGGCGGTGTCCCACCGGTAGGCGTGGACCAGGATGGTCAGGATCCCGAAGAGGCCGGTCTTGGTGGCGACGTCCGCCGCTTGAACGGTAGCGAGCACATCGGGATCGGCACGGCCGAAGAGGCGGTCGAGCCAACCCCGGACACCGGCGCCCGGGTGCTGGTAGTGATCCGGCAATTCCTCCATAGCCGCCCGGAAGGCGGCGAACGGCTCGGCGAGACCGCCGATCACGGGTACCCGCTCGGGCAGGAACGCCCCGACCCCGAGCAAGGTGCGGCGGGCATCAAGGAGCCTCTGCGCCTCCGCGGCGCCAGGCCGCGGGGCCGCCCCGAGGTTCAGGTCGAGGGGGTGCGTCGCCGGGCCCACGGTCGCCAACCGGGGACGGGCTCCCGCCTGAGGCCCTGTCGGCAGCGCCCGTTCGCCCATGCGCCCCTGCCCGCTTCTACCTGCACCGCCGGTTCCGGCCCCGAGCAGATCGCACCCGGACGTCCGTCGCCTCTCGAGCTCTCGTGAACCCGTCTCCAACCTAAGTGTGCGAGCACCGTCCCGCTGTCGTCCGGGCCATTGACGCTTCGTGACCACCGCTACGTTTCCGGGTGTCCAGTAGGACGAGCAGCTGGCGAAGCTGGGTCCCGATGACCATGCGGAACGCGTCCGGCTGATCAACGTATTCAACGCCAAGCTGCGGGGGTTCAACATCCGATACCGCACGCTGGCGCGAGTGCGTTCAGTGTGGCGAGGCGATCGGACTCGAACGCCTGCGGGTGCTCCCGACGGCCACGTCATGCATCGCGTGCGCCCCAGCCCCGTTCCGGCGACGGTAGTGGGGCGCCACCAAGCAGACGTCGCCGGGCGCACGAGCGCGAGGTGCGAGTAGGTGTCGAGCGTCTCCTTCGCCGTCTTGTGGCCGAGCTGGGTCTGCACGGCCTGCACGGACGCGCCCCGGTCGAAGGGGCCCCTCACGGAGGCCCTCCTCAGTCAGCCGACCTTCAGGTCGAACGGACCCCCCCATCAGACGACACCACGACCATCGACGTGGCCGGACCGACGAAGAGAGAGCACACGCGACATGGGTGGTATGCGGACGGTGCTGATGGCCGGGGCCCTGGCCCTGGGCGCAGGCTGTGCCGGCGACGGCGCCGAGGAGCGGTCGGGTCCGGGGCCGTCCATCGGAACTACGACGTCCACCGTCCGGGTGCTGGGGGTGGTGGAAACGACTACCACGACGGGCGCTGCCACGCCGGCGGACCCCGCCTCTGTCTACATCTCTGGCGGCGTCGTCATCCCGCCGGGGGAGGCCGGCAGGCTCTCTGTCGTTCTCGTCGGCCCACCACGTCAGTCCTCCGTCCCTGTCGTCGTCCGGAACCGGACGGGCAGCGCCCTCACGTCTCTGGAGGTCACGGGCACAGCACGGAACCAGGCGGGAACGCTGGTGGCGTCCGGCTCGACGCATGGACTCGTTCCGGCCGTCCTCCGGCCCGGGGAGTGGGGATTCGGTCAGGTCTACTTCGGAGGTTCCGACCTTCGGGTGGACGCCACATTCGATCTCACGGCGACGGGCCGCACGGCCGAAGAGAACGACCGCTTCGGTGCGGCCGACGTGACGGTGGTCGAAGTGTCCCGGACGGCCGGGTTGGTCGGGGAGGCGATCGTCGGCATCGTCAGGAACCCCACCGGCGAAGACGTGCGCGGGCCGATCTCGGCCGTCGTCATCTGCTTTGCCGACGGGCGTCCCACCTCCACCCATCAGGGATACGCCGACGGGAACACCGTCCCTCCGGGGGGCACGGTGTCATTGTCCGTCGACCTGTTCGACAGCCCGTGCACGGCGTTCGTCTTGGGGGCCTCCGGTTACCGGTTCTGATCGGCCGAGGCGTTGTCAAACCCGCCGATACCCCGATGCTGCTGGCCGTGGCGATGGGCAGCGTCCGCTCCGCTCACTCCGAGCGCAGCGCCTCTGCCACCCGCAGGCGGCCCGCTGACCGGAGCGGGACGGCGCCGATCAGGTTCAGGACGACGATCATGGCGGCGGCGCCGGCCGCCAGCAGGCCCACCGGGAAGGCGGCGTCGGTGGCCACGCCCATGGAGCCTGCGATGGTCGCCCAGATCAGGCGCCCGCCGATGGCGCCGATCGGGACGCCGATGGCCAGGGCGACGCACGCCAGCGTCGTGGCCTGGGTGGCGATGACGAGACGGCGTTGACGGGGAGCGAAGCCGAGGGCGCTCAGCACCCCGAGCTCGAGGCGGCGCCGGCGGACCGTCAGCAGCAGGGCGTGGCTGGTGGCCATGGCCCCGAGGACGACCAGGGCCGTCGCCGCCAGGGCCGGGAACAGCTTGACGTCGCCGAGGCCGTTCACCTCGGGCGGCGCCTCGGGGAAGTGGACGCTCGTGTCGGCCACGATGGGTCCGGGTCCCTCGGGAGCGTCCTCGTTCAGGCGGCGCAGGGCGGCGTCGGCGTCGACGCCGGGGGCCCAGCGGATCAGCAGCCGCTCGAAGCCGGCGTCGTTGCGGTCGGGGTCGCCGAGGTCGAGCCGCTCGCCACCCTCGACGGTGAAGGCGGCGCCGTCGGCGAGCGGGAACGAGAAGTCGATCGTCGGGAACAGGACCACGCCGACGACGCGGAACGGCAACCGGGCGGTGCTCCTGGCGCTCCGGCTGGCCACGTCGACCATGGACCCGATGGAGACGCCGAGGCCGTCCAGGGTGTCGTGACCGAGCGCCACCTCGTCGGCGGCGCGGGGCTCCCGGCCTTCGATGACGGTCGGCGCGAGGTCGCCCTTCACCCGGTCGAGCGTCATGGCCAGCGCCTCGTGGCCGTCGAGCTTCACCTGCTCGTCGAAGCGGCCGACGGCGGCCGCGACGATGTCGGGGTTGGCGAGCAGGCGGTCCCGGTCGAGGCCCTCCGCGCCCACGGCCACGTCCCAGGTCGTGCCCCAGCGGGCCGGGGTGTCGACGAGCCGGTCGAGATTGGCCCCGACGACGGCGACACCGGCGAGCCCCACCACCGCCAGGCACGCCCCCGCCAGCGCCGGGCGCACCGGCGCCGAGACCGTGTGGGGCGCCAGGAGGGCGAAGCGCACGCCGGTGGCCGCCGGCGGGGCGAGCCACCGCGTGACGCGGTCGATCAGCGGGGGCGCGCCGAGGCGGACCGGATGGCGGTGAGCGGTCCGGGCCACCAGACGGGAAGCCGAGATCGAGACGCCGAGGCCGACGGCACCGACCAGCACCAGCCACCCGCCGGCCAGGACGGCGAAGTCGGCGTGCAGTCCGGGATCGGGGTCGAACCGGCGGGCGAGCCCGACCGGGAACAACGGCGAGAGCGCGACGGCCAGCGCCGGGGCGACCGTCACGCCGGCCAGCAGGCCGGGGGCGACCGTGAGGACGGCCATGAAGCGCCGTGCCGCCGGGGTCGACCCGAACACGCGCAGCACCTCGAGGTCGCCGGCCGACAGGCGCTGCTGGCGCGCCGCGGCGGCGACCACCCACACGAGGCCGGCGATGGCGACCACCAGCCCCAGGGCTACGAGCGCCACCGTGATGACGGCGACCGAGTCGGCCAGCACCCGCTCACCCTGACTGAGGTCAAGGCCCGGTTGCGCCGTGCCGGCGTACGCCCGCTCCAAGGCGTCGGTGAAGCGACCCCTGGCGTCGGGCCCGCCGGCGAGGCGGGCCATGTGGCTGGCCGTTCCCAGCCCGACGGTGTCGCCGTAGCGGTCCAGAAACGCCGGCGTGAACACCACCGCGCTGGGTTCGTCGGGTCGGGCCGCCAGGTCGAACCCGGTGCGCACCACGCCGGCGACCCGCATCCGGAGCAGAGGTCCGTCGGGCGAGGTGGGCTCGACGCCCTCGAAGATCGCCGCACCCTGCGCCGGGGTCAGCGTCATCAGCTCCCACGTGTCGCCGGGACGGAGACCGTACTGACGGGCGACGACCTCGGACAGGACGATCTCGTCGGGGTCGGTCGGATCCGCCCGCCGGCCGTCGAGCAGCACCCCCCGATCGATCTGGAGCCCACCCGGGTCGCTCGGCGCGAAGAAGAAGGTGTTGTCCTCGAAGTCGGCCAGGGCGAAGACGAAGACGAGATCGAGGTGGTCCTCCACCAGCGGCCCTTCGAGGAGCCGGTCGAGCGGTTCGGGCATGTGGTCCGCGCCGGAGACGAACAGGTCGCGGGTCTGCCCCGCCTCGTGGAAGCGGGACGGGCCACTGGCCGACCGCCTCGCCCCGGCGATGGCCCCGGATGCGAAGCCTCCGGTCAGCGCCACCATGAACGCCAGGACGAGCAGGGACCGCCACCGCGCCCGCCAGGTGCTCGTGAGGAACAGCCAGGGGACGTGCCGCCCGGCCTGCCTCACGGGGAGTTCCCTATGACGTGCACGCCTGCATCATGAGCCTCCTTTGCCGGTCGCGGGAGGGTGCCTCCGCCGACAGGCGAGGGGATGCTGGCACCACCAACTAGGCGGTGGCAGGTCGCCCGGTGGGCTGGCCGGCTCGCTCCTCGCCGGTTCCCTCCCACAGGAGCAGACCCGACAGGAGGAGCCAGGCGGTGACGAGCACGGACGCCACCAGGAACGGGATCTCGGTGGCCGACTGGTCCACGCGCACAAGGTTGACGACCGCGACGACGGCGCAGCCCAGCCCCCCGACCCCCGCCATCCCGGATACCGCCCATGGGTACCGGCGGGTGCGCACGGCGGCCACGGCGAGGAGCAGGGGCACGATTCCGAGGAGGACGAGCGTCCAGGTGGCGAAGAGCGCGGTGCTGAGCTTGTCGATGGCGTTGGTCGCCCAGAACGCCCCGACCACATCGGGATCAGCCGCGCCGGCAAAGGCTCTGGCCGCCTGCCTGAGGGCGAAGGCGTCGACTCCGGTCTGGGCGATGGCGATGGCCCCCCCGGCCACCGCCCCGAGCCGGGCCCAGTCCGCCAGACTCTCGTTGGCGCCTCCGCCCCGGAGGGAGCGGGCGACGGCGACGATCCCGGCGACGGAGAGGACGAGGGCGGCGAGGATCAGGAGATCGGCGGGCACCCAGGCGTTGTTGGTGGCGATCCGGCGGTAGAGCTCGACGTCGGAGAGGTCCCCGTACCGGGGGTGAAGGACGTTGCCCACCAGTCCGAGGACGGCGCCGGCGACCGCCGCTCCCGCACCGAACCGCAGAAACACTCGTTCCTCCATGGCGCAGTCATGCTCCTTCCCCCAAGTCGGACGGGCTGCACCGAGGGTGTCTCCCGGGGGCTGGCGCGGCACTGAAGGCATCCTGAGCGCTGGCTGATCCGGAGTGACGGCTTGGACGTGAAACCGTCGAAAGGGTGATGAACCTCAAGGGGGCGTCCCAACTTCAGGCCTGGCTCAGGCTCCTTGCCGCCGGAGGGCTTGACCTCTATCTAGCTCTGTGGCTAAATAGCACTATGGCTAAAGAAGAAGATGGCAGCGTGTTCCGGGCGCTGGCCGACCCGACCCGCCGCCAGATCCTCGAGGACCTCCGGGGCGGGGACCTCGCCGCCGGCGAGATCGCCGCCCGGTTCCCGATCAGCGGTCCCTCGATCTCCCGGCATCTGGCCGTGCTCAAGGGAGCCGGTCTCGTCCGGGAGCGTCGGGACGCGAACCGCATCTTTTACACGCTGGTGGAGGACCGCCTGGCCTCGTGTCTTGGAGGCTTCCTCTCCGCGGTGTGCCCGGAGCAGGTCGTGCTTCGCCGGCGCCGCACGTCGACACGAAGCAGGAAGGAAGCGAAGTGATGCGCCGTCCCGTGATGGTGGGAACCATCGAGCGGCGTCTCCTGGTGAACTACCGGGTCGATCCTGATGCCCTCGCCCGCTTCGTCCCCGTTCCCTTCCGGCCCCAGCTTGTGGCTGGTGTCGGCATCGCCGGCATCTGCCTGATCCGGCTGGGGGACCTGCGACCGTCCGGCGTCGTCCCTCGAGCGCTGGGCCTGACCACCGAGAACGCCGCCCACCGGGTGGGCGTCGAATGGGACGAACCCGACGGCATCCGACGTGGCGTCTACATCCCGAGGCGGGACAGCGCGTCGCGCCTCACCGCGCTCGTCGGGGGCCGCATCTTTCCCGGGGCTCACCACCGGGCCCGGTTCATGGTGGATGAGGGCGCGGGGCGCTGGGCCGTGTCCTTCGCCAGCCGGGACGGCGCGGCCGCGGTCCGGGTCAAGGCCCACCTCGCTCGAGATTGGCCGGCGGGTTCCGTCTTCCTGTCGATGGCCGAGGCGTCGGCCTTCTTCGAGCGAGCCCCGCTCGGATATTCGCCGAGCCACCGGGGCGACCGTCTTGACGGGCTCGCATTGCGATGCAGGCAGTGGCGGGTCATGCCACTGGCCGTCGAGGAGGTTCGCTCCACCTTCTTCGACGACCGGCGCCGCTTCCCCGAGGGCACGGTCGAGTTCGACTCGGCGCTGGCCATGCTGGATGTGGCCGCGGAATGGGTGGCTGAGCCGCCACTCATGGCTGGCCCGCCCACCGGAGCCTCGGCAAGGGCGACGGCGTGGAGGTAGCGGCCCCGTGAAGGTCGTGCTCGCCGGCGGGTCAGGGACTCTCGGTCGACAGGTGGCGAACGACCTTGTGTCTCGTGGGCACGAGGTCGTCACGCCGGGTCCTCCATCGACCGCCGGCGCCGCCCACGCCGGCGTGGGCGGTTCGTCTCGGCGCCGTCCTGCTCAAGACTGACCCGGCGCTCGCCCTCACTGGCCGGCCTGCGTCCCGAGGCGACTCCTCGAGACCGGTTTTGCCTTTTCCTTCCCGGAACTGGGCCCTGCCCTCGAACACCTCGTTCGTCGCTGAGGCGTCGGGAGCGCGACGGCCAGGTCAGGCGGTGGGCCTGGCACCCATGCCGACGATGGCCCGGTTGAGGCGGACACTGCCGGTGGAACCCAAGAAGGTGGCGTCGCCGAAGGAGAAGATGCCGCCGTCGGCGGCCACGAACCAGTAGCCCTTGCCGGTGGGGGTGGCGGCCATGCCGACGATGGGTTGGTTGAGGCGGAGGTTGCCGGTGGATCCGTAGAAGGTGGCGTCGCCGAAGGAGAAGATGCCGCCGTCGGCAGCCACGAACCAGTAGCCCGCCCCCGTGGGTGCCACGACGGTCGAGGGGACCCGGTCACCTTCGGCGGTGGAGAGGAACGAGCTGCTGGCCGTGTTCCAGTGGGTGGCGAGGTAGGCCGGCCGGGCTGGGGCGGTGTTGAAGTAGTCGTCGTTGGCACAGTCGAAGAGGGCTTCCTCGCTGCCGGGGCAGACGTTGAGCAGGACGAGCACGGTGCCGTCCTGGTAGCACATGCGGTCGGAGTCGTCGTTGCAGTGGCCGGAGGCGCTGGCGTGGGGGGCGGTGGGCATGACCGACCCCAGGGAGTGCATGAGCTCGTGGGCCTCCACCGACTGGCCCCGGGAGGCGAGACCCCAGCACCCGGCGTCGACGCGGGCCACGGTTCCCGCCAGCCCGGTCCGGCCGTTGTTGGCGTTGTCGGCCCCGGGCCGGTCGTCGACCCAGTAGCTGGCGATCCCGCACAGGACGGTGGAGTCCATCCACACCAGGTACTTGCGATCCGACCGGGCGAGGCCTTTCCTCTCGAACTCGGCCAGGGTGTTGGTGAAGGTGTCGTCGCCTGTCGAGCTGACTTGCACCCGCAGGACGGACAGCTCGCAGTTGGCGTCGGTCACGAAGCGGATGTGCCGCTTCCCGCCCGTCTTGGCCGCGCTGGTCATGAACACGGCATCAGTCTCGGCGGCCCACTGCCGGATCGACGCCAGCGCCTGGTCGTAGCGGTCGGGCTTGTCGGCCGGGACGGCGTACACCGCCTGCACCCGGTTGCCGCTCTGCCCGTCGCCGTAGCAGGGGATCCTCGGCGCGGCGGCGGCGGTGGCGCCGCTGGGGGCGCCGCCCGGTGTGTCGGGCAGCAGCATGCCCTGGGCCTGGGCGCCGACGAGCGGCTGGGGAACGCTCGGATCGATCCCCTCCGGCGGCGGGTCGGTACCCGGGGTGCAGGTGATCTGCCCGCTGGGAAGGACGACCGGGTGCAGCCCGTCGCAGCTGGCACCGGCCGGCATCCCCTCCGCCTCCGCGGCGGCGAAGCGGTGTTGCCGCTCACGACCGCCGGCGGCCGATGGCAGCATCACCAGGATGAGGATGCAGGCCATCCGGCCCGATCTCAGCCCGAGAACCCCACCCGCTACGTTCCCCAGCCAATTCCGCACGATCCGCTTCTTCGGCATGGACGGCCTCCAAGTGCGCGACTGGCGGCTGGCTCATGCCCAACGCAAACGATCCTGATCTCCCGCCGAGGAACGACTTGCGTGCCTTGTCCGGATAGCGGCACCCCTATGTCCTTTTTGGGCGTTGTTCGGCCGACCGGAACTGTCCCGCCCGGATCGCCCCTCCCGCCGGATCGCCCCTCCCGCTGGCCAGGGACCTGGAGCTGGCGTTCCCCGTTCCGCCAGCCGACCTGGCACTAGGGCCGGCCGGGAATGCTCCGTTGTTGTGATAGTTGGAAGCCACATTCGAGATCGAACGGAGCGTGGATGGTCAATTGCAAGAACTGTGGGGCGGCCGTCCCGCAGGAACGCGTCGAGCTGGGATATGACTACTGCACCAAGCCGGATTGCGTGGACGTCTGCCTGCGGGGATCCCACATCATCGCCGTCAACGTGAACAAGGCCGCCGACCAGTACGTCAGGCGCGAGGATCTCGATCTCCCGCCGGTGCCCCGTTCGGCGATGGTGTCGAGCGAACAGGACTACCCCCGGTTCGAGCCCCGGAGGCCCGAGCCCCCCGCTCCGCTCGAAGCGCTCTCCGATGCCGGACGCATCGCCAAACTCGAGCGCCAGTTGGACGAGCAGCTGGTGCAGCTGGGTCCCGATGACCATGCGGAACGCGTCCGGCTGATCAACGTATTCAACGCCAAGCTGCGGGGGTTCAACATCCGATACCGCACCCTGGCGCGAAGAACGGCCTAGGACGGCGCTGAAGTAGGGGGCTTGTCCGACGCTGGTTCCGCCGGACGGCGCTGCTGCGGCAGGTGGGGGTGAAGACAGGCGTTTCCGCGGAAACGTCCTGGGCCTTGGGTTCAGCCCTCTG
>JBIOUX010000152.1:0-64583 GCA_044867425.1 Acidimicrobiia bacterium | reverse complement strand
CAGAGGGCTGAACCCAAGGCCCAGGACGTTTCCGCGGAAACGCCTGTCTTCACCCCCACCTGCCGCAGCAGCGCCGTCCGGCGGAACCAGCGTCGGACAAGCCCCCTACTTCAGCGCCGTCCTAGGCTCAGTCCCCGATGCCGTCGCTGCTGGTGACCAACGACTTCCCGCCCAAGGTGGGCGGGATCCAGTCGTACCTCTGGGAGCTGTGGCGGCGGCTGCCAGCGGCCGAGGTGACGGTGCTCACCACCACCTACCCCGGCGCCGCCTCCTTCGACGCCGCCCAGCCCTTCCGCATCGAGCGGGCCGACCGGGTGCTGCTGCCGGCGCCAGGCCTGGCCCGCCGGATCGACGCCCTGACCGCCGAGGTGCAGGCGGACGTGGTGTTCCTCGACCCGGCCCTCCCACTGGGCCTGGTTGGCCCCCGGCTGCGCGCCGCCCCCTACGTGGTGGTCCTGCACGGGGCCGAGGTGACCCTCCCCGGGCGCCTCCCCGGGAGCCGGCGGATGCTGGCCGGGGTCCTCAACGCCGCCGCCGGGGTGGTGGCGGCCGGGTCCTATCCGGCCCGGGAGGCGGCTCGGGCCGCGGGACGGGCGCTGCCCGGCCTGGTGGTGCCGCCCGGCGTCGACGTTGCCCGCTTTCGCCCCCCGGCCCCCGGCGAGCGGGACGCCACCCGTACCCGGCTCGGCCTGCCCGGGGATGCGCCGCTGGTCCTCGGGGTGAGCCGGCTGGTGCCCCGCAAGGGTTTCGACGTTCTCATCGACGCCACCGCCCGCCTGGGCTCCGGCGTGCACCTGGCCCTCGCCGGGGCGGGGCGGGACCGGGACCGGCTGCGCCGGCGGGCGGCCGGCGCCGGCCTGGGGGAGCGCTTCCACCTCCTCGGCCGGGTCCCCGACGCCGACCTTCCCGCCCTCTACGGCTCCGCCGACGTGTTCGCCATGCTCTGCCGGGAGCGGTGGGGTGGACTGGAGGCGGAGGGCTTCGGGATCGTCTTCCTGGAGGCGGCCGCCTGCGCCACCCCCTCGGTGGCCGGACGTTCGGGGGGTGCCGAGGACGCCGTGGTCGACGGGGTCACCGGACTCGTCGTCGCCCCCCGGGACGCCGGCGCGGTGACCGCCGCCCTCGATGCCCTCCTGAGCGACCCCGACCTGCGCACGCGCCTGGGGGCGGCGGCCCGGGCCCGGGCCGAGGCCGAGTTCGCCTACGACACCCTGGCCGCCCGGCTCGCCCCCCTCGCCGCCGGCGACGTCTCGGTGCTCACCCGGTGAGGGGCCGGGCCATCGTCATCGCCAGCTGGCTGGGGACGGCCCTCTACGCCGCCACCTCCCTGCCGCTGGCGGCGCGGGGAGGCCCGGACTACTCGAACGAGGGATTCGTCTACCCCGCCATGGTGGTGGCCCTCGTCTTGTTCGTGGCGTCGCTCCCGCTCGGGATCTACGCCCTGGCCAAAGGCGCGCTGCGCACCGCCCAGAACGCCGAGAAGGTGACGGTCGGCAGCCTGTTCTTTCTCAGCCGGTCGGCGCCGGCCGCCGTCCGACGCTCGTTGCTCGGATCCCTGGCCGCCTGCCTGCTGGTCACGGTGGTCACCGCCACCGACGCACCCTTCGGGATCCTCGTTCCGGTCTGGCCGCTGACCCTGTGCGGCGTGTGGGCCGCCCGCTACGGCACCTTCCCGCCGATACCCGAACCCTCCGGGTGACACGCACGACGCACTAACCTCCGGCGCCATGGCTGACGAGGCTGTCGAGCACATCAAGGTCGGGGCGCCGCCCGAGCGCTGCTTCGACGTGGCCGTCGACTTCGAGCACTATCCCCGCTGGGCCACCGACGTGAAGGAGGTGGAGGTCCTGGCCCGCGACGACGACGGCCGGGGGACCAGGGTGCGGTTCGCGGTGGGCGCCATGGGCCAGAACCTCCGCTACATCCTCGACTACGACTACGCCAAGGCCCCCACCGAGTTCTCCTGGAAGCTGGCCGAGTCCAACATCCTCACGGCCCTCGACGGCAGCTACCGCTTCGACCCCGACCCCGCGGCCGCCGGCGGTACGGCGCTCACCTACCGCCTGGCCGTCGACCTCAACCTGCCGCTCCCCGGCTTCATGAAGCGCCAGGCGGCGCAGATGGTCGTCCAGAACGCGCTGAAGGGCTTCAAGCGCTACCTGGAAGCGGGCGGCGACTCCGGCGACGCCTGACCGGCTTCCCGGGGCTGGTGCCAGACGGGGCGGGCGTAGGACTCGGCCTCCGAAGCCAGCAGGCGCAGTCCCGACGAGCCGTCGGCGGCACCGACCAGGAGGCGGCCCTCGCTGTCGACGGTGAGCAGGAACCGGCCGTCGGGGGACACCACCACCGTCTCGAAGGAGTAGTCCGCCGGCGCCCGCACCGACACCAGGGTGCGCTCCCGGCCGTCGGCGGGCGAGCGGGCCACGATCCGGGCCCGCTGCCCGTCGTCGTAGGGGATGTCGACCTCGGACCCGTCGGGCAGGCGGCGCTCGTCGGGGGCATCGAAGCCGAAGCCGGCGGTGTCGTCGCAGCCGCCGGCCCGGCGGACCTCACCGCCGCCGGCGGGCACGGCCCGCAGGCAGTTGTCGGCGCCCCGGAAGGTCACCGTGCCCGGGATGGACGGGTCCGGCCGGACGGCCAGGGCCGGGAACTGGGGGAGGGGTACGACCCCGTAGCGCCAGACCGCCCCGGCCACCGCCAGGGTGACGGCCCCGGCCACGGCGACGGCCACGGTGGCCCGCCGGGCCGGGTTCACGGCTGCTCCTCGAGGGTGCGCAGGCGGGCGATGAGGACGCCGGTGGCCACCACGGCCAGGCCGGAGATCATGAGCACCAGAGCGGCGCCCACGGAATCGCCCAGCCACCGCCCGATGCCCTGGGGCAGGAACATCAGGAAACCGGCGGCCCCCAGGCCGACGAGCAGTGCCCGGCGCAGGAGCACCCCGCCGGCCACGAAGCCCACGGCCGCCGCCAGACCCAGGGCGATGCCCCACCCCGACTCGAGGGCGATGACTTCGGCGCCGGCCAGGACACCGACCGAACCGAGCACGAGGGCGGTCCGCTCGGGGGCCAGGACACCGCCCCAGCCGAGCACGGCCCAGACCGTCCCCAGCCCGGCGACGGCGAGGCCGAACCAGGTGGCGCTGGGCGGATGGGAGGGGGCGGCCAGGACCGCCACCACCGTGGCCACCACGCCGGCGTAGGCGCCGACCTGCTGGAGGCAGCGGCGCCGGAACCACCACAGGATCCCGGCGTAGCCGGCGGTGGCGGCCGACGTGGCCACGAGGTTGGCCTGGTCCCCGTCGAGCCAGACGTCGAACACGAACTCCTCGAGCCCGAGCCCGACGGCGCCGGCGAAGGCGGCGGCGGACAGCAGCCACAGGACGCTGCCCAGCCGGCGCAGCGCCGGGTGGTCTCCATCGCCCGACGGGACGGCCGCTCCGGCCAGGAGCAGCAGGCCGCTGACCAGGGCGAGGAGCGCCACCTGGGCAGCGGGCACGAGGTCGGCCCAGAAGGTCGAGGTGGCGGCGGCCGCGCCCGAGAAGGCGACGGTGGCGCCCACGTAGCCGAGGGCTTCCGCCACCAGGGGAAGGAGCCGGTGGCGGCGCGAGGAGCGCTCGCCGGCCGGCGAAGCGGGCTCGACGCCTTCCGTCCGCAGAGCCTCAGCCTGCTCTGCGGTGATCAGGCCCTGGGCCACCAGGGTGTCAATGGGGACTCTGTCCATGATGCGTGCGGTCCTTTCAGGCGAAGCGTTCGGAGAGGATGTCGACGACGCGCCGTCCAGCTTCCACCGGGGAGGTGTCGGAGCGCTCCAGGGCGACCCCGGTGGCGAGCAGGAAGCCACCCCCGGCGGCCAGCCAGGCCCAGGTCGGCACGCCGGCCAGGGCGGTCAGCGACTCGTGGGCCGTCACCGCCACCAGCAGGCCGGTGCCGAGCACCAGCGGGCCGGCCAGGCGCCACATCCCGCCGGTGGCCACGGCGGCCACCCCCACCGCCCCGACCACCAGGGCGTGCCACCCGGAGCCGCCGCCCAGCCGTTCGGCCAGGGCGACACCGCCGAGGAGGGCGATGGCCGGGCCGTAGGCCACCCACGACGAGATCGGTGAGGGCCCCGACGCCCGCCGGCGCCGGGCCTGGGCGCCGGCCACCACCAGCTGGGCGGCCACGGGCAGGACGTAGGGCTCGGGGGCGCCCACCCCGGCCGTGACCAGGTGGCCGCCGATGCCGAGGGCGATGAGGACGCCCCCGGCGTGGCCGGTGAGCACCCGGCCGGACACGAGGCCGGCGGCGATCAGCAGTCCGCCGGTGATGAGCAGCACGGTGCTGAAGGCGGCCGGGTCGCCGGCGGCGGCCACGGCGCCCAGGCCGAGGCCGGCGCCGGCGGCGGCCAGGAAGGGCGTGCGCCAGGGGTCTTCCACCACGGCGGCCAACCCGCTCCAGGCGATGGCGCCGGCGGCCAGGGTGAGGCCGACGCCGGCGGGGTCGAGGCCGGCGGCCCGGGCCACCTCGGCCAGCAGCAGCTGGACGGCGGCAGCCGACCCCAGGGCGAGCACAGGACGCCGGCGCCGGGCGGCGTCGAAGGCGAACAGGCCCAGGGCGGCCACGGCCGCCGGGATCGTCTCGGCCGCGGCCAGCGGGGCGGCGCCGGGGCGGAACGGGCCGTGGATGGCGAAGGCCGTGCCGGTGGGAGCGAGCAGGCCCCGGGCGGCGAGGACGACCAGCGGCACCAGCATCCCCAGCCGGGCGACGTCGGCCAGCGACCCGAAGGTGGCGGTCCGCACCGCCCCGCCGGCGGCGTCGAGGCGGACGGCGAGCAGCCAGCACGCCGCCACGCCCACCACGGCCGCGGCGCCGGGGCCGATGAGGCCCACGCCCACACCGGCGCCGGCCAGGGCGACGGGCACCGACGCCGTGGCCAGCAGCTCGAAGACGCCCAGGTGCCCGACGAGGCGGTGCAGGTCTTGGTGGCGCGACCCGAGGCGCGAGGCCTCGACCAGCACGGCGGCCCCGGCCAGGCCCACGCCGAGGCACCAGCCCGGCTCGGGGAAGGCCACGACCAGGGCCCAGGGGACAGCGGTGGCCGCCACCAGGGGGGCCACCAGGCGAGCGGCGGCCACGGCGGCGGCGGCCACGACCACTAGGGCCACGGCACCGGCGGCCGAGGAGGAGGTGGCGGCCACCACGGCGGCCACCGCGGACAGGGCGGCGAGCAGGAAGGCGCCTTCCCGTCCCCCGCCGCGGACCAGCGTCCGGATGAGGGCCCAGCTCTCACCGGTACCCGAGCCCCGGACCGGGGCGTGGCGCAGGTCGGCGGCCAGCCAGCCGGCGGCCGCCAGGGCCAGGGCGACGGCCGCCGGCCCCGACCACGAGTCGAGCTGTCCGATGAGGCCGAGGACGGCGGCCAGGACGACAAGGCCGCTCGCTCCCAGGATGGTGGGGACGGAGCCGACCGCCTCGGCCATGCCGGCCACCGAGCCGAGCACGGGGCGCCAGAAGGGGTCGCGTCCGGCCAGCCAGGCCGCCACCTCGACCCCCAGGAACGCAGCGGCCGCCGCCACCAGACCGCTGCCGGCGGTGAGGCCGGGCGTGATCACGGTGGCCAGAGCCCCGGTGGCCACGCAGGCCAGGGCGAGGAAGGCCAGGGCGGCGTCGGTCCGTTCCCGGGCCCGCCGGCCCAGCACCCAGGCCGCCATCAGGCCGGTCACCCCGGCGGTCAGGGTCACCGGCCGGCCCAGGAGGCCGAGGTCGGTGAGGGTCCCCGCCCCCAGGCGGGCCGCGAACTCCGAAGGACCGGCCCAGGGGCCGGCCGGCCCGGTGACGGCCACCAGCACCAGGCCGATCAGGGGCGCCAGTCCGGCCAGCGCCGCCCAGGCCGACGCCGCCCGGCGCCAGCCGGTGCCCTCGGACGGAGCCACGGGCACGGCACCGGCGATGGCCAGCCGGCCCAGCCCGTCGGCGGCCAGGGCGAGGGCGATGAGGACGACCCCGGCGGGCAGGGGCGTCAACCCGGCCACGCCGGCGGCCAGGACCGGCATGGCCGCGGCGGCCGCCACCCGCAGGACCACGGAGCCAGGGGACGGAGGGGTGCGCCGGGCCCGGCCCAACCACCCGAGGGCGACCACCCCCACCACTCCTTCGGCCAGGAGCAGCCACCGCCAGTCCCAGCCCCCCCGCACGGCCAGGCCGGCCACGTCGACGGGAAGGAGGAAGGCGCCGAGGTGGAAGAGGACGTCGCCGGTGGCGGGCAGGGTGCGGGACAGCGCCCGGCCGCCGAGGAGGAAGCCGCCGGTCAGCGCGCCGACCAGGGCCAGCTTGGCCGACTCCGGCAGCGTGTCCCAGCGCACGGCGATGAACGTGGCGGCGGCGGCCAGGAGCAGGAAGGCGCCGGTGCCCGCCACCCAGGTGGCTCCCGTCCGCCGCCCGGACGGCGTGGCCGGGGGCGGCGAGGCGGGCGGGGGAGGGGGCGCCGGCGAGGGCGGGGGGGTGGACGTTGTGGTGTGGTTCATGGACCGATGGTGCGGCCCGCCGCCGCCCCCGACCATCGGGCCCAGCCCCCATTTCCCCCTGGGGGACCCCCCAGAGCCGCAGCTAGGGCCAACCGGCGCTGCTCAGCGCCGGTATGCGGCGGTGAGCCACGCAGGTTGGCAGTTCCCGGCCCGGGCGGCTACTCGATCCCGTGCTCCATGGCGTAGCGGATCAGCTCCTGCTTCCGCGACAGGTGCAGCTTCCCCAGGATGTTGCGGACGTGGTTCTCCACCGTCTTCTCGGCGATGAACAGCTGGGCGCCGATCTCCTTGTAGGCGTGGCCCCGGGCCACCAGCTGGAGCACCTCCCGCTCCCGGTCCGAGAGCGGGTTGGCGCCCGACGGCGACTTGGCCAGGCGCCGGAACTCGCCCAGGACCAGCGCCGCCAGGGCGGGGGAGAACACCGGCTCCCCACCGGCGGCCCGCACGAGGGCGGCCCGCAGCTCCGGCCCCGGGGTCGACTTCACCAGGTAGCCCACCGCCCCGGCGGCCACGGCGTCGAGCAGGTCGCGTTCGGCCTCGGAGACGGTGAGCATCACGATCCTGGTCTCCTCGCCGCAGGTGCGGGCCACCTTGATGCCGCCGCCGCCGGGCATGTGCAGGTCGCAGACCACCAGGTCGGGCCGGTGCTCCCGCACGGCGGCGATGGCCTCGTCGGCGTTGCCCGCCACGGCCACCACCGAGAACCCCTCGCCCAGGTCGGCCCGCACCCCGTCCCGCCAGATGGGGTGGTCGTCGGCCAGCACGACCTTGACGGGGACACCCCGGTCCCCGGGCTTGACACCGCCGCCGCCGGACCCGGCGCTCAGGGCACCCACAGCAGGATCTCCGTTCCCGAGCCGGCCTGGCTGCGGATCTCCACCCGCCCGCCCAGCTCGCCCACCCGGCCCCGGATGGAGCGGGACAGGCCCACCCCCTCGGGGGTGCCGTCCACGTCGAAGCCGGCCCCGTCGTCCTTCACCGAGCAGAACACCCCCCGCCCGTCCGGCTCCACGTACACGGTGACCCGCTCGGCCCGGCCGTGCTTGCCGGCGTTGGTCAGCGCTTCCCCCACCGCCCCGGACAGCGCCTCCACCACCCGGCTGCGCACGGCGGGCACGTCGTCGGCCACCAGCACGGTGGCCCGTCCGCCGAAGGCGTCCTCGAAGCGGGCGGCGGCGCCCCGCAGGGCGGCACCGAGGTCGCCGGCCGCCCCGGCGCCGTCGGGCGCCCCGAAGAGGTACTCCCGCAGCTCCCGCTCCTGCTCCCGGGCCAGGCGGGCCAGGGCCGGATCGGTGGCCCGGCGCTCGACGACGGCCAGCGTCTGCAGAACCCCGTCATGGAGGGTGCGGGCCACCTCCTCCCGGGCCCGGGCGGCGGACACCTGGCGCTCGGCCCGGCGCAGCAGGCGGGCCAGGTAGCCCGCCACCGCCCCGCCCACGGTGTAGAAGACCGTGGTGTTGGTGAGGGAGAGGAACTCGCCGGTCTGGTCGATGTCGGCACCGTTGATCAGCGTGGCCCCCACCCGGGCCAGCCCCAGCGCCACGCCCACGCCCGCCCCCGGGCCGGGGCCGAGCACGGCGCCGGCGGCCAGGATGCCGGCCAGGGGCCAGACCGAGCCGAGCGACTGGGACGTGGAGAAGGCGTGGTCGGCGCCGTAGACGAAGCCGTCGGCCAGCACCAGGGCGAAGCCGACCGCCACCTCGGCCAGCACCGGCCCCGAGCGGCCCAGCACCTCGGGGCGCGTCCGCAGCCACACGGTGTCGGCCACGGTGACGGCCAGGGCGGCACCCACCAGGGCGACGGCCACCGGCACGCCCCGGCCCGGGCGGAGATCGTCGTGGGAGATCAGGAGGACGGCCGCCATCCACAGCCAGGCACACCAGCGGAAGGCGGCCAGGCCCTGGTTGACGGACCGTTCCATCCCCCCCAGGGTAGGGGGCCGGCGGGATTTGAGTCAGTGGCGCACTACCCCCGGCGTGACCACCAGTGCGACTTGTGCTCGCCCTCCTCGTAGGAGCCCACCGCCTCCTCGAGGTGGGTGGCGAGCGCCTGGAGGTCCTGCTCCAGCTTCTCCACCCGGTCGGTCAGGGCGACGACCTGGGCTTCGGCCCGGGCCGCCCGGTCGATGGCACGGTCGAGGTCGGCCTGGCTGACTCCGCCCGCCGTGGCCGGGGACCTCGCCTGGACGGCGGTGGCCGGGGCGGAGCCAAGTACAGGCATGGACGCGATCTTGTCCAGCCAGTAGCCGTTGGCTTTGGCCTCAGACAGCTTCTCCACCATCCACCCGAGAGCCTTGGTGGTCTGGTTGTCAGTTCCGACGCTCAACGCTTTCCCCCCTTCGAGTACCTGCTCCGACCAGCCTCAACTGCACTGGGCGAAGCTACCAGCGGCGGAGCGACGTAGCATCAGGGACCCTTGGGTACCCCAGCGCTGAGCCGAAGAAGGGGGTCGCCGTGATCAGTGACGACCGGATCCGCTCGCTCGCCGCCCACCGGGGGAGCCCTGTCGTCACCAGCTGCTATCTGGACGTCGACGGCCGCCGGCATCCCCGTCATGTCGACTACGAGCAACAGCTGGACTATCTGATGCGCCACGCCCGGGAACGGGCGATGGAACTGGAACCGGCGGCGACCCAGTCGGTGGAGGGCGACCTGGGACGGATCAGCTCCTGGGTGAAGGCCGGCTTCGACCGGTCCCGGGTGAGGGGGCTGGCGTTCTTCTCCTGCTCGGCTGAGGGGTTCTTCGAGGTGGTCGAGTCACCGCTGCCCGTCCGCAACGAGATCGTCCTCAACGCCTCGCCCCACGTGCGCCAGCTCGAGGCCCTGGTCCAGGCCTACGCCCGCTTCGCCGTGGTGCTGGTGGACCGGCAGCGGGCCCGGTTGTTCCGCATCGAGCAGGGGGAGCTGTCTGAGCGCACCGAGGTGTTCGACGCCGTCCCTCGCCGGCATGACCAGGGGGGCCGCTCGGCGGCCAACATCCAGCGCCACACCGACGAGCTGGCCCACAAGCACCTCAAGCACGCCGCCGAGGTCACCTTCGACGAGGTCGGCCGCCACCCCGTCGATCATCTCATCCTGGGCGGCCCCCACGAGGTGGTGGGCGAGTTCGAGGCCCTGCTGCACCCCTACCTGAGGGAGCGGGTGGCCGCCCGCCTGTCCATCATGGTGACCGCCGCCCCCGAGGAGATCCGCCACGCCGCCCTCCAGGTGGAGGAAGCGGTGGCCCGGGCCGCCGAGGAGGCCATGGTGGACCGCTTGCGCGACCAGGTCGGGGCGGGCAACGCCGGCGTGGCTGGGCTGGAGTCCACCCTGCGGGCCCTGGTGGAGCGCCGGGTCGAGACTCTGCTCATCTCCGACGGCTACGAGGCGCCCGGCTGGCGCTGCCCGTCCTGCCGGTGGCTGGCCGTCAAGGGCCGGGGCTGCCCGGTGTGCGGGGCGTCGATGCAGCTGGTGGAGGACGTGGTGGAGCAGGCCATGGAGGAGGCGCTGGCCAACAAGTGCCGGGTCGAGGTGGTGCGGGAGAGCGCCGACCTCGATGTCCTCGGCCGCATCGGCGCCCTGCTCCGGTTCTGACTTTGCTGATCCCCGGCGGGCTGACGGCGTGCTGACCATCGGCGTCGACCTGGGCGGGACCAAGCTCCTGGGCGTGGTGGCCGACAGCGCCGGCGCGGTGGTGGCCGAGACCCTCCACCCGTCCGGAGACGGTCCCGAGGCGGTGCTGGCCGGCCTGGCCGCCGCCACCGAGGAGCTGGCCTCCGCTGTCCCCGGCGTCGAGGCGGTGGGCGTCGGGGTGGCGGGCATGGTGGATTTCGAGGGCGTGGTCCGCTACGCCCCCAACATCCCCGGCATCGAGGGGCTGGAGCTGGGGAGCCGGCTGGAGAAGGCGTGCCGGCTGCCGGTGGCGGTCGACAACGACGCCAACGTGGCCGCCCTGGGCGAGGTCCTCCACGGCGCGGCCCGGGGCTGCCACGAGGTGCTGGTCCTGACCTTCGGGACCGGCATCGGCGGGGGCATCGTGACCGGCGGGCGCGTGCTGCGGGGCGGGCACGGCGTGGCCGCCGAGGTCGGGCACTTCACCATCGATCCCGACGGGCCGCCCTGCTCCTGCGGCGCCCGGGGCCACTGGGAATCGTTCGCCTCGGGGACGGCGCTGGGCCGGATGGGCCGGGAGTGGGCCGCCCGGGGTGACGCCCCCGGCGTGCTGGCCCGGGCGGGCGGCGACCCGGCGGCGGTGACCGGGCAGACGGTGGGGGAGTCGGCCGTCGCCGGCGAGGCCGACGGGCTGGCCCTGCTCGACGCTTACGCCCGGTGGGTGGCCATCGGCCTGGGCGGGCTGGTGAACATCCTCGACCCCGAGCTGGTGGTCGTCTCGGGCGGGTTGGTGACCCTGGGCGACGTGCTCGTCGATCGGGTCCGGGCCGAGCTGCCCGCCTTCGTGGAGGCCCCCGAGCACCGGGTCGTCCCGCCCGTGGTGGCGGCCGAGCTGGGGCCGCGGGCCGGGGCCATCGGCGCCGCGGCCCTGGCCCGCCCGCTGGCCGAAGCGGCGGTGGACGCCCGGGAGGGCCTGGAGTGACGCCGGCGGCCGCCCCGTGACGCTGCGCATCGGGCTCACCCTGCCGTCGTTCCGCGCCGAGCCGGGCCCGGTGCTGGCCGTGGCCGGCGTGGCCGAGGCCGCCGGCCTCGACGGGATCTTCGCCTTCGACCACCTGTTCCGCCAGCGGGGTGACGCCGCCGACGCCGAGCCCCGTCCAGCCCTGGAGCTGACCACCACGCTGGCGGCGGTGGGAGCCGAGACGTCCCGGATCACGGTGGGGTCCCTGGTGGCCCGGGCCACCCTGCGCTCGCCGGCGACCCTGGTGGCGGCGCTGGACACCGTGGCCCGCATCGCCCCCGGCCGCCTGGTGGCGGGCATCGGTTCGGGCGACGAGGAGAGCGACCCGGAGAACGAGGCCTTCGGGGTGGAGACGGCCGACCGCCTGGCCCGCCTGGAGGAGACGGTGGACCGCGCCGTGGGCCGGGGCTACCCGGTGTGGGTGGGCGGCTGGGCGCCGGCCGCCCGCCGCCTGGCCGCCACCCGGGCCGACGGCTGGAACGGCTGGGGCGGCAGCCTCGGCGGCTTCGCCCGCCGGGCGGCCGAGGTGCGGGAGGAGGCGGAGCGGGCCGGCCGTCCGCCGGGGGCCGTCGAGTGCACCTGGGGCGGGCTGGCCGTCCTGGGGGCGGACGAGACCGAGGCCAAGGCCAAGCTGGAGCGCCTGGGCGGGATGCGCCCCGGACTGGTGTGGGGCGGCCCGGAGCGGGTGGCGGAGTTCCTCGCCGCCTACGGGGAGGCGGGTGCCTCCTGGGTCATCCTCGGCCCGCTCGACTCGGCCGACCCCGAGAACGCCGCGGTGCTGGGCCAGGCGGTGAAGCCGCTACTCGGTTGACTCCGGAGTTCGTTCAGAGATCGAAGACCAGGCCCGGCGGCGAGTACTCGACCAGTCCCAACGAGGCGACTCCGGCAATGGTGGCGCCCAGGAAGAGGATTGCCCAAACCGTGTAGGCGGCTCGCTGCCTGGCGGAGAAGAGCCGTCTTACCAGCAACGGCACCAAGGCCAGCATCACCAACCATCCGCCAACGACGAGCGATGCGCGTAGGTGATGTGCGCCCGCACGACCGCACAACCCGGCGATCTCGCTCGTTCGGTCGGGATGCCAGACCGTTCCGCACCGGAGTGAGCCTGCTCCGAAGGTCACATGGGTCGGGACCATGGTGATGGCAACGAGCACGGCGAGCGCCGCAACGGCCAGCGCTCCAATGGTCAGCCTCACGCTCGAAGACACCAGGGTCAGAATGCCGCGCCATCAGGCGGTCGGCTACCCGATATCGGGGGCTCACCGGCCGCGGAGGTCATCTGCCCAGAGCCGCAGGTCCCGCCAGTCGACGGTGGCGAGGTGCACGGCCTTGATCATGCGATCGAGCCGGCCCTCCGAACACACCAGGATGTCGTCGATGACCCCGGCGGGAGGGGTGATATCGCCATAGCAGTCGTGCCAAGCGAGCTCGAGTACCTCGACAAGGTCCAGCGCCACGGCTGCGTTCTTGTCGCCGAAGCGGCTCAGGAACGCCGGCTCGCGCTCGGCTCTCCGCTGTGCTCTCCCGACGGCCATGCCTCAAGTGTGGCGCCGCGGTTATGTGCGCGGTGGGTCGAGGAATCGGAACAGCCGCCGGACCTCGTCGGAGATTTCCTCTTGCTGGAGGAACACGCTGCGCATCGCTCGTCGGAAGCGACCGTTCGTCCTGGCAGCGGTGTCGAGGGCTCCGAGCAGCTCTCGCCCTTCCGGGCGGGCGAGGCGCTTGCGGTGTGTGACGAGGAGGTCCTCCAACTCGCCGGCTCCGACGACGCGCACCTCGTCGTCATTGGGCGCTCCCTCGACAAGCGCGATGAGCAAGGAGATAACTGAGGGCTCACCCTTCTGCACGGCTTCCGCCACGGCATCCACGGCCCACATGTGCTGCGAGGCCAACAGACGGTCTTCTCGGGTTCCTCTGCAAAGCCGGTGATACTGCCAGTAGGACTCAACCGTGTCGCCATGCACCCGTCCATACTCCCGGGATCATTGCCCCGCTCCAGGGTCGCTCCGAGTTCCGAGGGCGTCAGACGCCTCGGGGGCCAGCGCATTCAGGGCGAGCTGGTTCAGCAGTTGGTAGGCCTCTTGTGCAACTGGGTCCGACCCAGTGGACGAGCCCTGCTGTTCGCGGCACAGCGATCGGGCGAGGAGAAGCGATCGTCTCGTGATGTAACAAGGCAAGGACGCGTTCACCATCTTCGTGAGCGTCTCCTGTCCCGCCGGTAGCGACTCCGGCTTGTCGGATGCACTGATGGCGGCAGCAACCATCATCCTTGCCCGCTCGCGGATCTGCTCCTGCTCCATCAGCAAAACGCGTTCGGCCCGCATCAAAAATGCCTCGTCGTCCTCATCCGGTCGCTGCCGTATGCCCTCCACCATGAGTTCAATTGTCCCAGCCCGGGGACCCTGGCGCCCCATGTTCCGCAGTTGGGGGTCGCAGCCACGGTAGAGGCACTTCTGAGCGGCAGGGAGGCCTTGCCTCAGTGAGCGAGGTGGGAGAGCCCGGAGCGCACGAAATCGGCTCCGCATGCCGGGCAGGCCCTCATCTTGTGCCGGCCATGGTTACCCCCGAACCAGAGGTGGGTGAGGACGGAGAGACCCTCGACGGAGGCGCCACAAGATCGGCATGAACCCCTACTGGGTTGGACAAACTGCACTGCGTCCCTCCGGAGAGATGCCTCGAGATTCTCCGGAGTGAGGTCCGGGGGCGGAACATCGTTCGGCCATACCGCCAGAGCCGGCACCTTCCCGATACCGGGTGCCGAGACAAACGAAGGGAACGTCCGCGCTGCATCCAGCGCCTCCGATTTCCAGGCATCCAGGGGGGCGGGCAGGTCCTCGTCGGATGTGAAAAATTTGACGGTGACTCCGTCGACGGTGGCGACGAGTGGCACGGGTTCAGGATGCCCGGAGCCGATTCAACCGTCCGCGTTCTCCTTCGGCGCCGCGCCCTCGGTCCGTGGATATCCACGCCAGTAGAGGTGCCACTCGGCGAGACGATCCCCCTCAATGGTCCAGAACTCGCCGCCGAACCCCTCCATCGGCTCGTTCTTGGGATTCACCCACGTGTCGGCGAACTCCACGGTGATGACGTCGCCGCTCGCTGCCCGAAGCGTCTTGTTGAGCCGGTAATCCTTCACGGCGGCGAAGAACCTCTCATGCCAGCGCCGCACATCGTCGATGCCCTTCCCCACGAGCTTCCCGTTCATGTAGAAGACGACATCGGGCGTGAAGAGTGCCAGGACACGATCCATGTCCAAGGCGTTGTAGGCGTCTTCGGCGGTTCTCACCAGATCCTCAGGTCTCGCGTCCACTTTCCACGCCCCCTTTCGGATCCGTGTGCCTCCTGGCCCGAAAATCGGATGCTACCGGTATGTCCGGTCTGCGTCGTCGGAATCGACCGGGAGCCGGATCCGGGGCGGCCGCGAGACCACTGTTGACGCTTACTGACCGAGAAAAAAATCTCTCGTCCTTGGCGATGGGGGGCGCCTAAATGTCGTAGGCGGTCGGTACGATCCGGGCATGTTCGACAGCGTGGTCGGCGTGCTGGGAAGGCTCCGTCCGGTGGTGGGTGAGCTGGACGTGGAGGCTCTGGACCCGGAGGCGGCGGCGGATCTTGTCGGGCTCGCCGTGGAGATCGAGCGGCTCGGTGCTGCCCTGCGGGTGTTGGCCACCCAGGCGGTGGAGCGGGGTGACGTGTGGCGCCGGGAGGGGTTCCGCTCGGCGGCGGCGTGGATGGCTGCCCAGGCGGGAACGCCGGTCGGGCCGGCCATCGCCACCATGGCGATGGCCCGGCTGCTGGATGGGTTGCCGGTGGTGGCGGCGGCGTTTCGGGCCGGGCGGCTCTCGGAGGTCCAGGCCAGGGAGATCGTGGATGCGGCTGCGGAGGTGCCCGAGGCCCAGCAGCAGCTCGTCGATGCGGCGGGCAAGTTGTCGCTGTCGGAGCTGCGGGAGGAATGCCACCGGGCCAAGGCGTCGGTCATCACCTCGGACGAGGAGCGGCACCGGCGCATCCGCAAGGGCCGCTATCTACGGTCCTGGACGGACCGGGACGGCGCCGTCCGCCTCGCCGCCCGCCTCCCCGCCGATGAGGGCGCCCGGCTGCTGGCCGAGGTGGACGCCCGGCGGGACGACATCGTCGTCGATGCCCTGCGGGGCCGGTGGTACGAGAACCCCGATGCCCACCGGGCCGACGCCCTCGTCGACCTGGCCCGCACCGCGCGAGGTAGCGGGGAAGGCGCCGGGGGCCCGGAGGCCATGGTGCACGTGTGGGTGGATTACGAGGCGCTCATGCGGGGCTCCACGGTGGAAGGCGAACGGTGTGAGATCCCCGGCCTGGGGCCCATCCCCGTGTCCCTGGCCCGGCGGATGGCCGACGACTGCATCCTCAAGGTCGTGGTGACCAAGGGCGTGGAGATCACCGCCGTGGCCCACGCCGGGCGCACCATCCCCGCCCATCTGCGCACCGCCCTGGAGTGCAGGGACCCGAAATGCATCGTGCCCCACTGCGAGATGCGCCGGGGCTTGCAGATCGACCACCGCGACCCGTGGGCCGCCACGCGGGACACCAGCCTGGAGAACCTCGCTCGCTTATGCCGCTGGCACCATTACCAGAAGAGCCATCTCGGCTACCGCTACCGGGGCGGGCCCGGCACCTGGGAATGGATTCCACCCGACGAACCCACCGGCCCGCCGACCATCCCGCCCTGAGGGGCAAGGTGATGGGCAAGCCCGGCAGCGGTGAGGCTTGGTCGTCATGCGGCCCCAGTTGGCGCGCTCAGTCGACGGTGACGACGATCTTCATGCCCGCCTTCCAGTGGGTGGGCACGTGGCAGCCGATGAGGATCTCGCCCTGCTGGTCGAAGGTGTAGGTCAGCTTTCCCGTCTTGCCGGGAGACAGGACCACCCGGGGGACCTTCTCGGAGCCCTTGTGCCCGCCGGCGTGGCCGGTCATGTCGCCGCCTTCCTGGCTCTCCTGGACCTTCTCGTCGCCGATGACCGCCTCGTGCTCGGCCCGGCCGGTGTTGCGGAACGTGAAGTCGACGGTCTCGCCCGCCTTGACCTCCAGCACGTCGGGATCGAAGGCGATGTCGCGCATCTCCACCGTGACCTTGCGGGCGGCTTTCTTCTCGGTCCCGCCGGCGCCGCAGGCTCCGGCCGCCACCAGGGCGACGGCCAGGGTGACGGGCAGGGTGACGGGCGATGCCCGGCGCCGGCGCCGGCTCACGGGCGCCCGCTCCCGGCCAGGCGGGGGCCGAGCTCGCCCAGGGACCGCAGGTGGGGATGGGAGGCGTCGGCGCAGAAGCCGTGCGGGTCGAGATGCACGGGCCGGACGCCGGCGGCCAGCGCCCCGGCGACGTCGGCCCCCACGGCGTCGCCCACGTGGACGGCCGCCTCGGGGCTCACGCCCGTGGCCTCGAGGGCGATGGCGAAGATGGCCGGGTTGGGCTTGGCCACCCCGACCGCCCCCGAGTCGATCACCACCGCCACCGGGACACCCCGGCCGGGACCGACCTGGCAGATGCCCTCGGCGGCCAGGCGTCGCTCCAGGGTCCCGTCGGAGTTCGAGACGATGGCCAGGGCCAGGCCGGCGGCCTCCAGCTCCCGGAGGGCGTCCACCGCCCCGGGCACCAGCCGGCTCCACATGCCCTCGGTGGCGAAGGCCACGTCCAGCTCGGCGATGGCGTCCTCTACCCGGGCGGCAGGGACGCCCACCTCGGCGGCGTAAGCCTCCTGGTAAGCCCGCCAGATGCCGTGGTCCTCATCGGGCCAGTCGACCAGGGCCGCCACCCCGGCGTAGTGGGCCCGGTCGAGCGTGGCGGGGTCGGCCTCCACCCCGGCCCGGCGCAGGGCGTCGAGGATCAGATGGTGGTCGGGTAGGTGGAAGACCCCGCCCACATCCAGGAACACGGCCTCGACACCAGCGAAGTGATCGTCCATGCGGGGCGGAATGGTAACGGGCGCAACGGATCCTGCTGATACTTTGGAATGATGGAGTTCCGCCGCATCCCCAACCTGCCGCCCTACGTCTTCGCCACCACCGACGCCCGCAAGATGGCCTTGCGCCGGGCCGGCGAGGACGTGATCGACCTCGGATTCGGCAACCCCGATCTCCCGTCGCCGCCCGTGGCGGTGGACAAATTGTGTGAGGCGGCCCACAACCCGCGCAACCACCGCTACTCGGCCAGCCGGGGGATCCCCAAGCTGCGCCTGGCCATCTGCGACCTGTACCGCCGCCGCTTCGGCGTGGATCTCGACTTCGAGACCGAGGCCATCACCACCATCGGGGCCAAGGAGGGGCTGTCCCACCTGATGTGGACGCTGGTGGGGCCGGGCGACTCCGCCCTGGTGCCCAGCCCCAGCTACCCGATCCACATCTACGCCCCGGTGCTGGCCGGCGCCGAGGTCCGCCAGGTCCGGCTCGGCCCCGAGCAGGACTTCTTCGCCAACCTCACCGCCGCCTTCGAGGAGTCCTGGCCCCGCCCCCGGGTGATCGTCATCTCCTTTCCTCACAACCCGACCACCGCCTGCGTGGACCTTGACTTCATGGGCCGGCTGGTCGATTTCGCCCGGGCGCACGGGATCCTCGTCGTGCACGACTTCGCCTACGCCGACCTGGGCTTCGACGGCCACGTCCCGCCGTCGATCCTGGAGGTGCCGGGGGCCAAGGACGTGGCCGTCGAGCTGTATACCCTGACCAAGTCGTTCTCCATGGCCGGGTGGCGGGTCGGGTTCCTGGTGGGTAACGCCGAGGTGGTGGCCGCCCTGGCCGACCTGAAGAAGTACCTGGACTACGGGACCTTCCAGCCCATCCAGATCGCCTCCATCGTGGCCATGAACGAGGCGCCCGACTATCCGAAGCAGGTGTGCCAGGTCTACAAGAACCGGCGCGACGCCCTGGTGGAAGGGCTGGCCCGGATCGGCTGGGAGATCGAGAAGCCCCGGGGCACCATGTTCGTCTGGGCGCCCATCCCCGAGCCCTACATCGACATGGGGTCCCTGGACTTCGCCCTCATGTTGATGGAGGAGGCCAAGGTGGCGGTCTCCCCGGGGGTGGGCTTCGGGCCCGGGGGCGACGGGTTCGTCCGCTTCGCCCTGGTGGAGAACGAGCAGCGCATCGGCCAGGCGGTCCGGGGCGTCCGCCGGGCTCTGACCAAACTGGGCTGAACCTCCCGGTCGGGACTCATCCGGCCCCGACTCGCGCCGATCAAGGGGGCATGAGCTTCGGCGCGCCTTCCGATGCTGGTGTTCGACGCTGGTTCGGCGTGGGCCGCTCCTCGGACGCCGACGCCGGCCGCGCCGGGCAGGAAGCGGCCGCCGGCGCCCTGCTCCATCCCGACCCCCGCCTGCTGGTGGTGTTCTGCTGGGACGGATACGACCTCGACCAGCTGCTGGCCGGAATCGGCAAGGAGGCGCCCGGGGTTCCCCTCGTCGGGTGCTCCACCGCCGGGGAGATCTCCGTCTCCGGGCCGGGCGACGCCAGCGTGGTGGTCATGGCCCTGGGCGGCCCGGGCTTCTCGGTGGCCACGGCTGCGGCCAGCGCCGCCCGGGGCCGGCTGCGGGAAGCCGGCGCCGGGGCGGCGGCCTGCCTGGAGCGGGTGGACGAGCGGCCGCATCGCATCCTGCTCCTGCTCACCGACGGGCTGGCCGGCGACCAGCAGGAGATCGTGCGGGGCGCCTACCGGGTGGTGGGCGCCGGGGTTCCCCTGGTGGGCGGCTGCGCCGGGGACGGCCTGCAGATGAAGGGGACGTTCCAGCTCCACTGCGGCGAGGTTCTGCGCAACTCGGTGGTGGCGGCGGGGATCGCCTCCGACGGTCCCTTCGGCATCGGCGTCCGCCACGGCTCGCGCCGGGTGGGCGACCCCATGCTCGTCACGAGCAGCGAAGGCAGCCGGGTCCACGCCCTGAATGACGAGCCCGCCCTGGACTTCTACCTCCGCCACCTCGAGGCCCCGCCCGAGGCATGGTCGGACCCTGCCGCCTTCACCCGCTTCGCCCTCAGCCATCCCCTCGGCCTCAGCCGCCGGAGCGGCGAGGAGATGCGGTTCGTGGCCGAAGCCAACTTCGATGACCGTTCGCTCGGTTGCATCGCCCACGTGCCCCAGGGCGGCCTGACCTGGTTCATGGAGAGCGACGACACCTCGGTGCTCGAGGCCACCGACGGTGCCTGCGCCGAGGCGCTGGCCGCCCTCGGCCCCCAGGCGCCGCTCGGCCTGGTGGCCTTCGACTGCATCGCCCGCCGCGGCGTGCTCGGCGACGCGGGCGTCCGGGCCGAGGTCGACTGCATCGCGTCCCACGCCGGAGGGGCCCCGGTGGCCGGCTTCTACACCTACGGGGAGATCGCCCGGACCCGGGGCATCAGCGGGTTCCACAACCAGACCCTCGTGGTCCTCGCCGTCGGCTAGGTCGCGCTCGAACCATGCCCGTCCGTCACGAGTGGCTCTCCCAGCAGATCGCCGAGTTCCTGGCCGCGGTGTCGTCCTATCGGGACGAGACCGCCGCCATCGACGGGGCGGTGGAACGGGCCACCGAGGCCGTCGAGGCCGAGGTCGGCGCCGTGGTCCGCCACGGCTCGGTGGTGGCCTGCGTCGGCTTCCCCCAGGGCGCCACGCCCGTGGCCGACCTGGTGGCGGCGGCGTCCGGTCGGGGTCCGCTCCACGTCCCCGGCCTGGGCCCGTGCCCGGTGCTGGCCGTCCCCATCGAGTCCGGGACCCTGGTCCTGGCCCGCTCGGGTGGGGAGTTCACCCGGGAGGAGAGCGCCCTGCTGCGGGGTTTCGGCCGGGTGCTGTCGCTGACGCTGCGGATGCTCCGGGTGCTGGAAGCCGAACGTGACCTGCGCCGGGAGAGCCAGGCCCAGGCGGCGGAGAACCTGCGGCTCATGGACGTGCTCCGGGACCAGGCCACCCACGACCCGCTCACCGGGCTCCCCAACCGCACCCTGGTGCTCGACCGCCTGAGCCAGGCTCTGGCCCGCCTGAGCCGGTCCGGCGCCCCGGTGGCCGTCTTGTTCGTGGATCTCGACCGGTTCAAGGTGGTCAATGACTCGCTCGGCCACACCGCCGGCGACGAGGCGTTGGTCCGTCTGGCCGACCGCCTGCGGGCGGCGGTGCGGCAACCGGACACCGTGGGCCGGCTGGCCGGCGACGAGTTCGTCGTCGTGTGCGAGGACACCGATGCCCGGAAGGCCCTGGCCGTGGCCGACCGGGTGGCGCGGGCCATCGCCGCGCCGTTGCCCCTGCGGGCAGGCGAGACGGTGGTCACGGCCAGCATCGGCATCGCCCACGGCGAGCCGGGAATCGACGCCGAGGCGATGCTGCGCGACTCCGACGCGGCCATGTACCGGGCCAAGGAACGGGGGCGCTCCCGGATCGAGATCTTCGATTCGGCCATGCGTCACCGGATGCTCGAGCGCCTGGAGACGGAACGGTCCTTGCGGGCGGCCATGCAGAACGGCGAGCTGCGCCTCCACTACCAGCCGATCGTCTGCCTCGACGACGGCCGGGTGGTGGCCGCCGAAGCCCTGCTGCGGTGGTACCACCCCGAGCGGGGCATGGTCGGCCCGGCCGAGTTCATCCCCGTGGCCGAGGAGAGCGGGCTGATCCTGCCCCTGGGCCGCTGGGTGCTGGGCCAGTCCTGCACCCAGCTCGCCGCCTGGCGGGCGGCGGGCCGCTCGGCGTTGCGGGTGACCGTGAACCTCTCCGCCCGCCAGTTCGGCGACCCCGACCTGGTCGGGGTGGTGGCCGGCGCCCTCCGGGCCTCCGGCCTTCCCGGCGAGGCCCTGTGGCTGGAGATCACCGAGAGCGTGCTCATGGAGGAGGCGGAGGCCACCGCCGAGACGCTGCGGGCCCTGAAGGCCCTGGGTGTGCACCTGTCGGTGGACGACTTCGGGACCGGGTACTCGTCGCTCAGCTACCTCAAGCGCTTCCCCGTCGACGCCCTCAAGATCGACCGCTCGTTCGTGGACGGGCTGGCCCGCGACCCCGAGGACGAGGCGATCGTGACCGCCGTGGTCAGCCTGGCCCAGGCCCTCAACCTGGAAGTGGTGGCCGAAGGGGTGGAAGAGCCCGCCCAGCTGAGCAAGCTCCACCAGCTCGGCTGCGACGCCGTCCAGGGTTACCTCTTCGGGCCCCCGCGGGAGCCGGAGCATCTCATCAGCCACGCCTCGCCGCTCGTGCTGGCCGTGGCCGAAACCGCCCCGCTCAGGACCGCGGTGCCCCGCTGACGCCGTAGAGGACGAAGCTCACGGCGGCGTCGGCCACCTGGTCGGCCGGGTCGTTCGCCTCGTAGAGGTAGGTCCGGGCCAGATGGCGGCCGGCGCCGATCAGGGCATGGGCCAGCACCGCCGGGTCGCCGTCGGGGATGTGACCCTCGGCCATGGCGTCCTTCAGGTGCCGGACCACGTCGGCCACGGCCACCTCCTCGTTCTGGCGCAGGACGGGCCGGAAGCGCTCCTCGGTGGCGGCGAAGCCGAACAGGTTGAACAGGTGGCGGTTCTCGGCGAACCAGGCCATGGAGGCCCGCATGCCCAGCTCGATGCGCCGGAGCGCATCGGGTTCGTCGCCGATGGCCGCCTGCTGGCGCCGGCGCAGCTCGTGGTGGGAGGAGGAGAGGATCTCCTTGAACAGGTCCTCCTTGGACTCGAAGTACCAGTAGAAGACGCCCTTGCCCACTCCCAGGCTCTCCACCACCTCGGACACCGACGTCGGGTGGTAGCCCTGGTCGGCGAAGAGCCGGGCGGCCCGCTCCATCAGCTGTTCCCGGCGCTCCCGTCCCCGTTGGGTGAGCTTGCGCTTCATCGACGAGCCGCCGGGCGAAGACCAGTGATCACGGGCCCAGGCTATCGAATCACTTGACCGACCGGTCAATTGCTGGGCCGGGGGCTAGAAGGCTTCGACGTCGACCAGCGGTTCCTTGATCCCGTCGAGGTCCTCGCCGGCGTCCCAGTCGGAGCTGCCGGCGGCGATGAGGGCGGCGCGCACGCTGGCCGGATCGGCGCCGGGATGGCGGGCCAGCCACAGGGCGGCGGCCCCGGCCACGTGGGGCGCGGCGAACGACGTGCCCGTCAGCACGCCGTAGCCGCCGCCCCCGCGGACGGGAAGGGTGGACAGGATGCACACCCCGGGGGCGATCAGGTCGATGTCGGGGCCGTAGTTGGAGAAGTTGGCCAGGGTGTCGTCGCCGTCGTCCCGGCAGCTGGGCGACCCGCCCAGCCCACCGGGCCGGCCGTCGGAGTCGGCCAGGGCCGAGACCGTGATCACCTCGTCGTAGGCGGCCGGGGTGTAGTCGGCGGCGTTGGCGGACTCGTTGCCGGCGGCCACCACGTAGGTCACGCCCGCCGCCACCGAGCGGCAGATGGCGCGGTGGAGGGCGTCGCCGTCGATCTGGCCGCAGTTGCCGTCGTCGCCGGGCATCCGGTGGCCGCGGACCATGTTGACGCCGCCGAGGGAGAGGTTGGCCACGTCGATGTCGTTGCCCGGGTCGGCGTCGGTGCGGCTGGCGGTCACCCAGTCCACCCCGCAGAGCAGCTCCTTGGTCGTCCCGCCCCCCTTGTCGTTGAGCACCCGCACGGCCCACAGACGCGTCCCCGGAGCCACCCCGACGACACCCTTCCCGTCGTCGAGGGCGCCGATGATCCCGGCGATGTGGGTGCCGTGGCCGAGGAAGTCGTCGTAACCGGACCGGGGGTGGTCGTCCTTCTCCTCCTTGGCGCAGTTGACGCCGCCGGCCACGTTGAGGTCGGGGTGCTCCTTGTCGATGCCGGTGTCGAGCACGGCCACGTCGGCATCGATGCGAGGCCGGTCGGCATCGTCGATGGCGGCGGCCACGGACAGGTCGGCCTGGACCCGGTCGATGCCGGCGGGCATGGCGGCCGTGGTGGCCACGGGCCGGTCGGCCTCCACCCCCACCACCCGGGGGTCGGCCCGGAGGGCGGCCAGCATCGGGGCGGTCAGGTCGGCGGCGTAGCCGGCGAGGGCCGAGTGGTACACGAAGTCCACGGAAAAGCCCAGCGCCTCCGACTGCTCGGCGGCCACCGCCGCCGGATCGCCGGCCTCCGCGGCCAGCAGCACGACGTAGGAGGAGGCCGCCTCCGGGGGTGAGGAAGAGAGGGCGGGAGCGGGCGCGACGACGGCCAGCGTCACGGCGACCGCCGCCCAGAGCCGTCCCACCGGTCTCCCGTCTCGACACGCCCCTCGTGTCGTCCCCTCCACCAGGGTGCTGGCCGCTCTGCGTCGGTGTCAAGAGACGCGGAGAGGTGTCATCAGGTCTTCACCGCCTACCCTGGATTCGGGCGGAAGGGGGGAGCATGGGCTGGTGGGTGGTGAAGGTCGTCCTCACTCCGGTGATGCGCGCCTTCTACCGGGTCCGGGTGGAGGGACGGTCCAACGTCCCCAACCACGGCCCGGCCATCCTCGCCTCCAACCACAACGCCTTCTGTGACTCGCTGTTCCTGCCGGCCGTGCTGCGCCGGCGCCTGACCTACGTGGCCAAGGCCGAGTACTTCGAGAACCGGCGGACGGCCTGGTTCTTCCGGGCCATCGGCCAGATCCCGCTCCGCCGCGGGCCCGGGTCGGAGTGGCGCCGGGCCCTGGACGCGGCCGCCGCCGTCCTCGACGAGGGCAAGCTGTTCGGCATCTACCCGGAGGGGACCCGCTCCAAGGACGGCCGCCTGCACCGGGGCCACACCGGGGTGGCCATGCTCGCCCTGCGCACCGGGGCGCCCGTCATCCCGGTGGGGATCATCGGCACCCGGGAGGCGCAACCCATCGGCACCCTCATCGCCCGGCCCTTCTCCCGCATCACCGTCCGCTTCGGTGCCCCGCTCGACTTCTCCGAGTACGCCGGCCGGGACCGGGAGCGCCTCGTGCTCCGCCAGATCACCGACACGGTGATGTCCGAGATCCAGCGACTCTCGGGCCAGGAGTACGCCGGCAAGTACGCCTCCTCCCGCCACCCGGAGCCCGCCGCCGGCTGACCCGCGCGTTCTCACCTGCAAAATGCCGCTCACAGCGGCAAAACGCAGGAGGAAACGGTGGCGCCGGTCAACCTCCAGCCGGGAACGAGCGGGTGCGCTCCACGGCCCGGCGCCAGGCCGCCTGGCGGCGGTTGGCTTCCGCCTCCCGCATGGCGGGGGCGAACTCGGCCTCGCACCGCCACTGGGCCGCCACCTCGTCGGGGCTGGCCCACACACCCTCGGCCAGGCCGGCCAGGTAGGCGGCGCCCAGGGCGGTCGTCTCCGCCACCACCGGCCGGCGCACCGGGACGCGCAGCAGGTCGGCCTGGAACTGGCACAGCATGTCCATCACGGCGGCGCCGCCGTCGGCCCGGAGCTCGGAGATGGCGGTGCCCCCGGCCGCCTCCATGGCCTCGACCACATCGCGGGTCTGATGGGCCATGGCCTCCACCGCCGCCCGGGCCAGGTGGGCCCGGCTGGTCCCCCGGGTCAGACCGATGAGAGCGGCCCGGGCGTAGGGGTCCCAGTGGGGCGAGCCGAGCCCGGTGAAGGCGGGAACCAGGTAGACGCCTTCGGTGTCGGTGACCGACTCGGCCAGCGGGCCGGTCTCGGCCGCCTCGGCGATGATCGAGAGGCCGTCCCGCAGCCACTGGATGGCCGCTCCGGTCACGAAGATGGCCCCTTCCAGGGCGTAGGCCACCCCGCCCCGCTCGCCCAGATCCCAGGCCACCGTGGTCAGCAGGCCCTCGACCGGGTCAGGGAGGGTGGGGCCGAGGTTCATGAGGACGAAAGAACCTGTTCCATAGGTGTTCTTGGTCATCCCGGCGGAGAAGCAGGCCTGGCCGAAGAGCGCCGCCTGCTGGTCGCCGGCGATCCCCGACACGGGCACGGACAGGCCTCCGGCGGTCTCCGGGCGGGTGATGCCCAGGCGGCCGCACGACGGCCGCACCTCAGGCAGGGAGGCCACCGGCACACCGAAGACGGCGCACAGCTCCTCGGACCATGACCGGGCGCCGATGTCGAAGACGAGCGTGCGGCTGGCGTTGCCCGGGTCGGTGACGAACACGCCGCCGTCGGGGCCGCCGGTCAGGTTCCAGGCCACCCAGGCGTCGACCGTCCCCAGGGCCAGGTCGCCGGAGACGGCCACGCCCCCTTCTTGGAGCAGCCACTCCATCTTGGTGGCCGAGAAGTAGGGGTCGAGCACCAGCCCGGTGGCCCGGCGCACCTCGGGCTCCAGGCCCTGTTCCCGCAACTGGTCGCAGCGGGCGGCCGTCCGGCGGTCCTGCCACACCAGCGCCCGGTGGAGGTGCTTGCCCGTGCGCCGATCCCAGGCCACCACCGTCTCCCGCTGGTTGGTGATGCCCACGGCGGCGACGGCTTGGCCCTGGTCCTCCAGGCGCTTGGCCAGCTCGGAGAGCGTGGAGGTCACCGCCTCCCGGATCTCGTCCGGGTCGTGCTCCACCCAGCCGGGCCGGGGGAAGTGCTGCGTCAGCTCCCGGTAGGAGAACCCGAGGGGCCGGCCGGCGCCGTCCACGGCGAAGCTGCGGACCCCGGTGGTCCCTGCGTCGACGGCAATCACAGCGGGCATAAGCTCGGAGAAGGCTAGCGAGGAGCGCGTATGCGGATCGGTGTGCTGACCGGAGGAGGTGACTGCCCGGGACTGAACGCGGTCATCCGGGCCGTGGTGCGAAAGGGCGAGGGGGTCTACGGCCACAACCTCGTCGGCTTCCGTCACGGCTGGCGGGGCGTGATCGAGTGCCAGATGGTGGACCTCACCGTCGCCTCCACCCGGGGCATCCTCCACCGGGGCGGGACCATCCTCGGCACCTCCCGGACCAACCCCTACAAGACCGACGACGGTGTGCGCCGGGTGCTCGACACGCTGCGCCGGGAGCACATCGACGCCGTGGTGGCCATCGGCGGGGAGGACACCCTGGGCGTCGCCTCCAAGCTCATCGACGAGGGTGTGCGCATCGTGGGCGTGCCCAAGACCATCGACAACGACCTGTCGGCCACCGACTTCACCTTCGGCTTCGACACCGCCGTGCAGATCGTCACCGACGCCATCGACCGGCTCCATACGACGGCCGAGAGCCATGACCGGGTCATGGTGGTGGAGGTCATGGGCCGCAACGCCGGCTGGATCGCCACCTTCGCCGGGATGGCGGGCGGGGCCGACGTCATCCTCATCCCCGAGGAGCCCTTCGACATCGACGACGTGTGCGACCGGATCCAGCACCGCCACATGCGGGGCGCCCGCTTCTCCATCGTGGTGGTGGCCGAGGGGGCCGTCCCCAAGGAGGGCACGCTGGTTACCCAGGAGGCCGAGGTCGACCAGTTCGGCCATGCCCGCCTGGGGGGGATCGGCACCATGCTCCAGGACGAGATCGAGGGCCGCACCGGCTTCGAGGCCCGGGTCACCATCCTCGGCCACGTCCAGCGGGGCGGAACCCCCACGGCGCACGACCGGGTGCTGGCCACCCGCTTCGGGGTGGAGGCCATCGACGCCGTCCACGAGAGCGACTTCGGCATCATGGTCTCACTGCGGGGCCCCGACATCGTCCGGGTCCCCCTCGGGGAGGCGGTCAGGGAGCTGAAGACGCTGGACCGGCGCATCTACGACGTGGCCTCCGTCTTCTTCGGCTAGCCCCCGCCGGCGCCCCGGGCCACGTCCTGGGTGGCGGCCCGTGCGATGGGCCACACTTGGGGCATGCCCGAGGGGTCTGGGGTCGTCACCATCCTCTTCACCGACCTGGTGGGCTCCACCGAACTGCTGGCCCGGGCCGGGGACGAGGAGGCCCAGCCCATCTTCCGGGCCCACCACGATCTGCTGGCCGGAGCCGCCGCCGCCCACGGAGGAGAGGAGGTCAAGTGGCTGGGCGACGGGCTCATGGTCGCCTTCGCCTCGGCCGCCGACGCCGTGCGCTGCGCCATCGCCATGCAGCAGGACGGCCGCCGGCCGGTCCACGGCGAGCACCTCGCCATCCGGGTTGGACTCAACGCCGGCGAGGCCCTGAAAGAGGCGGCCGACTACTTTGGCCTGCCCGTGGTCGTGGCCCGGCGCCTGTGCGACCGGGCGGAGGCCGGCCAGATCCTCTGCGCCGACGTGGTCGCCGGTCTGCTGCGGGGCCGCCCGGACTTCGGATTCTCCGACCTGGGCAAGCTCGAGTTGAAGGGCGTGCCCGAGCCCGTCTCCACCTTCGCCGTCCACTACGAGACGGGCGCCGGGGAGCTGGTCCCGAGCCGCCTGCCATTTGTGGGGCGGAAAGGCGAGCTTGCCCGCCTCCGGGCCCGGTGGGCGGAGACCGCCGCCGGCCGGAGCGGGCTGGTGCTGGTGGCCGGCGAACCAGGCATCGGCAAGACCCGGCTGGTGGAGGAGCTGGCCGAGCGGGCGGCAGGCGACGGCGCCGAGGTCCTGTGGGGACACTGTTTCGAGGGCGAGTGGATGCCGCCCTGGTCGGCCTTCGCCGAGTTGCTGGAGACCCTGGCGCTCACCGCCGACGGCGACGAGCTCCGCGCCGACCTGGGCACCGGCGGGCCGCCGCTGGCCCAGCTGGAACCGGCGCTGCGCAAACGGCTGCCCGATCTCCCCGACCCCGTGCCGCTCTCGCCCCCGGAGGAGCGCTACCGGCTCCTCGACTCGCTGGCCCGGCTGGTCGTGGCCCGCTCCTCCCGGGCCCCGGTCCTCCTCTGCCTCGACGACCTCCACTGGGCGGACCAGGGCACCATCGACGCCCTCCGCCATCTGGCCCGCCAGGCGCCGGGCCATCCGATCCTCATGGTGGGCACCTACCGCGACACCGAGACGGGCAAGGACCATCCCCTGAGCGTTGCCCTCGGCGCCCTGCGCCGGGAGACGGAGTACGAACATGTCCGGCTCGACGGGCTCCCCGCCGAAGCGGTGGGAGCCCTCCTCCAGATCCTCGCCGAACACGAGGTCTCGCAGACCTTCGCCGGGGTCATCGCCTCCGAGACCGACGGCAACCCCTTCTTCATCCGCGAGGTGCTCCGCCACCTCATCGACGAGGGGAAGATCCAGCAGGGCGCCGACGGGCAGTGGACGGCGCTGGTCCCGGTGTCCGAGCTGGGCATCCCCGAGGGCGTGCGGGAGGTCATCGAGCGGCGGCTGGCCCGGCTCTCGGAGCGGGCCGCCGCCTTCCTCGGCGCCGCCTGCGCTTTCGAAGGTCCCTTCCGCCTCGACGTCGTCGCCGCCGCCGCCCGGCTGGCCGACGACGATGCCCTCGACGCCGTCGACGAAGCCCTCGGCGCCCAGTTGCTCGCACCGGCCGCCGGCTTCGACTGCTACGCCTTCGTCCACGCCCTGATCCGCCACACGCTCTACGCCGGGCTCAGCCCGTCGCGCCAGATCCGGCTCCACCGGCAGGTGGCGGAGGCGCTGGAGGCGGCGGCGGGAGGATCGCAGGAACCGGCCACGGCGGGCGAGATCGCCGCCCAGTACCACCGCAGCCGCTCCCTGCCCCGCGCCGAGCGGGGCGTGGACGCCGCCCTGGTGGCGGCGGCCCACGCCGAGGCCACCCGGGGGCCAGGCGGAAGCGGCCCACTTCCTGCGCATGGCCCTCGATCTGATCGGAGACGGCGACCCCCGCCGGGCCCGCATCCTGGCCCGTCTGGGAATGGCGCTCATCTCGAGCCTGGCCCTCGACCAGGGCGCCGAAGTGGCCGCCCGGGCCGGCGACGCCATCGCCGCCACGGAAGGACCGGACGCCGCCTGCGACTACCTGGCCGGGGCGGCGGTGGCCATGGGCGCCGGCGGCAACAACCCGCGGGCCTGGGATCTCGCCCGCCGGGGGCTCGTCCACGCCGGCGACCGCCGGGACCTGAGCTGGGCCTTCCTCACCATGCTCGACCTCCAGCGCCACGACTGGGAGGACCCCGAGCATCCCGGGATCCCCGTCGATGTCCCCGAGCGGTGGGAGGCGGCCCGGATCATCCGGGCCGGCAATCCCGACCCGGTCGCCTTCGGCGGACTGGAGGCCCCCTTCGCCTCCCGGGCCGAGGCGATGGCCAGCAGCCGGAACCTGCCGCTACTCATCTGTTTCGCCGGCGCCTACACACAATGCCTTCCCCTGTCCGAGGCGGAGCTCGAGGCATCCCTGGCCCGGGGCCAGATCGTCCGGGCCGCCCGCTGCGCCGCCATGGTGGCCTTCTGCCAGCTCTCGCTGGGACGCCTCGAGGAGGGAGCGGCGTTCCTGGAGCAGGCGGAACGGATCTCCGCCCAGGGTGAGGCTCCGCTGTTCGCCGTCCTCCACGCCCGGGAGATGCTGACCGCCTTCCTCGACGACGAGGACGGGCTGGAACAGGTGGCCTCCACCTTCGGCGCGCTGCTCCCTACCCTGATCCCGGGGCAGGCCTGGGCTCTGGGGCCGGCGTACGGCGTCTGCGCCCGCACCGCCGCCCGGCTGGGGCGCGAGGAGGAAGCCCTCGATCACCTGGCGCGCCTGGTGCCTTGGCTGGAGCAGGCCCCCGCCTGGTCGCACCACTACCCCTGCGCCGCCGGCTACGCGGCCGAGACGCTGTGGCTCCTGGGCCGGCTCGACCACGCCGACGCCGTCGAGCGGTCGATCCAGGACAAGGTCATCGCCCCCGACTTCCGCGACATCGAAGTCGACGGCCGGCTGGCCATGGCCCGCCTGCACACCCTCCAGGGCCGCTACGACGAGGCGGCGTCGTTCTTCGCCGCCGCCCGCCGGGTCATCGCCGAGGACGGCGCCGCCCCGCTGCTTGCCATCACCGACCACGACGAGGCGCTCATGTACCGGCGCCGGGGTGGTCCGGACGACGACGGCCGGGCGACCCAGCTGTTCGCCTCGGCGCAGCGGCAGTTCTCCGAGCTGGGCATGACCGGTTGGGCCCTTCGGGTACCCGCCGGTCCCTGATCCGGGCCGCGAGGCGAGCCGAAAGGCGGGCCGGACGCATCTGGGAGGCGGGCCCGGCGGCTGCTGGGATTCCCTCGTGGCTGCAGGCAACCGCCCCGTCCTGGCCCTCGTCTCCGTCCTCCTCCTGACCGGCGGTGCGGCGCACGGCGACTCTCCCCCTCTGCCCGATCGCCCCGTGGTGCCCTACGGTGCGTCCGGCGAGGGCTGGCAGCTCGAGTTCGAGGACGACTTCGACGGCCGCGCCCTGGACGAGACGAAATGGTCGAGCGGCTTCGGCTGGGGTCAGGTCTCGGGGAACACCGTCGGCTACTGCGACCCGGCCAACAACATCGTGTCCGGAGGGGTTCTGGAGCAGCGGATCGAACGGCGGGCCCAGGGCGGGGTGCCGTTCAGCGTGGGCTGTATCAACTCCCGGGATCGTTTCTCGCTGCTCTACGGCTACTGGGAGGCCAGCATCCGGATGGCCGGGTGCCGCGGTGCCCGCGGCGCCTTCTGGGCCAAGCCCAACGACGAGTCGTGGCCGCCCGAGCTCGACGTCGTCGAGGTCTACGGCGACGACCGCGAGCGGGCTGATCTCACCATCCACTGGGAGGAGCGGGGCGACTACCAGCGGGACAAGGGCTACTTCACCGGCCCCGACTTCTCCGCCGCCTTCCACGTCTTCGCCGCCCAATGGAGTCCCGAGGAGGTCATCTGGTATGTCGACGGCGTCGAGGTCCGGCGGACGCCCGAGGGCACCCGGTTCCTGAACGACGGGGGCGCCTTCTACACGATGCTCGAGGCCCAGGTCATCCGGGCGTCGTCGCGCTGCGGGCAGTGGCCCTACTACTCCAGCCAGTACGTCGATTACGTGCGGATCTGGTCGCAGGCCTGCTGCTGTGACGACGACGACGATGTTCCCGAACTCGGTCAGGGTTCGAGCAGGTGGCGCAGGTAGCGCCCGGGGGCGTCGAGGTAGGACCGCCAGGTCTGGACGAGGTCGAGCTCCTCGTAGGACGAGACGGTGCGGATGCCCCACTCGCCCAGCTCCAGGAGGGTGGCGTCGGGCAGGGTCACCAGCAGGGGCGAGTGGGTGGCCACCACCACCTGGCTCCCCTCCCGGCGCATGACGTCGAGGAGCGAGAGGAGCCCGAGGCAGGCCCGGAACGACAGGGCCGCTTCCGGCTCGTCGAGGAAGTACACGCCCACCTCGGTGAACTTGTGCCGGAGCACGGCCAGGAATGACTCGCCGTGCGAGCGGTGCTGGAGCTTCTCCCCCTGCCAGTCGCTGCGCCCGGTGTGGCGGTCGGTGTCGATGCCGGCGAAGTAGGAGTGCATGGTCTCGGCCCGCAGGAAGAACCCGGCCCGCGACGCCATGTGCTGCAGGCGGGGCCGCAGGTGCCAGCGCAGCGGCGAGTCCTCGTCGCTCCCGCCGCCGCCGGTGACGCCGGGGAACGACGCCTCGTAGCCGTGCCGGGGGTAGATGGCGGCGAGTGCCTCGACCAGCGTGGATTTCCCGCTGCCGTTCTCACCGACCAGGAAGGTGACCCCGGGCGCGAGCTCGAGGCCCCCGTCGTCGATCAGCTGGGTGACGGCCGGGATGCTGAAGGGCCAGGCGGCCCGGTCGGGCGGGTGGGTGCGGTTCGGCTTCCAGTCCACGCCGAGGAAGTGGCGGACGGGTTCGGCGGTGTCCACAGCCGCGGGAGGCTACCGGGACCTCCCCTAGGATTCGCGGTCGATGGGAACGGCCCTGGATGACCTCGTGGCCCTGCTCGACCTCGAACCCCTGGAGGTCAACCTGTTCCGGGGGGTGAGCCCGGACGAGGAGCGCCAGCGGGTCTTCGGCGGCCAGGTGGCGGGCCAGGCCCTGGTGGCGGCCGGGCGCACGGTGGAGCCCGACCGGGTCGTCCACTCGCTCCACGCCTACTTCCTACGCCCCGGTGACACCAGGGTGCCCATCATCTATGAGGTCGACCGCATCCGGGACGGGAAGTCGTTCACCACCCGGCGGGTGGTGGCCATCCAGCACGGCAAGGCGATCTTCAACCTCCAGGCCTCCTTCCAGGTGGAGGAGGAGGGCTACGAGCACCAGTCGGACATGCCCGAGGCGCCTGACCCGGAGTCGCTGCCCACCTGGTCGCACTGGGCCTCGGAGTGCAAGTGGATGAACCCGGCGTGGGCCGAGCGCCCCCGACCCATCGACCTGCGCTACGTGGAGGCGCCCCACTGGGTCACCATGTCGCCCCGCGCCCCTCGCCAGATGGTGTGGATCCGGGCCGACGGGCGCCTCCCCGACGACCGGATGCTCCACGCCTGCGTGGTGACCTACGCCTCCGACTACACCCTCCTGGACAGCGCCCTCGCCCCCCATGGCCAGAGCTTCTGGGACGGGTCGTTGATCGTGGCCAGCCTCGACCATGCCATGTGGTTCCACCGGCCCTTCCGGGCCGACGAATGGCTGCTGTTCAGCCAGGCCAGCGCGTCGGCGTCCGGCGGTCGCGGCCTGGCCCACGGCGGGATCTTCCGCGCGGACGGCGTCCTGGCCGTCTCCGCCGTCCAGGAGGGCCTGATGCGGCCCGCGAACCCTGATCACGCCCGGCCCCCGGACCGGCCCCGGTCCCTCACCCGCACGACGTTTCCGACCTGATGCCCTCTCCCGACGGCAGCGTCGACCTGCGCTCGGACACCGTCACCACGCCCACGCCGGCCATGCGCCGGGCCATGGCCGAGGCCGAGGTGGGCGACGACGTCTACGGCGAGGACCCCACCGTCAACCACCTCCAGGAGCTGGCGGCGTCCATGGTGGGCAAGGAGGCGGCCCTCTACGTGCCCTCGGGCACGATGGGCAACCAGCTGGCCCTGCGCCTCCTGGCCCGGGCCGGTACCGAGGTGCTCTGCCCCCAGCGCTGCCACATCCGCCAATACGAGGCGGCTGCCGCCGCGCTGAACGCCGGGGTGCAGCTGCGGGCCGTGCCCGACACCGGCGGCGCCTTTCCCGCCGCGGCCGTGGAGCACGCCGCCGCCGGGCCCGCTCACCACCTGCCGCCCCTGTCGCTGGTCATCATCGAAAACACCCACATGCCGGCGTCGGGCCGGCCGCTGACCGCCGCCGAGATGGGGGCCGTGGGTGCCGCCGCCGGCCGCCACGGACTGCCGCTCCACTGTGACGGGGCCCGGATCTTCAACGCCGCCGTCGCCCTCCGGGTCCCGGTGTCCCAGCTCGCCGCACCGGCGGAGACGGTCATGTTCTGCCTGTCCAAGGGTCTGGCTGCCCCCGTCGGCTCGCTCCTGGCCGGCCCGGCCGCCCTGATGGAGACGGCCCGGGAGGAGCGGGCCCGGCTCGGCGGCGGCATGCGCCAGGCCGGGGTCATCGCCGCCGCCGGCGTGGTGGCGCTCCAGACCATGGTGGAGCGTCTGGCCGAGGACCACGCCCGGGCCCGCCGCCTGGCCGGGGCGCTGGCCGAACGCTTCCCGGGCAGTGTCGACCCCGACGGCGTGCTCACCAACATCGTGTGCGCCGGCGCCGCCGACCTGCCCCCCGATCTGCTCGAGCGCCTGGCCGCCCTGGGAGTGCGGGCCGGCACCATCGACCAGGCCACGGTGCGCTTCGTCACCCACAAGGACGTCGACGACGCCGACCTCGACCGGGCCATCGCCGCCCTCGACAAGGTGGTGGGGGACTGAGCCGTCAGCTCACCCTGCTGGTCGACGGGTCCAGCCTGCTGTACCGGGCCTTTTTCTCCACCCCCGACTCGGTGCGGGCCCCCGACGGCCGTCCGGTCAACGCCGTCCACGGCTTCTTCGGGATGCTGGCCCGGCTGGTCAACGACCACGACCCCGCTCGACTGGCGGTGGCCACCGACGAGGACTGGCGGCCGGCGTGGCGGGTCGACCTGGTGCCCGAGTACAAGCTGGCCCGGGTGGCACCCCCGGCCGAGCAGGCCGCCGCCGACGACGAGGTGGGCCGCCAGAGTGCCTTCTGCTTCGCCCTGCTGGCCGGCCTGGGGGTGACCGTGGCCGGCCACGCCGGCTACGAGGCCGAGGACGTGATCGGCACCCTGGCCGAGCGGGAGAAGGCGGCCGGCCACGTCCCGGTGGCCATCGTCTCGGGCGACCGCGACCTGTTCCAGCTCGTCTCCGACCCCGACGTCTACGTCCTGTATCCCGTCAAAGGGGTGAGCGAGCTGGCCCGGATCGACGAGGCCGAGGTCAACCGCCGGTACGGCATCCCGGGCCGGTCCTACGCCGACTTCGCCGTCCTCCGGGGCGACCCGTCCGACGGGCTGCCCGGGGTCAAGGGCATCGGCGACAAGACCGCCGCCGCCCTTCTGGCTGCCCATGGCAGCCTGGACGGCATCGTGGCCGCGGCCCGGGCCCAACCCGGCGCCGGGGCCCTGTCCCGGGTGGCCGGCGCCCTCGACTACGTGGAGCGGGCCCGCCAGGTGGTGGCCATCCCCCGGGACCTGCCCCTTCCCGAGGTGGACCTCACCCGGCCCGATGGCAAGGCGCTCCCGCAGGCCGCCGACCTGGCCGCCGCCCTGAACCTCCAGGGGGCCTTCGACCGCCTGGTGGCCGCGTTGGCCGGCGCTCCGCCTGGATAGATTGCTCGGGCATGCAGGTCACCGACATCCCGTCCAGTGTCCTGGCCGTCTACGGCCACCCTGACGATCCGGAGATCTCCTCGGGCGGCACGCTGGCCCGGTGGGCCAAGGCGGGGGCGACGGTGTGGGTGGTGCTCTGCACCCGGGGGGAGAAGGGGTCGGCGGATCCGGCCCAGGACCCCGACGAGCTGGCCCGCATCCGGGTGGAGGAGACGGCCGCCGCCGCCCGGCTGCTCGGCCTGGCCGACCATTTCCACCTCGACTACAACGACGGCGAGCTGGAGGACGGGCGGCCGCTGCGGGCCCAGCTGGTCGAGCTGGTGCGCCGGTTGCGACCCGAGGTCGTGATCTGCCCCGATCCCACCGCCATCTTCTTCGGGGACCGCTACTACAACCACGCCGACCACCGGGTCACGGGCTGGGCCACGCTCGACGCCGTGGCCCCGGCGGCGGGCAACCCCCACTACTTCCCCGAGCAGCTCGGCAACGGCCTCGCCGTCCACCACGTGTCGGCCGTCTACCTGTCGGGGACGCTGGAGCCCAACTGCTGGGTCGACATCACCGAGGTGATCGACACCAAGATCGACGCCCTGTTCTGCCATGCCAGCCAGCTCCACGAGACCGGGGAGTGGTTCCGGGAGTTCCTCCGCCAGCGGGCCGAGGAGGCGGGCCGGGAGATCGGTACCCGCTACGCCGAAGGCTTCCGCCGCCTGTCCTTCTCGGGCTGAACCGGGCCAATCCGCCCATGCCAGCCTGAACTTGTGGGCTTTCCGCCAGCAATCACTGGCAAGAAACCCACAAGAACGGGGCAACCCCTCCTCCGGTACGAATGTCTAGACATTCGATCAATTAGACTTCAGCCATGGACCTTTCCCCCGGCATCGAACTGACCATTCTCGGAGGCGCGGTGGTGGCCGGCCTGATCGGCGCCCTCATGGGTCTGGGGGGCGGCGTCCTGATCATCCCCATGCTGACCGCCCTCGGCGTGGACATCCGCCACGCCATCGCCGCCAGCATCATCGCCGTGATCGCCACCAGCTGCGGGGCGGCCTCGGCCTACGTGCGGGACGGGCTGGCCAACATCCGGCTCGGCATCTTCCTCTCCGTCGCCACCACCAGCGGCGCCCTGCTGGGGGCTGCGCTCAATGGGATCCTCCCCACCCGGGCGCTGTTCTTCGTGTTCGCCGCCGTACTGGCCGGGTCGGGTGTGTCCATGTTCCGCAAGCGCACCCGGCGCGTCACTTCGGTCGAACCCGAACCCGGCGACCTCGGCGGAGGGCGGGCGCAGCGCCTGGGCGGCCGGTTCTACGACCCCGCCCTGGGGCGGGTCCGGCGCTACGTCCCCCGCCGGCCCGGGCTCGGCTTCGGGCTCATGCTGGTGGCGGGGACCGTCTCGGGCCTGCTCGGCATCGGCAGCGGCGCGCTCAAGGTCCCGGCCATGGACGTGGCCATGGACCTGCCCATCAAGGTCTCCACGGCCACGAGCAACTTCATGATCGGCATCACCGCCCTGGCCAGCGCCCTCGTCTACCTCATGCGGGGCCAGGTCCTGGTGCCGCTGGTCAGCCCCATCGCTCTGGGCGTCGTCGGGGGCTCGGCCCTGGGGACCCGGCTCCTGCCCCGGCTGCGGGCGTCCACCATCCGGGGCTGGTTCGCGGTCGTGCTCGCCGTCGTCGTGGTTCAGATGCTCGTCGCCGGGGTGCGGGGGTGAGCGGCGCCGCTCCCGTCCGGCCCCGGCAGGAGGAGGGGCGGGCGCTCGAGGCCCGGATCGCCTGGCTGCTGCGCACCGGAGTGGTGGTGGCCGCCGTCCTGCTCGCCGCCGCCCTGCCCGGCATCCTGCTCCGGGGCCCGTCGTCCCGGGGCGGCCCGACGGTGGGGGAGGCACTCCGTGACCTTCCCTCCTTCCATCCCGAGACGCTGGCCGCCCTGGCCGTGCTCGTCCTGGTCGCCACCCCCATCCTCCAGCTCCTCACCTCGGCCGTCCTCTTCTGGCGCAGGCGGGACCGCCTCTTCCTCACCCTGGCCCTCATGGTCTGCGCCATCGTGGGCCTCGGAGTGTTTTTGACGGGCGGGGGACACTGATGTCCATGGCGCTGGAGCACGCCTCGCCGGTTCCCCTCTACTACCAACTGGAGCGGCAGCTGGCCGATCGCATCGCCTCCGGTACCTACAGCGGCGGGCTGCCCGGCGAGCTCGAGCTGATGTCCGAGTTCGCCGTCAGCCGGGGAACGGTGCGCCAGGCCCTCGAGCGCCTGGCCCGCCGCGGGCTCATCGTCCGGCAGCGGGGCCGGGGGTCCTTCGTCGCCCCCATCCCCTTCGAGTACCCGGTCGGTCGCTTCTACCGCCTGGCCCACGAGCTCTCGGAGCGGGGCATCGCCGAGTCCTCCCGGTTGCTGGGCCGGGCCACGGTCCGGCCCCCGGCCCGCGTCGCCCGCCGGCTGGGGCTGGCGGTCGGAACCAGGTGCCTCCGCCTGGTCCGGCTCCGCCTGGCCGGGGATCGACCGCTGCTGCTCGAGACCTCCCACCTCCCGGACGGCCTGGCGCCGTCGCTGCTCCACGTCGACCTCTCCCACGGGTCGATCTACGACGTCCTGGAGCAGGACGGCGTCCACCTCACCCGGGTCACCGAGGAGGTGAACGGGGTCGTCCTCCGGGCCGAGGAGGCTGAACCCTTCGGCCTCGAGCCGGGTGTCCCCGCCCTGGCCCTCGAGCGACTCACCTGGACCGCTGACCGGGTGGCCGAGCACCGCCTGGTGCTCGCTCCGAGCGACCGGGTCACGCTCACGGCCACGTGGGGGGCGGACGCCGCGGATCGCTGATGCATGCTGGGCACGGCGATTTCCACTGAGCGCGCACGACGCATGCCCAGAAACGTAGGCCGGCCCCGAGACCATATGAGTTACGACCGCCGGGTGCCGCCGGCGCGCCATTCGGCGAAGGCGCGCAGGACGAGGACGGCGACGATGGCCACCCCCACGGCGCCGAAGACGCCCCCGACGACGGCGCCGATCCCCTTCGGGGTGCTGCACTGGCCGACACAGTCGATGCCGACCAGGCCGTAGCCGATCAGCGCGCCGGAGAGGCCGCCGACGACCACGGCGGTGAAGGCGGCGGCCAGCGCGGCGAAGCTGACGGGAGGCCGCCGGCCGGGGGAAGTCTCGTCCACCACGGACCGGATCGTACCGGTGGCCTCGCCCCACCCCGGCAGTAGGCTCAAGGGCCGATGAAGACATTGGTGGTGATCCCCACCTACAACGAGGCGGCCAACATCGCCGAAGTGCTGCGGCGCATCCGGGCCGCCGCCCCCGACGTGGACGTGCTCGTGGTCGATGACTCGAGCCCCGACGGCACCGCCGACATGGCCGAGGCCCTGGCCGGCGAGGTGGGCGGGATCGAGGTCATGCGCCGCCCAGCCAAGAGCGGGCTGGGCAGCGCCTACCGGGACGGGTTCCGCGCCGGCCTGGCTCAGGGCTACGAAGCCATCGTGGAGATGGACGCCGACCTGTCCCATGACCCGGCCGCCCTGCCCGACCTCATCGCCGCGGTGGCCGGTGGCGCCGACCTGGCCATCGGCACCCGGTACATGCCCGGAGGCAAGATCCCGGACTGGCCGTGGCACCGCCGCGCCATCTCCCGCATCGGCAACCTCTACGCCCGGATGTTGCTGGGCATCTCGCCCCGGGACTCGACCTCCGGCTACCGCTGCTACCACCGCCGGACCCTGGAGGCCATCGACCTCAACTCCGTCAGGGCCGACGGCTACGGGTTCCAGGTGGAGATGGCCTACCTCGTCGAGCACAACGGTGGCAGGGTGGCCGAGGTGCCCATCGAGTTCCGGGATCGCACCCTGGGCCACTCCAAGATGTCGGGCCGGATCGTGGTCGAGGCGCTCACCCTGGTCACCTGGTGGGGAGTCCGGGATCGGGTCCGGCGCCTCCGCAAGACTTCGTAGACGGCGTGAGCCGGACCATCCTGCACGTCGACCTCGACGCCTTCTATGCGTCGGTGGAGGTGCTGGACAACCCGGCCCTGGCCGGCAAGGCCGTCCTGGTCGGCGGCACCGGCCCCCGGGGGGTGGTGGCGGCCGCCTCCTACGAGGCCCGCCGCTACGGCGCCCATTCCGCCATGCCCATGGCCCGGGCCCGCCGCCTGTGCCCGCAGGCCATCGTCCTCCCGCCCCGCTTCGAGGCCTACCAGGCCCGCAGCGCCGAGGTGCAGGCCATCTTCCGGTCCTTCACCCCCCTGGTGGAACCCATCGCCCTCGACGAGGCCTTCCTGGACGTCACCGGCGCCGGGCGGCTCTTCGGCACCGGGATCGAGATCGGCGCCGCCATCCGGGCCCGGGTGCGGGCCGAGACAGGACTCACCGCCTCGGTGGGGGTGGCCACCACCAAGCTGGTGGCCAAGCTGGCCAGCGAGGCGGCCAAGCCCGACGGGATGCGGGTGGTCGAGGCCGGCACCGAGCTCGGGTTCCTCCACCCCCTGCCCCTGCGGAGCCTGTGGGGTGTCGGGCCGGCCACCGAGCAGCGCCTGGCCCGCCTGGGCGTGAGCACCGTCGGCGACCTGGCCGCCCTCCCCGAGGCGAGCCTCATCGACGCCCTGGGCCGGGCCCACGGCCATCATCTCCACGAGCTGGCCTGGAACCGCGACGAGCGCCCGGTGGAGCCCGACCGGGAGACCAAGTCCATCGGCGCCGAGGAGACGTTCCCCCGCGACGTCTACGACCCCGAGGTCCTCCGGGCCGAGGCCCGGCGCCTGGCCGAGCGGGTCGGGCAGCGCCTGGCCGAGCACGGGATGGCGGGCCGGACCGTCACCATCAAGGTCCGCTACCCCGACTTCCAGACCATCACCCGCTCGGCCACCACCCCCGAGCCGACGTCGGCGGGCACCGACATCGCCCGCCAGGCGACGGAGCTGCTGACCCGGGCGGAGCTGGGACGGGGGGTGCGCCTCCTGGGCGTCTCCGTCCACAACCTCGTCGCGGCCCCCGCCCGCCAGCTGGCTCTGGACGAGGTGCCGGTGGACGACGCCGTGGCGCGCGCCGTCGACGCGGTGAAGTCCCGCTTCGGCGACGACGCCGTGGGGATTGTGCACGCTCCTGGTGCACAACCCCCCGGGCGAGGTTCCCCGCCGCTGCCTCCGTTCCCCGCCGGGACCCCGGGTCCCGGTCGGGTGGTCTAGCTGGCGGCGGGGGTGGGTCGGGCGCGGCGGTCCCCCCGGCGCCGCCGCAGCTCCGACCACAACACGGGCAGCTCCAACTCGTGGCGGAAGCGGATGAGCGCCGCCAGGTAGAGGAGTCCGCCGACGATCTCGAAGACGATCAAGGCGGGGATCGAGGCCCCGAAGACCAGCCGCAGGGCCAGCCCGGTCCCGCCGTAGCAGACCAGGGCGATGGGGGCCACCCGCCGGAAGCCTCGCCCGAAGGGGTGCAGGCCCATGAACTTCCACACCTGGGCCAGGGGGGCCAGGTTGTTGATGAGGATGCTCGCCGCCCAGGCCATGGCCGCCCCGGTGACGCCGAACGGGGGGATGAGGAGGAGGTTGAGGCCGATCTGGGCGGTCAGGCCGGCGATGGTGTTGTAGAGGTTCCAGGAGCTCCGGCCCCCCATGAGCAGCACCACGTCCACGGTTCCCACCCCGGTGGCCACCAGCATGGTGAGACCGAGGACCACGAGCACGCTCTCGCCCGCCTTGAACTCGCCGCCGAAGACCCGCAGCAGGGCGGGGGAGAAGAGGGCGAAGCTGAGGTACAGGGGCCACACGGCGGTGACCAGCCAGGCCGTCGACGCCTGGTACACCTCTTTGGCCCGGCGCTTGTCGCCCAGGGCCAGCAGCTCGGCCAGCTTGGGCTGGAGGACCTGCTGGATGGCCACCCCCACCATCAACCCGGCGGTGATGTAGCGGGTGGCGGCGTTGAAGATCCCGGCTTCCCGGGTGGAGCCGATCCCCCCCAGGAGCAGCGTGTTGAGCCACAGGGTGGTGACCTGGAAGATGCCGGCGAAACCCCGGGGGGCGGTGAAGCGCCAGAACCGGACGGCCAGCTCACCGGTGGGCCGGGGGGCGCCGTCCGTGCCCTTGCGGGCCGCCTGACGCTCGGCCTTGCGCAGCAGCACGACCAGCCAGCCCAGGGCGGCGGCGAAGGCGACGGCCAGGGGTACGGCGAAGGCCAGGGCCACGGCCGTCGTCCCCATCCCGCCGGCCACCACCACCAGGGCCAGCAGCGGTTGGAGGGCGGGGCGGCCGATCTTGTCCACCAGCACCGACGGGATCATGGTGCCGAAGCCCCGCGTCCCCGACAGCGCCACCAGGGTGGCGGCCGAGGGGGGCAGGAAGAAGGCGAAGATGCGGGCGAAGTCGGCGATCTGGCCGCTGCCCTTGCCCTTCCCGAAGACGGTGGCGAGCTCCGGGGCCCACAGCCACAGCGCGATTCCGAGCAGGGTGGTCACCATGAGCACGGGCGCCAGGGCCACGAGGAGGGTGGGGCGAATGTCCTGGGGCCGGCCTCTGGCCTTGAGGCGGGCCACGGTCCGCACCAGGCCGGTGTCGGCGCCCAGCTCGCCGGTGCGGGACAGGATGGTGAACAGGCCCAGGGCCGAGGCGAACGCCCCGTAGCCGGCCGGACCGAGGCTGTTGGTGAGGACGAGGACGAGCCCGAAGGTCAGCACCCCGCTGGCCGCGGCGCCGACCAGGTTGAGCATCCCGCCCCGGGCCAGGCTGCCCAGGTCGGCGCGGGACTCGGCCGATCCGGGGCCGGCCCCGCGTTCCGTAACGGTTTCTGCTTCGGTGTCGGCCGTGGCCGTCGGCGCCGCCATCAGTCCCAGGAGAAGCGGGGGCCGAGCATCTCCACCAGGCGGCGGTTGGAGTCGGCGAAGTGCTTCTCGAGGCGGGCGCGGGTGTCGGGGTGCATGGCCGTGCGCTTGTAGCCGTTGTGCTTCTTGTAGTCCGACAGGGCGAAGGGCGACAGGCCCAGGAACTCGAGCACCCGGGCGTATTCTTCGGCCGGGTCGGAGAAGAAGTCCTCCGCCTTGACGGCGTGGATCTGGCTGGCGGGGAACTGCGAGCGGTACACGTCGAGCTGGTCGGCGTAACGGCTGCGGGCCATGTAGGAGTGGTGCTGGTGGCTGTGGCTCTTGTAGTCGGGGTCGGCCTCCATCCGCTCCACCTCGCCCGCCAGGCGCCCGGGCTCCCGGCCGAGGGCCTCCTCGAAGGTGGCGGCGTGCTCGAAGCCCCGGGACAGCTCGTGCTGCCACTGCGAGTAGGCCCGTTCGATGGGGTCGCGCAGCATGACGATGAGCTTGACCTGGGGCAGATGGCGGGCGATGCGGTAGGGCACGTGGGGGTGGAACAGGTAGTAGGGGCTGGCCTCACCGGTCACCAGGTCGGCGCCCGTCCGGGCCCGGAACCACGCCCGGTACATGGAGGTGGGGAAGTGGGCCCGGTACCAGGGCAGGCCCCGCTCGAAGCGGGTGTCGAAGAAGTGCACGCCCTTGGTCCGCAGGGTGGCGGAGCGGAACTGGGGATGCTGGGCCAGGTACTTGTAGAGCGAGGTCGTCCCGCAGCGCTGCGCCCCGATGATGAGGAACTCCGGCGCCGGCCGCAGCCCGGCGGTGGGCACCGTGTAGAGGCGGGCGGCCCGCTTGGCCCGGGTCTTCCAGGTCACGGGGCTGGCGTCCCGCACGGTGGCGGCGCTGGCCAGTTCCTTGTCGGTCATCATCGGATTCTCTCTTCTGCGCGGACGTGGTGGTGGGCTCGACAGCGGTGTCGGGCGGACGGTCTAGGGCTCGCGACCGGGCAGCGGCAGGAACTCGCCGTACCCGGGCTGGGGCCGGCGGTTGATCCGGGAGAACTCGCCGCCGTAGAGGACGGCCCGGCCGGGCACGACCTCGACGGTGAAGACGCCGGTGGCGGTGTCGATCTCGGGGTCCCAGTTGACGGCGATGGCCCCGTCGACGCTCACGGCGGCGGCGTGCTTGCGCCGGTAGGCGCCACCGTCGATGAAGTCGTAGTGGCCGCCCGAGTAGACGGTGGTGGCCGAGGAGTCCACGGAGGTGGAGTCCCCGTCGAAGCGCCGGTCCCACAGCGTTTGGGTGTTGGCCGTGTGGGGCCGGTAGGCCATCAGGTGACCGCCGGCGCCGCCGGCGGCGACGAACAGGGTCTGGAAGTTGTCGCCCTTGAACAGGTCGAGGTCGAAGGCGGGGAAGTCGATGTTGGGCTGCCAGGAGGTGAAGGATCCGTCGGCGAGGTTGGCCGAGTACAGGCCCAGCTGGCCGCCCAGCTCGGAGAAGGTGCCGCCGGCGTAGAGGTAGCCGCGGATGGGGTCGATCACGATGGCCTTGACGGCTCCGAAGCCGGCGCCGCAGTCCTTGCCGCCCTGGCCGATGAGGCCGCAGCCCTTGCTCTCCGGCGTCTGGTTGTAGTTGGCCTCGAGCACCCCGGTGGTGCCGTCGAAGGCGGCGACGAGACCGCCACGGACCCAGCGGGACGACTTGCCCCCGGTGCCCTGCGGGAAGCAGTCCTTGTTGAGGTTGGCCGCCGGGCAGGGGTTGTCAGGACGGTTGCTGCCCTGCTCGCTGCCCGAGACCCGCACCTCCTTGAAATCCCCGCCCACGTAGAGAGTGTTGCCGTTCATGGCCAGGGCGCGGACCGTGCCCTGGAGGGCGCCGGGCTTGAAGTTGGGATCGGCGAGACCGGTCTGGGCGTCGAGGGCGACCAGGTTGTCCCGGGCCAGGTCGACACCGCCGGGGCCGAGGACGTGGGAGAAGTTGCCGCCCACGTAGACCTTGGAACCGTCGGCCGACAGGACCAGTGCCTGCACGATGGGCGGCTCGGGCAGGGGACGCCCGGCGCTGTCGAGGTTCTTGATCACCGGCGCCCAGGGCAGGGCCTCGCCGCTCTGGATGTCGATGGCGCCCAGCATGTTGCGGGGAACCGCCCCCAGGCCCTTGAACGTCCCGCCGGCGTAGACCTGCGAACCGGACACCGACAGGGCGACGATGGTGCCGTCCTTGGCGTTGGGGTCCCAGGCCTCGACGGTGCCGGTGGCGGCGTCGACGGCGGCCAGGCGGTTGCGGGGGTGGCCCCGGAGGTCGGTGAAGTCGCCGCCCACGTAGACCTTGGAGCCGTCCTCCGACATGGTGACGGCGGCGACCGGGTTGTTGGCCGACGGCAGCCACGACGGGTCGATGGCGCCGGTGGCCACGTCGACGGCGGCCAGGTGGTCCCGGGGCTGGCCACCCAGGCTGGTGAAGTCCCCGCCGGCGTAGACGGTGGAGCCGTTGCGGGCCACGGTCAGGCTCTTGACCTGGCCGGCGTGGTTCCACACCACGTTGCCGACCGGGTCGGTGGCGGCCAGCGAGGAGCCGCCCAGGAAGATCCGGGAGTTGTCGGGGGAGACGGCCATGCTGGTCACGCCGGAGAGGGCCGGGGCCCAGGCTTCGACAGCGGCGCCGGCCGACCGCAGGGCGGCCAGGCCGTTGCGGGGCACGCCCTTGATGGTGGAGAAGTCGCCGGCGACGTAGGCCATGGTCCCGTCGGGGGAGACGGCGATGCTGCGCACGACGGTGCCGTCGGGCGAGGGGTCCCAGCCGGCGTCGATGGTGCCGGTGCTGGCGCTTGCCCGGGCCAGGTGGTTCCGGACCGCGGCGCTGCCCCCGGTTGCTGGGGCCTGGAACTTGGTGAAGTCACCGCCGATGTAGACGTAGGAGCCCCAGACGGCCAGGGCCCAGACGGTGCTGGGGGCCTGCTGCTGGGCGGCGAGCTGTGGCTTCCACTGGGGGTCGACGCTGCCGTCGGCCCGGATGCGGGCCAGGGCCACGCGGGCATCGGCGGGGCCGAGGGAGATCTTGAAGTTGCCGCCGATGTACCAGCCGCCCACGCCGTCGGGCACGGCCACCTTCACCTCGCCGCTCTCCAGCTTGGGGAAGCCGGGCTGGGGCAGGCCGCTGGCGCCGTCGATGGCGCCGGCCAGCTCCAGGGTGGGGGCCAGGGAGGTGAACTCACCGCCGATGTAGGCGGTGTTGCCGTTGACGACGATGTCCCACACCCGGGCGGAGTAGGGGGTGGGGTCGAGGCGGTTGGTGCCCCAGGTGGGGTGGTGGAACTTGCTGACGCCGGCTTCGAAGCCGACCTGGGCCTCGGCCTGGCCGGCGAGCGTGAGGCCCACGGCCAAGGCCAGGACCAGCGCCCGGCGAGGGCGCCGTGCCCGGCGCAGGAGGGGGGTTGACGGCATCAGCTGGCCTCCATCTCAGACTCGAACAGCTCGAGGATTCCCTGATGGATGCGGCTCCGCCGCTCCAGGACGCCGGCGAGGCCGGCCTCCTCGTAGCGGAACAGCAACTCCATCCGGTACACGGACCACAGCGCGTCTTCCGAGCCCATGGGGACGTCAAGCAGCGGAAGCAGGCCCGGGGTGCGCTCCCGACAGATTTCGACGGATCGCGCCGGGTTCCTGCCCTCGAAGCGGCATGTGCTCTGAAAGAGGAAATGCAGAAGATCGAGACCCACCGGCGCGGGTCCGCAGCGCTCCCAGTCCCACACGAAGATGCCGTCCTCGAGACGGGCCATGTTCCAGGGGGTGAAGTCGCCGTGCCAGGTCCCGAAGCGCAGATCGGTGGCCCCGTGCCGGGCCTGAACGTGGGCCACGACGGCCTTCAGCGGGTCGTCAGTTCCGGGCGGAACGAGGCCTTCCCGGGCCCCCAGGCGCTCGACAACCCCCCGCCAGTAGTCGCTGGCGGCCAGGGGCGCGGCGTGCACGTCGCCCAGGCGGGCGATCTCGGTGATGACCGGCAGCGGGGGGTCGAACACCTGGGACTGCTCCGGGCGCACGGCGTTGGGCAGGGGCGAGGCGGCCAGCAGCTCCAGGCCGCCGAAGGTTCCGTGGTGGAGGAGGCGGGGCGCCACGAACGTGTTGCGGGGTTCGCCGCCCAGGCGGCCGAGCACGGCGGCCTCGTTGCGCACCAGGGATCGGGTGAGGTCGTTCCAGGCCGCCTTCACGTAACCCAGCACCTCTCCCTCCCCGGAGAGCACCTGGAGGACGGGCTTGCGGTTGAGGCGGGCCGGCCCGAGGATGACGGCCATCTCCAGGTCGCGCCGGCCGAAGATGTCCCGCAGCTGGTCGGAGAGCAGGGCGGCGCCCCGGTCGGTGGCGGGCAGCCCCTCGGCCACGCCGATCTCGACCCGGGCGGGCAGGAGCCGCTGGGCCACCCGCAGGCGCACGCCCAGCCCCAACGCCGCCTTCACCAGACGGGACTTGCGGGAGGTGGCGTCGTGGTTGCGGGCCAGGGCGGCGGCGGCCGCCCGGGGGGCGCCGAGCGGCACCAGGAGGCGGGGGTTGGCCGCCTTGGGCAGCACGAGGTAGGACTCGGTGGGGCGGAAGCCGGCCGGGAGCCGGCGCCGGCGACGGGCGACGGCCACGGCGGGGTGTTCCCCCCACAGGAGCCGGCAGGCCCATTCCAGCCCTGACGTGGGCAGTGCGCCGGGAGAACGGTAGGGGACGCCCCGAGCCGCTGTGTTTTCGGGGACACCCCGACCCGCTGTGTTTTCGGGGACACCCCGGTCCCCGGAGTCGGCCACGGCGGTCGTCCCCTGGCTCATAGCGGTGGCTCGTGGCCCCCGGAGGAGCCGTTTCCATCGGACGGGCTGAGCGGCCGGGCCCGCCCGTTGGTGAGGGCGGCGGCCGCCACCACCACGTCGTCGGGCCGGGGCGCGGCGCGCTCCACGAAGGTCACGGTCGGGTCGGGGTCGATGGCCTCCCGGGAGGCCAGGGCGATGGCGACCATGATGATGACGAGCTGGCTGGGGAGGAGCCCGTAGAAGGGCATCTGGATGAGGGCCAGCAGCACCACCACGTGGCACCACAGGGCGATCTGCGATCGGGCCTTGCGGGTTCGCCAGCAGGCGTAGACAAAGAAGGAGACGAAGAGCAGCGCGCCGGGGATGCCGTGGGAGAACAGCACCAGCCAGAACTGGCCTTGGGTGCCCACCGACGGCAGGTTGGGGTTGGCCTGGGAGGGCCGGGGGCCGCCGTAGCCGAGCATGGGCGACTTCTGCACCGAGTCGGCCGCCTCCTTGTAGAGGATGGTGCGGCCCTGGTTGGAGTGGGGGGTGGCGATCCGGTCGTCGATGAGCTGGCGGGTGGGGCCGAAGGTGAAGACCATGAGGAAGACGGCGGCGAAGGCGAGGACGCCCTGGATGCCGCCCTTGCGGCCCCGCATGGCGAAGCGGGCCGAGGCGTAGACGGCGGTCACCACCAGGCAGACCCACAGCATGCGGTTGAGGGAGAACACCACCGGCAGCAGGGACACGACGGCCAGCAGGCGCAGCAGGTTCCGGCGGGCGAGGCTGCGGATCTGCGACCAGGCGGCGACCAGGAAGGGCACCAGCAGGGCGTAGTTGCCGCCCCAGTCGTTGGTGTAGACGAACGGTGCCCGGGGCCGGGGGACCTCGTAGCCGAGGAAGGTCTGGATCTGGGCCGTGGTGGGGTGGACGAGGGTGGCCACGAAGTCGTTGGCCAGGAGCCGCCCCGGGATGAGCTTCTCCATGAGCGTGGAGAACTCCCAGGTGGGGGCCATGATCCCGAGCAGCCCGCCGGCCACCACGATGACCCAGAAGAAGGTCATGACCTTGACCACGGTGTGGTCGGGCAGCAGCCGCTTGGGGGCGTTGTAGACGTAAAGGCCGATGATGCCGGCCGAGCCGTAGAGCATCGCCCGGAAGGCGAAGCCGATCATCCGGTCGGGACCGTTGATCTGGAGCGCGGAGGCCAGCATCCACATGAAGAACAGCAGGTAGAGGCCGAAGCCCCGGGGAACCCGGACCCGCTCCCGGGCCAGCAGGGAGAAGCCCATGGGGACGGCCATCATCGGCCAGATGAACGAGCCCATCCCCAGGAACCACCACACGGGGAAGCCCACGAACAGGACGTAGAGCGGCCAGGCGTAGGGAAGCCTGGCCCCATCCGTGGACGCAGTGGGGCGCACGGCGGTGACGCCGGGGTGGGGGATTGTCCCGGTCGCGGCCATGATCAAGACTCCAGTCTTCTCGATACTTCTGTGTCAAAGCAAGACTTAGGCAACACCGGTGTCACGTACTACAGCCCCTTGCCGGCGGCGTGGGCCAGGCGCTGGACCGTCTCGATCTTCACCAGCCGGGCGGAGATGAGGAGCGCCACGTAAGCCCGGCGCTCCTTCCATTGCAGGGCGATCGTCCGCCGGGCCCAGGACCGGGCCAGTCGGGGCTCTCCGGAGGCGGCGTGGGCCAGGGCGATCTGGCCGTAGATGCGGGCCAGTCCGGGCTTGTCGCCCTGGAACTCGGGGACCTTCTCCAGCAGGTAGGTGAGGGCGTCCACGATCATCTTCCAGCGGTCCGAGAACCACGACGACTGGTGCCAGTGGACGTTCACCAGGGGCTCGCGGATGGCCAGGATCCCCGTCTCCCGGGCGGCCCGCAGCAGCCACTCGTAGTCCTCGGCGTAGCTGCCCGGGATGTGCTCGTCGACGAAGCCGATCCGGTCGAAGGCGGAGCGGGTGACGATGACGGTGGAGGGATGGGCCTCCATGACCCGGGACCGGAGCAGGTCGGAGAGGGTGATGCGGTCGGCGGGGTAGACCCGGGGGGTCTGACGGTCCTCGTAGCAGACGAAGATGCCGCTGGTGGCCAGCTCCGCGTCGGTGGCGGCGGCCAGGGCGGCCACCTGGCGGGTGAGCTTCTCCGGCAGCCACTCGTCGTCGTCGTCACAGAAGGCGACCAGCTCGCCGGTGGTGGCCAGGACGCCGGAGTTGCGGGCGCCGGCCAGGCCGGGGGAGCGGTGGTTGTTGATCACCCGCAGCTCCCGGCCGGGGGGCACCTCCACCTGGATGGGGTGGGGGTCGGACTGGTCGAAGACGATCACCACCTCGATGGGGCCGTCGTAGCGCTGCTCCATGACCCGCTGGATCGCCCGGCGTAGCAGCACCGGGCGCTCCCGGGTGGCGATGACGACGCTGACCTTGGGGAGGGTGGTGCTCACTTGGATGCCTTCCTGATCGAGTATCCGTAACGGGTCTGGAGGGGGAACGTGAGGGCCGAGACGACCTTGCGGTCACGGGCGGGAAGCTTCTGGCGCCAGGCCTCGTCGAGACGGAGGTCGAGGCGGCCCTGGTGGAAGCGCATGGGGTTGCCGGCCACGGTGTGGTCGACGCCGAGGTCGACCCAGCTTTCGGGGACACCCCGGGCCCCGGGACCGTCGTGGAGGAAGGTCATGTCCTCGGCGGCCCGGTGTTCGCCGGCGTGGGCCAGGATGCGCTCCACCGTCCCCCGGGGGTCGGCCAGCGACTCCTCGTAGCGCAGCACCATGGAGTCGTCGAGGACGCCGAAGACGTCGAAGAGGAGGTTGTAGGCCAGCCACTGCAGGCCCGAGCTGGAGGGCCGGTAGACGGGCATGTACCCGGCCTTGCCCATCTCTTCAGGGACCTCCGGCTTCTTCACCTCCTTGGTCCACGAGTAGGCCACGCCCCGGGCGTCGCGCACCAGGTGAACGACCCGCAGGTCGAGGCCGGGCACCCGGCGCAGGAGGTAGGCGGTGGAGGCGTGCTTGGAGGCGTCGATCACCACCCGGTCGCCCGAGACCTCGCGGATGGCCCGGTAGAGGCGCGACAGGGCGTCGGTGTAGCGGGCCAGGGCGCCGGCCGCGGCCGGCCGGAGGCGGGGGGCCACCATGGCCGGGATGTAGCGGTTCCGGTCGATCTCGTGCTGGAGGGCGACCATCTCGGCGCCGTCGATCTGGTCCCAGCCGCCGAAGGCGGTCTTGCCCACCCGGGTCCAGAAGTCGCAGTCGGTGAAGGCGGCGCCGCAGCCGCAGAGCTGGTTCTCGACCAGGCCCCGCTGCCAGATGAAGACGACCTCGCCCGCCGAGCAGAAGCCGGGGATCTGACCCAGGATGCGTTCCACCAGGGTCGAGCCGCTGCGCCCGAAGCCCCCGATATAGAGGAGCTTGACCGGCTCGCTGGTGTTCATCGCGGGCGGATCAGCCCGTCGACCAGCTGCTCGAAGCGGCGGACGGCGGCGGCGATCTCGTCGCCGGTGAGGGCGGGCTGGAAGGCTTCGGGGTTGGCCAGGGCGGCGTCGAGCAGCGTGTGCAGCTCGTCTTCCGAGCGGGCCAGGTGGATCTCGCCGATCTCGGCCATGCGGGCGGCGAAGCGGCACTGGTGGTCGTCGACGTGCTCGCCCAGGCCGCTCTGGCGGGGGACCACGATGGGCACCCGGCCGAGCCGGCGGGCATCCATGATGGTGGCCGGGCCGCCGTGGCAGACGATGGCCACCGACCGCTCCATGGCCTCCACCATCTCGTCGTAGCGGACGTAGTCGCGCCACTCCATGTGGACGGGGGGCGCCGACGTGCCGCTCTGGATCAGGCAGGGGGCGCCTTCGTTGCGGCCCGCCGCCATCCAGGCGTCGGCCCAGGCCACCAGCCTGTCGAAGGGGTGATGGTCGGTGCCCACGGTCACGAACACGAGGTCACGGACCATCAGAAGAGCCTCCCTACGACCTGGCTCTTGGGGTAGAGCGGCTGCTGCTCGTCCCACTGGACCAGGAACAGATCGGAGAACGGGTAACAGAGGCGCCCGGTGAGGGTGCGGGAGTCGATGCGGTCGTAGACCTCGAGGTAGACCGTCTTCATCCGCAGGACCTTGGCCATCAGGAAGAAGGGGAAGGCGACTCCGGCACCGGTGGAGACGACCACGTCGGGCCGGTAGTTGCGCAGCACCTTCCAGGACAGGCGCAGGTTCCGCAGCATGTTGGGGATGTTCCTGGTGGTGGGCTGGAAGGCCCACGTCGTCCGCTCGCCCGCCAGCAGCGAGAGGGCGTCGGGCTTGAGGAACGTGACCCACATGCGGTCGTGTCGCTCCCACCAGGGCTTGAGCTGGTGGAGCTGGGCGAGGTGGCCGCCCGACGAGCCGACGAGCAGAGCTCTCATCGGGTTCATCATCGCTGGTGTCTCCTGGGGGGGAGTGGCTTTCCGGGGGAGACGCGGCCGGGGACGGTCGCGACCGGCCCCTTGTGACGCGCAGGTGAAGGTTCGACAAACACCGCTCACGAACCTGTTTTGCCGGGTCTCTCCCGGGCCTATATGAGCATCCGCCACTTGAGTGGACAGAGGCGCCACTATCGCACAGAGCAGCACAGTGTTGACAGGAGGCGCCATGGAACTTCGCCCGGTCGTCCGCACCCTCGGGATGGCCGCAGTGACGCTGGGACTGCTGGGGGCGGCGTGCGGCGACGAGCCCCCCGCCGAGGTGGCCGCACCCGCGGTGGAGCAGCCCGTGCCCCACGCCCCGGCGCCTCCCGCCCGGCCTCCCGACCCCGTGGTGGGCGACGTCATCCCCGCCGGCGCCGGGAGCGTGGCCGTGCTGGCGACCGACCGCTTCGGCAGCGCCGGCCGCCTCTTCAACCCGCCCAAGGGCCGGGACTACTTCGCCGCCGAGGTGAAGGCCTGCTCCGGCCCCAGGGAGGCGGGGCTGTCGTTTGCCCCCACCTACTTCCTCCTGGAGATGGCCGACAAGACGGTGGCCGACCCCACCCTGGGCATCAAACGCCCCGAGCTGCGGGCCGGCGAGGTGCCCGCCGGCGGGTGCCTGTCCGGCTGGGTGACGTTCACCATCCCGGAGAAGGCGGAGCCGGCCTTCGTCGTCTACGACGGCTCCGAGCGCCTCAAGTGGCGCATCGTTCCCGAGGCGGAACGCGGGAGTTCATGAGCTTTCTGCTGCCTGCCGGGGAGGGCGTTTCGGTCTCGCTCGGCGGTCTGGGCGTCCGGTTCATGCTGAGCGGCGACGAGACCGGCGGTGGGTTCAGCCTGGTCGAGCACCCGATCGCGCCCCGGGCGCTCGCCGCGCCGGTGCACACCCACACCCGGGAGGACGAGTACAGCTTCGTCCTCTCCGGCCGGCTCGGCGTCCAGCTGGGGGACGAGGTGCTCGTGGCGGGTCCGGGAGACCTCGTCCGCAAGCCCCGTGCCCTCCCCCACGCCTTCTGGAACGCCGGGGACGAGCCCACCCGGGTGCTGGAGCTGATCTCGCCGGCCGGGTTCGAGCGCTACTTCGAGGAGATCGCCGCCCTGCTGGCCGCCGGCCCCCCGCCGGACGTCGCCGCCATCGGCGCCCTCCGGGCCCGGTACGGGCTGTCCATGGACATGGACTCCATCCCCGTCCTGGTCGAGCGCCACGGCCTCGTCTTCGGCCCGAGATGACGCCGGCGCCCGCCCGGTAGGGTGGGGCGCATGAGCGATCCCTTTGCCGCTGTGGAGGCCGTCGACCCCGCCCTGGCCGACGTGCTGCGCCGGGAGGTCACCCGGCAGAACACCACCATCCAGCTCATCGCTTCGGAGAACTTCACCTCCCCGGCGGTGCTGGCCGCCCAGGGCAGCGTGCTCACCAACAAGTACTCCGAGGGGTATCCGGGAAAGCGCTACTACGGCGGGAACTACGTGGTCGACGAGGCCGAGGACATGGCCCGGCGCCGGGCGTGCGACCTCTTCGGGGCGGACCACGCCAACGTCCAGCCCCACTCCGGGGCCAACGCCAACATGGGCGCCTACCTGGCCCTGCTCGAGCCGGGCGACAAGGTCATGGGGATGCGCCTCGACCAGGGCGGCCACCTGACCCACGGTTCCCCCGTCAACTTCTCCGGCCGGCTCTACCAGTTCGTGGCCTACGGCGTGGACCCCGAGTCCGAGACCCTCGACTACGAGGCCATCGCCCGCCTGGCCGCCGCCGAGCGGCCCAAGGCCATCATCGCCGGCGCCACCGCCTATCCCCGGGTCATCGACTTCGACGCCTTCCGGTCCATCGCCGACGAGGCGGGGGCGCTCCTCATCGTCGACGCCGCCCACATCGCCGGCCTCATCGCCGGCAAGGCCCACCCCTCGCCCCTGCCCCAGGCCGACGTGGTCACCTTCACCACCCACAAGACCATGCGGGGGCCCCGCGGCGGCGCCATCCTGTGCCGGGAGCAGTACGCCAAGGCCATCGACAAGGCGGTGTTCCCGGGCATGCAGGGCGGTCCCCTGATGCACGTCATCGCGGCCAAGGCGGTGTGCTTCCACGAGGCGGCCCAGCCCGCCTTCGCCGAGTACGCGGCGGCCATCGTGCGCAACTCCCAGGCCCTGGCCGCGGCCCTGGCCGGCGAGGGCTTCCGCATCGTGTCGGGCGGGACCGACAACCACCTCATGCTGGTGGACCTGCGGCCCTTCGGGGTCACCGGCAAGGTGGCCCAGGAGGCACTCGACCGGGCCGGGATCACGCTCAACAAGAACACCATCCCCGACGACCCCGAATCGCCCTTCGTGACCAGCGGCCTGCGCATCGGCACCGCGGCGGTGACCACCGCGGGCATGGGCGAGGAGGAGATGGCCGAGATCGCCTCGCTCACCGCCCGGGTGCTGCGCCACATCGACGACGAGTCGGTGGGCGGCGAGGTGCGGGAGGCGGCCGCCCGGCTGTGCTCCAAGTTCACGCCGTACCCGGGCCTGGCTTGAGCCGCAAGATCTTCGTGGCGGTGGCGTGGCCCTACGCCAACGGGCCGCGCCACATCGGCCATGTGGCCGGCTTCGGGGTGCCGTCGGACATCTTCGCCCGCTACCACCGCCTGGCCGGCAACGACGTGCTCATGGTGAGCGGCACCGACGAGCACGGCACCCCCATCACCGTGGAGGCCGAGAAGCAGGGGGTGAGCCCGAAGGACCTGGTGGACCGCAACAACGAGATCATCGTGGAGGACCTGCGCCGCCTGGGCCTGTCCTACGACCTGTTCACCCGGACCACCACGGCCAACCACTACGCCGTGACCCAGGACATCTTCCGCCGGCTCCACGAGCGGGGCTACATGGTCGAGCGCATCCAGCCGGGCGCCTTCGCCGCAGGGACCGACCAGGCCCTGCCCGACCGCTACATCCAGGGGACCTGTCCCAACTGCGGCTACGACAAGGCCCGGGGCGACCAGTGCGACAACTGCGGCTCCCAGCTCGACCCCATCGACCTCATCGAGCCCTACTCCACCGTCGACGGGCGCCCGCCCGAGTTCCGCGAGACCGAGCACTTCTTCCTCGACCTGCCCGCTTTCGCCACCGCCCTGGCCGAGTGGCTGGAGGCCAAGGCCCACTGGCGGCCCAACGTGCGGCGCTTCTCGCTCAACTTCCTGGCCGACATCAAACCCCGGGCCATGACCCGTGACATCGACTGGGGGATACCGATCCCCCTGCCCGGCTACGGCGAGGAGTCGACCAAGCGGATCTACGTGTGGTTCGACGCCGTCATCGGCTACCTGTCGGCCAGCATCGAATGGGCCCGGCTGTCCGGCGATCCCGACGCCTGGCAGCGGTGGTGGCTCGACCCTGAGGCGCGCCACTACTACTTCATGGGCAAGGACAACATCGTCTTCCACTCCATCATCTGGCCGGCCCAGCTCCTGGGCTACGGCGAGTGGGGAGACACGGCCCGGTCGCTGGAGCTGCCCCACGAGATCGTCTCCTCCGAGTTCCTCACCATGGAGGGGGAGAAGTTCTCCTCGTCCCGGGGTGTGGTCATCTACGTGCGGGACTTCCTCGACCGCTACTCGGCCGACGCCCTGCGCTACTACCTGACCGCCGCCGGCCCCGAGTCCCAGGACACCAACTTCACCTGGTCGGAGTTCGTCCGGCGCAACAACGACGAGCTGGTGGCCACCTGGGGCAACCTGGTCAACCGCTCCGTGTCGCTGATCCACAAGCACTTCGGCACCGTGCCGCCCCCGGGTGCCTTCACGCCCGAGGACGAGGCGGTGCGGGCGGCCACCACCGCCGCCTTCGGGGCGGTGGGCGAACTGATCGGCTCCGCCCGGTTCAAGGCGGCGCTGGGCGAGATCATGGCCCTGGCCGGGGTGGTCAACGCCTACGTGAGCCAGCAGGAGCCGTGGGCGCTGCTCAAGGTCGACAAGGAGCGGGCCGCCACCGTGCTGTACGTGGCCCTCTCGGCGGTGGCCGATCTCTCGGTGCTCTTCACCCCGTTCCTACCCGAGTCCTCCGAGCGGGTGCGGGAGCTCCTCGGCCTGCCCGCCGGCCTGGGGCCGGAGCCGGAGGTCACGATGACCGGCACCGACGGCCAGCGGGTGCTGCGCACACCGCCGCCGTCCGGCCGCTGGGCCCCGGTGACCCTGGAGCCGGGCACCCCGGTGGGCCCCGCCAAGCCCCTGTTCGCCAAGCTCGACCCGGCCATCGTGGAGGAGGAGCTGGCCCGCCTCGACCCCGACAGCTGACGGCCACCAACCGAACCGGCGTGGCTCACCGCCGCATACCGGCGGTGACCAGCGCCGGTTGGGGATGACGAGGCGCTGACAGACGAACCGGCGTGGCTTACCGCCGCATACCGGCGGTGACCGGCGCTGGTTCGTGTTTCCTCCGGGCCGGTATCGGCGGCAGTCACGTCCTGACAGCCGCACCGGCACTGCCCCGTGCAGAGGCACGCCGGCTGTTCGATCCCGGCCAACCGGCCGGCCCGCAGCAGGCCGGCGCACAGGAAACCGACGGGAACCAGGTGGACGAGCACGGCCTCCAAGGTCCCCGCCGGGCGGTTGAGATGCGCTAAGTGGATGTCGATGCCCTCGGTCACCAGGGCGGCGGCGCCGGCGGCCAGTCCCAGGAAGGCGGAGCCTCGGGCGGAGAGCAGAGCGGCGCTGCCGCCGGCCGCCACACCCAGGGCGGCCACGGCGGCGGTGATCACCAGTACCGCCAGGCGGACCACCAGCGAGCCCGGCGCGTCGGCCAGGCCCAGGGAAACCAGAGTGGCGAGGAAGAGCTCGACGGAGAGGACCCCGATAGCCGCCCCCAGCAGGAGGGCGGCGGGGAGGGACTGCCGACGGTTGGGGTTGCGCGCCGCCCACCGGGCCACCGCGGCCACCAGTGCGCCGCCGACGAGGCAGCAGATCATGGAGCGGGTCTCCTGTCCGCCGGCTGGTCTGTCCAACCGGCCTGACGGCTGCGAGCCGGCCGCAACGAAGGTCTGGACGCCCGGAGGGTCGGGGTGCCTCCGGGCGTCCGATGGGGGGCCTCAGGCGCGCTTGCGCAGCGTGACCAGGGAGTAGCCGCCGGTGAGGAGCCCGGCGGCGCCGACGATGAGGGCGATGATGGCCAGTGCATTACCGTCGCCCTTTACCCGGCCGGCCTGAACCGCAGCCGCGTCCTCGCCGTCCGTCGCCGTCGCCTCACCCTCAGTCTTGTTGGCGGTCGGGGTGCCGGCGGGGGCGTGGCCGTCCTCTTCGAGCGTGGCGGCCACCAGCTTGATGCCGGGAGCGGGGTGCTCGGGCTCCTCCTGGCCTTCGACCGGGATGTCGATCCAGCGGGTCTCGCCCTGCTGGCAGACCTGGACGGTGGGGAAGTTGAGGGTCGTCCCGGCCTTGTCGGGCATCTTCATGGAGATCCCGAACTGGGTCATGCGGTCGTCGGGCAGGGGGGTGTCAGCCGTGAAGGTGACCTCCTTCACGCCCTCGGAGACGGTCTCCCCGTGGTTGTCAAAGGGCGTGATGGCGCCGATCTTGGTCTCCACCTTCCAGCCCGGCTCGATCTCGGGCTTGACCGATACCACCCCGTCAGGGATGAAGATGGTCACCTTGGTGGTGGGGGAGCCCTCGCAGCCGTGGCCGACCCGGAACTGGCTGTAGGCGTAGCCGCCGGCCGGGGCCTCGTCGGGGTTGGCGGTGACATGGGCCAGGGCGGGCGCGGCCGACAGGGCCAGGCCCAGGGCGCCGGCGCCGATGGCGACGCAGAGTCGGGTGGTGGCACGCATCTGAACTCCTCCAGCCGTCGGTGTTTGGGCAGGTAGTCAGCCCGGGAGGCGGTCGGGTTCCCGCCCTCGGGCGAAGACGGAAGAAATGACCGGTCGACCGTTTTGCGACGCCGTCAGTGGCTAAAGACGGCGGAGGAGCGCTGCGACGTGCGATCCTTGTCGGCTGGTATGGCGGAGTACCTCTTCATCCTGGCCGTCGCCGGATTCGTCACCTGGGCGCTGACCCCCGTGGTGCGCCGCGCCGCCCTGCGTCTCGGGGCCGTCGTCTCCCCCGACCCGCGGCGGGTCCACGAGCGGCCCACCCCCACCCTGGGCGGGGCGGCCATGTACGGGGGGTTCCTGGCCGCCATGGGGGTGGCGTCGCTGCTGCCCGCCTTCCGGGACGTGTTCCGGGGCTCGTCCGAACCCATGGGGCTCCTGGTCGGGGCGACGGCCATGTTCGCCGTGGGCGCCCTCGACGACCTGCGGGAGGTATCGCCGCCGGCCAAGCTGGCCGGTCAGGTGTTCTCCGGCAGCCTGCTCTCCCTGCTCGGGGTCACGCTGCTGTTCTTCCGGATCCCCTTCGCCGGCTTCGTGGTGCTCTCCGCCGACCTGTCGCCGCTCATGACCGTCATCTGGGTGGCCATCATGGCCAACGCCATCAATCTCATCGATGGGCTGGACGGCCTGGCCGCCGGCGTGGTGGCGGTGGCCGGGGTGGCCTTCTTCCTCTACGCCATCCGCCTGGGCGACGCCGGCCTGCTGGCCGACTCCAACCTCGCCCCGCTGGTGGCCATCATCGCCGTGGGCGTGTGCCTCGGTTTCCTGCCCCACAACATCCACCCGGCCCGGATCTTCATGGGCGACGCCGGCTCTCTGTTCCTGGGCCTGCTGCTGGCCGCCACCACCATCGTGGTGGGGGGACGGACGGCCGACCAGTTCAGCGGCCAGACGTTCTTCTTCTTCGCCCCCCTCGTCATCCCGTTCGTCATCCTGGGCGTCCCCATGCTCGACATCGCCCTGGCCGTCGTCCGCCGGGCGCTGCGCCGCCAGTCCATCGCCGTGCCCGACAAGGAGCACCTCCACCACCGGCTCATGCGCCTCGGCCACGGCCAGCGCCGGGCGGTGTTCATCCTGTGGGCCTGGACGGCGCTGCTGGCCGGCTTCGTCCTCGCCCCCACCTACACCAACGAGGGCAACGCCCTCGTCCCCTTCGGGATCGCCGCCCTCGCCCTCCTTCTCTACGCCGTCTTCCACCCCGTCGCCCGCCGCACCCGGCGGGACCGGGCCCCCGGGGGCCAAGAGGTGTCCCCCGAAGGAGTCGCCCTCCCCGAGACGGACCTGGACGACGTGGTGCTGCCCGACGAGGAGGTCGACCTGGACGAGGCCGTGGGCGGCGAGGTCATCCCGTTCCATCCCGGTGAGGGCCGCAACCCCCGCCGGCCCTGAACGGCGGCCATTCCGGAGCTCACGGGAAATAATTCACAAGAACGCTGATCCTCATTGCCGGGCCTGGCAGGCGGCCTGTTAGAGTACGTGAAGAAATTCACAAGGCGAAAACACGGCGACGGAGCCAGGACGACTAACGTGCCCCCGGTGCACCCCCCGGTAGCTCATCTCGAAAGGAAACTTGCGACGTATCCCGGAGAAGACCGGCGGCGCGTCGAACGGAAGTACCTCCGGTTCGCCGGGGTAGGGGTCCAGTTCGCCCTCACCATCCTCATCCTGACCCTCGCCGGCATCTGGCTGGACGAGCGGTTCGACACGTCGCCGCTCTTCACCGTGGTGTTCCTGCTCCTGGGCTTCGTGGGCGCGACCTGGAGCCTCGTCCGGACGGTGCTCGCACCGGACAGGCCGGAGAAGAAGAAGTGACGCGCACGGCCACCCAGGGGCTGATCATGGTGGGAGCCTTCATCGGCCTCCTGGTGGTGGCGTCGCTGGCGTTCGTCGAACTGGATGGGGACGGCGCGCGGGGGGCCATGATCGGCGCCGGCCTCGGGCTCGTGAACCTGGCCGTGGGTTATGTCGTCACCCGCCGGACGCTCCGCCAGGGGATGAAGTCGGTCATGACCACGCTGGTCGGGGGATTCCTCGTCCGGCTCCTGGTGCTGGTCGGCCTGATGCTCTTCTTCCGCCGCACCGGATCGGTGGACCCGGCCGCCTTCGCCCTCACGTTCCTGGTCTTCTTCTTCGTGTACCTCGGCGTCGAGATGGTCCTGGTGGAGCGCTCGGTGGGCAGCACGCGGAGGACGGCATGACGTTCCTGGCCGTTGAGGTCGTCCACCACCTCCTCGACTACAAGCTGCCGGGCGGCGTCACCGCCCACCAGATCCTCATCGCCATGGTCGCCCTGTTCACGACCGGCCTCTTCACGTTCGCGGCCCGGCGGGTCCGGGAGGTCCCCCACAAGAGGGGGATCGTGGCCCTGCTCGAGGTGGCGCTCGTCTTCGTACGGGACGACATCGTCTATCCGTGGCTCGGTCCCGAGCGCGGCCGCCGCTACCTGCCGTTCTTCTGGACCCTCTTCTTCTTCATCCTCTTCTCCAACGCCTTCGGGCTGTTGCCCTTCCCGCTGAACCCCTGGGAGCGCACGGCGACCGGCAACCTGGCCGTGACCGGCGCCCTGGCCCTGATGGTGTTCATCATGATCCAGGTGGCGGGCATGCGGCAGCACGGCTACGTCGGGTACTGGATCAACCTCGTGCCCCACGGCACCCCCGTCTTCCTCTGGCCACTGGTGTTCGTCATCGAGTTCATCGGGCTCTTCACCAAGCCCTTCGCCCTGACCGTCCGTCTCTTCGCCAACATGACGGGCGGCCACGCCATCCTCTTGGTCCTCTTCGGCTTCCTGTACGGAACCGCCAACGCCAACAAGGGCTTTCTCGGCGTCCCGTCGACGATCGCCTCGTTCGGCTTCGTCCTCTTCATCATGTTGTTCGAGGTACTGGTGGCATTGATCCAGGCATACATCTTCACCGTGCTCACGGCCATCTTCTTGAGCCTGGCCGTGGCCGAGGAACACTAGAAAGGGAGTCAGGAGAACCCATGGATGCACTGCTCGCACTCGTCCTCGCCCAGGCCGCCGAACCCGGACAGAACTGGGGATTCGGCCTCATGGGCGCCGGCTTCGGGGCCGGACTGGCGGCCATCGGGGCCGGGATGGGCATCGGCCGCATCGCCTCGAGCGCCACGGAGTCGATCGCCCGCCAGCCCGAGGCCGCCGATGACATCCGCGGCGTGACCATCATCACCGCGGCGTTCATCGAGGGCGTGTGCCTGTTCGCCGTCGTCGTCTGCCTGCTCGTCCAGGGCACGGCCGGCGGTCCGGCCTAAGCCATGGGCTGGACGCTCCTCCTCGCCGCCGAGGCGGAAAAGGAACCCAGCTTCACGGACCTCAACTTCGCCACGGCCGCCTGGGTCTGGGTGGCCTTCATCGTCACCTTCCTCATCTTGAGAAAGGTGGCGTGGCCGGCCCTCCAGAACACGATGGAGGCGCGCGAGCTGCGGATCGCCGAGGGGCTCAAGAAGGCGGAGGAGGCCGAGGCCCGGGCCCGGGAGCTGGCCGAGAAGCAGGAGCAGCTCCTCGAGGAGACGCGCCGGGAGGCGCAGAAGTTCTTCGCCGAAGCCCGCGCCGCGGCCGAGAACGCCAAGAACGAGGCCGTGGCCGCCGCTCAGGAGGAGATCACCGCCCAGCGGGAACGGGCCAAGAAGGAGATCGACCTGGAGCGGGCCAAGGCGGTCGACGAGCTCAGGCGGGCCGCGGTGGAGCTGACGCTCGAGGCGTCCGCCCGGCTGCTCAAGCGCGAGCTCGGCGACGAGGACCACCGCCGGCTGGCCCGAGAGGTGGTCGAAGAGGTGGCCACCCGGCTGTGAACGTCTCGCCCGCCGCCGCCCGCGTCTACGCCCAGGCGCTCTTCGACATCGGCTGCCAGGAGCAGGCCGTGGGCAGCATCTACGACGACCTGAACGCTGTCCAGACCGCGCTCAACGGGCTCGACGCCGAGCTGCAGGCGTTCTTCAACATGCCCCACTTCCGCCGGGACGACAAGCGGCGGATCATCAATCTGGCGTTCGAGGGGAAGGTGGGCCGCCCGGTCCTCGGGCTTCTCCACATCCTCGTCCAGAAGCGCCGGGAGACGCTCTTCGACAACGTCGTCCAAGAGTACGCCCGTTACCGGGACCGGCACGAGGGGCTCGTCCGGGCCGGCGTGACGACGGCCCGGAAGTTGGATGCCGATCTGGCCGAGGCACTGCGCGCCGCGCTGGAGCAGCGGACGAAGAAGACCGTCGTTCTCCACGAACGCATCGACCCGGGGGTCATCGGCGGCATCCGGGTCAACCTCGGCGACTCCGTCCTCGACGGGACCATCCGCCGGGGTCTCCAGGACTTGCGGCGAATCCTCGTCGCCCCGCAGCCACAGGGATAGGAACCGATGCCGCAGATCAGAACCGACGAGATCAGCTCGATCATCCGCAAGCAGATCGAGTCCTTCGACGTCGATCTCCGCACCGACGAGGTCGGCACCGTGCTCGAGGTCGGCGACGGCATCGCCCGCGCCTACGGCCTCCAGCAGGCCATGGCCAGCGAGATGGTGGAGTTCGAGAACGGGTCGTTCGGCCTGGCGCTGAACCTCGAGGAGGACTCGGTCGGTATCGTCATCCTGGGCGACTACTTCGACATCCAGGAAGGGCAGACCGTCAAACGCACGGGCCGTGTGCTCTCGGTGCCGGCCGGAGAGGCCCTCATCGGGCGGGTGGTGACCCCCCTGTCGCAGCCCATCGACGGCAAGGGGCCGATCGAGACGACCCACCTCATGCCCATGGAGGGAAAGGCACCCGGCATCGCCGACCGCCAGCCGGTGAAAGAGCCGCTCATGACCGGCATCAAGGCCATCGACGGGATGATCCCCATCGGCCGGGGCCAGCGGGAGCTGATCATCGGCGACCGCGAGACGGGCAAGACCTCGGTCGCCCTCGACGCCATCATCAACCAGAAGGACAGCGACGTCATCTGCGTCTACGTGGCCATCGGCCTCAAGGCGTCCACGGTGGCGGGCATCGTCGAGACACTGCGCGCCAACGGCGCCATGGACTACACGATCGTGGTCAGCGCCACGGCCAACGACCCGGCACCGATGCAGTACATCGCCCCCTACGCCGGCGCCGCCATGGCCGAGTACTTCATGTACGAGCAGGGCAAGCACACCCTCTGCGTCTACGACGACCTGTCCAAGCAGGCCGCCTCCTACCGCCAGCTGTCGCTCCTCCTGCGTCGGCCCCCGGGCCGCGAGGCCTATCCGGGCGACGTCTTCTACTGCCACAGCCGCCTGCTGGAGCGCTCGGCCAAGCTGAGCGACGAGCGCGGCGGCGGCTCGCTCACCGCCCTGCCCATCATCGAGACCCAAGCGGGCGACGTGTCGGCCTACATCCCCACCAACGTCATCTCCATCACCGACGGCCAGATCTACCTCGAGCCCGACCTGTTCTACGCCGGGGTGCGCCCGGCGGTGAACGTCGGCATCTCCGTCAGCCGGGTGGGCGGGAACGCCCAGACCAAGGCCATGAAGAAGGTGGCGGGCAAGCTGCGCCTCGACCTGGCCCAGTACCGGGAGCTGGAGGCGTTCGCCCAGTTCGCCAGCGACCTCGACGCGGGGACGAAAGCGCAGCTGGCCCGGGGGGAGCGCACGGTCGAGGTCCTCAAGCAGACGACGGCCGCCGTGTGGCCCATGGAGGAGCAGGTGGCCACCATCTTCGCCGTGGGCCAGGGGCTCATGGACGACGTCCCCGTCGAGGAGATCAAGCGCTTCGAGCAGGAGATGATCACCGCCCTGCGGGAGATGAACAGCGAGGCCCTCAAGACCATCAAGGAGACCAAGACCCTGGAGGACGACACGGCGGCCAAGCTCAAGGAGGAGATCTCCTCGTTCAAGAGCCGCCTGTGGCAGGGCAGCACCGATGCCCCCGACTCTCCGGCCGCGCTGGCCGAGGAGGCGAGGGAGCAGGGGGACGAGGAGGCAGCCGAGGAGCTGGCGGCCGAAGCCGGCACCTCCAAGAAGGGCAAGAAGGGAAAGAAGGCCGCGGCCCACTAGTGAGGGTCCAGGTGAATCCATGCCCGAGCAGCCGAAGGTCATCCGGAAGCGCATCAAGAGCGTCTCCTCCACGAAGAAGATCACGCGCACCATGGAGATGGTGGCCACGGCGAAGCTCAAGTCCGCCCAGCAGCGGGTGGCGTCCTCCGGGCCCTATCTCGAGAACCTGGCCGAGCTCATGCGCGAGATCGGCTCCAGCGGCGTGGACGTCTCCAAGTGGCCCTACTTCCAGGTGCGCCCGGGCACGCGGACGCTGCTGTTCCTCATCACCGCCAACCGGGGCCTGGCCGGCGGCTTCAACACCAACCTGATCCGCCTGGCCCGTGACACCCATGCCGCCAAGGAGGCCGCCGGGCACACGGTGCGTCTGTACGTGGCGGGCAAGAAGGGGATCAGCGCGCTGCGCTTCCGGGGCTTCGAGCTGGAGAAGACCTACGTCGACGAGCTCAGCGACCGGCCCACACCCGAGGACGCGGAGTTCTTCCTCCGCGAGCTGGCCGCTCCGTTCCTCAACAACGAAGTGGACGAGGTGCTCGTCGTCTACCCGCACTGGGAGAGCGTGGGACGCCAGCCGCCCACGGTGCTCCGGCTCTTCCCCATCGCGCCCGAGGAGAGCGATGCCACCCCTGGGCCCCCGCCGATCTTCGAGCCCAGTGCCGAGGAGATCCTCGACCGGCTCCTGCCGCTCTACGGGCGCCAGCTCATGTACTCGGTGCTGGCCGAGGCGGTGGCGGCGGAGCAGGTGGCGCGGCGGATGGCGATGAAGCTGGCCACGGACAACGCGTCGGACATGGTGACCCAGCTGACCCGGCAGTACAACCGGGCCCGGCAGGCTGTCATCACGAAGGAGATCGCCGAGATCCTCGGCGGCGCCGAGGCCCTCAAGGAGTAATGGCAGAAGGAGTCGTGGAGCAAAGATGAGCACAGCGACGAGCGAGAACGGCAACCGTTACGGCAAGGTCGTCCAGGTCATCGGGCCCGTCCTCGACGTCGAGTTCGACGGCGAGCTCGGGCTGCCGGAGATCTACACCGCGCTGGAGATCGACGAGGGCGAGGGCGACGACAAGATCAAGCTCGTGGCCGAGGTGCAGCAGCACATCGGGCGCGACCAGGTGCGGGCCGTGGCCATGTCCTCCACCGACGGCGTGGTGCGGGGCACGAAGGTCCTGAACACGGGCCAGCCCATCGCCGTGCCGGTGGGCGAGGAGTGCCTGGGCCGGGTCTTCAACCTGCTGGGCGAGCCGGTCGACCACGGCGGCCCGGTCAAGGCCAAGCAGCGCCGGCCCATCCACGCCCCCTCCCCGAAGTTCCAGTCCCTGTCCACCAACACCGAGATCTTCGAGACCGGCATCAAGGTCGTCGACCTCCTCGCCCCCTACGCCAAGGGCGGCAAGACGGGCCTGTTCGGCGGCGCCGGCGTGGGCAAGACCGTCGTCATCATGGAGCTGATCAACAACGTGGCCCAGCAGCACGGCGGCTACTCCGTGTTCTGCGGGGTGGGCGAGCGGACGCGCGAGGGCAACGACCTCTGGCTCGAGATGCAGGAGTCGGGCGTCATCAACAAGGCCGTCCTGTGCTACGGCCAGATGAACGAGCCGCCCGGCGCCCGCCTGCGCGTCGCCCTCTCCGGCCTCACCATGGCCGAGTACCTGCGCGACGAGGGCGGGCGCGACGTCCTGCTGTTCGTGGACAACATCTTCCGCTTCAGCCAGGCGGGCTCGGAGGTCTCCGCCCTCCTCGGCCGCATGCCCTCGGCCGTCGGCTACCAGCCCACGCTGGCCTCGGAGATGGGCGCCCTCCAGGAGCGGATCACCTCCACCGACAGCGGCTCGATCACGTCGGTGCAGGCCATCTACGTGCCCGCCGACGACCTCACCGACCCGGCTCCGGCCACCGCCTTCACCCACCTCGACGCCAAGACGGTGCTCTCCCGCCAGATCGCCGAGCTGGGCATCTACCCGGCGGTGGACCCGCTCGACTCCACGTCGCGGGTGCTCTCGCCCCAGTACGTGGGCGAGGAGCACTACGGGGTGGCCCGGGAGGTGCAGAGCATCCTCCAGCGCTACAAGGACCTCCAGGACATCATCGCCATCCTGGGCATGGACGAGCTCTCCGAGGAGGACAAGGTCATCGTCCAGCGGGCCCGCAAGATCCAGCGCTTCCTGTCCCAGCCCTTCTTCGTGGCC
>JBIOUX010000151.1:0-25391 GCA_044867425.1 Acidimicrobiia bacterium | reverse complement strand
ACGAAGCGGGCGTCGGCACCATGGCGGGCGAGGACCACGGCCTGGCCGTCCGCCGGGTAGAGCCGGTACCGGAACGCCACCGCCCTACGCCGCCCGCTGCTGGTTCTCGACGTCACCGCGGACCACCTCGAGCGGGGCCCCACCCACCGTGGAACACAACCACGACGGGCTCCACCACCACGGCAACCGGCGCCACGCCGAGAACTCCGCCCCCAGCAGCCGAGACCAGCGGCCCTTGGCCAGCCGCATGAACTCCCACCGCGCCACAGCCGGCGGGATCTCGACGACCACGTGGACGTGATCGGGCCTCACCTCGACCTCGAGGATCTTCGCCCCGACCTCCTCGGCCACCTGCCCGAGGATCTCCTTGAGGCGCTCCTCGACGGCACCGGCAAGCACCCGACGGCGGTACTTCGGGCACCAGATCAGGTGGTACTTCGCCGAGTACACCGTCGTGTTCGACGAGCGGTAGCTCACCACCCCATTCTCCCAGCCAGGTACGACAACCACCTCCGGGGCTGCGCCACGGGAGTCGCCTTGACCCACGGCCGAAGCCGTGGGCTTGCCGCTCGATTTCGGTCACACCCCCACCCTGCCACGGCGATATCAGCGAAGTTCCAACGGCGGTTCAGTTCCCCAGGGCATCCCGGGCCCGGCGGACGCCGTCGACGTACGGAGGGCGCACGTGGAGGATGACCCGGGCCACCCCGGCTTCGGCCAGGCGCTTGTGCTCCGCCGGGGCAGGGCCGGCGGAGGTTGTGACCACGAAGCTCTCGGGATCACGACCGGAGCGGGCGCAGGCCTCACGCGCCCCCTGGATCAGCCGGGGAAGTCCTCGGCCCCCGGGCACGTTCATGCCGTCACCCACCCGGCCGGCCAGTTCCGCCATCTTGGGCCCGAAGCCGCCGAGGATGATCGGGGGCGGGGGCTGGGGGCGCATGAACCCGGACACGCCGGCCACCGTCCCCGACCATGTTGCCCTCAACATGGCCACGGCGTTCTCGACGGCACGACGCCGGGTGGCGCTGCCGGGTACGGTCCGGCCCAACGCCTCCTGCTCGGCCGCGTACGGGGTCTCCGGACCGCCGCCGGCGCCCAACCCGAGCAGCAGGCGACCGTCACTCACGTCCTGCAGTGTGGCCGCCATCAACCCCAGCACCCCCGGGTCCCGATTGGCCACGTTGAGGACGAGGGGACCGAGGGCGAGACGGGGGACGGTGGCGGCGATCGCTGTGAGCGTCGTCCAGCACTCGAGAACGTGGCTCGCCCGGTGCACCGACCCGGCCAGATGGTCGTACAGCCACACACCGTCGAAGCCGGCTTCCTCGGCCGCGGTGGCACCGGCGTGCACGTCGCTCCACCGCCCGCCGAAGGGATCGAAGAGGAGATCGACGTACACGGCGAGAGGGTACTGGGCGCTCCGTTCACCCCACTTGCGGGTAGGCGAACTTCATAGAAGCTACCTGCGAACGAGCACCTTACGTAAGGAACTGGGCATATTTACACGAAGTTGTCGGCGAGCGCCCCAGGCGCGCCAACGACGCGAACTGCTGTGCGTACTACTGCGAAATCCGTACCAGTACGGAGGATCGCGCGCGATCTCGAGAGTAAGTAGAGGCCGACATTGAGCCTCGCCGCGGTGACGTTCCATGTGTCACTTCGACGAAGGATCCGTCAGCCCGCTCGGTCTTAGCGTCACCGCAGCAGTCATACCGGCCGTCAACCTCCAGGGAGTCCAGCGTGCCTGTATGGAACGACACCACCGAACTGGCCCTGACGGGCGGTGACCACAATCCGGCGGCCAACGACGTCCGGCCCCAGGGTCCGCCGTCCGCCGGCGGCGGGCACTCGGCCTCGCCGGGGCCGGGAGGATTCGGGGCCCGGGTCAGGGACGAGATCCCGCATGCCTTCGGCCTCATCCTGCTGCTGCTCATCGTGGCCGTCGCCTCCGTCCCGCTCGTGCCCGGCATCGTCAGACGGATTCCTGGTTGGCACGGCGGCATGCTGCTCCGGCTCGTGGCCGTCTTCAGCTTGTCCTTCCTCCCGGCCTGGCTCTTCGTTCGCTTCATCTGCGTTCGCGCCGGATCGTTGTGGGTCGAGTACGTCCTCAACCTCCACCGGCTCGGGATCGACGAGCCGCAGCATCTGCCCGAGCCGCCGGATTCCATCTATCACGACCGGTGGGCGACGGCGCGGCGACAGAGCGAACACCCCTCTCCGAGGCCCGGCGAGGAAGACGCGGCGTCGATCTACGTGCAGAAGTTCGAGGCCTACTACGGCAGGGGAACCGCCACCGCGGCCGGCCACCGCGGGCGCATCAAGATCGAGACGTTCTTCCCCGTCCTTCTGTGCACGGCGGTCTTCGCCGTCGGATGGGTGACGGTCCTCGTCCAGTGGAACAACTGGAACGCGGGTCACGTCGGGATGGAGGAAGTGCTGGCGTTCGCCTTCATGGGCGCCTACGTCTTCTCCCTGCAGATGCTGGTCCGCCGGTACTTCCAGGCGGATCTTCGGGCCAGCGCCTATCTCAGCGTCGTCGTCCGGGTGTTCACGGCGCTGATCGTGGCCGCCGTCGTGTACCGGGGTGGCGTGGCCGATCTGCTGCGCCCGGGGAGCTGGACCGACGCCCAACACGTCGCCATCGCCTTCGGGATCGGGTTCCTGCCCATCGCCGGACTCCAAGCCCTCCACAAGCTGTTCTGCGCCGGCCTGCGGCAGGTGACCCACCTGCCCGCCCTGACCAGCGACTACCCCCTCGGCGATCTCGACGGCCTCAACATCTGGTACGAGGCGCGCCTCCTCGAAGAGGGGATCGAAGACCTGCAGAACCTGGCCACGGCCAACCTCGTGGAGGTGATGCTCCACACCCGCGTGCCGGTGGGGCGGCTGGTGGACTGGGTGGACCAGGCGCACCTCTACCTCCATCTCGAGCGCCCGAAGCGTGACCGGCGCGGGACGTGGGAACGGGACGGCGATCGGGGCGTCTTCCGGCGCCTCGGCATCCGCACGGCCACGGATCTCGAGGAGGCCATGCTCGGCCCTCGGGCGGCCCGGAGCGCGGAGGGAAGCCGGCCGGCCCCCGACGACGAGCTGGCGAAGGCGATTGCGGCGGTGCGCCGGGAGGGCGACGTCAGCATCGCCACGACCGTGCTGCGGACGCTCGCCCGGGAGCCGAACATGCGCCACGTGCGCAGGTGGCGCGAGAACTGGGCCACCAGGCAACCCTGCCGACCGGTGGACAAAGGGATCAACGGCTCGGCTCATCGAGCCCGGGAGGCCGGCAAGAACGGGTCGACACCATGAGCGGGCGCGGTGCACCGGTCCGGGTCGAGCGGCCGCCGGCGGCGGACTCGGCGGTCGTTGCAGTCCACCCTGTCCCCCCCGGCCGGACCACCCGACCCCGGCGGGACGCCTGGGTCAGGAGGCTCTCGGGACCGAATGTCCTCCGGCCGACCTTCACCGTCCTCCGCCGCTGCGCACCCGTCATCAGTTTCGGACGCCGCACCGTCGTCACCCGCCACGCCGACGTGCTCGATGTCCTTCGGCGGGATGTCGAGTTCACCATCGCCGAGGTGAACGGCGCCCGGATGGAACGGTGGAGCGGCCCGTTCATCCTGGGGATGGACCGCGGGGCGATCCTGCAGCGGGAATCCGATGTCCTGGCCCAGGCGGTGCGGCCGGATGACCTGGTTCGCATCAGCGGGTTCGTGCGGAACAGGGCCACCGAGATCATCGGGGCGGCGCGCCCGTCCGGACGCATCGACGCCGTGGGCGACTTCACCCGGGTGGTGCCGGCGCGCCTCGTCGGCTCCTACTTCGGCGTTCCCGGCCCCGACGAGGCGACGACCATGCGCTGGATGCGGGCCCTCTTCGACGTCGTCTTCCTGGACGACGGGGCCCGGGCCCAGGAGGTCGCCACCGTCGCCCTGGCCGAGCAGCGCCCGTACCTGCAGGCTCTCATCGCCGGCCGGCGGGCAGAGGTGACGGCGGGGGCGCCGGTGCCCGACGACGTGCTGACGCGTCTCGTCACCCTCAGCCAGGAGCACACCTGGCTGGATGACGCCGCCATCGCCCGGAATCTCAATGGGTTCATCGTGGGCGCGGTCGACACCACTTCCAAGGCGGCGGCACTCATCGTCGACGAGTTGCTCCGCCGGCCGGAGATGCACACCGCCGTCCGGGCCGCCGCCGTCGCCCAGGACATCGATGCCGTTCGCCAGTACAGCTATGAGGCGCTCCGTTTCCGGCCCCACCAGCCCGTCGTCGTGCGCTACTGCGGCCAGGACACCAGGGTGGGAGGGCGGCGGGTCAAGGCTGGCCAATGGGTGATGGCGGCCACCCTGTCGGCCATGTTCGACCCGGCGGCCGTGCCCGAGCCGAGGCAGTTCCGGCCGGATCGATCCGTGGTTGAGCATCTGCACTTCGGCCATGGCCTGCACACGTGCTTCGGCCGGCGGATCAACTCCGTGCAGATCCCCGAGCTCGTCGCCGCCCTCCTGCGGCTGCCCGGTCTCCGGCGGGCGCCCGGACGGCAGGGACACCTGCGCTACGACGGCCCCTTCCCGGACCAGATGATCCTCGAGTTCGACTCCTGAGAGGCGAAAGGCCATGAGACAGACCGTGATGACCATCATCGCCGGGGTGAAGCCGGGGCACGCGGACGAGCTGGCAAGCGTCATCAAGACGATCGCGGCCAACCCGGCGGGAAACGAGGATCTCCCCCTGGCCGCCCTGCCCATGCTGCACTTCGCCTCCCTTGTGCTGCATGACGATCCGGAGCTCGGCCCGCGGCTCGTTTTCGAGACGAACTCCGACGGATCAGCCGGAGACCTGGTGTCCGCGCTCGTGGCCACGGCCCGCAGCGGGGTCGAAGCGGTGTTCGGCCACTGTGTCGGGTACCCGGCCGACGCCGGCGACCGCGCCGTACTGAGCTACCTCCACGGCCACGTCGTGCGACCCGGCGCCTACCACATCGGCGCCACCGGCCGCAGCCTGGCCCGCGTCCGGCAGGAGGGGAGGCTCCGCGATGCCATCCAGGGCTTCCTCGACGCCGGCCACATGGCGGGCACCACGCCACCAACCCGGGCCGAGCTGCGGGCTTCGATCCAGGCGTTCGTCCGCGACAACCCCGAGTTCGACTGGGCGGAGACGTGCCCACCCCGGGAGACGATGCTCGAGCGCGCCCGGTATTACGCCCGGGCCGTGGCGTCGTTGCCCGCAGCAATCCTCCTGCTACCGGCCGCCCCGGTGGCCCTGATCACGCTGGTGGTCAAGGAGCTCACCGATCGACCGAGGACCGACGCCCCCGACCCCGCGCACGTCAGGGCGCTCTCCGACGCCGAGGACTTCGGCGTCGCCAACCACCTGGCCAGCGTCATCCCGGTCAAGCCAGGGCCCTTCCGCCTCACGACCCTGCGCGTCGTGCTCTACGCACTGAACCTCATCGCCCGCCTCCGGGCCAACAAGGGTGAGCTCGGCGGGATCACCAGCATCCACTTCGCCCACTGGTCGGTCATCGACGGCGGCCGCCGGCTGCTCTTCCTCAGCAACTACGACGGCAGTTGGGAGAGCTACCTCAACGACTTCATCGACAAGGCGGCCATCGGCCTCACCGCCGTGTGGAGCAACACGGTGGGGTTTCCCCGGACCCGGTTCCTCGTCTTCCGGGGCGCCCGTGACGGCCCCCGCTTCAAGCACTGGGCCCGAGCCAACCAGACGCCGACCGCGGCCTGGTACCGCGCCTACGACGGCTTGACCATGGCCACCATCGAGAACAACAGCGCCATCCGGGAAGGGCTCTTCGGCTCTCTCGACGACGACGGTATCCGGCAATGGCTCCAGCGGTTCTAGAGGGGTGAGGGGGATGGCCGGCATCGAGACGACCAAGGTCCAGGGGCTGTTGGCCAGCGCCTACGGCCACATGCCGCACTCCGCCTACCTGCTTCTGGGGGTCGGCGACCCTGCCGGCGCCCGGAGGTGGCTGGGGTCGATCGTGGCCGACGTCACCACCGCGGCCGGTAAGCAGGAGGTCCGGCCGTGCCTCAACGTCGCCTTCACCTGGGCGGGACTCCGCGCCCTCGGCCTCGGAGACGACGCCCTGCGCACCTTCCCCCGGGCTCTGCAGGAGGGCATGGTCACCGAGTACCGCTCCCGCATCCTGGGCGACACCGGCGACAGCGCGCCGTCCCAGTGGCGCTGGGGTGGGCCTCACACCGACGAGGTCCACGTTCTCCTGATGGTCTTCGCCCGCACCGAGGACGGGCTCGAACGCGAATGCCAGCGTCACCGGGCCGCCTTCAACGCCGGAGGCGCCCTCCACGAGGTGGCGGACTCGGTGCTCGGCGGGATCCTCGACGGGGGTCGGGAGCACTTCGGGTTCGCCGACGGCATCTCCCAACCCGCGCTGCGGGGCTGCGGCAACGAGCCGGAGGGCCCGGCCGCCCAGTGGGCCGTGGTCGAGCCGGGCGAGTTCGTCCTCGGCTACCGGGACAACTACGGGCGGCCGGCCGAGGGCCCGTCGGTGGCGACGGGCAGCGACAGCACGGCGGTGCTCCCCCGGCTCCCCCGCGCCCGCCAGCGCAGTGATCTCGGCCGGAACGGGAGCTACCTCGTCCTTCGCCAGCTGGCCCAGGACGTCCCCGCCTTCCATAGCTTCGTGGCCCAGGCGGCGGGCGGCAACGAAGTCGACCCGGAGCGGCGCCAGCGGGTGGCGGCCGAACTGGTGGGCCGGTGGCCAAGTGGCGCGCCGCTGGCCTTGACCCCGGACAAGGACAACCCCGACCTCGGCCGCCGCAACGACTTCGGCTACCACCAGTTCGACCAGGACGGGATCGGCTGTCCGCTGGGCGCCCACATCCGGCGCGCCAACCCCCGGGACTCGTCCCGGAAGCACCCCGCCGAGACCCTCCGCTCGGTCAACAACCACCGGCTGCTGCGCCGGGGCCGGCCCTACGGCCTTCCTATCGCTGACCCGCCCCGTTCCCCCGGCGAGGAGGAGACCGCCGAGCGGGGCCTCCTGTTCCTGTGCCTGAACGGCGACATCGAGCGGCAGTTCGAGTTCGTGCAGCACACCTGGCTCAACAACCCGGAGTTCGCCGGGCTCGCCGGCGAGGTCGACCCCCTGCTGGGCGACCCCGGTCCGGGCGGTGGTCGCTTCACCGAGCAGCGGGAACCGGTCCGCCGGCGACTGCACGGGCTGTCCCGGTTCGTGGCGGTGAAAGGCGGCGCCTACTTCTTCATGCCCGGCATTCCCGCCCTCCGCTACCTGGCCCAACTCCAAACCCTGGCGGGACCGCCGCCCCCGAGACAAAGGAAAGAAGAAACGTGGAACTCACACAGCGAATCGCGCTCTCCATCGCGGCGTTTCTCTTCTTCGGGAGCGCCACCATCGGCTTCAAATGGGTGACCTCGCCCTACCTGTGGGGATATCTCGCCGCCGGCTTCGGCTTCGTGGCGCTGAGCTTCCTCGTCAAGACCTTCGCTTGAGAAGGGGGCACCATGGCCACGGCAACCAAGGCTCCTTCAGGTCACCTCACCCGGTTCGTCCTGGTGGTGCTCGTTCTCGGCACGCCCCTGGCCTATCTCCTAACCCGGGCGCTGCGGAAACCCACCGTCCTCGAGAGCGCATACCTTGCCGCCTGGATGCTCCTCCTGCTGTTCTTGAACGTCACCCTGCTCCTCACTCGACGCCAGGGCGGCTTGCTCAGAACGGTGACCGGGGCCGACAACCGGTATTCCACATCGAAACTCCAGGCCGCGTTGTGGACACTGGCGATCGGATTCGGCCTTTCCCTGCTCGTGGCCTTGGCGGTCTTCGACCCGGACATCGGCACCAAGCAGCTCTTCGGCGAAGGGTTGCAAGAGGAATACCTCTTTCTCCTTGGGCCGTTCGGCGCCGCCCTGCTGGCCAAGGGTGTCGTCGGGCTCAGGGTTCGAGAAGGCCAGCTGCAGAAGTACAAGGCCGACGCACCGTCGCCGATCGACGTCGCCGCCGACGACGACGGGAAGCTTGATCTGGCGGATATGCAGTACCTCCTCTTCAACCTGATCGCGTTGGCCTTCTTCCTCGCCAAACTGCTCCCGAGTCCCGCCAACGGGTTGCCGGACATGCCGCCCACGCTCATCGGACTGACCACCGCGGCGACGGTCGGCTACCTGGGGAACAAGGTCGTCGACAACAACGGGCCGGTGGTGACCAGCATCCTGCCCTCGACCGCTCGGATCGGGGAGAAGATCGCCATCCGGGGCCACAACCTGTTCCCGACCGGAGGCCAGCTACCTACGGTCAAGTTCGACGGCCTGCCGTCACCGAACGTCACGGTCTCGGAAGGGATCGTGCATGCCACCATCCCCGCCAATGTTCAACCGGGACCGGTGGAGGTCACGGTTGTCACTCCCGCGGGCATCGAGACGGAACCTCGGAACATCAAGTTGCCCGAGGTCGTTCCTTCGCTTCCGGACGTCCCACCGGTGCCTCGACCCACCCCATCTGCCGTTCCGGTCGCCGGCAACGGAGCCGGGGCCCTGACGACCCAAGACGACGCCGGCAGGACAGACGGCGACGGCGACGACCACGACATACCCGCCGAGCTCATTGGGGTCCTGGCCGGCAGGACGGAAAACGGGAGTCAGCCATGAGGCTCATCACCCGCTCGGAATGGGGCGCTCGACCGCCCAAGGACATCACCCGCATGTCGGGTTCGCCGGCGGGCGTGACCTTGCACTGGGAAGGGCCGCAGATGGGCGTCTTTCCTCACGAAGAGTGCGCCGGCAAGGTCCGGATCATCCAGACCTTCCACATGGAGACGAAGCGCTGGGACGACATCGCCTACAACGCCGTCGTCTGTCCCCATGGATACGTCTTCCAAGGCCGATGGACCGGCGTGCGCTCCGCGGCCAATGGAACCAACCAAGGGAACAAAACCCACTACGCCATTTGCGGACTGTTCGGAGAGAACGACGGCTTCAGCGATGAGGCGAAGGCTGCCTTCAAAGAGACCATCGACCTGTTCCGCGCCAGCGGGGCCGGCTCGCAGATCAAACCGCACGGGGTGTGGAAGAACACGGCCTGCCCGGGCCCCTCGGTCATGAAGTGGATCGTCGACGGCTGTCCGGTGACCGAGGTCCGGCGGGACCCGTCCGACCCCACCGACACCCAGACCGCCGTCGCCATCGAGGTCTTCAACGACGGGTGCTGGACGTTCGACGAGTTCGGGCAGGTCTTCGCCGAGGGAGAAGCCCCGCTGTACGGGTCTCTTGCCGGTGTCGCGCTGAACGCGCCGATCGTGAAGGGCTTGGCCCACAACGGGAAGACCGGCTACTGGATGGTGGGAGCCGACGGCGGGATCTTCGCCTTCGGCAGCGCCCCCGTCATCCGCCCCTACGAGCCGCTGATGGCCGAGTACCAGCAAGGACAGCGACGCATCGTCGACGCCGTCCGCCAGGGCAACGGTCTTGTCCTGATGTCGAACCTAGGAGAGCGCTACCAGCTCGGAGTGTGACGCCCATGAACGGCGAGGTCCTCATCTCTGACTCCCCGGCCACGGCACGAAGCTCGCCGGCCTACGAGCCGCCTCCGTCCGTCATGGCGACGCCGGCCGTTGCGCTTCCGGAGACGAACGCGCTCCAGCTGCGCTCGACACTCGAGACCCTGAAGCTCGTCGTGGCGCCGACCACGCTGCTGACCGGGCTGCTCTTCTACTTCGGCTGGGAGTTCACCAACTCCCGTCTCCTGTACTTCGGCATCGACCACAGCCTCCTCGGCTACTCCACCCAGGACTATCTCCTGAGGAGCATCGACCCGGTCGTGCTGCCGGTGAGCGTGATGCTCCTCCTGGGTGTGGTCCTCGTGTCGTCGCACGCCGCCCTCCGCCGCTGGATCGGTGCCGGCATCCACCTCGACTGGATCGGGTGGGCAGCGGTGGGCGCCGTGGGCGTCGGAGTCGTGCTGTTCGTGATGGCGGCCACCGAAATCGTGGATCGCCCGATCATCACCACCAACTCGATCCTGACGCCGCTCAACCTCGGATTCGGTGTGGGGGCCGTGGTGTACGGGTTCTACCTCCGAGGTCTCGTGGCCCTGGGGACGGCGCCGGCGCCGCCCGCCGTCCCGCGGGGCCGGTCGTCCACCGTCATCGCCACCCTGGTCACTGCCCTCATCGTCCTCAGCCTGTTCGCCGCCACCGGTCAGTGGGCCAAGTCGGCCGGCTACGGACGCGCCCGGCAGCTGGCCGGGGAGATCGGCTCCCGCCGTCCGACGGCCCTGCTCTACAGCAAGGAGCGGCTCCACCTCCGAGGCCCGGGGGTGGCGGTGCAGCCCATCGGCGACGAGCAGTCGTCCTACCGGTTCCGCTACACGGGGCTCAAGCTCCTCGTCCGTGCCGGCGGGAAGTTCTTCTTCCTCCCTTCGGGCTGGGCACCGGGACGGGGGACCGCCATCGTCCTGCCCGACGACGACGGGTTGAGGGTCGAGTACGTCCCGCCCTTGCGCAGGTCCGCGCCGTCCCCGAACAGCATCAAGGAGGGTCCTGATGACTCCTGAGCCCGTACACATCGCCCAGGATGATGGGCGGCGCAGGCGGACGGGGCTGACCGTGTTGATCGCCGTGGCCCTCAGCCTGGCGGCGCTGACATCGTGCTCGTCGTCCTCCGATGACTCCGTGGCGACAGGATCGAGCGCCAGCGGCGGCGAGTTCGTTCCCGGAGATGACGCGCCGGGCAGCGACGATCCCGACGGGGGGGACCCGGACACGGGACTGGACAGCACTGCCGCAGGTGGAGATCAACCGGGGAGCGAGGTCGCCCCTCCCAACGACACCCACGGACCCGCGGCCGCCATGCCTCCAGACGAGTACACGCCCCCCGGCCGATCCGACAGCGACGATCCCGACGAACCCGCGACCCGCAGGCCACAACAGGAAACCACGGAGACGCCCGGGGGGGACCCGGACACCGTCGCCTCCCCGGAGACCGGCACCGCGAGTTCCACAACGACGACCACAGGGAAAAGCGGGGGCTCCTCGGGAAGCGGGGGCTCCTCGGGCAAGGATCAGATCGACCCGTCCGCGGCGTGCGACTCTCCTCAATCCTTCAGGACGAAGTACTGCTTCGGGACGTGGTTCGCCACCACCCGTCCGATCGGGCCCGACATCCTCCCGCAGCTCGAGATGATCCTGGCATCCCGCGACGGAGGGCAGTCGCAGATGATCGGTCAGGGCTCCGTCGAAGCGATGCTCAGCGGCCAGCAGGCGGTGACGGCGAGGGGCGAAGGTGCCTACGCACATCTCTTCCTCCAGGACGTCAACGGCTCCGGGGCTCAACCCTTGACGACCGGACCGTACGTCGACGGTCTGGCGGCGGCCGGCCCCGGCGGCCAGTCGGTCGCCTTCGTCAGAGCCCCGGCCCTGGCCCAGCGAGCCAACCGGGGTGCACCTCGACATTCCCGAACCCGGTCCCAGGCCCCTGTCCGCGGCCGGGCCGAGGACCAGAACTTTGACATCTACACCGTGGGGTTGGAGGGCCAGGACCCGGTGCGCCTCACCGACGACCCGGCCCTGGACACGCAGCCGTCGTGGTCGCCCGCCGGTAACCGGATCGCCTTCGTGAGCGACCGGGACGGTGACCTCGACATCTACCTGATGGACCCCGACGGCACCAACGTGACGCGCGTGACCGACAACGAGGACAACGATCTCTTCCCGACGTGGTCCCCGGACGGCCAGCAGATCTCCTACGCCAGCGACCGGGACGGCGACTTCGAGATCTACGTCATGGGCGCAGACGGCACCGGCATCAGACGGCTGACCAAGAACGACACCGACGACCTCTCGCCGTCCTGGTCGCCCGAGGGCATCGCCTTCTCTCGGGAGAAGGGGGAGCAGAACGAGATCTATGTCCTCGACGCCGAAGACGTCGACGAGGCGAGGCAGGACCCGACGGTGCAGAAGGACCGCATCACCACCAACGAGGCGGAGGACATGCTGCCGGCGTGGTCGCCGGCGGGTGACGTCATCGCCTTCACCAGGTTGGAGCAGTAGGTCCTTCCAGGAAGGGCCGTGCAATTCCAAGACCCCGTTCGGCACGAAAGAAAAGGAGATGTGCCATGGCGGAGCACTACGACTCGGGACGCAGCCTCTACCTGGGGAGGGATGACGACGGGAGGGTGAAGGAGCTCCGGCCGGCGGACCGCAGCCGGTCGACCAGCCAGCAGCTGCCGCAACGTGCGGCGGCCGAGTTCCTCATCGACCACGCCGACCGTCTCGACATTGATCCCAGCTGGCTCACCGGCGAGGCTCTGCCGGGCGCCACCGACGGGCCCGGCGACGCCGTCACCGCCGACGGCATCGAGCTGCGCTACGCGGGGGAGAAGTATCAGTTCGACACCACCACGGTCGCCTTCCAGCAGACGTGGCGGGGTCTCGAGGTGTGGCGCAGCGGCGTGACGGTGACCATGCGGACCGGCCCGGCGCGCGTGGCCACGGTGGCCAACAACACCTGGCGCCAGATCGACGTCGACCTCCCCCGGTCTCCCGTGCTCAAGCGCGCCGTGGCCGGCGAGCGCGGGCTCATGAGCGCGGCCGTGGGCACGACGCTGACCGCTCGGGCGTCCCGCACCGCCAAGGCGACCGACGGGCGGCGAGCGGCGGAGATGGGCAGTACGCAGATCGAGGTCGTGTCCGACCGCATCGTCGTCTTCCGGTACGAGGCCGCCAAGCGCCTCACCGACGAGCGGAATACCAACGGCCAGGACGGGCACCGCCACCGCCTGGCCTTCCCCTTCCCCGTCCCGGAGGCGCCCGACTTGGAGGACGGCAGCTTCCGGATCGCCCGGGAGATCACCTTCGGGATCGTGACGCCTCCCCGTGGGGTCATCACCTGGCTGGCGATCGTCGACGCCGAGACCGGCGCCCTGCTGTATCTGCGCTCCTTCAGCGCCGACATCAGCGGCCTGGTCTTCACCCGCGACCCCCTCACCGCCGGCGGTACGGCTGGGCCTGATGCCGTGGCCGGAACGCTCAACGGCTTCCGCACCTCGGTCATGCTCCCCGGCCTGGCGGCGCCGGCGCCCGGCGCGGAGCAGAGCCTCGCCGGCGACACCATCGCCGTCCAGGACTTCGAGCTGACCACCGCCGTTCCCCCCACCGAGCCGGTCGGCACCAACTTCGACTACCCGTCGCGGACCAACGACTTCGCCGCCGTCAACGCCTACTACCACAACGACCGGTTCTTCCGGCTGGTCGCCGACCTGGGCTTCGACCGGTCCGACTACTTCGACGGCACCACCTTCCCGCTCCTGGTCGACCACCGGGGCCGGTACGGCTCCATCGACGGCATCGAGATCAACGCCTCCTGCAGCGGCAACGGCACCGGTGGCATCGCCAACGTCGACTACGAGCTGGCCCACCTCGCCGACACCACCAACCCGATCGGGCTGGCCAACGACTGGCGGGTCGTCCTCCACGAGCTGGGAGGGCACGGGATTCTCTACGACCACGTCAACGCGGCCAACTTCGGGTTCTCGCACTCGGCCGGCGACAGCTTCGCCGCCATCCTGAACGACCCGGACACGCTCGCCGCCGACCGCTTCCTCACCTTCCCCTGGGTGGCGGCGGTGATCGGCCGCCGTCACGACCGGGCCGTCGGCGCGGGATGGGCCTGGGGTGGCTCCATGGACGATGCCGGCTACCAGTCGGAGGAGATCCTGTGCACCACCCACTTCCGGATCTACCGGAGCCTGGGCGGCGACTCGGCCAGCGTCGACATGCGGCGCTTCGCCGCCCGGGTGGTCGCCCACCTCATGCTCGGGGCAGTGGGCACGTTGTTCCCGTGGACCAATCCCAGCAACGCCAGTGGATGGGTCAACGCCCTCCTCGCCGCCGACACCGCCGACTGGCCCATGGAAGGGTTGGCCGGCGGCGCCTACGGCAAGGTGATCCGCTGGGCGTTCGAGAAGCAGGGCCTGTTCCAGGCCCCCGGCGCGCCCACCCCGGTGACGACCGAGGGTCAGCCCCCGGCCCAGGATGTCTACATCGACGACGGGCGGAACGGCGAGTACCAGTTCCAGCCGGTGCACTGGGACAACCAGAACGTGTGGAACCGCCGGTCGGCCGACGCCGGGACGCTGCACCAGGACCCGTGGCTGAACCAGACCAACTACGCCTACTGCCGGGTGCGCAACCGGGGCACCCAGACGGCCACCGGCGTGGTCGTCAAGGCCTATCACACCGATCCCGGTGCCGGACTGACCTGGCCCGACGACTGGGTGGCGATGACGACGGCCCAGCTCTCCGCCCCCGACATCCCCAGTGGCGGCGACGTGGTGGTCGGCCCGTTCTCGTGGACCCCGACCACCGCCGACCATGAGTGCCTGCTGATGATCGCGTCGGCGTCGGGCGACCCCAGCAACGTCGACGCCTTCGGGCCGGGCGAGTCGATCCCCGAGTGGCGCCTCGTGCCCCACGACAACAACATCGGGCAGCGGAACGTGCATCCGGTCCCGGCGGGCACGAACCTCCTCGACGACATCCTGGATCTCATCGACGACCTCGTCGGGCTGTCCTTCACCGTGCACAACCCCTTCGACCGCCGGGTGAAGGTGATGCTGGACATCACCCTGCCGCCGCTCCTGGTGGAGAAGGGGTGGCAGGCCCGAGCCGCCTCGGCCGGGGGCAACAGCTTCGGCCTGGCCGCCGGAGGCGCCCGCCGGGTCCGCCTGGCGGTGACGCCGGGCCAGGAGATCTCCGCCGCCGAGATCAAGGCGGCCGCCTCCCGGGATGTCGTGGTCGCCGTGCACGCCGACGGGATCCTGATCGGCGGCATGACCTACCGCCTGGATCCCAACCATGAGGTGGCGACGCCCCGGGACGACACCCACGGCGACAAGCGTGAGAGCCAGCACGATTGTGCCGCATCCGCCGAACACCTGCTGCGCTGCCTCGATCTGCCCGACGACCGCGTCAGCTCGGTCAAGCTCCGCCGGGTCGGCGTCGACATCGAGCTGGACGACCGCTGCCCCTGACGCCGGGACGTATCACGTCCAGGCCATGGTCGTCACCGGCTTCCTGGAGAAGGCGGTGGCTCTGGGCGACCTGTCCCGCCGGGGCCTCCTCGCGGCCTCACGCCAGCTCGGCACCGTCGAGTTCGACGGCCGCTTCGGCCCCTACACCTACGGGGAGCCGGCCCGGCGCAACCCGCCCCGGACGGCGGGGATCTTCCCGGTGAACCCGGCCGTCCCCGGTGGCCTCGAGACCCTCAAGGCCAACTTCGCCTCCGACGTCGCCCAAGGGCTTCAGCTTCGGGCGGTACCTCCACCCCGAGAAGAACGAGCGGAAAGTTCGGCCTGCAGGCGCCGGGCGTGTCCCGTGGCGCCGATGGCGGCGAAGAGCCGGAGGGCGTCGCGGAGTTCGGCTTCGTCGGCCCGGAGGCGTCCCAGCTCCTCCCGGATGAACGGCTCGTACGTCGTGGCGCCGGTGTCGCGGACCAGGGCCAGGGCCGCCCGCAGATCCGCCTCGGCGCGGTCCCTTCCGCCTGGCGCCTCCGCGGCGCGCACGGCCCGCGCCCGGGCCAGACGAGCGGCGCACTCGAACACCTGGGCACCCTGAGCAGTGGCCACGGCCACCGCCTCGTCGGCGGCCGCCAGCGCCGCCTCTGGCCTCGATCGCCCGAGCTCGGCCAGCGCCAGGTGGGTGAGCAGGTCAGCGTCGAACAAGGGCAGCCCGCGGCTACGACCCTCCTCGAGGGCGCGGTGCGCAACATCGCACACCGCCCTCCACCGTCCCTGCACGAGCTCGGCGATGGCCACGGAGGCGAGGGCCAGCAGGCGCATGAGCGCGTTGCCGGAATCCTCGGCCACGTTGACCGCCTCATCGGCCCGGGCGACGGACTCCCCATCGTCTTCCCCGGTATAGAACGCCAAGCGGGAAGAGATGCTCAAGGCCCGGAGGATGAGCTCGGACTCGGACCGCTCCCTGGCCAACGCCATGGCCCGGTCCGTCGAATCCCGCACCTCCGCCAACCGTCCCATCCGGGCCAGCAGCTCCGCCCGGGCGAGGAGGCCGGCGCCAATCGCGCTGTAGCCGACACGGGCCACGCCGACATCAGCGTCGCCGTCGCAGTGCTCGATGGCCCGGTCGGCAAGCCGCAGCCCCTCGGCCAGCTGCCCCGTCCAGGCACCGCACCACACGCCGAGCATGATTCCCGGCTCGCCCAGCCCGTCCGCCACGCGGGCGGCCTCGATCATCATGCCGGCGCCCCGCCCCAACTCCCCCAGCGCGAACTTCCTGGTTCCGGAGACGGCGCGGATGAGGCACTCCAGCACCGGGTCACCAAGCCGGTTCGCCATCTCCAGCCCTTCGGCCAGGAGGGCATCACCTTCCGCCACGGCCAGGCCCGTCCGCACCCCCCACTGGGCGAGCAGCGAGCGGGTGGTGATCCCGAGGCGGAGCGTCTCCTCCGTCTCCGCGGTTTGGGCCAGGTGGGCGAGGACGGCTCTCCAGCGTCGCATCGACTCGCCGACGTCACTGCGCAACGCCCAGGTCGCCGCCCGGGCGTTCCAGCGGGCCGCCTCGAGGTCATCGCCGGCCTGGTCGAAGTGGGCGGCGACCAGCGCGGCCCGCTCATTGAGCCGGTCCGGCTCCGCTTCGATGATGGCCCGGGCCACGGCGGCGTGGAGCTGAACGCGACGCCCGCCCAGCAGGGTGCCGTAGGCGACCTCCTGGGTGAGCGGGTGCCAGAAGCGGTACTCGCCACCCGGGTGCCCGTCGCCCTCCTGGAGCAGTTCGGCCCGGCACAGGGCGCGCAGGGCGTCGTCCAGGGGTTCGCCGGCGAGGCCCGTCACCTTGGCCAGCACGGTCTGGGAGAACGAGCGCCCGATGACGCCAGCGGTCTGGAGCACCCCCTTGTGCTCGGCGGGGAGGCGGTCGATGCGGGCGGCCAGCACCGCCTGGACGCTCGGGGGGACCTTCACATGGTGGAGCGGCTGGGTGAGGCGGAAGCTCCCCGGGGTGCCGGCCAGGGTGCCATCCTCGACCAGGGCCCGTACCACCTCCTCGACGAAGAACGGGTTTCCGCCCGTGCGCTCGAGGACGAAGGCGACCAGGGGCGCCAGCGACAGGTCGACCCCGAGGAGCCCGCCCAACAGCTCGCCGACCCCCTTCTCTCCCAGCGGCGCCAGTGGCAGCTGGCGGTAGTAGGAGTGGCGCATCCAGGAGGCCGAGAACTCGGGACGGAAGTTGGCGACCACCAGCGTCTTGGATCCGGGCAGGGACTCGATGAGCCGCTCCAGGAAGGCCTCACTCTGAGGGTCGAACCAATGGAGATCCTCCGCCACCAGAATGAGGACCTCCTGTTCGCTGCCGCGCCGGGTCACCTGACGCAGCGTCTCGAAGATCCTCCGCATCCGCACTTCGGGTGCCAGCTTGGGGACTGGTCGTCCGGGGTCGGGCACCTCGAGGAAGTCATAGATCAGGGGCAGCGCTTCCTCCAGGGCGGGGTCGAGATGAACCAGGCGCCCGGCGATCTTCTCCCGGGCCTGGTCGGGACTGTCCGCCTCGGTGATGGAGAAGTACTGGCGCAGCAGGGCGAGGATGGGCAGGAGCGGGATGTCCCGGCCGTGGGAGACGCCCGCGGTGCGGCGCACGGTGACGTCTCCGGCCGCCGCCGAACGGGCGAACTCCTCGCACAGGCGGCTCTTGCCCACCCCCGCCTCGCCCACGATCCCCACCACCTGGGCCCGGCCCTCCGCGGCAGCGGCCAATGCCTCCTCCAGGGCCGCCAGCTCCCGCTCCCTGCCAATCAGTGCCGAGGTGCCCACGGCCCGGTCGCTCCGCACCCCGGAGGACGGCGCTGGACCCTCGAGGGCGAAGACCCGCACCGGCTCCCGGGCACCCTTGACGACCATGGGGCCCAGGTCGGCCAGGCCGAACCAACCCTCCACCAGCCGGGCCGTGTTCTCGCTGAGGTGGACCCGACCGGGCTGGGCCAGCGCCTCCATGCGTTGGGCCAGACCCACCGTGTGGCCGAGAGCCGTCGGGTCGAGCTGGAGATCGTCGCCGACCCGGCCCACCACCACCTCTCCCGAGTTGAGGCCAAGACGAAGGTGGAGGTCGACGCCCTCGGATCGCAGCTCTTGCGCGTAGGTCCCCACCGCCCGGGTCAGGTGCCAGGCGGCGTGGCAGGCTCGCCGGGCATGGTCCTCCTGGGCGATCGGAGCGCCGAAGAGGGCCATGATGCCGTCGCCGGTGAACTTGTCGACGGTCCCCCCGAAGCGGCGCACGCCCTCGGCCAGGATCTGAACCAGACGACCCATGATCCCCGCCCACGCCTCCGGGTCGAGGTTCTCCTGAAGGTCCATGGACCCCTGCACGTCGGCGAACAGCACCGTGAGCTGCTTCCGCTCCGCGCTCTCTGTGTGCCCGGGTACCGGGGAGAAGGAGCCGGCGGTCGAAACGGCGTCCGCGACGAGCCGCCCTCCACAATCACCGCAGAACCGCGCCTTCGGCTCGTTGGCCCCTCCGCACGCCGGGCAGAGAGGAGCCGTGAGCGAGGCACCGCACTCGATGCAGAACCTCCGGCCTTCCCGATTCTCAGTTCCACAAGCGGTGCAGATCGTGGTCATGACAGGAGAACCGTGCCCCGTTCTGGCTGGGCACGCAAGGATGTGACCAGCGATACACGTCGGCGGGGAAGGAGCGAACGATGGCCACCGTTCTCATCACCGGCTGTAGCAGCGGAATCGGGAAGCTGACCGCCCTGGCCTTCGCCAGGCGGGGTGACGCCGTCTATGCCACCATGCGTGATCTCGCCAAGGCCCGGGCTCTGCGGGAAGCGGCCGCAGAGGAAGGCCTCGACCTCGAGATCGTCCCGCTGGACGTGACCGACTCCACCTCGGTGAGCGGGGCAGTGGAGCGAATCCTGTCGGAGTCGGGGGCGGTGGACATCGCCATCAACAACGCCGGCGTCTTCCTCCGCAGCCCGGTCGAGGAGGCGACGGACGATGAAGTGCTCCTCCAATTCGACACGAACGTCTTCGGGCTCTTGCGGGTCATCCGGGCTGTCCTCCCCGGAATGCGCGACCGCGGTGGAGGCGTGATCGTGAACGTCAGCTCAGTCGCCGGGCTGGCGGGACGGCCTTTCGGTGGGCTCTATGCCGCCACCAAGCATGCGGTCGAAGCGATCTCGGAAACCCTCCACTACGAAGTCCGTCCTTACGGAATCCGCATCGCCATCGTGGAGCCCGGGCAGTTTGCAACGGAATTGTTCAACAACGCTCCGGTGGCGCGCGCCTTCAACCAGGAGTCCCCGTACTGGCCCGACTACCAGCACCTCGAAGGCGCCATGTCCCGACTCGGGGGCGGAACGGCTGACCCCAGGATGGTGGCCGACGCCATCGTGGGGGTCGCCACTGATACCGAGGCTCCGCTACGGACTGTCGTCGGCAAGGACGCCGAGTCACTCCTGGCACTGCGCCGCTCGACCGACTTCGAAGGATTCGAACGCAACCTCCGCGCCTGGCTCGGCTGGGAACTTCAGGACCGCACCGGCTCCACCAAGAGCTCGTGATCCAGCGGCCACGGCCGACTCCGGTTCGCTACTTCGGGGGCAGGAACTCGTTGGTGTACGTCCGGGCCAGGTCGATGTCGGCGTCACGGACTTCGGGGATGGACAGGGAGAGCATCCGGCGAACCGCCTCGGCGTCCTGGTGGTTCATCCGCCCGTCGAGGGCGAAGGTCGACTTGGCCGTGGCGAGGGCCTTCACGTAGATGCCGGGATCGTCGCCCCGGAACTCCGGCGGCATCGCGGCTGCGATCTCCTCCGCCGAGTGGTCGTCGATCCAGCGCAGAGTCCGGATCATCGCCCGGGCCAGCTTCCTCGCCGTCGCCTGGTGCCCGTCGATCCACCCCGAGCGGGCGTAGAGCACCGTGCCCGGGTATCGGCCGCCGCCGAAGATCTCGTCGGCGCCGCGCTGGGTGCGGGTGTCGACGAGGATGTGGAGCGGGCCGACCCGCTGCTCGAGCTGGGACACGGTCGGCTCGATGAGCACCGCCGCGTCCACCTGGCCCTGCTCCATGGCGGCGATGGCCGTCGACGCCGCCCCGATGGCCTGGATGCTGACGTCCTCGGGGGCGAGGCCGTGGCGCACGAGGACGTGGTTGACGAAGAAATGCGTGCCCGAGCCCGGGGCGGTCACCCCCACGACCGCGCCCTTCAGATCCTCGACGCCGGTGATGGCCCGCCCGGTCTTCGGCGAGACGGCCAGGACGGCACCCGGCGAGCGCACCAGGGTGACGAAGGACGTGAGCGACTGGCCCCGGGCCGCCAAATGCACGGTGTGCTCGTAGAAGCCCTGGACGACATCGGCGTCCCCGGCCAGGAGGGCATGGAGCGCCTTCGAGCCAGCCTGGAAGTGCTCCAGGCGCACATCCAAGCCTTCGTCGGCGTAGTAACCGAGCCGGTCCGCCAGTGTGGCGGGGAGGAGCACGATCAGGTTCGGGGCGGGAAGGGCCAGCGTCACCCGGCTCCCGCCGGCCGCCCCCGCGCTCCCTCCCGAGGCGTTGCAGGCGGCCAGGGTGGCGGCCAGGGCCAGCCCGACCGCCGCCCGCCGCAGGTGCCGGGGGGTCGGGAAAGCGCGCAGCTTCATGGCATCCTCCGCTCGATCTCGCGTCCCGGGGTCAGGGCGGGGTCGTGCTTCCAACGCAGGAGGCGGCGCTCGAGACGGTTGACGAGGTGGTCGACCACGAGCACGACGGCCATGAGCACGGTCATCCCGGCGAAGACGCCGGTGGTGTCGAAGAGGCCTTCGGCCTGGGCGATCACGTAGCCCACGCCCTGGGCCGCCCCCAGGTACTCGCCCACCACCGCCCCCACGATGGCGAAGCCCACGCTCACGTGGAGGGAGGAGAAGATCCAGGTGAGCGCGCTCGGGGCCAGCACGTGGCGGACCAGCTGTCGGGGCGAGGCGCCGAGCATCCGGGCGTTGTCGAGCACGACGGCGTCGACCTCGCGCACGCCCTGGTAGGTGTTGAAGAACACCACGAAGAAGACGAGGGTGACGGCGAAGGCGACCTTCGACCAGATCCCGATCCCGAACCAGAGCAGGAAGATCGGCGCCAGCACCACCCGGGGCATGGCGTTCAGCATCCGGACGTAGGGGTTGAACAGCTGGGCCAGCACCGGCGTGCGGGCGAGGAGGAAGCCCACCACCAGCCCGAGGAGGACTCCGAGCACCAGGCCGTAGAACGCCTCCACCAGCGTCACCGACAGGTGCCCCCAGAGGAAACCACTGGCCAGCCAGTCGCCCACCCGGGCGGCGATGGCACTCGGCCGGCTGAAGTAGAAGGGGTCAAGGACTCCGGCGTCGGCGAGCAGCTGCCACAGCAGGACCAGGCCGCCGCCGAGGGCGACCGGTGCGACGACGGCGGTGTCACATCGGGCTGGCCGGACCGCGTGCATGGCTTCGGATCACCTCTTCCCGCAGCTCGGCCCAGATGGCCCGGTAGAGGTCGACGAAGTGGGGCTCGGTCCGGACCTCCATGAGGTCACGGGGCCGGGGCAGGTCGATGGGATAGGTGCCCACCACCCGGCTCCGGGGGCCGGCCGAGAGGAGCACCACCTCGTCGGCCAGCCCGATGGCCTCGTCGAGGTTGTGGGTGACGAAGAGCACGGTCTGGCGCGAGCCCGTCCACAGGGCGAGGAGCTCGTTCTCCATGATCTGGCGGGTCTGGACGTCGAGCGCACTGAAGGGCTCGTCCATGAGCAGGATGTCGGGGTCGACGATCCAGCTCTGGGCGATCGCCACCCGCTTGCGCATCCCGCCGCTCAGCTGGCGGGGGAAGTGGCCGGCGAAGGGCCCGAGGCCGACCCGCTCGAGCCAGTCCCGGGCGAGGTGGCGCGCCGCCCGCCGGCTCCATCCCCGGAAGACGAGGCCGAGGGCCACGTTGTCGAGCACGGTCTTCCACGGCAGCAGCCCGTCCTGCTGGAACAGGTAGGCCGCCCGGTCGTTCAGGCCCGTCAGCGCCTGGCCGTGGACGGTGATGGAGCCCTCGCTGGGGGCGAGCAGGCCGGCCGCCAAGTTGAGGATCGTCGACTTCCCGCAGCCGCTCGGCCCGACGAGGGCCAGGAAGCGGCCCTCGGGGACGGCCAGGCTCACGTCCTCCACGGCGGTGTAGGTCGTCCCCGCAGCCGAGGGGAACCGCCGGGTGACCCGGTCCAGGGCGATGGCCGGCTCCCGAGGGGGCGACGGCATGGGCCCGGAAAGAACGGCCGGCGTCCCGTCGAGGCGTCCCCGGCGAAGCTCCCGGTCGATGATCACGGCGGCCCTCCGCCCTCTCCTGGCCGGCCGGCGTCGCCGCCCGGTGGGTGTCAGGAGAACGGTACGGAAGATCGGGGCTCGCTTCCGCTGTCCGCCTCGCGTTCACAACGTCACGCCTGTGACGGTGGCCCCCCGGCGTCAGCCGTCGGTGGCCTGGGGCGGCCCCAAGGGTCCGATGGTGGGGTTCTCGTAGGGGCCCTTCGCGCCCGGCCGGGCGGCGGCCCGGGAGCCGGCTTCGGCGCGAACCAGGACGGCGTACGTCCCCCGGTCAGGGTCGAGCGGCACCAGGCCGAAGTCCTCGTCGACCTCGTCTTCGGCAAGGCCGAGCTGTTCCCGGGCCGCAGCCAGCGTCGCCCGCTCGGGCGGGAGCTCCACGGTCACCATGACGGTCGGGCCCGGTAGCGGCACCTCGGTCCTCCTTCCCGTTACGCCGGCGGCTTCCTGCGCCGCTCGAGCGCCCTCATGAGGCCGTCGACGTCAATGACGCCGTAGCCGTAGTCGTAGTCGTAGCCGCCGCCGTTGCGGTCATCGGCCGTCCGCCGCAGCAGCGTCCGCACCTGCTCGGGACTGAGGGCCCGGGGCGGGAACAGGGGACGGATGGCGGCCACCACCCCGGCGGCCACGGGACAGGCCGCCGACGTTCCCGAGTCGGGCCGCCCGGGGAAGGCTTCCGACCCGGCGAAGTGCGTGTAGCCGCACAGATCCGGCTTGCGTCGCGCCAGCCGCCCGGGACCCTGCGACGAGTAGCCCACCCGCTCCCCGGTGACGTCGACACCGCCGACGGAGAGCACCCGGGGATGGGAGTTGGCGCCTCCGATGGGACGGCTGGGGTAGCGGCAGCGCCCGTCGGGGCAGTCCCGCCCGCAATTCCCAGCGGCGAAGACGATGTCGGCGCCGGCCGCCTCGAGGCTCGAGACGATGACGTTGAAAGGGTGGGCGCGGTTGTCCGAGTAGTTCCCGGGGTGTCCCGGCGGGAAATCCCATTCCGGCGAAAAGGACCCCCAGCTGTTGGTCACCACCAGGGCCCGGCCCTCCTCGGGCACGGCGTCGAGAACCCCGCGGAGGTGGGCGTAGGCCACCACGGCATCGGAGAGCAGCCCCTCCATCTGGGTCGAGCCCTGGCGCCGGGACAGGAGCACGGCCACGTCGAGCATCCTCGCCTCGGGGGCGGCGATCAACGCGTCGAAGGCACACATGGTGCCGTGGTCGACCTCGTGTGCCCCCGGCTGCGTCCCGACTCCTCTCGGCGTCCAGCTGCGCGCCGCGTCGAGGGCCACGGTCCGGCCAAGGCGAGCTTCGAGGTGGGCCACGTTGAGCCCCGTGTCGACCACCGCCAGCGCCACCCCCGAGCCGGTGTAGCCGGCATCGTGCAGCTCCGAGACGCGGAGCTCGCTGGCCACGTCCCGCCAGTTCCCCACCGCCCCGCTGTCGCCGCACGTGGGCCACGTCTCGATGGTGGGGTCAGCGAAGATCCCGGCGATGTCCGGCCGGGAGGCGCTGAGCAGGGCCAGGCGGCTGGTGAGGTCGTCGTCGGCGATCTCGCCCCGCACCAACACACCCGCCTCGTGTGGCGCCAGGGAGAAAGCCATCTCCTGCTCGAAGGAGAACGGATCGCCGTCCGGGTCGACGGGCCGGGGACGGGGGACGGGCACCGGGGGGTAGCCGGGGTCGAGCCGGCACCCCGGCAACTCGCCGGCGACGGCCTCGGGGGCGGGCGGCTCCCCCGCTCCCACCGTCGCCAACACGGCCGCCTCGACGAGTTCCGGCGGCGGTCGCAGCTGGATGAGGACACGCATCTGGTCCCTCCTGGTGGCGGGCGCGGCACGGCCGGCGCCCAGTGTTCCACCTTGCCAGCGCTGTCACCGGTCGGTAACCCCCCGGTTATGCGCCTCCTACTTGGGCTGCGGCGCGTACCGCTCAGGCGCGTCGGGTAGAGGCGGCGTTCCTGGAGGTGGCAGTGGCCCGGGCCGGCCGAGGTGATAGTTCGTCGTCTAGGCCCTCTACCGACTGAGCGCCGAAAACGGCGCTGGCGCCGAAGCTGCGTAGTCCTTGAACGGGCCGGTGGCCCCCGGCGAACAAATCGGCTAAGTCGTACGTATCGTTGCCCGTTGTGGATGCAGCGGCGGATTCCGGGAAAGTTCGGTTGAGAACGCCAGATTCCCGGCCGATACGTCATTGCCAGCGAAAAAGGCAAACCCGTCGTGAGGCGGGGACGCAAAGCCACGGGGCCTACGAGGTCAGCCGGGCTGCCGAACGAAAGGACATTCAAGATGAAGTTCAAGCGAAGGTCCCTCGGGGAGGGGATGCGGTGGCTGGTGCTGGCCGCCCTTCCGTCGAGGGTTCGGGCTCGCGGTGACGCGGTGGAGTGGCTTCTCGACGACCCGGTCTTCGCGGGCCGCGCGGGGAGCGAGAGCCGCCCCTTCGCACCGAGGGTTCGTTCGACCGGGGCGGCGTAGCCGAAGCGGCTGGAGCGCTCGAAGAGCCCCCGGCCGTAGCCGGGGGCTCTCTCTTACACAGACAAGAACGGCGACGATGCTCTCAAACGCCTTGGGCGACGGGCGGGCGGCGGTCGCGTCGGGGGCGAGGGTGGCCTCCGACAGGGTGTATGCCTGTTTGAGGCTCGCCTTCGCTTCGCACGTCGACACCATGTTCGTCTCGCAGAGGGTGATCATGGGGTGCCCGGCGACGAGGTCGGCCCGGAAGATCGAAAGGGCACGTTGGTAGAGCGCCTCGCTTCGTCGACCTGCCCGGCGTGGGCGTAGAGGACGGCCAAGTTCTGGGAGGTGACGGCCAAAGATTCTCGTCTCGAGGACGGTTCGCGGCCTCGTCACCGGGTCGGGGCTGCGCTTCGCCGGCCGGGGACGCCACCGGCTGAAGGGCATCGAGGGCGACGGGGCGGTCTTCGCCGTCGACAGCTAACTGTCGGGCAGCGCGGTCGGGAGGCCGTCGACGTCTAGATACTTCGACCTGAAGAAGTGAGTGCCCGTGGGGCCAGTGGTGGCCTGTGAGAAGCTCGGCGATGCAGCTGCATCGTCTCCTGGCCCCGGTTCCCGTTCTCCCAGCTTGTTTCCGGCTCCCGTGGTGG
>JBIOUX010000150.1:0-67051 GCA_044867425.1 Acidimicrobiia bacterium | reverse complement strand
ACGAAGCGGGCGTCGGCACCATGGCGGGCGAGGACCACGGCCTGGCCGTCCGCCGGGTAGAGCCGGTACCGGAACGCCACCGCCCTACGCCGCCCGCTGCTGGTTCTCGACGTCACCGCGGACCACCCCGAGCGGGGCCCCACCCACCGTGGAACACAACCACGACGGGCTCCACCACCACGACAACCGGCGCCACGCCGAGCACTCCGCCCCCAGCAACCGAGACCAGCGGCCCTTGGCCAGCCGCATGCACTCCCACCGCGCCACAGCCAGCGGGATCCCGACGAGCAGGTGGACGTGATCGGGCCTCACCTCGACCTCGAGGATCTCCGCCCCGCCCCCACCTCCTCGGCCACCTGCCCGAGGATCTCCTTGAGGCGCTCCTCGACGGCACCGGCAAGCACCCCACGCCGGTACTTCGGGCACCAGACCAGGTGGTACCTCGCCGAGTACACCGTCTTATTCGACGAGCGGTAGCTCACCACCCCATTCTCCCAGCCAGGTACGACAACTACCTCCGGGGCTGCGCCCCGGGTGTCGCCTTGACCCACGGCTGAAGCCGTGGGCTTGCGGCTCGATTTCGGTCAGCCTCGCCACCACCGGGCTCGGAGCAGCCGGGCTCGTGACCGCGGGGCTCCTGACCTCGGCATCCCTGTCTGTTCAGGCGGTCGGGCCCGGGAATGGCCCGATCGTCTTCTCCAGCAACCGCACCGGCAACTTCGAGATCTTCGTCATGAACGCCGACGGGAGCGGTCCGGCCCAGCTCACCAATGACCGGGCCGACGACCGGGAACCGGTGTGGTCGCCGGACGGTACGAAGATCGCCTTCGTGCACAACCGGGCCGGCGATGACTACGAGATCTTCGTCATGAACGCTGACGGCACCGGGGCCACCAACCTGACCAACGACTCCGGATTCGACGACGAGCCGGCGTGGTCGCCCGACGGGACGAAGATCGCCTGGAGAACGAACCGCACCGGCGACGCCGAGATCTTCGTCATGAACGCCGACGGAACCGGCCCGACCAACATCACCAACAGTGCCCGCCTCGACGACGAGCCGGCGTGGTCCCCGGACGGAGCCCGGATCGCCTTCCGGACCAACCGGACCCGCCACTACGAGATCTTCGTCATGAATGCCGATGGGACCGGGCAGACCAACCTCACCAACAGCCGGGACTACGACGATGACCCGGCCTGGTCGCCGGACGGCACGAAGATCGCCCTCAGAAGGCCCGCCCGCTCCGGCGCCGACGTGTGGGCCATGAACGCCGACGGGACCGCCCTGACCAAACTCACGGACGAACCACCGGATGACATCGACCCGGTCTGGTCACCCGTTGGCACCAAGATCGCTTTCGTCCGCACGTCCAGCCGGTATGAGCGCAAGGGCAACGGGGAGATCTTCGTCATGAACGCCGACGGGTCCGCCCCGACGAACCTCACCAACGACCCCGCCTTCGACGGCGACCCCGACTGGCGCGCCCTGGCCGCATCCTCGCGCTTGGTGCCGTAGTCATATCCCAGCTCGACACGTTCCTGCGGGACGCCCGCCGCCCGGCGGAGGCATGGTGGTACCGTGCCGTCAGCACTGGTCGGCTCGGGGGGGGCGCCGTGCAACCAAAGACCAGGTACGCCAAGAGCGGCGACGGGAGAATCGCCTACCAGGTCCTTGGTGAGGGTCCTCTCGACATCGTCTTCCTTCCGGGATTCGTCTCGAACCTCGAGTTCTACTGGGAGATGCCCAGCACGACCCGAGTCTTCGAACGTCTCGCCTCCTTCGCCCGCGTCATCCTCTGGGACAAACGGGGCACGGGACTGTCCGACCCCATCGACCACGTCCCGACGCTCGACGAACGCGTCGACGACGTGGTGGCACTCATGAACACGGTCGGATCCGAGCGGGCCGCCTTCTTCGGCGTCTCCGAAGGTGGGCCGATGTCGTTGCTGTTCGCCGCCGCCCATCCGGAACGGACGACCGCGCTCGTCCTCTACGGTGCCTCACCGAAGTTCAGCGCCTCCGCCGACTGGGAGTGGGGCTGGAGCGGGGAAGAGATCAGCGAGTTCCTGAACGACATCGACGACAACTGGGGAGAACCGGCGCTCATCGAGCTCTTCGCCCCCAGTCAGGCCGACAACGAAGCGCTCCGGTACGCCTGGGGCAAGTATCAACGCATGGGGGCCAGCCCGGCCATGGCCAGGGCGGTCCTCGAGGCGCTGTGCCAACTCGACTGCCGCGAGATCCTCTCGTCCATCAGCGCGCCGACGCTCATCCTGCACCCCACCGGCGAGCGGGTCGCCCACGTGAAGGCCGCCCGCCACATGGCGCAGCGGATCCCGGGCGCGCAGATGGTGGAGTTCCCCTCGGAAGACCACCTCATGGTGATGTACGACCCCGATCCGGTCCTCGACGAGATGGAGCAGTTCCTCACCGGGGTCCGCCACGACACCCGGTCCAACCGCGTCCTGGCCACGGTCATGTTCACGGATATCGTCGGGTCGACGGTCCGGGCCGCCGAGCTGGGCGACCATCGGTGGCGTGACCTGCTGGCCACGCACGACGCGACGGTGCGCCGCGAGCTCAAGCGGTTCGACGGCCGGGAAGTGAAGACCACCGGGGATGGGTTCTTCGCCACGTTCAGCGCACCGAGCCGGGCCATCAGCTGCGCCTGCGCCACGCGCGACGCCGTCGGCCAGCTCGGCATCGACGTACGCATCGGCGTCCACACCGGCGAGTGCGAGATCATGGGCTCCGACGTCGGTGGCCTGGCCGTGCATACCGGCGCCCGGGTGGCCGCCCTGGCCGAAGCCCGCGAGGTTCTGGTGTCCAGCACCGTCAAGGATCTCGTCGCCGGATCAAGGATCGGCTTCGTCGAGCGGGGCACCCACGAGCTCAAGGGAGTCCCCGGCGAGTGGCGTCTCTTCGCCGTGACAGCGTAAAGCTGCCCCGGAGAGGCGAGGCGGCGACGAACCAGCCGGTGAGGTCCTGGAGTTCCTCGACCGTGGTGACCGACCGCCGCGGCCCTTCGCTCCCCGCTGGCTGGCTCCGGCACTCCTGGTGGCCGGGGTGTTCGTATCCATCGTCACCTTCGCCAGCTGGTGGTAGCTCGGAGGCCTGGGCCTGGTGCTGATGGGCCTCGGAGGCTGGCTCATGGTGCGGGATGACGCCGGCGCCGAGGCTCGCCCGGCCAGTCACCCTCGCGGCGTCAGCCTGTCCCGGCGGTGAGGGGCGTCCCAATCGAGGGTGGGCCCGGCGGGCACGATCCGGCTGGGGTTGAGATGAGAATGGGTACCGAAGTAATGGCGCTTGATGTGGTCGAAGTCGGTCGTCTGGCGGAAGGCGGGCCGCGAGTAGAGATCACGGGCGTAGGCCCAGAGGTTCGGGTAGTCGGTCAGACGGCGCAGGTTCACCTTGAAGTGCGAGTAGTAGACCGAATCGAAGCGGGCCAGGGTCACCCACAAGCGGACGTCGGCCTCGGTGAGCTGGTCACCAACCAGGAACCGCTGCGTGGCGAGGCGGCCCTCCAGTTCGTCGAGGGCCCGGAAGACCCGCGCCACCGCGTCCTCGTAGGCCGGTTGCGTTCCGGCGAAGCCCGTCCGGTAGACGCCGTCGTTGATGTTCTCGTAGACGAGGGCGTTGGTGGCGTCGATCTCCGCTCGGAGGGCTTCGGGATACAGGTCGACTGACGTGTCCGCCCAGGCCTCGAACTGGGTGCCCAGGTCGATGGTGATGTCCGGGAAGTTGTTGCTCACGATCCTGCCTGTCCTGCGGTCCCACAGGACCGGCACCGAGGCGTGACCTTCATAGCCTGGCTCGGTCGCTTCGTAGGCCTCCCGCAAGAGGGCGCAGCCGTTGACGGGATCCAGGGAGTGCCCCCGTCCGTCGCGGAACGCCCAGCCCCGGCCGTCCCGTACCGGATCGACCGCCGAGAGGGTCACGATCTCCTCGAGGCCCTTCAACTGACGGACGATGGCGCTGCGTTGGGCCCACGGGCACGCCCACGAGATGTAGAGGTGGTACCGGCCCGGCTCGGCCCGGTAACCGCTCGATCCGTCGGCCGTGATCCGACCCTGGAACGGATAAGCCGGTCGCTGGAAGGCGCCGCCCCCGCCTCGGGTGCGGTCGAAGATCTGCTGGCCGTAGTCGCCGTAGGTGTCGAAGTCGACGGGACTGGCGGCTCGAGCGTGGTTGACGGTGGTCATCAGGAAGGCCCCCTTTCAGGTCGTCTGCGCCCGTGCGCCTTCTGCGCCCGCTCCAGATTGGCGGCGAACGCCCTTCGTGCGAGATCGAGGGCGCGGGGATCCCGGAAGAGGACGAAGTGGTAGTTGCCCAGCTCGAGACACCCTCGCAGTTGGAAGGCCAGTTCCTCCACGTCGACGTCGCCCGCGATCTCGGCGCTGCGCTGCGCCTCCCGGATCATCTCCACGAGCCCTCCTTGCCACGTCTGCTCCGCCTCCACGACCCAGTCATGGATCGGGCCCGAGCGTGCATCCATCTCCGGCAGGAGCGACGCGAAGAAGCATCCGCCGGGAAAGACCTGGCGCTCGACATAGGAGAAGAACGCCTCGCCGAGCGCTTCCAGCCTCCGGAGCCCTTCGGGGGCCTCGAGCGCCGGGCGCAGGACTTCCTCGTTGAAGATCGACTCGGCCGCCGCGATCGTCTCCAGCTGGAGCTGCTCCTTGGAGCCGAAGTGTGCGTACAGACCGCTCTTGCTGACGCCGAGCGCCTCCGCCAGGCGCCCGATGGTCAGCCCGTGAATCCCTTCCACTGACGCCACTTGGGTGGCGACCTCCAGAATGGCGGCGTGGGTCCGTTCGCCATCGCTGCGCCGGCGGCGCCGGCTACGGGTCTCGGTCGGGGAGGTTGCCATCTTGACAAGGTAGCACGGTCGTATTAAGTCTCACGCAGAGAGTACGAACGATCGTGCTAACAAACGTGGAGGTGGTGTCATGACCGGTATCAACCTCACCCTCGACAGCAACAGCCCGAAGACGCTGGCGTCCTTCTGGATCGCGGCGCTCGGGTACCAGAAGACGCAGGTCGATGACCAGTACGTCGTGCTCGCCGGGGCCCCGGACGGGATTCCCGACCTGCTCCTGCAAGGTGTGCCCGAGCCCCGGACGGGCAAAAACCGCATGCACCTCGACATCATGGTTCCCGACTTCGAGGCCGAGGCGGTCCGGCTGGAAGGGCTGGGAGCCCGCCGCCTGGAAGCCTCTCCCCGCTCCGAATTCGGAGTCAGCTGGATCGTCATGGCCGACCCCGAGGGCAACGAGTTCTGCGTGGGCGACCACTCCTGGCTGCCGCCGGACGAACGCTGAGGATCGAAGGGTCAGCTCCGGTACCGAGGAACTGTGTGCACGTTGACATCGGAACCAGCGGGCGGCCAAGAGGTTCCCACTCACGGAAGCACCGCTCTTCGCCAGCGCCGTGAGGCGGTCATCAACGAGCACATCGATGCCGAGAACCGCCACGACGCCGATGCGACCGTGGCGACGTTCTCCCCCCGGAAGGCGAGTTACGACGTGCCCGCCTTCGGCCAGGAGGGCCAGCGACCTGACCACGAGTCCATCCGCGAGATGTGGGTGGGGCTCTTGACCGTCTTCCCCGATCTCCACATCGAACCCCGGTTCCTGCGGCACGGCGACGACCACATCCTGGTCGAGGTCCGCGTCTCGGGCACGCAGAAGGAAGAGTGGGCCGGTATCCCCGCCACCCTGGGTCGCATGGACACGCGGGTGGCGGCGCTCTATGAGTTCGAAGGTGACGAACTCGTCTGCGAGCGGGTCTACATGGACTTCGCCGAGATCGCTCGCCAACTCGGAGGAGCCTCGTAACGAAGATCCCGCCCGGACCAGGGCTCCCAAAGGCCGAACACCCGTCACCACAAGCGTGACCAAGGGCTGAGATCCCTCATTTCGTCGCTCCGGGCCTTCAGGGTCCGACGGGACTGGTCGACATCGCGAGTGCGGAGGGGCGCCGCGGCGAAAATCGAGGACGCCATGAAGAAGCCCGGGGTCGCAGTGGCCTTGGCCACTGTTGCCGTGGTCGTTGCCGGAGCGGCCACGGTCGTGGGTGCCGGCGAGCGCAGATCGCCCATCCGCGCCTGCGCCCAGAAAGAGAACGGTCAGCTCCGGATCCTCGGCGGCGACACCGCCTGCCGCCCAAGCGAGTCCGGCCTGGAGTGGAACGTCGAGGGCCCGGCGGGACCGGCGGGACCGCCGGGGCCGCCGGGGCCCGCCGGAGCCCCTGGACCTGCTGGGCCTACCGGGTCTCCGGGGCCCGCCGGACCGGCGGGACCGGTGGGACCAACCGGACCGGTGGGACCGGCCGGACCGGCGGGACCGGTTGGACCGGCCGGACCGGCGGGGGCGGTGGAACTGGTGGGCCTCACCGGGGTGATGCGCCTGGCCTCGGTACCTCAGACCCTCCCCGCCAACTCCAGCAACGGATTCGTCGTGCGCTGCCCGGTGGGAAAGGTCGCCCTCGGCGGCGGGTTCAGCGTGTTTCCCGATGTCGGTGTCAACGTGGTGCAGTCCCGGCCCATCGAGGGACCCAGCCCCTTCGACACCCGGACGGACCCAGGCTGGCTCGTCTCCGCCCACAACCGGTCCGCCGCCGACACGTCGGTCGGGGTGTCCGTGGTCTGCGCCTCCGTCGGTTGAGCTCGACGCCCTAAATCCTCGCCGTTGGCGCACCGCCCTGTGGGAGCATCGGACGGTGGCCGCACCAACGGCAGCCGCTCACGACCGACGCTGCCTGGCGATCGCCAACGGCAGGGTCGGGGCCGGCACCTCCACGATCATCCTCGGAGGCAGCGGGCGCATCCTCGCCTCCCCGGAGGGAGAGGTGGAGACCCACGACGCCAGCGGCCGGGTGGTCGTCCCCACCTTCGCCGAGCCGCACGTCCACCTCGACCGGGCCTTCAGCTCGGCCATCACGGGCGAGAACCGGAGCGGCGGCCTGGATGAGGCCGTGCGCCTCTTCAAGGCGTCGTATGGCGCCATGACCACAGAGGCGTTGGTTCCGGGCGTCCGGCGGGCACTGGGCCTGCTGGAAGAGGCGGGCGTGGGCCATGTTCACACCCACACCGCCATCGGCGGGGTGCTGGGCTTCCGGGCCTGGGCGGCGGTCGAGCAGGCGGCCTCGACGGTGCCGAGCCTGGAGGTGCGTCAGATCGCCATGCCGGTGGACTCCAACCTGCACCACCCGGAGGTCGGAAGTTGGCTGCGGGAAGCGGCCGGCCGTGGTGCCGTGGCGGTGGGAGGCGCCCCGTGGCGGTCCGAGGATCCGGCCAAGGCCACGCGGGCCGCCGGACAGCTGGCCGGCGAACTCGGCATCGGACTCGACCTCCACGTGGACGAGACGGACGATCCGGAAGTGGACACCCTTCCCGAGCTGGCCGCCGTCGTCGAAGAGGTGGGGTTGGGGGGACGAGCCGTCGCCGTCCACTGCTGCAGCCTGACCGGCCGGCCCGAAGCCGTCGCCCGGCGGGAGGCCGAGGCGCTCGCCGCCGCGGGGGTGGCGGTGGTCGTCTGCCCCGTCAGCAACCTGTGCCTGCAGGGCCGCCAGGTGAAAAGCCGGGGCATCGCCCCCGTCCGGCTGCTCCGGGAGGCTTCGGTGGGCATGGGCATCGGCATCGACAACATCTGTGACGCCGTGGTCGCCGTGGGGACCGGGGATCCGCTCCGGTCCGCCTGGCTGCTGGCCATCGGCGGCCACCTGACGGGGAGGGACGACCTCGAGTGGCTGGGGAGGACCGTCGTGGGCGGCAACCGCCAGGTGTGCGGACTCTCCGACGGGCTGCGCCCGGGGGACCCGGCGGACGTCCTGCTCCTCGACGCCCAAAGCCTGGCCGAAGCCGTCGCCCTGGTCCCCTCCCGGACACGCCTGCGGCGGACCCCTACCCTGGGAACGTGAGGTCCGGAGGGGGGAGCAGGACGGCGACGGTGCTGTTCACCGACCTCGTGGGTTCCACCGACCTCATGACCCAGGTTGGGGAGCCGGCCTTCGACGAACTGCGCCGAGCGCACTTCGCCGCCCTTCGTGCGGCCATTGAGAGGACCGGTGGCGAGGAGGTCAAGAACACCGGCGACGGTGTCATGGCCGTGTTCAACTCGGCCGCGGAGGCGGTTGACTGCGCCGTGGCCATGCAGCATGCCGCCGACCGCCAGGCCCGCACCGGCCCCGCCCCACTGGCCATCCGGGTCGGCCCTGGGCAACGTGAGCGTCGAGGATGACGACGTCTTCGGGGCCCCCGTCGTCGAAGCCGCCCGGCTGGTCGCGGCCGCCCGGAGCGGGCAGATCCTGGCCACCTCCGTGGTTCAGGTGGTAGCGGGAGGACGCTCGACCGCGTCCTTCGTCGATCTCGGGACGGTCGAGCTCAAAGGCCTTCCCCGGCCGGTGGCTGTCTGTGAGGTGGGCTGGGAGCCGCTCCGGGGGTCGCCGAGCCGAAGCGGCTGCTGGTGGTCGGTACCTACCGTGACACCGAACTCGACCACGACCATCCGCTCCTTGAGGTCCTGGCCGACCTGCGTCGCCAGCGGGGAGTGGAGCGCTTCTCGCTCATCGGGCTGGACGAGTCCGGCGTGGCGGACTTCGTGGCGCAGGCATCGGGCCAGGCCCTCGACGACGACGCCCTGTCGTTGGCCCGGGCCATCCATCTCGAGACGGAAGGAAATCCGTTCTTCGTGCGGGAGGTGCTGCGCCACCTGGCGGAGACGGACGCGGTCGTACGCCACGGGGATGGATGGTCGACCCGTTTGCCGATCGAGGAGCTCGGGATCCCCGAGGGCGTCCGGGAGGTGGTCGGGAAGCGGCTCGCCCGCCTGTCCGGGGAGGCCAACCGCGTCCTGCGCACGGCGGCGGCGGTCGGGGCGGAGTTCGAACCGGAGCTGGTCAGGGCGGCGGGAGGCTTCAACGAGGAAGCGCTGATCACCGCGCTGGAGGATGCGACCGGAGCCCGGCTCGTCATCGAGTCGACCAGCGGCCGGTACCGCTTTGCCCACGCCCTGGTGCGGGACACCCTCTACAACGGCCTTTCCGCCGTGCGCCGGGTTGCACTGCACCGCCGGGTCGCAGAGAGCATCGAGACCATCTACGAGTCCGCTGTCGATGACCATCTGCCCGCCCTGGCTCACCACTGGGCCCGGGCGTCCGCTCCCGCCGCGGAGACGCACAAGGCCGTCGCCTATGCCAGGCGCGCCGGCGACCGCGCCCTCGCCCAGCTGGCCCACGACGAGGCTGCCGCGTATTACCGCCAGGCGCTCGACCTCCTCTCCGCAGAGCGGGAAGGCGACGGGCAGCGTGTGGAGCTGTTGATCTCGCTCGGCGAGGCCCAGCGCCGAGCCGGCGACCCCTCCCACCGCGAGACCCTCCTCGAGGCGGCCCAGCTCGCCCGGCAGAGAGACGATGCCGACGCGCTGGGCCGGGCGGCGCTGGCCAACACCCGCGGCCACCTCATGACGACGATCGGCGTCGTCGACGAGGAGAAGGTGGCGACTCTCGAGGCCGCCGTCGCCGCCGTCGGCGACCGTGATCTCCGGACCCGGGCTCGCCTGCTCGCCACCCTGGGTCTGGAATCGGTGTTCTCCGGCGACTGGCAACGGTGCCTCGCCCTGAGCGACGAGGCGCTGGCCCTGGACAGCCAGACTTCCGCGACCGTCCCCTTCGATCTCTACTGGCTCCTGGCCATGACCAACTGGGCCCTCGTCGCCGCCCACCTCGGCGCCACCACCCACGCGGAACGGGTCGCCGCCGTGCTCCGCCCCTACGCCGGAGAGGCCGTCCCGTTGATCCCCGCGGCGCTCCCCACTGGCTGGCGCGCACCCGCCTGGAACGGGCCCGGATGCTCCTGGCTCGCCGGGCGGCCGGGGACACCAAGCAGGCCCGGGAGCTGCTGGGCCAGGCTCTGGTCACGGCCAGAGAGCTTGGCCTCGCGAAGCTCGAGCAGCGGGCGGTCACCCTCCTCGCATGAGCGCCGGTCGGCTTACTGCAGGCCGGACTCGTTGTCGGCGTCTTCGGGGTGGCGGGAGACGGGCACGACGGTCACCGCCTCGCCCTGGAACAGATCGTTGGTGCGCATCTTCACCGACTCGGTCTGGCTGCCGGCGGCGAAGACGACCGTCTCATGGGCCATGACCTCGGGATCGGCGTAGACCTGCACCCCGAGCAGGGAGCCGAGCGGCGGCAGGGCCCCCAGCTCGAAGTCGGGGAAGGCTTCCGTCAGCTCCTCCTCGGTGGCCAGCCGGATGTGCTTCTCCCCTACCGCCTCCTCGACCAGTTTCATGTCCAGCCGGCGGTATCCGGGGACGGCGACCAGGGCGTAGCCGGAGTTGGTGTGGAGCACGACCGACTTCACCACCTCGTCGGCGGAAACACCCAGGGCCCGGGCCTCGCTGATGGACGTATAGGCCTGCGCATGGGGCACGACTTCAAAGGGAACGCCTCGACCCTGCAGATGCTCGGCGACACGTGACACAGACATCACCCCCTCAGCCTTCAGGTAGAAGGGAGGCTATCCGGATCCCCGGGCGGCGTCCTCGCCGACCGACACCCGCGGCCGAGCCAGCAGGAGGAATTGTCGGAATTCAGTCGAATCGTTCCCTTAGATGCCTTTGGTCATGATTCGCCGCATCGAGTGAGCGGCACATGCAGGGGGCGGCAAGGAGAACCACCATGTCCCGCAACACGAGACGGCTGGCCGCCGCTTCTCTTGCCTTCGGCCTCGGGCTGGGGCTCGGCGGCACGGTCGCCGCTCAGGCTGACGACGGCCCTGAGACTCCCGACTTCTTCGGAACCGACGTCGGGGACGTGTTCGCCGATGACCTGCCGGTCATCACCGGTGACATTGAAGGCGGACTCGGCAGCCTGCTCAGCGGCGACTCCGGCCTGCTCGGCGGGATTCTCGGTGGGACGGGAGGGCTGCTCGACGGGCTCCTCGGCGGTCTCGGCCTCGTCAATGACCCCGAACTCTCGATCCAGCCCGTTCCGCCCCTCGAGGGACCGGCGCTCGAGCATCCGAAGGTGGCAGGCGGCGTGCTCGACAACCTTCTGGGCATCGGATCCCTCACCGAGTCGCTGGCTGGTCGCCTCTGACTCCAGAACGGGTGGCCGGCGGCGTTGCGCCTCTTATAACGAATTTGTTATAGTCAAGATGTGACGGGTGCACAGCTGATCCGGGAAGCCCGGCGGCGGGCCGGCATCAGCCAGCAGGAGCTGGCCAATCGCACTGGTCTTCAGCAGCCGGCGATCGCCCGTTGGGAAAGCGGTCGGGTCGAACCCTCGCTCTCCACGGTGGAACGACTGGTAGGCGCCTGCGGACTCGAGTTGCAGCTGGCACTTGCGCACGCCGACACCGCCGATGGAGCGTCCCTCCAGAACCTTGCCCTTTCACCAGAAGAGCGCCTGGACCAACTCGTGCGCACGGTTCGTTTCATCGAGGAAGGGCGCCGGCAGATCTCGAACGGCCGTGGCTGAAGGGGGCTTCGACCCCGCCGCTCTCTTCGGCGTGCTCGCGGCCCACGAAGTGGAGTACGTCGTCATCGGGGGACTGGCGGCCACCCTGTACGGCTCCACCCATGTCACCTTCGACCTCGACATCACCCCCCGCCGGCGCGCCGACAATCTCGCCCGCTTAGCCGCCGCCCTGAAGGAGCTCCAGGCCAGGCTCCGAGTCGACAAGGAGCCGGGGGGCGTCGACTTCGACCGCTCCGCCGCCTCCCTGGACCGCTGCGAGACCCTGAACTTGACCACCCGATTCGGTGACCTCGACATCAGCTTCGTTCCGTCCGGGACGCAGGGCTACGCCGACCTGCGCCGCGACGCCGTCGAGCTCACCATCCACGGTGTACCGATCGTGGTGGCGGCGCTGGCCGACGTCGTCCGCTCCAAGGAGGCAGCGGGAAGGAACAAGGACCGGCTGGTCCTTCCCGAACTTCGCGCCCTCCTCAGACGCCAAGGGGCGTCGGGATGACCCAGCCCGGCGCACCTCGGGCGCTCTGTTCGACTGGACCGCCTGAACCCCCGCCGAGGGCTTCTCGTCAGCGGGCGGGGACGATGTTCTGGTTGCCCCGGAAGACGTTGTCCGGGTCGTAGCCGGCCTTGATGGCGGCCAGCCGGGCGTACTTCTCCGCCCCGAAGGCGGCCCGGACCCGATCCTGGCCTTCGTCGCCGATGAAGTTGAGGTAGATCCCGCCGTTGGTGAAGGGGGCGATGTCGCGGCGGAAGCCCCGGGCCCAGGCGATGTTCTCGTCGGTGCCGGCGGGGTCCTCCCACAGGGCGAAGGGGTGGGTGATCCACCGCACCGAGCGCTTGGTCAGGGGGGTGGCGTCCTCGGCGACCTGGGCCACGGCCCCGCCCCAGGGCACCAGCAGCTGCTGGGCGTGGGGTGACTTCCGCTCGAAGCCGTACTTCACGAAGATCTCCAGGGCCTCGTCGGGGAAGTCGTCGTGGTAGTCGGCCGTCCAGTAGTTGTGGAGCCCCGGGGGGTCGTCGATCATGCACTGGAACTCGGCGTAGGGCATGGGCCCGACGAGGTCGATCTCGGGCTTGAGGTCCCGGAACGACGCCAGCACGTCCTCGCCCTGGCTGGGGACCCCCGTCCACAGGGCGGCCACGGCCACCAGCGTGGTCCCCTGCAGGTGGACGGGGATGAAGTCCATGGGCGGGCCGGTGAGCAGGACCAGGGCGGAGCCGAACTCGTCGGGGGCGGAGAAGGCGAGGTCGCGGTAGAGCCGGCTCACGTCCGGGGCGGCGTCGCCCGGCCAGCCGAGCAGGCCGGCGAGCACGGTGGGACCGACGGGATGGAGCTGGAACTCGAAGGCCACGGCGACGCCGAAGTTCCCGCCGCCACCGTGCAGGGCCCAGAACAGGTCGGGGTGGTCCCGTTCGGAGGCGGTGATGAGGCGCCCGTCGGCGGTCACCAGGTCGACGGACACCAGGTTGTCGCAGCTCAGCCCGTACCTGCGCTCGAGCCAGCCCGAGCCTCCCCCCAGCGTGAGCCCGGCGACGCCGGTGGTGGACACCCGCCCCCCGGTGGTGGCGAGGCCGTGCTTTTGGGTGGCCCGGTCGAACTCGCCCCAGGTGACGCCGGCGCCGACCCTGACCCGCCGGCGCTCGGGATCGACGGCGATCGCCTTCATCGGGCGGACGTCGATCACCAGGCCGCCGTCGTTGAGAGACATCCCGGCGACGGAGTGCCCGCTGGCCCGCACCGCCACGTCGTAGCCCTCCCGGCGGGCGAGCCCCAGGGCCTCGGCGACATCGCCCGCGCCGTCGCACTGGGCGATGACCGCCGGCCGCTTGTCGATCATGGCGTTGAACACGCTGCGGGCTTCGTCGTAACGGGCGTCGTCAGGCCGGATCAGGTCCATAGCGTCCTCCCGTCTCGGGTCTCTCCGGGCCGGATGGTACGAGTGCCGAACCCGCGGACCAACGGGTGGAGGCCACTCTTCAGAGCCTCTTAACGCGACGCCACCTGGGTTCGGAAGGTTCGCTCGCTTTGTGACGCGGAATCCTCCCCATTGCGCCGCGCCCCCCGCCTCGCCCGCCGATAGAAAACAGCGTGACCCTCCTCGGCCTCACCGAGTGGCTGGAGCTGGAGGTCTTCGTCCTGCTCGCCGTGGCCGCACTGGAGAAGTGGCGCCGGCGGCGGGAGCCGGCCGCTGGCTGGCTGGCCGTCACCTTCGCCCTGCTGGGCGGGATCCTGCTGGCCGACCGGTTCATCCCCTTGTCGGCCAAGGCCATCGGCGACTGGTACTGGTTCGACCGCGTGCTCATCGTCGACCTGGCGCTGTTCCCGTACTGCCTGTACCGCTTCACCTGTGCGTTCCTGGAGGCACCCCGGCGCGCCGGGGTGGTGGCGGGGGCCGGGACCGCGCTCTTCGCCGCCGCGGCCTTCGCCCTGCCCGAAGTCCCGGGGGGGCAGCCGGGGTCGTGGCCGTGGTGGTACGCCATCTACGCCGGGGGTTTCCTGGCCGGCTGGACGGCGCTGTCGTTCCTGTCCGTGGTCCGGCTGTGGCGGGGCGGACGGGGCCAGCCGAGCGTCGCCCGTCAGCGCATGCGGATGCTGGCCATCGCCGCCGTCGTGCTCAACCTGACGATCATCCTGCTGGCCAACGCCAGCGACCATGCCTGGACCGGCCTCGGGAGCGCCGTGCTCTTCCTGGCCGGCTTCGCGCCGCCCCCGGCGCTGCGGGCCCGCTGGCGGCGGCCGGAGATGGAGCGGTTCCGCCGGGCCGAGGCCGACCTGATGCGGGCGGACACCACCGAGCGGGTGACCACCCTGATGCTGCCCCACGCCGCCCGGCTGGTCGGCGCCCAGGCGGCGGTGCTGGTCGACGGCGACGGGGTGGTGCGGGCGGTGCACGGCATCACCGATGCGGAAGCTGCCGTCCTGGCCGGGCGCCTCCCCGCCGCCGGCAGTCCCGACGAGGAGCCCGTCGTCCTCCCCGATGTCGTCGCCGTGCGGGTCGGGTCGGGATGGATGGCGGTGGTCACGACGGCCTCGACGCCCTTCTTCGGCATCGAGGAGCTCGGGCTCCTCCAGACCCTGGCCCACCTGGCCGGTCTCGCCCTCGACCGGGCCGAGCTCTTCGACCGGGAGCGGATCGGCCGCCAGGTCCTCGCCGAGCGGGAGTTCCAGCTGGCTGAAGCCCAGCGGACGGCCCGGCTGGGCAGCTACACGTGGGACCCGGCCACGGGGGCGGTGGCCTGGTCCGACGAGATGTACCGGATCCTCGGGCTCGAACCCGACGCGGTCGCCAACCATGGTGAGGCCTTCGCCTCCCGGATCCACCCCGACGACCGGGACGAGGTCATGGAGGCCTGGCAGGCCGCTCCCCGGACCACGGTGCCGACGTCGATCGAGTACCGCATCGTCCTCCCCGGCGGCGAGGTCCGCTGGGTGCACGGACAGGTCCGCCCCGTCCTGGACGGCGCCGGCACCCTGGACCACCTGATCGGGACGATCCAGGACGTCACCGAGCGCAAGCTGGCCGAGGAGGCCATCCTCTTCCAGGCCGGGCACGACTCCCTCACCCAGCTGCCCAACCGGGCGCTGTTCCTCGACCGCCTGGGCCAGGTCCTGACCCGGCGCACCCGCCACCCGTCGGGCACGGCGGTGCTGTTCCTGGACCTGGACCGGTTCAAGTGGCTCAACGACAGCCTGGGCCACGCCGCCGGCGACGAGCTGCTGGTGGAGGTGGCCGCCCGCCTGCGGGACGCCATGCGGGTCGAGGACACGGTGGCCCGCTTCGGGGGCGACGAGTTCGTCGTGCTGTGCGAGGGCGTCGCCGACCAGGCCGAGGCCGAGGCGCTGGCCGGCCGGCTGGCCGCCGTCGTGGCCGCCCCCATGGTGGTGGCCGGGGAGGAGACGACCGTCACCGTCAGCATCGGGATCGCCTACGCGCCGCCGGCCAGCGCCGGGGAGACCCCCGAGTCGCTCGTCCGGGATGCCGACGCCGCCATGTACCGGGCCAAGGAGCAGGGCCGGAACCGCCACGAGGTCTTCGACGTGACCACCCTCGAGCTGGCCCTGGCCCGGCACGAGACGGCCAACGCCCTGCGCCGGGGGATCCAGCGCGGCGAGCTGGTGGTGCACTACCAGCCGGCCCTCGACCTCGCCACCGGCGGGCTGGTGGGGGTGGAGGGTCTGGTGCGCTGGGACCACCCCCAGCGCGGCCTCCTCCCGCCCGGCGAGTTCATCGCCCTGGCCGAGGAGACGGGGCTGGTGGTCCCCCTCGGCGCTGCCGTGCTGGCCACCGCCTGCCGGCAGGTGATGGCGTGGCCTGCGGGCGCGGACTATTGCGGGGGCGAGCTGTGGCTGTCGCTCAACCTGGCCGCCCGCCAGCTGCTGGCCCCGGACCTGTGCTCGGTGGTGGAGGAGGCCCTGGCCGACTCGGGGCTCGAACCGGGCCGGCTGTGCCTGGAGATCACCGAGAGCGCCCTGCTCGAGGACAGCGAATCCAGCACCCGGGCCCTCAACCGCCTGAAGGCGCTGGGCGTCCGCATCGGGGTTGACGACTTCGGGACCGGCTTCTCCTCGCTCACCTACCTCAAGCGTTTCCCGGTCGACGTGCTCAAGATCGACCGCTCCTTCGTGGCCGGCCTGTGCCAGGACCACCAGGACCGGGCCATCGTGGCCAGCGTCATCGACCTGGCCCACGCCTTCGGGCTCACCACCACGGCTGAGGGCGTGGAGACCGCCGAGCAGCTGGCCCAGCTGCGGGCCCTGGGCTGCGAGCAGGGCCAGGGCTACCTGTGGAGCCGTCCACTGCCCGCCGACGCCGCCAGGCGGTGGATCGCAGCCCACACCCCGTGGGGCGACCTGGCCCCGTCCAACGCCGGACCCTTCAGGGGGGCGAGCTGAGGTAGGCCTCCGTGAGCCAGCCGGACAGCTCGTCGTCGAGGTCGGCCGGGCTGCGCAGGTTGGCCACGTGGACGTAGCGGCCGTGGAATTGCTGCACCTTCCTGGTGATCGTGCGGTGCCGGACGGGGTGCGGCAGCCAGAACCACAGCGCCACCCAGTGCTGCATGGGTCGCAGCTCGGCGAACGTCCGGGACCGCTTGAGGAAGATCCCGACCGAGACGGGCTCGACGTGCACCGGCCCGAGCGTCTCCAGGTGGCGCAGCACAGCCTCGAAGACGGGGCGCTCGTGCGCCGGCCCCGTCGAGAAGTACTCCTCGAGCGTCATGGCCGGGGCGCACTCGTGCGCCTGGCGGGCCCGCCCGAACTGGCGCCCGCACTCGGGACATCTCCACGCCGGCACGCCGACCATCGTGCCCCATCGCCCCCACCCCCCATCGCGCGTTAGCGAAACCCGGCTCTCAGCCGGGTTCGGTTAACGCGGAACGGGGGGTGACGGGTCGTAGATTGCCCGGCGTGACGATCCTGACCGGAGCGCTGGTCCGGCTGCGCCCCGCCACCCGGGACGACATCCCCGCTCTGGTGAGCATCCGCCGCACGCCGGAGGTCTACGAGCGCTGGCGGGGCGGGGACGATCTGGTCGCCGCCGTCGAGGAGGACTTCGCCGGGCCCGACGTCACCGCCTACGTGATCGAGCACGAGGGCGCCGTGGTGGGCTGGATCCAGTGGGAAGCGGAGGACGACCCCGACTACCGCCACGCCAGCATGGACATCTACGTCGATCCCGCCGTGCACGGCCGGGGGGTCGGCACCGACGCCGTCCGCACCCTGGCCCGGCACCTGATCGACGACCACGGCCACCACCGCCTGGTGATCGACCCCGCGGCCGACAACGACGCCGCCATCCGGGCCTACGGCAAGGTCGGCTTCCGCCCCGTCGGCATCCTGCGCCGGTACGAGCGGGGCACGGACGGCACCTGGCACGACGGCGTGCTCATGGACCTCCTCGCCGAGGAGCTCATCCGGTAGCCGGCGAGCATTTCGCCGCTTGTGCACCGAAAATTCCCGCCGGCGACGGGTCGGAGGGCGCCTACGCTTGGCGCCTCCCCGTCGCGCAGCCTCTGGAGACGCCATGCCTTCCACAGAGATCAAGTTCAACGACGTGTCGGCCCCCACCCCCGACCTCGAGGCCCTGGCGGCACGCGTCGCCGCCCTGCAGGAGAGCCTCAACGGCGGCCAGACGGAGGAGGAATGCCTGGCCTCGGTGCGGGACTGGGACGCGCTGCGGCGCGAGGTGGGAACGTACGCCTCGCTCGTCCACCTGCGCTTCAACCAGGACACCACCGACGCCGAACGCAAGGCGGTCCGCCAGGCCTGGGACGAGGCCGAGCCGCGCTGGACCGAGCTCGAGGTCTCGATGAAGCGGGCCCTGCTGGCGCACCCGCTGCGACCCCAGTTGGAGAAGGCCCTCGGCGCCCAGGCCTTCGCCCTGTGGGAATCCGACGTGCTCGCCTTCGATCCCGCCATCAAGGCCGACCTGGCCCGGGAGTCGGCGCTGGGTGCCGAGTACACCGAGCTGCTGGCCTCGGCCGAGCTGACCTTCGCCGGCGAGCAGCTCAACCTCTCCTCCATCCAGAAGCACCGCCAGAGCGCCGAGGCCGACGTCCGCCACGGCGCCGAAGTGGTGACGTGGGAATGGTTCGCGGCCAACGGCGAGGTCCTCGACCGGATCTACGACGACCTGGTGCAGCTGCGCACGTCGATGGCCAGGCAACTGGGCTTCGACGACTTCGTCGGTCTCGGCTACCAGCGGATGTGCCGGGTCGACTACGCCCGGTCCGACGTCGAGCGCCTCCGGGCCGCCGTGCGGGACCACGTCGTCCCCCTGGCCGAAGAGCTCCGCCGGCGCCAGGCCGCCGCTCTCGGCCTCGAGCGCCTCTACGCCTGGGACGAGTACGTCCACGACCGCCTGCCCAGCCCCGCCCCGGGGGGCGACCACGACTGGATGCTGGCCCGGGCCCAGGAGATGTTCGACGCCATGGGCGAGCTCGGCCCCTTTTTCCGGCGCATGGACGAAGGGGGCTTCCTCGACCTCGCCGACCGCAAGGGCAAGGCGGGCGGGGGGTTCTGCACCAGCTTCCCGACCCACGGCATGCCCTTCGTCTACGCCAACTTCAACGGCACCAAGGGCGACGTCGAGGTCTTCAGCCACGAGATGGGCCACGCCTTCCAGAGCTACAAGAGCCGGGCCCTGCCCCTCTCCGACTACCTGTGGCCCACCTACGAGTCGGCCGAGGTCCACTCCATGAGCCTCGAGTTCCTGACCGGGCCGCACATGGAGCGCTTCTTCGGCCCCGACGCCGGGCGCTTCCGCCGCACCCATCTCACCGAGGCCATCCTCTTCCTCCCCTACGGCACGGCCGTCGACCACTTCCAGCACGAGATCTATGCCCGGCCCGACCTCACCCCGGCCGAGCGTCACGACCTGTGGCGCACGATGGAGCGGACCTACCTGCCGTGGCGGGACTGGGGCGACCTGGCCTATCCGGCCAAGGGCGGACGGTGGCAGCAGCAGCGCCACATCTACCTGGCCCCCTTCTATTACATCGACTACGTCCTGGCTCAGACGTGCGCCCTCCAGTTCTGGGTGCGGGCCGAACGCGACCGCGACGAGGCCATGCGCAGCTTCGTCGCCCTCTGCGAGCGGGGCGGCGGGGCGCCGTTCCAGGAGCTGGTCCGCTCCGCCGGCCTCACCAGCCCCTTCGACGACGGCTGCCTGACCGAGGTCGTCGGCCAGGCCCGCATCGCCCTGGGCGCCTGAGGGCCTGAACCGGCCCCCTGCGCAAACCGGCGGGTTCCCCGCCAGTTTGCGAGCATCTTTCGATGGTTGTAGGCCGTAGCCATGACAGATCGTCGATCTCCGGTGAACAGCGACGCCGACCCCCTTCCCGTCGGTTCGGTTCCCCCGGTGGGCCAGGTCCCCCGGAAGATGCACGCCCAGGTGGTGCGCCCGTCCCGCTACGGCGAGCCGGCCGGTGCCTTCGAGGTCGAGGTCGTCGACGTGCCCCCCATCGGGCCCGACGAGGTGCTCATCTCCGTGATGGCAGCGGGGATCAACTACAACAACGTGTGGGCCGCCCGGGGCTACCCCGTCGACCAGGTCGCCGTCCGCCAGAAGGCGGGCGAACCGGAGGACTTCCACGTGGGTGGGAGCGACCTGTCGGGGGTCGTCGACGCCGTGGGCGACAACGTGTCCAACGTCAGCATCGGCGACCACGTCGTGGTCCACCATGGCTGGTGGTCGCCGGAGGATCCGTGGGTGCAGGCGGGCAAGGACCCGATGCTGGCCCCATCGGCCCGGATCTGGGGCTACGACACCAACTACGGCTCCTTCGGCCAGTTCAGCCGGGCCCAGGCGCACCAGGTGATGCCCAAGGCCGACCACCTCACCTGGGAGGAGGCGGCGGCACCCACACTGGTGGGGACGACCGCCTACCGCATGCTCCACGGCTGGGCGCCCAACGTCGTCGGCCCCGACGACGTGGTGCTGGTGTGGGGCGGTTCCGGCGGACTCGGGTCGCAGGCCATCCAGCTGGCCCGCCACGCCGGCGCCCAGGCGGTGGCCGTCGTGTCCGACGAGGAACGAGGCCAGTACGCCCAGAAGCTGGGGGCGGTGGGCTGGATCAACCGCCGGGACTACAGCCACTGGGGCATCCCGCCCCGGGTGGACGACGCCGCCGGCCAGAAGGAGTGGAGCACCGGCGCCCGGGCCTTCGGGAAGAAGGTCTCGGAGATCCTCGGCGCCCGGCGGGACCCGGCCATCGTCTTCGAGCATCCCGGCCAGGACACCATTCCGACCAGCATCTACCTGTGCGCCACCGGCGGGATGGTGGTGATCTGCGCCGGCACCACCGGCTACGACGCCGTTGTCGACCTGCGCTACCACTGGACGCGCCAGAAGCGCCTCCAGGGTTCGCACGGCACCAACGACGAGCAGGCCAACCAGTACAACGACCTCGTCCGCCAGGGGGACATCGACCCCTGTCTGGGCAAGGTCCGCCCCTTCAGTGAGATCCCCGCCGCCCACGAGGCCATGGCCCGGGGGGAAGAGGTCTTCGGCAACACCGTGTGCCTGGTCGGTGCGGCCGAACCGGGCACTGGCCGGAGCGGCTAGCCGGCCTGTGCTCCAGGCCCCAGCCTCACCGTTTCGCACCCGTGCGCGGGCGGGCAACCAACTCTCATGGCAAGAGCTGGACCATGACGAGGAGGGCACCATGTCGAACCCGCTCGCGGTTTACCTCAACGACCACCCGGCCGGCGCCGTGGGCGCGATCGAGCTGATCGAGCACCTGGCCAGGGAGAACGCCGGCACCGACCTGGGGAACTTCCTGATGAAGACGGCGGCCGAGATCGCAGAGGACAAGGAGACCCTGGAGGACATCACCGGTCGGGTGGGGGTGCCTCAGCGCCCGGGCCACGGTCTGATCGACCGGGAAAAAGTAGGAGCTGTGCCGCGCCTCGAGCCCCGCCATCACGTATTTTCGTTGTATGGAACCGGAGCTGGGGCCGCCCACTCTGCCGTCCCTGCCGCCTGAGCGTCCCCGGCAGAACCGCCGGGGACTGGTCGGCGGCCTCGCCATCCTGTCGCTGGCCGCCGGCGCCCTGGTGGGCGTCGCGCCATGGTCAAAGGCCAAGCCGGCCCGGATCGCGGCCTCGGCCACGCCGGTCGTGCCCGCCACCACGGCCACCACCGCGGCGCCGCCCGTCACCGCTCCGGCAGCCGTCGAGGTCGTGGCCACCACCGCCACCACCGCCGCCGCCCCGCCCCCGCCGCCGGCGACCGCACCCCCCGCTCCGGCGCCGGCGGCCCCGCCCGCCGCCCCGCTGCCCTTCGACGCCCGCCTGGAGCGGGCGCTGGCCGGGACTCCCGGCTGCCTGGTCGTGGAGGAGGACGGGGTCGTCATCTTCGAGCGCAACCCGGTCACGCCGTTCGTGCCCGCCTCCAGCCAGAAGCTCATGGTGGGCATCGCCCTGCTCGCCCGCCTGGGCCCCGACTTCCGCTTCGAGACCCAGGTCGTGGCCCCCGCCCCACCCGGCGGCGACGGCCGGCTGGAGGACGCCTGGCTGGTCGGCGCCGGCGACCCCTACCTGGCCACCCCCGACTACATGGCCTACGCCGCCTCCAAGCCCCGCCTGGTCAGCCTGCCCCTGACCCCGTTGACCAGCCTCGCCGACGCCCTGGTCGCCGCCGGGGTCCGGGACATCCCCGCCGGCCTCCACCCCGACGAATCCCGCCATGACACCCAGCGGTCGGTGCCGACGTGGAAGCCCTCCTACGTGCGGGAAGCGGAGGTGGGTTCGCTCGGCGCCCTCACCGTCAACGAGGGTCTGGCCTCCTGGGGCCCGTCCCAGGCGGTGTCCCCCGACCCGGCGGCGGCCGCCACCGGCGCCCTCACCGCCATGCTGAACGAGCGGGGGATGGCGGCGGCCCCGCCCGGCCCGCCGCCCGACGGCAGCCGGACGGCGCCGGCCGGCGCCGTGGTGGTGGCCTCCGTCCGCTCCGCCCCCCTGGCCACCGTCGTGGCCGCCATGCTCCGGACCAGCGACAACTACGCCGCCGAGATGCTCCTCCGGGAGCTCGACCGCCAGACCGGCGGGGCGGGGAGCACCGCCGGCGGGGCGGCCCGGGTGGTGGACGAGATGACCCGGGCCGGGGTGGGCACCGAGGGGGTCCACCTCAACGACGGCTCCGGCCTCGACCTCGGGAACCGCTCCACCTGCGGGGCCCTGCTCGGCGCCCTGGTCCTGTCGTCCCGGCCCGAGCTCGGCGCCGTGGCCGAAGGGCTGGCCGTCGCCGGCCGCACGGGCACACTGGCCACCCGCTTCGTCGGCACCCCCATCGAGGGCCGGCTGGCGGCCAAGACGGGCTGGATCAGCGGGGCGGCCGCCCTGGTCGGCCGGCTGGACGGCACGCCGGCCCGCCGGTTCGCCCTGGTGGTGAACGGCAACTTCAACTGGGCCACGGCCAAGGCCCTCCAGGAGCGGGTGGTCGCCGTCCTGGCCGGCCTCGCCTAGCCGGCAGCCCGGACCCGGGACCATCCACGTCCCCGGTGCCCCCAGCACCTACCCTCGCTATGCGTCATTTGCACCGGAGTCGTTTTGCCCGGAGCCGCAGGCGTCGGGTGGCTCCGGCGTCGAAATGAACGGGTGAAGGGACCGCTCCCGCCGGGAGGAACACGTGACCACGCTGATGCCGCACCACCCCGAGCAGCGGGAGGGGGGTGTGGCGACGACCGTGGTACTCGACACCTGCGTCCTGCTCGCCGACCCCGATTCGCTCTACGCCTTCGGGGACGCCGACATCGTCCTCCCCCTCACCGTCATCGAGGAGCTCGACGGGCACAAGAGCCGGCTCGACGACGTCGGCCGGGCGGCCCGGGCCGTGGTCCGGGACCTCGAGCGTCTCCGGGTGGAGGGCGGCGGCGACTTCCGCGACCCCGTCGCCCTGCCCACCGGCGGCACGGTGCGGGTGGAGATCAACGGGCTGCTCCTCGACCGGGTGGCCGGCATCGGCCTCGATCCGACCTCGGGCGACAACCGCATCCTGGCCGCCGCCCTCGGCCTGGCCGAGGCGGGCGGGGCCCGGATCAAGGTCGTCTCGGCCGACGCCGCCCTGCGCATCAAAGCCTCCCAGCTCGGCCTCACCGCCGAGGACTACCACCGCACCCGCCGGGGCCAGGACGCCCTCGGGGTGCGGGGCTGGCACCGGGTCGAGGCGGACCGGAGCCTGATCGACGCCCTCTACGCCGCCGGCTCGGCGCCGATCCCGGCCGCCTTCGACGGCATGGTCACCAACGAGTACGTCGTCCTCGTCGCCGGGTCGTCCTCGGCCCTGGCCCGGGTGTTCCGGGGCTCACTCCACCTCGTGGAGCGCCGCCGCCAGGTGTGGGGCCTCAACGCCCGCTCCAAGGAGCAGATCTTCGCCCTCGACCTGCTCATGGACCCCGACGTGTCGGTGGTCGCCCTCTCCGGCCTGGCCGGGACGGGCAAGACCATCCTGGCCCTGGCCGCCGGCCTCGACCAGGTCATGGAGCCGGGGCCCGACCGCCGGCCCCGCTACGACCAGCTCGCCATCTACCGGCCGGTGGTGGCCCACGGCAAAGCCGAGCTCGGCTTCCTCCCCGGCGGCCTGGAGGAGAAGCTCTCGCCCTGGATGGCTCCCATCCTCGACAACGTGACCGCCCTCACCGAGCACCGCTCCTACTCCGACGCCCGCCACGTGGTCGACGAGATGGTGGCCCAGGGCCGGCTGTCCCTCGAGGCCGTCACCTTCCTGCGGGGCCGGTCTCTCCAGAACCAGTTCGTGATCGTCGACGAGGCCCAGAACCTCGAGGTCCCCACCCTCAAGACGCTGCTCACCCGGGTGGCGGAGGGCACCAAGATCGTCTTCACCGGCGACCTGGCCCAGATCGACACGCCCTACGTGTCGGCCCACAACAACGCGCTGGCCGTGCTCATGGAGGCCTTCGCCGGCCAGGAGTGCTTCGGGGCTGTCACCCTGACCAAGGGGGAGCGCTCCCGGGTGGCCGACCTGGCCGCCGACCTGCTCTAGGCCGGCGGCCCGCCGACCTCCAGGTGGCGCTCGACGGAAAGCGCGGTGGTGAAGACGTCGAGGACGGGGCAGTGGGCGTCAACCGACCGGCGCAGCTCCTCGTAGCGCTCGGGCGTCTCCGGACCCTCCACGGTGACGGTGACCCGGACGGCGGTGGTGCCGGCGGGGACACCGTCGGCGAAGCCGAGGAACCCTCGCTGGTCCACGTCGCCCTCCGCCTTCACCGTGAGGGCGTCGAGGCGGATCCCCAGGAGCTCGGACCAGTAGCGGTAGCTGAGGGCCTGGCACGAGGCCAGGGAGGCGAGGACCAGCTGGACCGGGCTGGGTCCCGTATTGGTCCCGCCGACGGACACCGGCTCGTCGACGGCGAGGGCGTGGGCGCGGGCCTGGACGGCCACCGCCGTCCCCTCCTCCAGCCGGGCCTCGGCCCCCAGCCGGACGACGGCCCGGTGGGGCTCTTCCTCCAGCTTCGTGCGGATGGCATCGATGGCCGCCAGGATCGTCATCGGCCTTCCTCCTTTTCCTCGGCCACCGTACACTCGGACCCCATGTTCAACCGATGATGAAACCGCTAGGGTCGGACCGCGCTAGTGCGATGGGGAGGTCTCAAATGAGCGTGCGGCGCAGTTCCGGTTCAGTCGGCGGAGACGTGGGCGGTGACGTCGAACGGCTGGGGGCGGTCTTAGCCGATCTGGCGGCGCAACAGACCCACATCCTGGAGCGCATCGACCGTCTGGTGGAGCTCAACGAGCAGATGTGGGACCACCATCTCCAGTTCTGCGGTCAACTCATCGCCACGGTCGCCCAGACCGACGTGCAGCTGCTCGAGGCCCAGACCGACCTCGGCCGGCAGCTCGACGCCTTGCGGGCGCAGGCCGTCACCGACGCGCCGGACGCTTAGCGGGAGAAGACCGGGGAGCCGGCGGTCACCGAGCCGGCCCGCGGCCCCGGCGGCCGGCGTCGAGCTCGATCAGGCTGGCGTACATGGTCAGCATCAGCTCCTTGTGAGCCCGGCTCAGGCTCTCGTTCTCCTCGATGGCCTTGACGATGTCGCACCGGTGCTCCTGCTCCTCCGGAGCCCGGTACTGGAGGAGCCCGGCCAGGGTGCCGGGCGAGAGCTCGAAGATCCGCTCCAGCTCGAAGACCCGCTCCGGGCTGGGGGCCGACTTCCCGCTGGCCCAGGCGCTCACCGCGCTCTGGGCCGTGCCCATGCGCTCGGCCAGAGCGGCCTGGCTCAGCCCCCAGAGCTTCAGATGCCGGCGGAGCGCGGCGCCAAAGCGCTGGCGCTTCTCCGCCGAGATCCCTGTGGCAGCCACGCCCCCTCCCCCCTGGAGCGGTTGACGCTGCACCGCCTCGACGATGCGAAATCCTGCTCGCTTTGCCACGTCGATTCCACTCCGGACGGCCGAGCCAGGGGGCCGGGATTATCATTGACACTGCTGCGATGATCAGCATTACAGATGGTCGTCCGACCGGCAACCGCGCAAATTCCAACCCAACAGTTGGTGAATTTGACGACGTCCGTTGGGTAGCGTTTGCAGATACTCCCATCGCCGGAGGAGAAGTGGTCCACACCTCCCGTCATGATCCACGGAAGGATGAGGGTCGCCACTGGCTGCGGCAGCTCACCGAGGCTGTCGCCGGCTGGGGCCGGGGTGAACTCGACCGTCCGCTGCCGCCGACCAGTCCCAGGCTTCCGCCCGAGCTCATCGAGCTGCGCACCGGCCTCGAGCTGACCCGGCGGACGTTGCAGGCGGAACAGGAGGAGCGTCTCGCCCACCGCACCCTGCGCGACGGGCTCACCGGGTTCCCCAACCGGGAGCACTTCACCACCCTCGTCCAGCGGATGGTGGCCCGGCTGGCCCGCCACGGCGGTGCCGGCACCCTGCTCATCCTCGACCTCGACAACTTCCGCAACATCAACAACGAGTTGGGCCACGAGGCCGGCGACCGCCTCCTGGTGGCGGTGGGCCAGCGGCTGGTGTCCAGCGTGCGGGCGGAAGACGCCGTCGCCCGCCTGGGCGGAGACGAGTTCGCCGTGCTCCTGGAAGGCACCGGCCTGGCCGGGGCCGAGCGCCTGGCCCAGCGCCTGCTGGCCTGCTTCGCCACGCCATTCTCGGTCCTGGGTCACGAGGTGAGGATCACGGCCAGCATCGGCCTGGCGACGGTGGACCCGGAGGCGGGGGAGGCGACGGAGCTCATCCGCCGGGGCGACGTCGCCATGTACGTCGCCAAGCGGGCGGGCAAGGCCACCGCCACCACCTTCGCGCCGGCCATGGACGACGCCAGCCGTGGTCGCCTGGGCCTGGAGGCCGACCTGCGCCAGGCCCCGGACCGCGACGAGCTCCGGCTCCACTACCAGCCCCTGTTCAGCCTGGCCAACGGTCAGGTGATCGGCATCGAGGCGCTGCTGCGCTGGGAGCACCCGACCCGGGGTCTCCTCCCCCCCGGCGCCTTCATCGGCCTGGCCGAGGAAACGGGGCTCATCGTTCCCGTAGGGGAATGGGTGCTGGAGGAGGCGGCCACCCAGCAGGCCCGGCTGCGCAGCCGGTTCGGAGGATCGGTCGGGCTGCCGATCCAGGTGAACGTGTCCGCCCGCCAGTTCCGGGACCCGGATTTCTTCCGGACGGTGGCCACGAACCTGGACCGCTGGGGGATCCAGCCGGGCGGCTTCGGGATCGAGATCACAGAGTCAGTGGTGCTGGACGAGACGGATCGCACCGTCGCGCTCCTCACCGGGCTCCAGGAACTGGGGGCGGTGATCTCCATCGACGATTTCGGGATCGGCTATTCGTCCCTCACCTACCTGCGGCGCTTCCCCATCGACGTGCTCAAGCTGGACCGGTCGTTCATCGAGCACATCGCCGACGAGGTGGAGGCTCGGGCCGTGGTCAAGGCCGTGATCCGCCTCGGCCACGAGCTGGGGCTCACGGTGGTGGCCGAAGGCGTCGAGGAGGAGGACCAGCTGGGGCTGTTGCGGGAGTGGCGCTGCGACGCCGCCCAGGGGTTCCTGCTGGCCAAGCCCATGGCCTCCTTCCAGCTCGAGGACTTCCTGGAGGACGCCCGCGCCTCCGCCTGAGAGCCGGCCGTCCGGTCGCATGCCGGGTTGCCGGGCCCGACGGCCGGTACCGTGGAAGGGCTGTGGGGCTCGACCTGGAACCGATGCTGTGCACGCTCGGCCCGTTGCCGGCCCACGAGGCGCGCTGGGCCTTCGAGCCGAAATGGGACGGGTTCCGGGCCCTCGTCCACGCCGACGGGGCCCGGGTGCGGGTCACGAGCCGGCGGGGCCGCGACCTGACCGACTGCTGCCCCGAGCTCGCCCCCCTGGCCCGGGCCCTGCACCGGCCCTGCGTGCTCGACGGCGAGCTCGTCGTGCTCGATCCGGAGGGCCGGCCCGACTTCGAGGCCATGCGCCGGCGCGGCCTGCTGGGCCGGATCGAAGCGCCCCTCACCTTTGTGGCCTTCGACCTGCTCCGCCTGGACGGCCAGCTGGTCACGACCCGGCCCTGGCACGCCCGGCGGGCCCTGCTGGTGCGCCTGGGCGTCGACGGGCCGGGCTGGACCACCACCCGCTCCTACGTCGGCGAGGGCCGGGTGCTGTTCGAGGCGACCAGGGACCAGGGGCTGGAGGGGGTGGTGGCCAAGCGGCTGGACGCCCCGTACCGGCCGGGGACCCGCAGCCGGGACTGGATCAAGACCAAGCACATGCGGGTCGCCCCCTTCCTGGTGGGCGGTTTCGCCGCGCCCGACCCGGAGCGCAACCGGCGGGCGGCGCTGCTGGTCGGCGCCTGGGAGCCGGACGGGGCGCTGCGGTTCGCGGGCCGGGTCGAATCGGGCTTTCCGGCCGGCGCCCTGGAGGCCGTCCGGGGGGCCCTCCGGCCCCGGGAAGTGAGCCCCTTCGGGATGCGCTTCCCCTATCCGGTGGAGCACTGCGAGCCCGTGCTGGAGGTGGCGGTGCAGTTCCTCGACCGCTCCGACCAGTGGGGATGGCTCCGCCACACCTCGTTCAAAGGCGTGGTCGCCTCGAGCGTGTTCAGCCGGTCCCACCCCCGGCCCACCGGCACCGCCTGACCCGCCCGGGCTCCGCCTGACCCGACTGAGCCCCGGCTGAGCCCCGGCCCGCACGTCCCGACGCTCAAGGTCGTCCCCCGGCCTGCCGATGCCCAGATCGTGACATCCACGCCGAACGCGCAGCGGGTCGGCGAGGGCTTCGACGACGTCATGGCCGCCGCCCAAACCGGCGCCGAATGGGCCGTCGCGGTCCTGTACCGATCGTTGCAGCCCCGCCTGCTGCGGTTCTTGCGCGCCCAGGCGCCGGCCCTCGACGCCGAGGACGTCGCCGCCCAGACCTGGCTGGAGATCGCCCGGGGCCTCGCCTACTTCCGGGGCGACGAGGACGGCTTCCAGGCCCTGGTCTTCACCGTCGCCCGGCGGCGGCTGGCCGATCATCGACGGGCCGTCCGCCGGCGTCCCGTCGACCTGGTGGGTGACGACAACCTGGCCGGTATGGCCGGCGGGCGGGACCCCGAGGCGGAGACGCTGGCCCGCCTGAGCGGCGAGGAGGCGGCGCAGCTCCTGAGCGAGCTCCTTCCCCCCGACCAGGCCGACGTGGTCCTGCTGCGGGTGGTGGCCGGCCTGAGCGTGGATCAGGTCGCCAGTCTGCTCGGCCGCAAACCGGGCACCGTCCGGGTCCTCCAGCACCGCGCCCTGCGGCGACTGGCCCGCCAGCTGGGCGACGACCTGTAACGCCCCTGGTCAGCGCGGAGATCACTGGAGTCAAGATGCCCTTTCACCGACGTCACCGCCCCGATCCGTCGACCGCCGACCGCCTCCTGGCGGGCCGCGTCGGCGCCGACGACGCCCCTCCCGGCTACCGCCGGGTGGCCGCGCTGCTGGACGAGGCCGGGAGCGGCTTCCCCGAGCCGGCCGGCTCGGCCGCGGCCAAGACGGTCGGCGCCATGGTGACCGCCATCTCCGGCGCACCCGCCCCCGAGATCGCCTCCCGGAGGTCCCCCATGCTCAAGAAGGTTCTCGCCGCCAAAACGATCGCGGTGGTCTCCGTGTTGGCCCTGACGGCCAGCGGCGCCGCCGCCGCCACCGGCAACCTCCCGGACTCCGTCCAGGACCAGGTGGCCAAAGCGGCCAAGCACGTCGGTCTCAACCTGCCCCACGGCACCGAGCGGGTGACGGGCGCCCCTTGCGTCCCGGCCACCCCCGCCACCGACGGCCAACCGGCCACCTACGCCAAGAACCGCGGCCAGTACCTCAAGCAGCAGCGGGACGTCAGTGCCGAGGCCTTCGAAGAGGCGAAGAAGACCCGCTGTGGCATGCCGGTCAACTCCGACGGCACCCCTGGAGCCGACGAGGCCGACGAGGCGCCTGAGGCTCCCGAGGCCCCCAAGGACAAGAAGCCCAAGGACCACGGCCAGCCGAACGGCGGCCAGGGCAACGCCGATGAGGCCCCCGGCGCTCCGGCCGACAACCCCGCCGGGGTCGACACCCCGGCCGGAAGCATCGACACGGGCAGCACGGCCAGCGACGGAGCCAACAGCACCGGCGCCGAGAACGCCGGCGACGGCTCCGGCAACGCCGAAGACCACCCGACTCCCGAGGATCACCCGCCGGCGGACCTCCCCACCCCCGACGGCCTCCCCGGCGCTGGTTCCTGACCCCTACCAGGGGACGGCGACGAACCGGTGCCCCGGCCAGCGCAGGAACGCCTCCCGGGTTGACACCAGGCCCGCCCGGCCCGAGACCGGGTAGGGGTCCTTGGGGATGGCGTACTTGAGGTCGCCGATGGCCTCCCCCACCACCCGCCGGACGGCGGCCGCCTGGCTGTGGTCTTCGGCGGGCTCGGCCAGGCCCACGGCGATGGCCAGCGAGTCGTTGGGGAAGGGCTGGATGGCCTCGCTGTAGTCGCTCGTCGCACCCATGTGGAGGATCCGGGCCACCGACGGGACCGCCCCCCGGAGGCTCTGCTTGATGAGGACCAGGTAGTAGTACCCGGGCGGTGCGGCTACCCCGCTGGGCGGGGCGATGGCTTCGAGCGTGGTGCTCCCGGTGCGGGTGAAGTCCAGCCGCAGGGACCGCTGGTCGCTGTCGATCGAGTGCTGGGGCGAGGCGATCCGCAGCATGACGACCCCCGCGATGCTGTCGGGTTCGTCCGTCCGGATGCGGAACTTCTCCCCCCAGGCGATCCCGGCCTGGGCGCCGGTGATGACGGGGCGGGGGCCCCGGAAGAGGTAGCGGGGGCTGTAGACCTCGAAGCTGGGGTCGGGATCCCGGCTGGAGAACACCTCGCCGGCGCCCTCCGCCTCGCCCGGAGAGGGGGCGTGGCCGCCGAGCAGCACCCGCATGTCGGGCAGAAGGACGGCCGTGGAGTGGTAGTCCCGGTCCCGGGTGTGGTCGGCGACCTCGAGCCACTCCCGCTTGAACGGGTTGTACTGCTCGGCCGAGTGCACGGCCACGCTGCTGCCGGGAGCCAGGACGTCGTCGGTGTCCGCCCCGCCGATGGCCAGCACGCTGCCGTCGGGCAGCAGGACACCGGAGGCGAAGGTGCGGGCCCGGTCGAGGTCGCCGGTGCCGCTGTTGGCGATGTTGCCGTTCTTGTCGACCGTGGTCAGGTCGGAGTTGGCCACCGCCGCCCCGGTCCCCGGGCTCGGGCCCAGGGTCCCGCCGAAGGTGAGGATCGTCATCTGGTCGTAGGGAGGCTCGAGCATGAGGGGCACCTGGAAGGCGCCGCTACGGGCCCCGAGGCTGGGCCGGCTCACCCGGGCCCACTGCTTGGTCTCGGGGTCGAAGAACTGCTGGAACCCGTAGAAGGCCTCGTCCACGGCCTGCCCGAAGGGCCCCCACATCTGCCCGGCGGCGTTGTAGAACACCTTGTTGTTGGGGGTGAGGAAGAGGCGGGGCTGGAGGGGCAGCGTGGCCTCGGATTCGGGGCCGGCGTAGTTCTCCGTCCACGTGTCGGTGGCGGGATCGTAGGTCTCGGTGACCCGGACCTGGCTGGACTCGGCCCCGTTGACCACCCGCTTGAGGCCCCCGGCCACCAGCACCTTGCCGTCGGCCAGAGTCAGGGCCCCGCCGTACCAGCGGCCGTGGTTGAGGGCCCCCGCCACCTGCCAGCTGTTGGTACGCCAGTCGAACATCCGGGTGGTGCGCGACCCATCGGGATCCAGGGCGCCGCCGGCCGGGACCGGCACCGCGGCGCCGGCCGGGGTGTTCAGGCCCGACGACCCGTTGCCCCCCACGGCCAGGACGCGACCGTCGGCCATGGTGACCAGATCGGCGCACTGAAGGACGCCGGCGTCCGGGTCGGCTTCGGCGCCCTCCCGGGCTGAGGGCGGGAGGACGAACTCCGGGCTGCCGCTGCGCAGGTCGAGCACCCGGCTCTGGCCCGTGCCGTTGGCGGGCGCCGGCTCTTCCCTCTGCTCGGAAGGCTGGCTCTCGACTCCGTCGACGTAGACCACCCGGCCGTCGGGCAGGACGGCCGCCCCCTTGGCCACGGGCTTGCACTGGTCGCCGGGTCGCTGGCCGGGGGCCGCCGGGCACAGGGCGCCTTCTTCGAAGGGCTCGCCCCACAGGCCCACGTTGTCGGGCGTCCCACCCCGGGCCGAGCTCGGAGGCGCGGTGGCGAAGACGAGCAGGGGGCAGGCGAGCAGCACCGCGACCCGGCGTCGCACTGCGGAGGTCCCGTTGTGTGGGGCCATTCCTCCCCTCGCCCGCGTGATCGGCCTCATCCGGATCGTAGTTCCCCCATGGGGCAGACTCTAAGCCGTGGGCCCCAGGTATTGGCAGGCGCGCGGTTTGGCCGGTGCTGGCACCGGGTAGCCGCCCCGGCTGATGGCGGCTCCCGCACTTCCTGCGGCGCGGCTGCGCCTGCGCCTCCAGGCGGGAGCGCTCTCCGTCGCCGCCGGCGTGGCCCATGGCCTGGTGGCGCCCGAGCACCTGCGGGAATGGTGGGGCTACGGGCTGTTCTTCGCCCTGGCCGCCCTCGGGCAGGTGTTCTTCGGCGCCCTTCTGCTCGCCGCTCCCTGGCGCTATGACGAGACCGGCGGCCTGGTGCCGGAGCGGACCGGGCCGGAGCGGGCTCTGTGCCTGCTCGGGATCGTGGGCAACGCCGCCGTGATCCTGCTCTATGTGGTGACCCGCACCGTCGGGGTGCCCTTCCTCGGGCCGGCGGCCGGCGAGGTGGAGCCGCTGGGCGCCGGCGGCGTGGTCACCACCTTGTTCGAAGCGGTCCTGGTGTGCCTCCTCATCGGTCTGTGGCGCGCCCCGGCGCCCCTCCGCTCGCCGGTGCCCCGCCGGGAGGCCCCGTGACCCGACCCGTGGCCGCTCCGGCGCGCGCCCCCGAGGCGGCGGAGACACCCCGCGCCCCGGGGCGGATCCCGCTCCTCCCCCTCGGGACGGTGGTGTGGCTGGCGTCCGAGGTCACGTTCTTCGGCTCCCTCTTCGGCGCCTACTTCACGCTGCGGTCGGCGGCTACCGGCCCCTGGCCCCCGGCCGGCGTGGAGCTCGAGACGGCGTTCACGGGGCTGGCCACGGTCCTCCTCGTCGCCTCCAGCGGGACCATGCAGCTGGCCGTCCGGGCCATCGCCGCCGGCCGCCGGGATCGGTTCCGCCAACTGGTGGTCCTGACCGGCCTGCTGGCCGTGGTCTTCCTGGCCAACCAGGCCCGGGAATGGTCGGCGGCCAGCTTCGGCCCCGCCTCCCACGCCTACGGCTCGGCCTTCTTCGTCATGACCGGCTTCCACGGGCTGCACGTGACTGGCGGCGTGGTGACCATGGCCATCATGCTGTTCCGCTCCGCCAACCCCAACTTCGGGGCGGAGGCGACCGACGCCGTCGAGGTGCTCTCCTACTACTGGCACTTCGTCGACGTGGTCTGGCTGTTCATGTTCGCCACCCTGTTCCTGTTCCCGTGACGGTTCCCGGGCGGACCCTGGCACTGGCCGGCGCCGGCTTGCTCGTCCTGCTCCTGGGCGGGGCGGCGCCAACCTGGGGCGGGGCGGCGGGAGCCTCAGCACAGTCCGCAGGAACCGCCGGCGACCCGGCGGCGGGCCGGCGCCTCTACGAGACGGGCTGCTCGTCGTGCCACGGGCTCGAGGGGCGGGGCACCCGGCTCGGCCCGCCGCTCATCGGGGTGGGCGCCGCCGCCGCCGACTTCTACCTCTCCACCGGCCGGATGCCGCTCGACGAGCCCCGGGCCGTGGCCGAGCGCAAGCCTCCGGCCTACTCGCCCGGGGAGATCGCCGACCTCACCGCCTACGTCGCCTCGCTGGGAGATGGCCCGCCCATCCCCGCCGTCAACCCCGATGCCGGCGACCTCGCCCTCGGCAGCCAGACCTACACCGCCAACTGCGCCGCCTGTCACAACTCGGCCGGCTCGGGCGGCGCCCTGGGCCAGGCCGTGTTCGCCCCCGGGGTGCGCCAGGCCACCGCCGTCCAGATCGCCGAGGCCATCCGCATCGGACCGGGGGCCATGCCCCAGTTCGGCCCCGAGACCCTCGACGCCTACGCCGTCGACTCCACCGTCCGCTACCTCCTCTACCTGCGCCACACCGACGACCGGGGCGGCGCCCCCCTGGGCCGGCTCGGGCCCGTCCCTGAGGGGCTGGTGGCGTGGCTGGTGGGTCTCGGACCCATGCTCCTGGCCGCCTTCTGGATCGGGACCCGGCAGTGACCGAGCGCCGCATCGCCCTCGCCCTGGTGACGAGCACCCTGGCCGCCCTGGGGCTCACGGCCGTCTACGTCAACGGCGGCCAGCCCCAGCTCGAGGGCGCCCTGCTCGGCGTCAGCCTGGGCGGGGTGGGCGTCGCCGTGCTCCTGTGGGCCCGCCACCTGTTCCCCGACGAGGAGGTGGTGGCCGAGCGGCCCCCGCTCGAATCCCGGCCCGAGGACATCGAGGCCTTCTCCGCCAGCTTCAAGGCCGGGGAACGGAGCTTCGCCCGCCGCCGCTTCCTCAGCCGGCTGCTGGCCACCAGCCTGGGGGCGCTGGGGCTGGCCGCCCTCTTCCCCATCCGCTCCCTCGGGCCCAGCCCGGGCCGGGCCCTGTTCCAGACGGCGTGGCGGCGGGGGTCGCGCCTGGTCACCGAGGACGGCCGGCTGGTGCGCCCCGGCGACCTGGAGGTGGGCGGGCTCCTCACCGTCTTCCCCCAGGGCCACACCAACGCCGAGGACAGCGCCACCGTGCTCATCCGGGTGGAACCGGAGCTGCTGCACCTGGCCCCGGAGCGGGCCGGCTGGGCGCCGGACGGCCACATCGCCTTCTCCAAGATCTGCACCCATGTGGCCTGCCCCGTCGGGCTCTACCAGGAGACGGAGCACCGGCTCCTCTGCCCCTGCCACCAGAGCACCTTCGAGGTCCTCCGCGGCGCCCGGCCCGTGTTCGGGCCCGCCACCCGCCCCCTCCCCCAGCTGCCCCTGGCCGTCGACCGGGACGGCTACCTGGTGGCCCGCTCCGACTACCCCGAGCCCATCGGCCCCGCCTTCTGGAACCGGGACCAGTAAGTGGACCAGTCGTGATCCGCCGCCTGGCCCGCTGGGTGGACACCCGCCTGGGGTTGGCCCGCTTCGCCAACGCCGCCGTGAACCGGATCTTCCCCGACCACTGGTCGTTCATGATCGGCGAGATCGCCCTCTACTGCTTCGTGATCCTCCTGGCCACGGGCGTCTTTCTCACCTTCTTCTTCGAGGCGTCGTCCCGCGAGGTCGTCTACCAGGGCCCCTACCCGCCCCTGCGGGGCCTGGAGATGTCGGCCGCCTACCGGTCGGGACTCCAGCTCAGCTTCGAGGTCCGGGCCGGGCTGGTCATGCGCCAGATCCACCACTGGGCGGCGCTGGTGTTCATCGCCGCCCTGGTCGTCCACCTCATGCGGGTCTTCTTCACCGGCGCCTTCCGCCGGCCCCGGGAGCTCAACTGGCTGGTGGGGGTCACGCTCCTGGTGCTGGCCATCGGCAACGGGTTCTTCGGCTACTCCCTGCTCGACGACCTCCTGTCGGGGACGGGGGTGCGGGTGGCCTACTCCATCGCCCTGTCCGTCCCCGTGGCCGGTCCGGCCCTGGCCTTCCTGTTCTTCGGCGGCGAGTTCCCCGACCCGGCCATCATCCCCCGGTTCTTCGTCATGCACGTGCTGTTGATCCCGGCGCTGATCGTGGCCCTCCTCTCCGTCCACCTGGGCATGGTGTGGCGCCAGAAGCACACCCAGTTCAAGGGACCCGGGCGGACGGAGGACAACATCATCGGCTCCCGCCTGTGGCCCGCCTACGCCACCAAGTCGATCGGCCTGTTCCTGGTGGTGACGGCCGTGCTCTGCGCCCTCGGCGGGCTGGCCCAGATCAATCCCATCTGGATCTACGGGCCGTTCTCCACCCAGCTCAGCACCACCGCCGTCTCCTCGGCGTCGCAGCCCGACTGGTACATGGGCTGGGTCGACGGGGCGTTGCGCCTCATGCCCGCCTGGGAGGTGCGGGCCTTCGGCTTCACCATCCCCAACCCCTTCTTCCCCGGGGTGCTGCTCCCCGGGCTGACCTTCGGGGCCATGTACCTGTGGCCGTTCCTGGAGGCCCGCTTCACCGGCGACCGGTCGGCCCACAACCTGCTCGACCGGCCCCGGGACGCGCCGTTGCGCAGCGCCGTGGGGACGGCCGTGTTCGCCTTCTACGTGGTGCTGTTCCTGGCCGGCAGCAACGACATCCTGGCCTCCCTCCTCCAGGTGTCGCCCGAGTCCATCACCACCACCTTCCGGGTCCTGGCCTTCGTCCTCCCGGCAGCGGTGTTCTGGCTCACCCGGCGCATCTGCCGGGAGCTGGCCGCCCGGGCCGGCCGGCCGCCCGAGCCGCCCGTCCACCGGGTGGTCCGCACGCCCTTCGGCGGCTACGACGTGGTGGACGGGGAGGAGGTGGACGAGGAGGAGGCGCCGTCGGCGAGGTCCTGAACCGCCGCCAGCGGGCGCCCGGCGTGCAGCAACTCGGCTACGGCGTCGGCGGGAAGGGGGCGGGCGAAGAGGTAGCCCTGACCGAGCTCGCAGCCGAGCCGGCGGACCTCGTCCAGCTGCTGCTCCGTCTCGATGCCCTCGGCCACCGTGCCCAGGTTCAGGGTCTGGGCCAGTTTCACGATGGCATGGGCCAGGGCGGCGTCCTCGGGGCCGCCGGCCAGGGCCCCGACGAAGGTTTTGTCGATCTTGAGCACGTCGACCGGGAACCGGCGCAGGTAGCTGAGCGAGGAATAGCCGGTGCCGAAGTCGTCGATGGCCAGCCGGACGCCGAGCGCCTTCAGGTCCCGGAGCCGCTCCACTGCCGTCTCGGGCTCTTCCATGAGCATGCTCTCGGTGATCTCGAGGACGAGGCAGCCCGGCTTCAGACCCGCCAACTCCAGCGCCTCGCCCACGTCGTCGACGAGTCGCTTGTCCTTGAGCTGAAGCGCCGAGAGGTTGACGCTCAGCTGCCCGGGCGGGGAAGCCGGGTGTTCGGACCGCCAGACCCCGAACTGGCGGCACGCTTCCTGGAGCACGAACCGGCCGATGTCGAGGATGAGGGCCGTCTCCTCGGCGACGCCGATGAACCCGGCGGGAGCGACGAGCCCGTGGCCGGGCCGGTTCCACCGGACCAGGGCCTCCATCCCCGCCACTGACCGATCCTCCAGCCGGACGATCGGCTGGTAGTACACGACGATCTCCCTCGCCCCCAGGGCGCGGCTGAGGTCCGCCTCCAGCTCGAGACGTTCCAGGGCGGCGGTGTGCATGACCGCCTGGAAGACGGCGTAGCGGCCCTTGCCCTGTCGCTTGGCCATGTACATGGCCAGGTCGGCGTCGCGCAACAGCTCATCGGCGGCCCGCTGGCCGGGTTCCCCGGTGGCGATTCCGATGCTGGCCCGGACCAACATCTGCCGGTCGCCGACGGCCAGGTGTGAGGCCAGCCCCGCCGCCAGCCGTTCGGCGATCTGGATCGCCACCTCCGTGCCCGTGTCCTCCAGCATGACGGCGAACTCGTCCCCTCCCAACCTGGCGATCGTGTCGGTCGATCGCAGGCCGGCCCCCAGCCGCTCGGCCACGGCGATGAGCAGCTTGTCGCCCACGGCGTGGCCCAGGCTGTCGTTGACCGTCTTGAAGGCATCGAGGTCGATGAACAGCACGGTGTTGGGGGAACCGGTCCGCTCGGCCCGCGCCAGCGCGTGGGCCAGGCGGTCCAGAAGCAGCGTGCGGTTGGCCAGGCCGGTGAGGGGATCGTGGAGTGCCTGGTTGATGAGCTCGGCCTCCAGGTGCTTGCGCTCGGAGATGTCGTGGATGAAGGCACTGAAGGCGTAGGTCGATCCCACCTCGGTCGCCCACACGGACAGCTCCACCGGGAACTCCCGGCCGTCACGGGCGACGGCACACAGCTCCAACCGTTGCCCGAGGATGGCGGTCGTCCCGGTGGACAGGAAGCGTTGGATGCCCTGGCGGTGCGAGGACCGGAACCGCCCCGGGATGAGCAGCTCGGCCACCGGCTGCCCGACGGCCTCCTCCCGGGACCAGCCGAACGCCTCCTCGGCCCGCCGGTTCCAGTCGGTGACCAGGCCGGCGTCGTCCATCCCGATGAAGGCATCCCCCGCGGTCTCGATGACCGCTCGGAGCCGCTCCTCGCCGGCCCGCAGCGCGTCCTCCGCCCGCCGCCGCTCCACCACCCGGCTGAGTTGGGTGCCGAGGTGGGTGGCCAGCTCGAGGAAGGGTTCGTCAGGGTCGAGCCGCTCCCGGGTGAAGAACTCGAGGACGGCGACCACCTCCTCATCGACCAGCACGGGGAACGCCGCGGCGGCCTTGATGCCGACCTTCCGGGCCGCCTCCGCCCGGGGGAAGTTGTCGTCGGTGGTGACATCGGCGACCCACGCCGGCCGGCCCGACTGCGCCACCCTTCCGGGCAGGCCGATGCCGAGTGGCAGCGGGGTCTGCTCGGTGGCCTCCCGGAACCGGCTGAGCTCACCGTTCCTCAGATACCACAGGGACGTGGGCAGCAGCGTCCCCGTCTCGTCGGGAAGGTAGACGTGCCCCACCGCCCATCCGGTGTAGGCGCACACCTCGTCGAGGGCCCGCTGGAGTGCATCTTCGACCGTGGTCGCCTCATTGGCCGCCACGGCGATGGCCTTGAGCAGCTGGAGGAAGGCTTCCTCCCGCCGCCGAGGTCGTCCAGGGGGCCGCAACGGCTTCGACATCAGGCGCCTCCATGGATTTGCGCCCCGATGTCCTGATGCTACCCCCAGCCCTATCCAGTAACCGGGTCCGATTCGAACAGAACGGGGCAGTTGTGTCAGTCCCGGGCCCGTTGCGACTCAGTTGCCAGCGCGCCCGCCGCCAGCACCAGAAGCACCAACCCCGGGACAGCCAGCCAGCGACTGAAGACGAGAAAGAAGCCGGTGAGGGCCGCCGCCACCCCCATGACGGCGGGCCAGGGGCTGCGGGCGGGGAAGACGCCGACCTCGCCGGCCCCCTCGGAGGGAGTGGCGTCAGGACGGTCCTCGGGCCTCGGCCCTATCCGCTGGCCCTGGCGGTACAGGTAGGCCCCCATGAACAGCAGGCCGGTGACCGTGGCCAAGAGGGCCGTGGCCCCGCCGTGTTCGGCCGCCGCCAGCCAGTACCAGGCAGTGAAGGGGACGAGGAACAGCCCAATCCCCGCCATCACGACGGCCGCCGTCTTCATCGGCGCCGCCCCTCACGCGCCAAGGCGTTGGCGTTCTTGCCGCTGTGAGCGGCCAAACTGCCAACACCTTTGGTCGTGGCGCCGCTCACCCCGCCCCTCGCCCCCTTCATTGCGTCTTTGCCTTCCCTTCCTGCCGGGCGTCGAAGGCGGGGCGCTCGGAGCGGATGGGCGGCAGGGCGACGAAGTTGAGCGGCGGCGGGGGGGACGACGTCGCCCACTCCAGGGAGTAGCCGCCCCAGGGGTCGTCGCCCGCCGGCGTCCCCTGGCGCCGGGTCCGGGCCAGGTTCAGGAGGAAGACGAGGATGGCCAGCGTGGTCAGGACGTGACCCAGGCTGGAGACGAGGTTGAGCGTGTCGAAGCCCTGATGGGCGGGGTAGTCGGCGATGCGCCGGGGCATGCCCCGCAGGCCGAGGATGTGCTGGGGGAAGAAGGTGAGGTTGAACCCGGCGAAGGTCAGCCAGAACTGGAGCTTGCCCAAGCCTTCGTGGAGCCGGCGGCCGGTGAACTTGGGGTACCAGAAGAAGATGCCGGCGAAGAGGCCGAAGACGGCGCTGCCGAAGAGCACGTAGTGCATGTGGGCGACCACGAAGTAGGTGTCGGTCACGTGGACGTCGATGGGGACGCTGGCCAGCATCGGGCCCGTCAACCCGCCGGTCAGGAAGACGACCACGAACCCGACGGCGAAGAGCATCGGGGTGTCGAAGCGGAGCCGCCCGCCCCACATGGTGGCGATCCAGCTGAAGATCTTGACCCCGGTGGGCACGGCGATGAGCAGCGTCGTCCCGGAGAAGAACGGGGTGTTGACGGCGAAGGTGGCGAACATGTGGTGGCCCCAGGTCGTCACCGAGTAGGCGGTGATGGCCAGGGTGCTGATGACGAACGCCTTGTACCCGAAGACCGGCTTGCGGGAGAAGACAGGGATGACCTCGGTGACCACGCCGAAGTAGGGCAGGGCCACGATGTAGACCTCGGGATGGCCGAAGAACCAGAACAGGTGCTGCCACAGCACGGGCAGGGCCCCCTGGGACGACTCGAAGAAGTGGGTGCCGAGGCGGCGGTCGGTGAAGAGCATGGCGATCGCCCCGGTGATGACCGGGAAGGCCAGCAGGATGAGCAGGCTGGTGGCCAGCATGTTCCAGGTGAAGATGGGCATGCGGAACAGCGTCATGCCCGGCGCCCGCAGGCCGATCACGGTGGTGATGATGTTGACCGCCGTGAGCACGCTGGCCACGCCGGTGAGCGCCAGGCCGATGATCCACAGGTCGGCCCCCACCCCCGGCGAGTACACGGCGTTGGACAGGGGCGTGTAGGCCGTCCAGCCGAAGTCCGCCGCCCCCCGGGCGGTGAGGAACCCCGAGATCATGATCAGCCCGCCGCCGGCGAACAGCCAGTAGGACAGGGCGTTGAGGCGGGGGAAGGCCATGTCGGGGGCGCCGACCTGGATGGGGACCAGGTAGTTGGCCAGCCCGGCGGCCATGGGCACGGCGAAGAGGAACATCATGATGCTGCCGTGCATGGTGAAGAACTCGTTGTAGCGCTGGGGGGAGAGGACCTGGAGCCCGGGTTCGGCCAGCTCGGCCCGCATCATGGTGGCCAGGGCGCCGCCGAGGAGGAAGAAGGTAAAGGCGGTGCCCATGTAGAGGAGGCCGATCTGCTTGTGATCGGTGGTGGTGACCCAGTCGACGATGCCGCTCTGCGTCTCGTGGGCCGGGGCCGCCGGCGGCGGGCGCTCCTCGAGCGTGGTCACGGCTCGGCCCTCACCGCCGGGCCGTCCTGGCCCAGCGGGTGAACTCGTCGGGGGCGACGACCCGCACGGCGAAGGTCATGCGGGCGTGGTCCAGGCCGCAGAACTCGGCGCAGTAGCCCTGATAGCGCCCGGGACGGGTGGGGCGCAGGTCGAACTCGTTGTCGAGACCGGGGACCACGTCCATCTTGCCCAGGAAGCCGGGGACGAAGAAGGAGTGGATCACGTCGGCCGTGCGCACCCGGAGGTGGACGGGGCGGCCGGTGGGCAGGACGAGGTCGGGTGAGTCCTCCGGGCTGCCGATGATGGACACGCGCTCGGCGGGATAGTCGAAGCGCCACTGCCACCGGAAGGCGGTGACGTCGACCGTGAGAGGACGCCCGCCGGCCTTGCCATCGCCGGCGGTGGCCGGGTCGGTGCGCAGGCTGAGGACGAAGATGACCCCCACGATGGCCAGGGGCACGAGGGTGTAGACGACCTCGAGGGGGACGCTGCCGCGCCGCTGGAAGGGGAGATCGTCGTCACCGTCGCCGGCGCCGCTCCGGCGCCGGTAGTGGACGATGCACCACACCAGCAGCACGACGACCAGCCCACCGAGGGCGGCGGCGGTGAAGAACAGGATCCGCCACAGGTCGACGATCCGCTCGCCCTCCTGCGTCCCCGGTTCGGGCATGCCGAGCCGGCCCGAGCAGCCGCTAGCGGCGGCGGCGATCAGGATGAGGAAGGCGGCTCGCAGGCGCGCGCCCGGCCGGGCACCCAGCACCGCGACACCCGCTTTTCGCACCAACACCGGCCCTACCCTCCTGCCGCAGGCGCCAACCAGCTAAGCAGGCGGCGGCGCCGGCTCCGGAGTCGCCGGGCGAGCCGTGGCCTTGCGGCGAAGCATGAACCGGCGGGCCTTGCGGCCGTTCCGGCGAGCTTGCGACGCCATGGACGCCTGCCGGGCCTCCGCCTCGAAGCGACGCTGACGATCGTTGTGGATAGCCATCACGTGGTCGGAGAACTGGATCACGGCGGAACGCTCCTCGTGAGTTCCCGGGGCGGCGCCCCGGGGGGGTCCGGGGCGCGCCGCCTCAGGAGAGGGTCAGAGAAAGGTCAGGAGGGCCGTGAACCGGCCGGGGGCGGGAGAGCCCTCAGCCGGTGCAGACGGCGCCGGAGCGAAATCGCTCCCAGACGCCGGCTCCGGCAGCGGGGCGGATTCGCCCTCGGCCGCCGGGAGCCATGACGGCGCCACGGGTCCCGGCCGCGGGGCGAACCACCCCGGCAATGCCGACCTCGAACGTGGCGGTCTGACTCATGCCTCTCAAGGTACCGAGGCCCGTCCCACCCCCGCCACCGAATTAATTCCGCCGGGCCAGCGTCCCTTTCGTCGGGATGGCGGTGGTTCGCGCAGGAACGGGGCGGGCGCCGTCGAAGTGTGGAAAGTCGAAGGGAGGCGACGTGCGCAGAGGGACCCTCGTGGTGGTTGCCGTTCTGATCGCCGCTGCCTTTCCCCTGGCGGCGCACGATGGGACGCGCCCTTCCCACGTGGACCACCTGGCCCCTGCCGCCGTGCGGGTGGCGCCGGCGGTGCTGGCCGCGGCGGCCGCCGCGGCGCCGGCGCCGACCGAAGCCGGGGCCCCGGATGACCCACCGCCGGCGCCGGCACCGGCGCTGGACCTGGTGCTCTCCCTGGAGCGTCCCGCCGGCCCCCAGCTGCGCCGCGAGCTCGAGCGCCTGGGCACCTGGTCGTGGGCCTTCCGGCGCATCCCGGTGGCGGCCGTGCGGCTCCCGGCCGACCGGCTCGACGAGCTGCCCGCCCTGGATGGCGTGGTCGCCGTCAGCCTCAACGAGACGCTCCCCTACCAGCTGCAGGAGTCGGCCCGCCTCCTCGACGCCCCCCGGGCATGGAACGACCTCGGCGTGACCGGCGAGGGCGTCACCGTGGCCGTGATCGACACCGGGGTCGACTTCACCCATCCCGACCTCGCCCCCGCCCTCCAAGCCAACGTGAAGCTGGTCGGCATTGGCGGCCCGCTGCCGGCCGTGGCCGTCGAGGCGGGCCCGAACTCCGACACCTCCACCGGGCACGGCACCCACGTAGCCGGCGACGTGGCCGGCCGGGGCATCGCCTCGGGCGGCGCCTACCGGGGCCTGGCCCCCGGCGCCGGCCTGGTCGGCCTGGGCGCCGGCGACGGCCTCACCCTCAGCCTCTTCACCGTGGTCGAGGCCTACGAGTGGGTGCTGGAGCACCGGGAGCAGTACGGCATCCGGGTGGTGAACAACTCCTTCGGCGCCCCCTTCACCCCCTTCGACGCTTCCAACCCGGTCAACCTGGCCACCCGGGCCGCGGTGGACGCCGGCCTGGTCGTCGTCTTCGCCAACGGCAACGACGGCGACGAGATGAGCATGAACGCCCTGGCCGCCGCTCCCTGGGTGCTGGGGGTGGGGGCGGTCACCAAGACCGGCGGAGTCGCCGGCTTCAGCTCCGCCGGCATCGAGGCGGACCAGCCCCACCTCCTCTTCGACGGCGCGGAGGCCGACGGCGAGACCCGCTCGCCACTCCATATGGGCCTCTACCACCCGGCCTTCCTCACTCCCGGGGAGAACATCATCTCCACCCGGGCGCCGGCCACCGTCATCTCGACGCTCGACCTTCCCCAGGACGCCGCCACGCTGCCCCCTGAGCAGGTGCCGTACTACACGACCAGCTCGGGCACCTCCATGGCCGCCCCCGAAGCCGCCGGGGTGGTGGCCCTCGTCCTCCAGGCCGACCCGGCGCTGCGGCCCGAGGAGGTCCGCCGGGTCCTCCAGACCACGGCCCGGCCCCTGCCCGACGAGCCTTTCCACCGTCAGGGCTACGGGCTCCTCGACGCCGGCGCCGCCGTCCAGCTCGCCCTCCACCTGCGGTCCCGGCCCCGGCCCGAGGTGGCCCGCCGGCTGGAGGAGCGCCAGATGGCCCGGGACACCGAGGTGCTCGCCGCCCTCACCCACCCGCTGCGCAGCGCCTCGTGGAGGGACACCGACCCGGACGAGGACGGCCGGGTCCGCCACCAGGTGGCGGTGGCCCCGGGCACGGCCCGGCTCAAGGTGGTCACCAACGGCGTGTCGGTGCCCTTCTTCGGGCTGATCGAGCAGGCCCTCATCGTGCGCGACGCCAGCGGCGTCGAGATCGGCCGGACCACGGCCGCCTCCTCCTCGGGCACCACCGTCCTCGACCTCGACCTCCTGGCCCTGGGGCCCGACGGGCAGGGCCGGCCCCGCCCCTACGACGGGCTGGCCTTCGGCACCTGGACGGTCGAGATCGGCGGCAGCGACGACGCGGCCGGACAACTCTTCACCTTCGGCGAGGGGGCCACCGTGGTGGCCACCTACCCGCCGCGGCCGGCGCCGGCCTGCGTGCCGGCCCTGGCCGGCGGCCACGCCATCTCGTGGCTGTTCCAGGACGACGCCGCCGGCGCCGTCGGCCCCTACGCCCCGGACCCGGCGTTCACCTACGTCGGCCCCGTCAGGGACGGCACGCTCGGGAACCGCATGCCCGAGCGCCGCCTGGCCGGCACCTTCGGCGGCGGCGTGGGCGTGATCTCGGGCTGGCCCGTGTTCGCCACCGCCCCGCTGGCCGAGCCGCTGGGCCTGGCCGGTACGGCCGTGGTGGGGACCTTCCTCCAGGGGCCCGGCGAGGCGGTCACCGGCGTGTTGAAGGCCGAGCTGCTGGACCTGCCCCCCGACGGCCAGGGGACCCCCATAGTGGTGGCGGCGAGCAGCGGCGACGACCGGGGCCGGGCGGCGCTGGACGCGCCCGCCCGCAGCGAGGTGGCCGTGCCCATCACCGGGGTCGTCACCATCCCCGCCGGCCACCGCCTCGGGGTCCGCCTCACCCTCACCTTCATCGGCACCGCCGCCGACACGCTCCTCTACGACTCGGAGCGCTACCCCTCCGGCCTCACCGTCTTCGCCGGCACGCCATCCCAGGACTGCACCGGGTCGCCGACCGTGCCGGAGCTCGAGGTCACGACCCGGCGCTGAGGGCGTCGCGCAGGACGGCCAGGCGCTCGGGCACGACCCGGTACCAGGCCCAGCGACCCCGCTTCTCCCGGGTCACAAGGCCGGCTTCGGTGAGCACGGCGAGGTGGTGGCTGACCGTCGGCTGGGAGCGCCCGACCGGTTCCACCAGCTCGCACACGCAGGCCTCGCCGGCCGAGGCGTTGGCCACGATGGAGAGCAGGCGCAGCCGGGCGGGGTCGGCCAGCACCTTGAAGGCGGCGGCCAGGTCCTCGGCTTCGGCCTCGGTGAAGGCGCCGGCCAGCAGCGGCTCGCAGCAGGCCTCGATGGGTCTCACGTCCACAGCAGCCTCCACCCCTCCAACCCCGTCGCGCGTTAGCGAAACCCGTCTGTGAGGCGGTTTTGGCTAACGCGGAAGGTTTCATATTGACAGTCATCGATGTATATGCGATGGTGCCACACACATCGATCGCCGTCAATGTATCTGATCCAAGGAGGCAGGCATGTCCAGGGTCCAGCTGGCCCTCAACGTCACCGACCTCGACCAGGCTGTCGAGTTCTACTCCAAGCTCTTCGGCACCGAGCCGGCCAAGCTCCGGCCCGGCTACGCCAACTTCGCCGTGGCCGACCCGCCGCTCAAGCTGATCCTCTTCGCCGGCCAGGGCCAGGGCGGCACCCTCAACCACCTGGGGGTGGAGGTCGCCTCCACCGCCGACGTGCAGGCCGCCGGGGCCCGGCTGGCCGGCGCCGGCCTGGCCACCGCCGCCGAGGAGAACACCGACTGCTGCTACGCCCTCCAGGACAAGGTGTGGGTGAGCGGTCCCGACGGCGAGCCGTGGGAGGTCTACACCGTCAAGGCCGACTCGACCGTCCCCCAGGGTTCGTGTCTGACGGCGACGGACGCCGGCGCGGCCGAAGAGGCCTGCGCCTGCAGCCTTCCCGCCTGACGGCCCGGCGACGGCGACCTAGTAGTCGAGGACGGCCACCGACACGATCGGCCGGGCCGGGGGTCGGTCACCGAGGGAGCCGGAGAAGGGCTGGTCGGAGAAGTTGAAGATGCCACCGTCCTCGCCAACCATCAGGTAGCCGGAGCCGTAGCCGACCATGCCCGTGATGGGCTTGTTCAACCGGACATCACCGAGCGAGCCCCCGAACGGGGCGTCGAAGGCGAAGACGCCGCCATCGGACGCCACCAGCCAGTAGCCGGCACCGTCGGCGTCGGGGACGAGCGACTGGACGGGGGCGTTGAGGCGCTTGCCTCCCATGGAGCCGAAGAACCGGGCGTCGCCGAAGCTGAAGATCCCGCCGTCGGCCGCCACCATGTAGTAGCCGAGACCGGTGGGGGTGGCCACCGAGTCGAGGACGGGACCGTTGAGGGCCACCTTGGTCATGTCCCCGAAGGAACGGGCGGCCCCGAAGGGAACGACTCGCCCCCGGCTGGTGAAGATCCAGTACCCGTCGCCGGCCGGCGTGCGGGACAGGCTCGTCACCGCTTCCCCGGAGCCCAGGTCGCTGCGGTCGATCTCCCCGAAGAAGCGGGCGTCACCGAAGAGGAAGACCCCGCCCCAGGCGTCGACCACCCAGTAGCCGCCGCCTGAGGGGGTGGGTTCGAGATCGACGGCGGCCACGCCGCCGAGCGCCGTTCTCGGGTTCCCAAGGTCGCTGGCATGGCCGAAGCCGTACACAGCACCGTCGGAGCCCAGCATCCAGTAGCCGTCACCGCCGGCGCTGGCCCGGGCCGGCGGGCGGACCCCTGGCGGGTCGGCGGGCGGATCGGCGGGCGCATCCGGGGCCGCAGCGGGCGGCGACGATGCCGGCCCGTCCAGGCCGTGGGGGTGGATCTCCCGGGGGTTGGACAGCCGCCACACGGTGCCGTCCTCGCTCACCGAGACGATGTTGCAGCCGCTGTAGGGAAAGAAGTCGATCGCCTCCCGCTGCGTGTTGGGGACGGACTGGTGGAACACCGATCCGCTGTCGTCGAAGGCGGAGAACTCGGCCGTGCTGGTGCGGTTCTCGAACACCCGGATGTCATCGGCGATCCCGATGGTGACCAGGAGTCGCTCGTCACCGGAGGTGCCCACCGCCGTGAGGAGGGAGGAGGCGTCGAGGCCGCCGACCTCGACCAGGTGGTTGGTGCCCGAGCGGGACAGGGACGAGGGGAATTGGAAGACGCGGTTGGGAGAGGTCTTCGACACCACCAGGAGCCGGCCGCCGAGGACGAAGAGGGCCTCGGTGTCGTGCTCCTCATCGGGGTACTCGAACCGGTAGGTGGCGGCCAGGCGGGCTGAGTGTTCCTTGTCGGGATCGGGTTCGAGGACCTCGTAGAGCTTCATGGAAGCGTTCTGGGTGTCGCTGCCGGCGAAGTCGTTCTCCAGGATCCACAGCCGGCCCCGCCCGTCCGGCCCCACGGTGTAGGTGACGTCCTCCCAGTCGCGGTTGGAGGTCCCGCCGGAGATGGGGAACTCCTTCCAGCTGGAGTCATCGCCGGCGAGGCGGAAGGAGTAGAGGCTGTCAGGGTTCTGCGAGTCCCGGATCATCCACGCCAGACCGGGATACCGGGCGCTGGAGACGAAGCCGGAGACCTCCAGCAGGTGATCGTCGAGGGTGTCGATGAGCTCGGCCGAGCTCCAGTGGTCACCGCAGCCGGCGCTGTCCGGGGGCGCGTCCTGGTCCGAGCGTGCCGCCACTGGCGGCGTCCCGGACGCCATCCCCAGCATCAGCAACATGACGGCGACGCCCAGTGCTCGCAAACGGACCCGGGCGCGCCGCCCCAGCGAGCGCGGCATCGAACCATCCCCTGTTCGAAGGACGGAAGAGAGAAGCCCCGACGGCGTGCGGAGAACAGCCGCACGGCGCACTTCGTTGTGCGGTTACCAGTTCGTCACCTTCGGTACGCCTTCCTTCCCCTCCGGGGCCTTTGTCCCGATGGGGGGCCCGGGCGGTCACCCTTCCCGGACGGCGCCGCCCTCCACCACCAGGACCCGGTCGATGCTGACGTTGTCGAGGAGCTCCCGGTCGTGGGTGACGAGCAGCAGCGTCCCCTGGAAGCTGGCCAGGGCGGCTTCGAGCTGTTCGATGGCAGTCAGGTCGAGATGGTTGGTGGGTTCGTCGAGGACCAGGCAGTTCACGCCCCGGGCCATGAGGAGGGCGAGGACGGCCCGGGTGCGCTCCCCGGGGGAGAGCGACTCGACCGGCCGCTCGATGTGGTCGGCGGTCAGGCCGAACTTGGCCAGCAGGGTGCGGGCCTCGTGGGCGATCTTCAGCCCGCTGGCCCGCTGGAAGGCGCCGAGGAGTGTCGGGGGCCGGGGTGTCCCCGAAGTCGTCGGGGCGCCGGCCAGGAGGGCCCGGGCCTGGTCGATCTCGCCCACCACCGTGCCCGGCCCCAACCACTGCGTGCCGGCGGCCAGGGGGATGCGGCCCAGGAGGGCGGCGATCAGGGTCGACTTGCCCGCGCCGTTGGGGCCGAGGATGGCCACCCGCTCGCCCCAGCCGACCTCGACGTCGACGGGTCCGAGCCGGAAGGCTGGCTCTCCGGGGACACCCCGGACCCCGGGCCTCTCCACCTCGGCGCCGGTGAGGCGGGCGGTGACGGCCCCGCCCCGGGGCGCGGAGGCGATCTCCAGGCGCAGCTCCCAGCCCTCCCACGGCTTGTCCACCACGGCCAGGCGGTCGAGGGCCTTCTCGCTGGCCCGGACCTTGGCCGCCTGCTTCTCGGTACGGTTGACGAAGAAGCCCCGCTGGGCCTTGTCGTTGTCCCTGGGCTTGCGGACCAGCTTGCGCACCCCGGTGTCCGACCACTGGCGCTGCCGGCGGAGGCGGTGCTCCAACCCCGTCTTGGTGGTGCGGTACTCGCCGTAGGCCTCCTCGGCGTGGCGGCGGGCGGTGGCCCGCTCCTCCAGGTAGGCCAGCCAGCCGCCGGCGAAGCGGGTGGCCCGGTGGGAGTGCTCGTCGAGCTCGACGATGTCGGTGACGGTCCGCTCCAGGAACGCCCGGTCGTGGGAGACGACCACCAGGGGCTCGGTCCGGCCCTCGACGAAGCTCTCCAGGCGCTCCAGGCCGTCGAAGTCCAGGTCGTTGGTGGGCTCGTCGAGGAGGACGACGTCGAAGCGGGACAGGAGGATCGAAGCCAGCGAGGCCCGGGCCGCCTGGCCCCCGGAGAGGGTGGTGGTCGGCTGGGCCAGAAGGGCTTCGGGCATGCCCAGCTCGGACCACACCTCGCCGGCCCGGGCGTCGAAGTCGGCGCCGCCCAGGGCCATCCAGCGCTCCAGGACAGCGGTGTAGCCGTGGTGATCGCCGCCGTCGCCGGCCAGGGCGTCGGTGGCGGCATCGAGGGCGGCCGACGCCTCCGCCACCCCGGTGCGCCGGCCGAGCAGGTCGAGGACGGTCTCTCCCGGACGGCGTTCGGGCTCCTGGGGCAGGTAGCCGACGGTGGCCGACGGGGGGGTGAGCGCCACGGCGCCGGCGTCGGGCTCGGCCAGGCCGGCCAGGACCCGCAGCAGGGTGGACTTCCCCGCCCCGTTGGGGCCGAGGACGCCGATCCGGTCCCCGGGCGCGACGGTCAGGCCCACCCCGTCGAGGATGGTGCGGGCACCGTGGGACACGGTCAGGTCTCGGGCGACAATCGTGGCCGGCATGGGACCCGTCGACGGTAGCGCCCCGGCCCTCAACCCCCGTCCCGCGTTAACCGAACCCGGCTGGGAGCCGGGTTTCGTTAACGCGCGATGGGGCTTAGGCGCCGGGGCGCCGGCCGGCTCAGCCGACGCCGGCGACGCTGAACAGGCGCCACTCGCCGGGCACGCCCTTCAGCCCGTGCTCCCCCCGGTCGGCGAAGTCGATGCCGGCCCCGGCGACGATGTCCTTCACGGTGCTCGACACGAGCACCTCGCCGGCGCCGGCCAGAGCGGCGATCCGGGCGCCGATGTGCACGGCGATCCCACCCACGTCGTCGTCGCGCAGCTCGACCTCGCCGGTGTGCAGGCCGGAGCGCACCTCCAGGCCGACGGGTTGCATCCCGTCGCGGATGGCGGCGGCGCAGCGGATGCCCCGGGCCGGGCCGTCGAAGGTGGCCAGGAACCCGTCGCCGGTGGCCTTGATCTCCCGGCCCCGGAACCGGTTCAGCTCCTGGCGCACCAGCCGGTCATGCTGGTCGAGCACCGCCCGCCACCGGTGGTCGCCCAGGTCCGCCGCCCGCTGCGTGGACCCTACGATGTCGGTGAACAGGATCGTGGCCAGGACCCGATCGGGCTCGTGCTCCCGACGAGCGCCGGTGAGGAACTCCTCGATCTCGCCCAGGTCGCTCTCGGCGTCGCCCAGCCAGGGCCAGTGGTCGCTGCCGGGTGGTTCGGCGTAGCGGGCCCCGGGGATGTGCTCGGCCAGGTAGCGGCCGTGTTCGGCACGCACCACGCGTTCGTCGCGGCGGTGGATGACGAGCGTGGGCACCCTGATCACCGGTAACAGCGCCCGGACGTCGGTCTGCATGGCCATCTCGCCGGCGGCGATCGTCGCCCCCGGGCTGGCCGCCATGCGTTCGAAGCGCGCCCACCACTCCTGCACCTCGGGGTCGTCGGCACCGCTGGGGTAGAAGTGGGGGAGCAGCACGCCGGTCCCCCACCCCTCCTCCACCAGCTGGATGAGCTTCTCCTGCTGCTCCCGGGTGGCCCCGTGGGGGTAGTCGGGCGCGTGGGCCAGGCGGGCGCTGGCGCCGGCCAGCACCAGGGCGGTGACCCGCTCGGGATATGTGGCGGCGAACATCACCGCCAGGGCGCCGCCCTCGGAGATGCCCATGACGGCGGCCCGCTCGGAGCCGGCGGCGTCCATCACCGCCCGGACGTCGTCCATCCGGTCCTCGAGCGGTGGCATGGAGTCGCCGATCCGGTCGGACAGGCCCATGTTGCGCTTGTCGAAGCGGATGAGCCGGGCGAAGGATCCGAGGCGCTCCATGAAGTGGCGGTAGGAGTCGTGCTCCCACTGCAGCTCGAGGTGGGAGATCCAGCCCGGAACCATGACGATGTCGAAGGGGCCGCTCCCACTCACCGAGTAGGCGATGTGGGTCCCGCCGCTCCTGGCATACCTGGTCTCCGGGGCCCGGACCATCAGTCCCGACTGTAGTTCCGGGCTACCGTCAGGGTCTGTGGCCGGTGACGAGGTGGTGGTCGAGGCGGCGGGCCGGGAGGTGGCGGTCAGCTCGCCCGACAAGGTGTTCTTCTCCGAGCGGGGCGAGACCAAGCTCGACCTGGTCCGCTACTACCAGGCGGTGGAGGAGCCGCTCATGCGGGCCATGGGCGGGCGGCCGGTGCTGCTGCAGCGCTTTCCCAACGGCGCCGAGGGGTCGTCGTTCTTCCAGAAGCGGGTGCCCGACTCCCGCCCCCACTGGCTGGAGACGACCATCGTGTCCACGCCGAACGGCACCACGTCCCGGGCGCTGGTGGCCGCCGACCTAGCCCACGTGCTGTGGGCGGTGAACCTGGGTTGCCTGGGCTTTCACGTCTGGCCGGCCCGGGCCGCCGACCCCGACCGCGCCGACGAGCTGCGCATCGACGTGGATCCCAGCCCCGGCGTGACCTTCGCCATGGTCGCCGAGGCGGCCCACGAGGTGAAGGCCCTCCTCGACGAGCTGGGCGTCGCCGGCCACCCCAAGACCACCGGCAACCGGGGCCTGCACATCTACGTCCGGCTCGAACCCCAGTGGGACTCCATCGCCGTGCGGGCCGGGGCGGTGGCCGTGGCCCGGGAGCTGGAGCGCCGGCGGCCCGAGCTCATCACCGCCGCCTGGTGGAAGGAGCAGCGGGGCACCCGGGTGTTCATCGACTTCAACCAGAACGCCCCCCACAAGACGGTCTTCGGGGCGTGGTCGGTGCGGGCCCGCCCCGGCGCCCAGGTGTCGACGCCTTTCGCCTGGGAGGAGCTCGACACCATCACCCCCGACGAGCTGACCATCGCCAGCGTCCCCGCCCGCCTGGCCGGCGCCGGCGATCCGTGGGCGGCGGCCGACGGCAAGCCCCAGTCCCTGGAGCCGCTCCTCGAGCTCTACCAGCGGGACCGGGACGCCGGCCTGCCCGACGCTCCCTGGCCCCCCGTCTACCCCAAGATGCCCGACGAGCCGCCCCGGGTGGCCCCCAGCCGGGCCCGGAAGGTTCCCGACGGCGGAGGCTGACGCCGCGGCTCCGTACCCGGTTCGAAGTCACGCCGTCGCGACTCAGGCAAAGTCCTTCTCGGGTCTGTTCGTGCATGGGCGTGTACATGACGCCGTCGTGCTCGGGGTTCTGGACGGACCGACAGGGCCCGGGCGCCCTCCGATCAGCCGAGTTCGGCGTCCTTCGGCAGCAATCCGGAGAGCCGGCGGAAGATCACGGTGGGCGAGGCGGGTCCCAGGCCCCGGCCGCCGGGGTCCTCCAGCCACCAACCCCCGGCGCCGGCATCGACACCAGCCAGCTCCCGTCGGGCCTCGACGCCACCTGGCCCCCACCAGGTGGCGGTGAGGCGGAACGACAGGCGGAGGTCTCCCGACGGCGGCGCCGAGACCATGGCCGGTGGTCGGGGTGACAGGCTGATCAGTCCAGCCAGACGGAGGACGAGCTCGGAAACGGGAATGGCCAGGATCTGGTCCGGGCCGGTGGGTTGGGGCAGGGAGAGGACCGCCAGGCCGGGAGCGATCCAACCCGGGCAGCGCACCGCCGGTGGCGGCGCCACCCGGTCGACCAGGAGCCGGACCAGGGGGGCCGCCACGGTGCGGGCCAGGCGGTCCACGTCGGGATGGGGCCTGCCGTCCACGACCAGTCCCATCCCGGCCAGGGCCTCCACCTCCTCAGGCGTGGGGGGCGCGGGCTCGCCGCCGGCCACGGAGTGGTCCCGCACCGGCCCGCCATCGGGATCCGCTCCCAGCTGCGCGAGCGCCAGCAACTGGCGGCGAGCCAGGCCCAACTCGCCGCTGATCAGGGGCTCAAGCACCGTCGATACTGAGGCTGGCGGCGACCCGGGTGAAGGTGTCGGCGTACGTGTCGTAGTCGAGGGCTGCACAGGTGGCCGAGACGACCACCGCGCCCCCCTCGTCCGCCGTCCCGGCCACCGACCACCATTGCTCCAGGGCCAAGCTGTGGACCCCCTGCCGGTAGGCCACCAGGACCCGCTCCCCCGCCCGGCCCAGCAGGGTGGCGCGATCCCGGTCGACGAGGCGGGCGTCAGTGAGGACCCGGCTCATCGTCTGCAGTTGGGCGGCGCTGAAGCCTTCGAGGTCGACCGGCGCCGGCAGCTCCTGCATGGTCACCGAGATGTTGGCCCGGAAATCCTCGACCCCGCGCTCGGGGGCGACGACGACCACACCGCCGCCCATGTCCTCGAGTGCTTCCCAGTCGCTGGGGTGCTCGATGCGGAAGCCGGCCTCGTCGTTGCGATAGACGGTCCACTCGCTCATCGTCTTGCCGTCGCCTCCCGGTTCATCACCGTTCGACCGGCACTCGCAGGACCCGTTCGAGGAGGGTGAGGTCCCACGTCTGGCGGCCGAGGAAGACGCGCTGGAGGGCGAGTTCGTGAGTCTCGGAGGCTGTTTCCAGATAGAGCCGGGGGAAGGTGTGGTGGGCCCGGTGGAACATCTGCGATGACCAGCGTCGGCCAGGCTCGAATCGCATCCCGACGACCTGTCCGGGACGGAACGCAATCACGAACGGCTGCTGGTGGATCCGATCCTCGCGGCTGTTCTGGGAGATCACCACGGCGTGGTCGCAGATGGTGAGGTAGCAATGCCGCATGCCGGGTATGCCGAGGTTGAGGTAGGGGACCGCCGGGTTCTCCTCGACGTGGTACACCGACCACCGACCGAGCCGGGGGGAGCCCTGGGCGACCTCGGCGGCGAGCTCCTCGCTCGTGGGGGACGGCATGGGGCCGCTCAAGGACATGATGCCCACCGCTCGGGGATCTCGGAACTTCGGCACCTCCCAGTCGGGGGACAGCCATCTCGGGCGGATCCGGTCGGGCAGATGCTTGGGCGTCCAGAACAATCCCAAGGTCATGAGCGGCCCGACGATCACCATCGGGCCGATGGTCACGGCGAGAACGGCGAATTGCCAGAGGGTGTAATCGCCTGCGGATATTCGGTCGGGACCGAGGAGGGCGATCCCGACCAGCGCGAGCCCAATCGGGATGTAGAGCAGCGGCAGATATCCCCAGGTCGCCAGCGGATGCGCCCACTCACGCCACTGGCCGGTCCAGGCCCGCCAGCCGGCACGGACGGCGATGGGCCCGAGGATGGCGCACACGACTCGCATGAACGAGTTCACGAGAACATCCCCAGCACCCTTTTGACACCGCCGGCCAGCTTACGGCCGACCTCCTTCACGCCCTTCTTCACCAGTCCTCCGGCCCATTGGCCCGCCTCGCTGCCGGCCACGGCCCCGATGATCCCCCCGGCCACGATGACCACCGCGGCTGTCCCCCCCGTGCCCACGATCAAACCCGCCAGAGCAGCTCCCGCGGTGTACCCGGCGGCGCCCCCGAACGCCGAACCGAGCCCTTCCGTGGCGCCAGCCAACCCGGCATGAAGCATGCGTTCGGGGCCGGCGAGGTCAGCGCGGGCGCCCCACTCCCCCCAGGCGGACAGGCCGACATCGAGGGCGTTCATGCCGTGGCCGAGCACCTGGCCGGCCTTCTTCTTGGCGAGATCGGGAACCCACTGAGGCTCGACCCAGGAGCTGGGGCCGAAGCGGCCGGGGATGTGCGTGGCCCGTAGCGATCGGGCTTCGACCACCACCCCGTCGCCGGCGAACCGCGCCCATCGTTCTTCGACGACCAGCCGGCCCGGGATCCATGCTCCGCGCACCCAGCGGCCCGGGTGCCAGCGCCCTGCCGATTCCAGCACGTTCTCGAGCGCCTCGGAGACCCCGCCGAGGGCCCCTTCCCCCCAGTCCGCGGTCGCCTGGAAGCGCTGGTCGTCGAGGAACCTGGTCAGGCGGCCCTGCACATCGCCGCTCATCTCGCCGATGGTGATCCCGCAGCCCCGCAGCATGCCGATGTCGCACTCGAGCTTGTTGACGGGGACGAGGGTGGCCACCCGGTCGAGCGCCTGGTCGGCCTGCCTGGCCATGTTGCCGATGTCCTCAGCGGCGCCTCGGAGCTGGATGACCAGCTTCTCCACCCGGGCCGGGTCGAAGCCTACGAACCCGCTCCTCACGGCGCCCCGGGCGGCAGGGCGATCCCGCCGGTCATCGCCGCCCGGGCGGCAACCTCGCGCTCGTTCGCCAGCCGGTCGAGCCAGTCCGCGCCCTCCCGCAGGGCGCGGGCCGACTCGAACAGGACGCGCTCCTGGTGGGCGAGAGCGCTGCGGATGTTGTCGGCGTAGGTGCCCTTCCAGGTGTCATCGCTGCCGGCCAGCCTCAGGGCATGGGTGAGGGGATGACCGCCGGCGTCGTCGAGTCGGACGCTCAGCGACCGGAACTGGCCGGCCGCCTCCCGAAGCACCGATACCTCGTCCAACCCCTGCTCCCGGTTCACCCGACGTCGCTGCGATGGTAGGCGCCGGCATCCGGTGAGCGAGGGGTGACGACCACAGCGCCCTCCGAGCGGGGCGAGGTCGTTACCAGGCCACGAAAGTGGCGCCGGCGCCCGGGATGCGGGTGAACCCACCGCCGCTGCGGCGGTGGAGGGACCCGTCCTCGGCCACGAACAGCTGATGGCGGCCGCTGGCGTCGTAGACGCTGTCGAAGGCGGCGAAGGGCAGGTCGAGGCGGCCCTGCTCGGCGCCGGTGATGGGGTCGAGGACCACGAAGGCGCGGGCGGGTTCGGCGGCGTCCGACTGCGGGGGGTAGAGGGCGACCAGGGCACCGACGAACCCGTCGGTGGCCCGCACCCCGGTGAGCCAGTACTCGCCGCCGTCCGGGTCGTCGCCCAGGCGGGGGCCGTCGAGCTGGGTCCCCGAGGTGTCGGCGTCGAGCACCCGCAGCGAACCCGCCCATTGGGCTTCGAGGACGAGGTGGCGGGAGTCGGGGGTCCATTCCACGGCCCGGGGCTCGTGGATCTCGTCCGCCGCCGCCGGTGAACCGACGTCGATTGCGGTCAGTGCTCCAGCGGGCCGGCCACCAGCGTGGTGGGCAGGGGCCCGCCGGCGAGGAGGCCGGCCAGGCGCCGGACCTTCAGCTCGTTGAACCCGGAGCCCGTGATCTGGAGCCGCCCCTCGAACGTCCGGGCCTGAACGGTCGGAGCGCTGAGGACGGTGCCGTCCAGGACGAGGGCGAGGCGCCGGCCGTAATGCCGCGCTGCGACCTCGTCGAAGGCGGCGGCCGCCTGGTCGTCGAGCTCGATGTCCACGGTCCAGTCCTCGCCGTCGAAGCTGAACGGCGCCGCCGAGGCCACCCCCGGTTGATCGAGGGCGGCTGCGCCCAGCCGGTAGCAGCGCGGCTGCCCGTCCTCGGTGCCGGGAACGGACAGCTCGGGCCCGGCAGCCCCGCCGCTGGCCGGCGCACACTCGCCGGCTTGGTCGCTGAGGAGGGGATGGATGGCGAAGTGCCCAGGGGCGGACGCCACCTCGGTCACAGCGCCCGGTACGTTGCCCCGCTTCCAGACCACCAGCAGCGTGTCACCATCGACGGTGACCTCGGCGGCTGCGGCGCCGAAAGCTCGAAGCCGGTGGATCACAACCCCCCGCGCCGCCTCCACGCCGCTGCTGCCGGGCGGGGCCGACAGCCGCAGCCGCGACCGTCCGGCGGCGGGCAGGTTCGGGTCGACGGCCTCGGGCGGAGTCGGGAACCCACGGCTCGGATCGGGCGTGGGCGGCTCGCCGTTCTCGGGCAGGGTCGGCAGCGGCAGGTCGCCCCCGTCGCCGGGCGCCATCGATCGGTCCCCCCATTCGTCGTCCACCGAGGGCACCGGCAGATCGAGTCCCGCCGCGTCGGTGATGGCCTCCGGGCCGGGAGGAGCGATGTCCATCGGCGCCCCGAAGTCGAAGAACTCGGTGCGCAGGATGATCCCGGGCTCGCCGGCGTCGTCGACGCCCAGGGGAGAAGTCTCGATCCGCCGGAGCCGGTCGTCGGCGTCGATCCACACGGTGACCGGCGGCGGAACGGCCTCGTCGACGCTTCGCCGGATCTCTTCCAGGGTGGGGGCGTCGCCGGTCCCTTCCCGGTCGGAGGCGGGAGCACCGGTCTCGGCCGCCGAAGCGTCCTCCGCAGCCGAGGTCTGGGCGTCGAACAGCCCTCCGAGCCACCGGCGGTAGCGGCCGGTGTCGAAGGCGACGCGGTAACGGCGGGTATCGACGCCACGGACCCGGGCTCCCCCGTCCCCCTCCAGGCGGCCGCCGGCCTCCTCCAGGAACCGCAGGGCGTCCTCGGGCCCGTAGCCGCCGAACCCGGCGCCGGTGGCCACCACGGCGCCGACCTCCTCGGGGAAGTGGCGGGCGGCGGCCGGGAAGCTGGCGAAGCCGATCCAGGGGGTGGCGGGCCGCTTGCCCTCGGGGGCGAGGTCGGACCGCACGAGCACCCGGTCCCCGATGAAGGCGACATCGGGTCGGCCGCCGGCGTTCGAGCCGGAATCCGCCCGGCGGTACCAGAAGAGGTCGCCGGCCAGGTCGGCCTGGCCCTCGATCCTCGGGGGCGGCGTCGTTTCTTCGCCCAGGAGAACCCCTTCGAGCTCGGGGGGTAGTTCGATGTCGGGCTGGACGACCTCGGCGACAAACCGGACGGTTCCCGCCGCCGTCTGGCTGGTGGCGACACGGAGGAGGTCGTCGCCGCCGCCCTGACCGCAGGCGACCGAAGTGACCGCCAGGGCGGCGACAGCCGTCGCCGCCAGGAGACGAAAGCAAGGACGACCCACGGATCAGCTCAGCGCGGCCACGGCGACGATGGGCCGGGGGGGTGGCTGGGCGCCCAGCGACCCCGAGAAGGGGCGGTCGGAGAAGTTGAAGATCCCGCCGTCCTCGCCGACCATCAGGTAGCCGTCCCCGTAGGAGACCATGCCGGTGATGGGCTTGTTCAGCCGTACGGCCCCCAGGGACCCCTGGAAGAGGGCCTCAAAGGCGAAGACCCCGCCATCGGCGGCCACCAGCCAGTAGCCGGCGCCATCGGGGTCGGGCACCAGGGATTGCACCGCGGCGTTGAGCCGGGCGCCGCCCATCGACCCGAAGAACTCGGCGTCGCCGAAGGCGAAGATGCCCCCGTCGGCGGCGACCATGTAGTAGCCGTTCCCGGTCGGGGTGACGATCGAGTCGAGCACGGGACCGTTGAGGGTCAGCTTCGAGACGTCCCCGTGGAAGACGGCGTCGCCAAAGGTGAAGGCGCGGCCCTTCGAGGTGAAGATCCAGTAGCCGTCGCCGGTGCGAGTTGCCGACAGGCTCGTGATCCGCTCCCCCGCCGCCAGCGGCGCGGCGTCGACGTGGCCGAAGAGGCTGGCGTCGCCGGCGGCCGTCACGTGACCGCGGTCGTCGACCAGCCAGTAGCCCGCGCCGCCCGGTGACGGCTCCAGGTCGACGATGCTCGCACCGGACAGCGGAGTGGCGTTGCCGTGGTGGCCGGCGTCGCCGAAGGCGAACACGGCACCGCCGGCGCCGGCCAACCAGTAACCCGAGCGCCGTCCGGCCGCCGGATCCCCGCCGCCGGCGGGCCCCGGAGCGGGGGCGGGATCGGGGTCGCCGTCTCGGCCACTGCCGGGCGCCGGGAGCGGGGTCCGGACGGTGACCGGCGGCACGCCGCCCCCGGGCCCCAGCGTGGCCACGTGGACGACGTGGTCGTTGCGGTCCCCGTCACCGTTGAGGTCGGCATGCTGCATGGCCTCGTAGACCATGAACGACAACCGGCCGGCACCGAGCGAGTCGGGCTCGTTCACGGTGGAGGCGTAGCCCAGGTCGATGATCGTGTCCGAGCCCGGGTCCCACACATGGACGAGCTCGTCGATGGTGTCCCCGTTGCCGCTGCGGTCCTGGCCGCCCTCGAACCTCTCCCACACCGAAATGGCCAGGCGCCCGCCCTCCAGGGCCGAATACCCCATGGCCGAGATTCCGAGGTTCCTCGCCCCATGGGTCGGGTCCCAGACGTACATGGCGGCGTCGTCATCGTCGCCGTCGGCGTTGAGGTCGGTCCCGCCCTGGCCGTCCTCCAGGACCCGGAAGGCGAGGACGCCGCTGTCCAGCGCCACCAGGTCACCGATGCTGGCCAGTCCCAGGTTGCGGGTGCCGGCGCCGGCCTCCCACACCTGGACCACGAGGTCGGCGGCGTCGCCGTCGCCGTTGCGATCCCGGCCGCCCTGCTCCTCCTCGGTGGCGAGGAAGGCGAAGCGCCCGCTGCCGACCGCCTCGAGATTGAAGCCGTAGCGGGCGGCGGCCAACTTGAGGTTCTCGGTGCCGGTGATGGGATCCCAGACGTGGACGACCTTGTCGGCGGCGTCGCCGTCGCCGTTGAGGTCACGCCCACCCTGGTCTGCTTCCACCACCGTGAAGACGAAGCGGCCGCCGCCGGCACCGAGGTGGGCGGCCGCCGCCAGCCCGGCCAGGCCGAGGTTGGTGGCGACATCGGTGACCGGGTCCCACACCGCGGCCACCTTGTCGGCGTCATCCCCGTCGCCGTTGCGGTCCTGATGGCCCTGGTCGTCCTCCGGGACGAGGAATCCGACCGACCCGCCGTCGAGGGCCACCAGATCGTTGCCGTCGGCCGCCAGGCGGGAGTTCCAGACGGTGTGATTGGCCGGGTCATAGACGGCCAGCACCCGGTCGTCGCTGGTGCCGTCGAAGTTGGGGTCATGGTGGTCCTGGTCCGACTCCCCGATCAGAAAGGCGAGACGGCCGCCGTCCAGAGCCACGAGGGTCTCGACCACGCTGGCCACCATGAGGTTCCGGAGGCCGCCCGCCGGGTCCCACACGTGGACGACGAAGTCTTCCGTGTCCCCGTCGCCGTTGAAGTCGCTGCCCTCCCGCGACTCCATGACCTGAAGAGCGACGCCGTTGCCGAAGGGGACGATGCTGTCCAGCGCCCCGATGCCGAGGTCGGTCGCCCGCCCGGTGGCCGGGTCCCAGACGAAGATCGAGTTCTGCACGGAGTCGATCTGACCGTCCCCGTTGAAATCGGTTCGGCCCTGGGCGTACTCGTAGACGGGGAACGCCATCCGCCCACCGGCCAGGGGGTGGAGCATGCCGGCGGCCAGGCCCAGGTTCACCGGCGAGCCGGTCTGCGGGTCCCAGACGTGGGGGACGTAGTCGGTGGTGTCGCCGTCACCGTTGAAGTCCCGGCCCTGGTCCGCCTCCACGCCGTAGTAGGCCAGCCGTCCGCCCTCCAGGGCGACGTTGTCACCCCAGCTGGCCATTCGCAGGTTGGTGACCTGGACCGACGGCGGCTCCGCCGAGCTCGCCGGCGGTCCGGCGAGGAGGCCGGCGCAGACGAGGGCGGCGATGGTCAGGACGGCAGGCAGACGGCGGTGCACGGTTTTGGCGGGTCCCTTCACGACGGGCGCGGCTCCGCCCAACAGAGGAGCGGCCCGGGGGCTCGACCTCTCCATTCGGTTCCCAGAGCCGCCGATCCTGCGAGATCCCGGAGATCCCGGTCACGACCGGGACCAAGCGGACAATCTTTGGCGCCTCAGCCCGCCTTGCGGGGGCCGGCCGCCTTCTTGGGGAGGTTCTCCACCCGCTCGGTGTGGCGCTCCAGCAGTTCCCGGGCGGTGCGCATCACGTTGGCGATCAGCTCCAGCTGCCGGTCGGACAGGCAGGCCAGCAGCTCGGCCCCTTCCTGGCCCACGGGGGAGTAGATCTCGCCGATGCGCCGGCGCATCTTCTCGGTCAGCTCCACCACCACCCGGCGGCGGTCGGTGGGATGCGCCACCCGGCGCAGGTAGCCCATGCGTTCCATCCGGTCGAGGAGGGTGGTCATGGCCCCGGTGGTGAGACCCGTGGCCCGGGCCAGCTCGCCCGCGGTCATGGGCCCCCGCTGCTCGAGGATGTCGAGGCAGCGGCCGTCGGTGCGGTTGATGCCGAGCAGGCCCACGGCGACCTCGTCGAAGCGATCAACGGCCGTCTGGTAGGACCGGATCTCCGAAGATGCTTGCTGCACAAGAGCTTCGCGGCTTTTCATACTCTACGCGCCTTGACCGTCAAGTAGCTTTATCGTCAAGATAATCGCTGCGCTGCCGATGGTGCAAGCAGTACATCACTTTCGGCCCCTTCGTCACTTCACCCCGGGAGGTCCCCTCGTGCTGCAGCGATTCGCTCGTACCTGTTACCGCCGGCGCCGCCGGGTGGTGGCGGGCTGGTTCCTGCTCGTCGTTGCCCTCGTCTCGCTCAACAGCTCGCTCGGTGGCGAGTTCCTGGACAAGTTCTCGCTGCCCGGCACCGAGAGCCAGGAGGCGATCGACCTCCTCAAGACCCACGGCTTCGCCGACCGCAGCGGGGCCGGCGGCCAGATCGTCTTCCAGGCCGAGGCCGGCATCAATGACCCGGCCGTCAAGGCCACCCTGGAGAAGCTCTTCGCCGACTTCCAGCAGGACATCCCCGAGACCGAGGTGGTCAGCCCCTACCTGCCCGGCGGGGAGCGCCAGATCTCAGAGTTCGACCCCACCATCGCCTACGCCGAGGTCAACCTGGCCGAGCGCGACTCGAACGAGTACCTGGAGGCGGGCGAGACGGCCCGCAACCTGGTGGCCGCCATCGACCAGGACGGGCTCCAGGTGGAGCTGGGCGGCGACATCTTCGTGGAGCAGGTCGAGTTCGGCAGCGAGGGCATCGGCTTCATGGCCGCCATGATCATCCTGCTCATCGCCTTCGGCTCCGTGCTGGCCATGGGCCTCCCGCTCCTGACCGCGGCCCTGGGCATCAGCTCGGGCATCGCCCTGGTCGGCCTGGCCGTCCACGTCATCGACATGCCGAGCTTCTCCAACCAGGCCGTGATGATGATCGGCATCGGCGTGGGCATCGACTACGCCCTGTTCATCGTCACCCGCTACCGGGAAGGCCTGCATGCGGGGATGGACCCGGAGGCGGCGGTGGTGCGCTCCATCGACACCGCCGGACGGGCCGTGCTCTTCGCCGGCATCACCGTGGTCATCGCCGTCCTCGGTCTGTTCACCGTCGGCCTGGACATGATCAACGGCCTGGCCGTGGGCATCTCCCTCGGGGTGCTCATGACCATGTTCGCCGCCCTCACCCTGCTGCCCGCCGTCCTGGGCTTCGTGGGCCGCAACATCGACAAGCTGGGCCTGCCCCACCGCCGGCGCAAGGACGGCGCCTCCCGCGCCTCGATCTGGTACCGCTGGAGCCGGGTCATCCAGCACCGCCCCTGGCCGGCGCTGGTCATCGGCGCCGTGGCCCTGCTCGTCCTGGCCTCGCCGGTGCTGTCGCTGCGCCTGGGCTTCGGTGACGCCGGCAACCGCCAGACGGCCGACACCACCCGCCGGGCCTACGACCTCCTCTCCGAGGGCTTCGGCCCCGGCTTCAACGGCCCGCTGCTGCTGGTGGCCGAGACCCCCGGCACCGACGGAGAGCGCCTGGCCCTCGAGGCCCTGAGTGCCCGCCTCAACCGCACCGCTGGCGTGGCCTTCGCCAGCGACCCCATCTACAACGAGACGGGCGACGCCGCCATCTTCCAGGTCTTCCCCACCACCGCCCCCCAGGCGGAGGAGACCCACGCCCTGGTCAAGAGCCTGCGGGACGACGTGATCCCCCTGGCCATGGACGGCTCCCAGGGCTCGGTCAAGGTCGGTGGGATGACGGCCGTGGGGATGGACTTCTCCGACTACTCCGGCCAGCGCCTGCCGTGGTTCATCGGCACCGTGCTCGTCCTGTCCTTCCTGCTGCTCATGGCCGTGTTCCGCTCCGTGCTGGTGCCGCTCAAGGCCGTGGTCATGAACCTGCTGTCCATCGGCGCCGCCTACGGCGTGATCGTGGCCGTGTTCCAGTGGGGCTGGGGCGCCTCGCTCATCGGCGTGGGCAAGGAGGGCCCGGTGGAGGCGTGGGCGCCGATGATGCTCTTCGCCGTCCTCTTCGGCCTGTCCATGGACTACGAGGTGTTCCTCCTGTCCCGCATCCGGGAGGACTACGACCGCACCGGCGACAACGCTGTGGCCGTGGCCAACGGCCTGGCCGCCACCGCCCGGGTCATCACCGCCGCCGCCGCCATCATGATCTGCGTCTTCGGATCGTTCGTGCTCGGCGTGGACCGCTCCATCAAGCTGTTCGGCCTCGGCCTGTCCGTCGCCGTCCTGCTCGACGCCACCATCGTCCGTCTGGTCCTGGTGCCCGCCACCATGGAGCTGCTGGGCGACCGCAACTGGTGGCTGCCCCGCTGGCTCGACCGGGTGCTGCCCAACATCAAGGTGGAGGCGGCCCCCGACGTCGACACCGAGCTGGACCTGGGCCAGCCCGGCCAGAAGGTGAAGGCCGGCACGAACGGGCACTCCGGCTCCGGCGACGGCCCCACCAGCCTGGACGACATCCTCACCGGCCGGCGCTGAGCTTTCGTTATCTCTGGCTCGACGGGTGCTCGCCCCGGTAGGCGGCGAGCACCCGGAGAGCCCGCAGCGTCTCGATGCCCCGCCACTCGAAGGTGGCGACGACGCCGGGGGGCTCCCAGGTGATGGGCCAGCCGCCGTCGGGCTGTTGGTCGCTGGCGAGCCTGCGCAGGTGCCCCTCGATGAGGTCGTCGCTGAACAGCCGGCGCCACATGCTCTGGGGTGTGGGCGCCAGCTGGAGCGGGGTGACGCCGTAGGTGGGATCGGCCGGGTCGGCCCGGTACCAGTTGAGCTTCGGCAGCCACTCCCCCACCCGGGGGGCGAAGGCCTCGGCCCGGGACCGGTCGGGGACGTGCTCCAGGAACACCATCACTTCCGACATGGCGTGGGCGTCTTCGGGGAACCCGCCCTGGTCCAGCGCCCGGTCCAGCGCCGACCAGCACCAGTGGGTGGCCCGTTCGAGCCAGGGATGGTCGACGCCCATCCGGTGCAGGAGGCCGGCCAGGCCGGCGGTGGGGTTGAACCCGGGGGTGTAGGTCCACTCCGACCAGTGCTCGGCCCGGGGATAGGCCTCCATGACCGGGAATGACAACGGCACCGCTCCGTCCGGGGCGGCCACCGATTGGAGCCAGTCGCAGGCTCTCTGCACCATGGCCTGGTCGATCCCGCCGGCGGTGACCATGGCGCTGAAGGCGGCTTCCACGTCGATGGGCAGGCTGTCGGGGCAGCGCTTGTCCGGCTCCAGGCCGTGGCCGAAGCCGCCGTCGGGGTTCTGATAGCCCCGCAGCACGTCGATCGCCCCGGAGGGGGCTGCTCCCTCGAAGAGGGTGGCGAGGAGGCGCCGCTCCAGCAGCCGTCCCTCTTGCTGGATGAAGGCCCGCGCCCGCTCGAAGGTGTCGTCGCTCATGGCCCCATCAATAGCGGGCGGCGGCCCGTCTGTCTTGAACGGATCGGACATGGCCGGACGCGGTCCGTCCCGGCCACCAGGGCCGGGACGGACACGGGTGCGACGGCGGTGTGCCCCGAAGGGCTCACACCGGAACCGTCAGGGGGTGACGGCGTTCTGCGTGTTCTCCCCGATGTTCAGGACGCTGACCGGGATGGCGGTGTTGACCAGCTGGACCAGGTTCAGACCCGTGCTCGAGTTGGACTCGTCCCCGTCGTCGTCACCGCAGCTGGTGACGGCGTTCTGCTCGTTCTCGCCGACGTTGATGACCGAGATCGGCGCCGCGAGGTTGACGGACTGCAGGAGGTTCAGGCCGGTGCTCTCGTTGGAGCAGTCGCCCGCCTCGTCGCCGTCGTCGTCGTCATCGTCGTCGTCGACCGGAGGGCACTGGCCCGTGTCGGGGTCCGGAAGCTGGTCGCCGTGGTCCAGGTGGCCCTGCACTTCGGACTCGGGCACCGTGATCTTCCGGAAGGGCTCGTCGTCGTCGGTCCGGTGGCAGATGACCACCGTCTGCGGCCCAGGAGCACTGTCGCCCGGACAACTGCCATCGGGATTCGGATCGACGTCACCATGAGCCCGGTGGGCGGGCACGGCGTGGTCATCCACCGTGATCCGAACAAACGGGTTGCTGGCAGAGCCTGTGCGGTGGCAGAGCGTGGTCTTGTGGTCGTCCTGGGCCATCGCCGAGACGGTGCCGAGGGACATCAACATCAGGCCGCCGGCCAAGACGGCGGCCATCTTCTTCTTGAGCTGCAACAGAGATCTCCTTCAAGACGGGCCGGTGAGGGGTAATGAGGGAACGGAGCACCCCCGCGCGATGCCCGGGATCAGATCGCGTCGTGCGCCCGCCGTGTTACTGGCATGTTCTGCGCACTGGGCTCGAAGCGGGGCAAATCTGTCGCCCGGCGAGGAGAAATCCCGAAACTTTGGTCAGCGCAGGATGGCGACCGTGGCCCAGAGGAGGCCGGCGGCCAGGAGCAGCGGGATCCCGATGGAGGCCAGGCCGAGGAGGCCGAGCATCGTCAGGATGGTGGCGCCGACGGCGATCGCCCTCCGGTTGCCGGTCAGGCCGCCGATGAGGGCCACCACCTGGGCCATGACCATGAGGACGGAGAAGGCGTTGAGGAGGGCGTCGCCCTCCCGGTTGAGGAGGATGAGGTAGAGAACGGTGGTGGCGGCGGCCACACCCACGCCGCCGAGGGCCAGGCGACGGGCGGTGCGGAAGGCGGCCTCCCGGGGTGAGCTGACCGCCGGCGCCATGGTCAGGCGGCGGAGGCGAGGCGGGGGACGAGCCGGCCCGGTGGGGCGCCGCCCAGGCGCCCGCACTCCCGGGTGAGGTGGGCCTGGTCGGCGTAGCCGGCGGCGGCGGCGAGGCCGGCCAGTCCGGCGCCCGGCTCGTGGGCGGCCAGGGCCAGGAACCGGCGGAATCGCAGGACCCGGTCGAGCGTCTTGGGCCCGTAGCCGACGGCGGCGGTGCAGCGCCGGTGCAGCTGGCGTTCGCTCACGCCCAGGTCGCCGGCCAGGGTGGCCACCGGCGGGCCGGGGAGAGCTGGACGGGCGCCGGCTCGCAAGACAGCCACCATCGCCTCCACCAGCGGGTCCGGCGGGCCGGCGTGGGGCAGGCGGGAGACGAGGACGGATTCCAGCTGGGACGCGGCCCGGCGCAGGGACGCCGCCTGGTCCAGTTGCTCCGAGAGCGCGGACGTGAACTCCCTCAGGCCCGGAACGTCGCCGGCATCCACCCGCTGGTCGAGGAGCTCCGAGGCGGGCAGACCGAGGAACGTGGGTGCCATGCCGGGGCGGAACCGGGCACCCACGTAGTACGCGCCCGGCTGGCGGGTGATCTCGACCGGCCCGGTGTCCGGGCCGGCCACGAACAACTGGTTCCCGTCCCAGATGATGTCGACACAGCCGTCGGGCAGGACCCGGTCGGTGAAGGGCGTGCCGTCGGAGCCCAGCCGTCCCGCCCAGGTGCACATCAGGCGTCGGGCCAGCACCTCCGCCGGCCGCCATTCCCGGTATCCCGCCTCATGGGCCATCCCCAGAAGTGTGCCAGACCAGATTTCACCGCCCGTTCGGCGGCGGCGGGCCACCGGCGGCCCCGCCAGGCCGAGGCCCGGTTCGACTTCTCAGGGGGCGGCCCAGCGGCCGAAACCGGCCCGGACCACGGCGCCGGCCCGGTTGGCGCCGCCGTCGATGTCGTAGAGGTCGGAGCGGTACCGGCCCGTGGCCGGGACGGGCGACCCGGTGGCCGTGGCCGCCTCCACGGCCGCCTCCACGCCGGCGAAGGTGACCAGCGCCCGGTAGGAGCGCACCGCCCGGTCGCCGCCGGCGGCGGCCCGGAAGCGGCGGGCCCCGGGCTCATCGGAGGACGGCCAGGGCAGGCCGAGAACGGTGCGGGCGCCCTGGGCGGCGGGATCGGCTTCCAGGCGGTCGTAGGCGGCCGACGGCAGCAGCAGCACCAGCTCGGAGGGCCGGCCCAGGGTGCGGGAGGCGGCGGCGCAGCGCCGGGCCAGCCCGGGAGGACCGGCCACGGCCAGGACGTCCGCGCCCCGCCGGCGCAGCTGGGCCACCTCCCGGTCGCAGGTCGTGCCGGCGGTGGCATCCACCCGCTCGACGGTGACCGACCGGGCCAGGCCGTCGGCCATGGGCGCCTCGGCCGGGCCGGCCACGATCACGCCGACCCTGGCCTGGGGCCGGTGAGCGGCCACGTCGGCGCCCAGGCGGGCGCCCACCTCGGCGGGGGTCTGCTCGGCCCGTACCACGCCGGCGCCGTCCACGTCGGGATCGGCGGGAAACACCCAGGCCAGCCCGCCGGGGGCGCGGTCCAGACCGAAGCCGCCCACCAGCACGTCCGCCTGACCGGGGAGGGCGTCGACAGCGGCCCGGTCCTCGGCCCCCACCACCACCAGCTCCACCGGCCGGGCACTGCCGCCCGGGGAGCGGCCGGCCCGGTTGGCGGCGGCCACCGCCCGGCGGGCCGCCTCCACCACGTCGGACCCTTCGCCGGCCCGGAAGCCCTCCTTGGGAGTGACCACGGCCAGGCGCAGAGGCATGGTGGCCGGCGTCCCCGACTCCGCCTGGGAGGGGGCGGCCGGCGGGGGCGCCGAGTCCGGGTTCCCGCCGCCGGCGGCGGGCGATGAGCCGGAGTCGCCGGCCTTGGACGGCGAACCGGCGCGTTGCGCCTCGGGTCTCGACGTCGCCCAGCAGCAGGCGCTGCTCGACACGACGCTGACCCAGCTCGACGTGCTGCGTCGCCAGCGCGGGCCGTTCGAGCATGCCGTCGCGACACTGACCGGCACGCCGGCGCCGTCGTTCTC
>JBIOUX010000149.1:0-2148 GCA_044867425.1 Acidimicrobiia bacterium | reverse complement strand
CGGTAGGCGATGCCCTCGTGGCCGAAGCGGGCGCCGGAGAACACGGTGTCGTAGGCGTCGATCAGGCCCTGGTCGGAGCGCCAGTTGACCGACAGGGTGGCCTGGCGGGTGGCGGAGCGGGCGGCGTCGAGGTAGGCGTAGACGTCGGCGCCCCGGAAGGCGTAGATGGCCTGCTTGGGGTCGCCGATGAGGACCAGGGTGGCGTCGGTCGTCCCGTCGCCGTCGGGCCCGAAGGCCCGGCGCATGATCTCCCACTGGACGGGGTCGGTGTCCTGGAACTCGTCCACCAGGGCCACCCGGTAGCGCTCCCGCAGGCGGCGGCAGGCGGCGGCGCCGGCCTCGCCGTTGGCCAGGGTGTCGCGCAGGCGGGAGAGGAGGTCGTCGAAGGTGAGGAGGGCGGCCCGGCGCTTGCGGGCGTCGACCTCGGCCCGGACCCGCTCGGCCAGGCTGACCCGGAGGCGCTCGTCGGGGTCGGTGGCGCCCGCCGGTTCGATGGGGGACCAGAAGTTCTTGACCGCGATCTTGCCGATCTCGAGGGCTGCCTTGCGGTTGAAGGCGAGGGGGACGCCGGGGCGGTGGAACTTCCGCACGTAGAGGTCGTCGACCACCTCGGCCACCAGGTCGTCGACGACCTCGACGAAGGTGGCGTCGCGCTCCACGTCGCCGGCCACGCCCAGGCCTTCGAGGACGTGCTGGCAGAACCCGTGGGTGGTGACGATGGTCGCGGCGTCGAAGCCGGCCAGGGCTTCGGCCAGGCGCCGGCGCCGGAGTTCGACGTCGTCGGGGGTGCCTTTGGCCAGAAGGCACAGCACGGTGTCGTCGGCGGGGGGGGCGACGCCGCGCAGGGCCCGGTCGAGGCCGGCTTCGGCGCTGACCAGGCGTTGGCGGACCCGGTCGCGCAGCTCGCCCGTCGCCATGCGGGTGAAGGTGACGATGAGCAGCTGGTGGAGCGGGGTGCCGTCGGCCACGTAGCGGGCGGCCAGGGCGGCGATGGTGAACGTCTTGCCCGTGCCGGCTGAGGCTTCGAGGACGGTGACGCCGGTGGGGAGGGGGCCGCAGACGTCGAAGGGCTGGGGTTCGGCGGGCACGCCGGCGGTGGCCGGATCGGGTGCGAAGCCCGGGAGGGGGAGGGACGGCGACGTCACCGGACTCCGGCCCGAGCGGAAACGCTCAGTGTCTGGTTCGTGGCGTCAGCGGCCGGGCTGGTCAGTCGACGAAGGCGACTCCGTTGACGGCCTCCAGCCGCCTCCAGTCGTCCCCGGGATTGACGTTGCCCAGCTCCTCGGAACACTCCGCATCGTGGAACAGGTAGCCCATGGACTGCGTGCCGTTGTGGCCGTAGGACGCCTCGACCTCCAGCGGGACGCAGCGGTTCGAAGCTGGGTCGACGAGGTCTCTGCAGTCGTCCCCGCAGTAGCGAAACGTGCCCGTCGCCGCCGACGCGGGGGAGGGCAGGAGCGTCATGGCCGACGCCAGAGCCAGGATGGTCGTGAGGCGTCTCGGTACTCGGCGCATGGGCACCTCCCTGTGCGTTGCGCGTCCTGAACCGTTGCCCCGGGGGCGGGCCCCAGATCATCGGTCCTCCAGGTCTTCGCTGTCGAGGAGCCCGTCCCACAGGCGGCGGGCGTAGCGGCCGAAGCGGGTGGTCTCGGCCGGGTCCCAGCCGGCGGCGGGGTCGGCTTCGTCGGGCGCCGGCTGGGCCTGGAGCAGGTCGGCCATCGTCTTCTGGCCGCCGTGGACGAGGAGGTGCTCGAGGTCGCGGTCCTCGTTGTCGCGTTCCTCGTAGGTCGACTCCCACGCCTTGGCCGCCGCCTCTTCGGGCGTGGCCTTGCGCTTGTCGGTGGCGCGCGCCGCCCGGGCCCAAGCGGCGGAGGTCTCACAGGCCAGGGGGAGCGGCTCGGCCAGTCCCCGGTCGTAGAGGTCGACGAGGACGCCGAGGCGCTGGAGCGCGGCCTGTCGGCGGGCGTCGGGAGAGCCGGAGAGGGCGGGCAGGCGGGCCACCGTCACCTTGGTGCGGGGCCGGCCGTCGCTGCGCCGGCGGCCCACGGTGACAGCCTCGACGGCCAGGTCGGGGTAGGTGGCGGTCAGCGCCAGGTGGCGGACCCAGGCGGCCAGGCGGTGCTTGGCGCCCACCTTGGAGTAGTTGAC
>JBIOUX010000148.1:0-33348 GCA_044867425.1 Acidimicrobiia bacterium | reverse complement strand
GGGAGGCGCCCCGCCCGCGTCTACGCAGCCACCCGCTCCAGTGCGGCCGTCACCTGGGCGAGGACCTCGGCGGTGTTGTGCACGAGGTCCCACCAGGTGAACTCGAGGTATGTCCACCCGGCCCCTTCGCACCGGTTCCGTTTCATCGGGTCCCGCCGGAAGGCTTTCGGAGTGTCGTGGCTGCCGGTGTCGTTGCACTCGACCGCTACGAGGCAGGCCGGCCAGGCCAGGTCGAGGTAATAGAGCTGACCGTTCACCCTCACCGGGTGTTCGAAAACGGGAGGGGGCAGGCCGGCATCGGTCAGCATCCGGGCCATGAGACGGGCGAACTCGCCACCCGGCGGAGTGTTGCCGTCCCGCTCCGACAGGATCCGTCGATACGTAGCGATGCCATGGCGCCCCATGACGTTATGGGACAGGTGGCAGCCCCACAGCTCGCCCCATGTAACGATCCGCCGCCGGAGCGCGTCATCGAGGAGCCGGATGGGCTCGTCGATGAGGGTGGCGCAGTCCAGGATCGTGCGCGCCACACCAGTCACCGGAATACGGTTGCGGACCACGGCTCCGGCGTATTCGAAGGCACTCGACTCATGAACAGTGATGCCTCCCCGTGGGCGGGGTCGTCGGTGCCGGGGCACAGTGATGTCCACGAATCCGGGGACCTGGATCCGTTCGAACCCATGCAGGTAGGCGGCGCTGAGGTGCGAGACGAGCGCCGGTCCCCGAGCGGAGCGCACCGCCGTAACAGCCTGATTTTCGAAGGCTCTCCGCACGCCGGCTATCCGGTAAGCGGATGGCCCGACGCGAAGGAAGATCCCCAGTTGGCACTGGCGGCTGATCCAGGTGCGACTCGCACCGCACGCCAGCATGTCGTCAACGCTGAGGACCGAGTGCTGATCTTCGGCGCGTTCCTGAACCCGCAGCAGGATCTCGTCTGGTCCCTTCTTCCGCCGCTTTTTCGTTGTCGGCCTTTTCTCCACTTCCCACCTCCGGGTGCACCGGCGTTCTTCCGCAACGCGCGTGTGTTGCGCAGGAGCGCCGCTTTGAGTTATTGGGGGAAGCACCCGGAGAGTGGCGTACATCCGCAACGCACGGTCGTTGCACAGGAGCGCCGCCGGTCGGCACCGGCGCGGTTTGGGTGAGCCGGGCAGAGCTTGGGGGGTGGGGGCGGCGGCCGTCAAAGGAAATTCCCGACGGGCGGATAGCCTCGGGGTATGGACGCGGTGACGCCGTCGGAGGGCTGGGGGGTCCTCCACCTCTTCTACCGGCTCGACCGGGACCGGGCCGCCGAACCCGGCGGGGCCAAGGTGGTGCTGGAGGCCGTCGAGGCGCTCCAGGCGGACGGGCACCAGGCGCTCGTGTCCGCCACCCTGGGGCACAAGGCCGATCTCGGGATCATGGCGCTGGGCCCCGACCTGGCCCGCCTCAACGCCTTTGAGGCCGAGCTCTCCGCCGCCCCCCTGGTGCCGGCCTGGTCCTACCTCTCGCTCACCGAGCTGTCCGAGTACATGTCGACCGAGGACGACGAGCGGGCCCGCCTGGCCGCCCACGAGGAGGGCCTGTCGGAAGCGGCGGTGGAGGAGCGCATCGAGGCGTGGCGAGCCCGGATGGCCAAATACCGGGAGGACAAGCTCCACCCCCGGCTCCCCATGAAGCAGCTCATCTGCTTCTATCCCATGTCCAAGCGCCGGGTGGAGGGGGCCAACTGGTACGCCCTGCCCTTCGACGAGCGCCGCCGGCTCATGGGCGGCCACGCCCGGGTGGGCATGACCTACGCCGGCCGGGTGCTCCAGCTCGTGACCAGCTCCTTCGCCTTCGACGACTGGGAATGGGGCGTCACCCTCCTGGCCGACGACCCGGTGGCGCTCAAGGACATCCTCTACGAGATGCGCTTCGACGAGGTCTCGGCCCGCTACGCCGAGTTCGGCCCCTTCTACATGGGCCTGTTGGACACGCCGGCCGAGGTGCTCCGCCGCATCAATCTCGCTTGAGGGCGACGGCCTCGCCGGGGTCGACGGTGGCGGTGAACCGGCCGCCACCATCGACGGTGTAGGCCGGGCCCGTGCAGCGCCCGCCGCGCCCCCGGCGGCCGTGCTGGATGTCGCAGTAGGTGCCGGCGGGCAGCGACGTCTGGAACGTCTGGGTGACGGGAGCGGCTTCGTGGTTGATGGCCACGAACCCAGCTGAGCCCCGGCCGAAGGCGATGGCGTTGCCGCCGTTGTCCCACCAGTCCGTCACCGGCGCGTCCCCGGCGGCGTTGCGGAAGGCGACCATGGCGACGATCTGGGGCCAGGCGTGCTGGCACCTCCAGCCGTCGTGAAAGCAGGCGGAGACGGTGCCGCCATTGGGGGGGCCGGCGTCGTGGTCAGCGAACTCGTAGCCGGAGTACACGTTGGGGGCGCCGTAGGGCCAGGCGAGGAGGAAGACGGTGGCCAGGGTGTAGGTGGCGCCGTCGCCCGCATGGAGCGTGGACCCGTTGCGCTCCGTGTCCCAGTTGTCGACGAAGGTCCGGGCCTGGGCGCTCGGCAGATAGCCCCAGGAAGCGTCGCCCCAGTGGCGCAGCTCGGACAGGTTCCCGCTGGTGAAGACCCGCTTGAGGTCGAAGGCGGCCCGGAACTCGTCCACGTCGCCGGTCCCGGTGTACTCGCCGGGCTGGACGGCTTCCCCCGCCCCGAAGATGACCTCCTGGACCCAGAAGGCCGACGGATCGCGCAGGCGGGCCTTGATGGCGGCCAGGTCGGCGGCCGGGATGTGCTTGGCGGCGTCGATGCGGAACCCGTCGACAGCCATGGCCGTGAGCCGGTCCAGATAGGCGGCGATGGTGGCGCGGACGCCCCCGGCGCCGGTGTCAAGGTCGGCCAGCCCGTTGAGCTCGCAGTCCTGGACGTCGTGGCGATCGGTGTAGTCGCTGATGAACCTCCGGCAGCCGTGGAAGTCCGGGTTCCGGTAGTACCCCGGATAGTCGTACTTGGCGTAGGGCGAGCCGCCGGTCCCCGTACCGGTGCCGGACCCGGTCGACATGTGGTTGATGACGGCGTCGGCGATGACCTTCACGCCCGCCTCGTGGCAGGCGTGGATCATGCGCCGGAAGGAGCGCTCGTCCCCGAGCCGTCCGGCGATCCGGTAGCTCACCGGCTGGTACGAGGTCCACCACTGCGGGCCGACGATGTGCTCGTGCGCCGGCGACACCTCGACGAAGCCGTAGCCCGCCGGGCCGAGGACGTCGGTGCAGGCGCCGGCCACGGAGTCGAAGCTCCACTGGAAGAGCGTGGCCGTGACGTCCTGTCCAGCCGGCGGCGTGGCCGGTGCCGGCGGCGAAGCGACGGCGACGAGGCCGGTGGCCGCCAGCAGCGCCGCCAGCCGCCGGGCGCGCACCTACTCCCGCCCGGGGATGAGCGCGGCCGGCATCTGGCAGGGGCGGAGGTCCTTGACCAGGTCGTCCATGCGCCGGTGGATGGGAGCGCCGTCGGCCCGGGGCCAGGGTGCCCCGGCCCGGCGGGCGGCAACCACCCGGTCCCAGTCCGCCAGCCAGGCTTCGGCCGGCACGTCCTTGCGCAGCGTCTCGGGCCCCAGCGCCCGCAGGCGCGCCACCATGGTCTCGACGGCCGCGTTCTGGGCCTCGGAATCGGCGGTGCCGTCCACCTGGCGCTGCATCTCCTCGCAGGCGGCCAGCGCCTCCTCCCGCACCGGCCGGCTGTCGAGCGACTTCACATCGTCCCGGCCCTCGAACACGTAGGGCCCGATCGCCCAGGCGGCGCCGATGAGGAGGGTGCCGGCGCAGGCGGCGAGCAGTCCTTTCTTGGAGGCCACGGGCTAGAGAATGCCTGACGGCACCGGCTGGCCAGGAACTAACGTCGGCGGATCATGACCTCCCGACGGTGGTCGGCCGCGCTGGCCGCGGTGCTGGTGGTGACGGGCTGCGGCGGCGGGGGTGGCTCGGCTTCGTCGTCGGGCCAGGAGACGAAGACCCTGGCCGTGGGCGCCGCCCTGTCTCTCACCGGCAAGCTGGCCCGGGAGGGCGTCCTCACCCGGGAGGGCTACCAGTACTGCGAGGAGGTCGTCAACGCCAAGGGCGGCGTGAAGGTGGGTGCAGGCTCGCCGCAGAAGCTGCGCATCGCCTACCAGGACGACCAGTCGACGCCCGACGTCGCCGCCCAGCTGGTTGACGGCTTCAACGACCGGGGGATCCGGGTCCTGCTCGGCCCCTACGGCTCCGCCTCCACCGAAGCGGCGGCCGCCGTGGTGGAGCGCAACGGCCAGGTCATGGTGGAAGGGGCGGGGGCCGACAACAAGATCTTCGCCCAGGGTTACCGCAACCTCTTCGCCGTGCTCTCGCCGGCCACGACGTACCTCACCTCCATCATCCGGGCCGTCGTCGAGCTGGCCAACCCCAAGCCGGCCAAGGTGGCCATCGTCTTCGCCGACGACGGGTTCTCCCGCACCGCCGCCCAAGCCGGCCGGGACGAGGCCCAGCGCCAGGGCATGGAGGTGGTGGCCTTCGAAGCCGTGCCCAACGGGGCGACCGACGTGTCCGCCGCCCTGGTCAAGATCAAACCCAAGGCGCCCGACCTCCTTCTCATGTCCGCCCACCTGGCCGAGGGCGTCGCCCTGGTCCGCCAGGCCGCCGAGCTCGGGGTGGTACCCACCGGTGGTTTCGGCGAGACCGTGGCCCCGCCCACCCCCGACTTCGTCGCCACCCTGGGTGCCACCGCCGAAGGCGTGCTCGGCTCCTCCCAGTGGACGCCGGAGACCGAAGGGTCCGAGGGCCGCTTCGGCACCGCTGCCGACTACGCCGCCGGGGTCAAAGCCCGCTTCGGGCACGAGCCCGAGTACCACAACGCCGAGGCCACCGCCGCCTGCCTGGCCCTCGTCCTCGCCATGGAGAAGGCGGATTCGGCCGACCCGGCCAAGGTGCGGGACGCCCTGGCCGAACTGGACGTGGAATCGTTCTTCGGCCGGATCACCTTCGACGACGAGGGCAAGAACGCCGACAAGCCCATGGCCGTCATCCAGATCCAGGACGGCAAGGCGGTCACCGTGTGGCCCCGCGCCGAGCACACGGCGCCGCTGCGCTGGCCGGCCGGCGCCCGGTAGGCACCAGCCGCCGCATGGCCCGCTTCCTGCAGGCCACCGTCCTCGGGCTGCTCCAGGGCGGGCTCTACGGGCTGGTGGGCGTGGGGTTCTCCCTGGTGTGGGGCGTCACCAACGTCGTCAACGTGGCCCACGGCGCCTTCGTGGTGGTGGGCGCCTACATCGCCTGGGAGCTGCAGGCCACCTTCGGCGTCGACCCCCTCCTGGGGATGGCCGTCTGCGCCGGCGCCCTCTTCGTCGCCGGCTACGCCCTCCAGCGCGGCCTCGTCAACCTGGTGGTGAACGCCCCCATCTGGATGACCCTCCTCCTCACCTTCGGCCTCGAGCTGGTCATCGTCAACGGGCTCGTCTACGGCCTCTCCGGCGACCTGCGGGCCATCCCCACCACCTGGGCCCGTCACGGCTTCGCCCTGGCCGGCGTGCGCGTCCCCTTCGGGCGCCTGGCCGGCTTCCTCCTGGGCGTGGCCGTCACCGCCGCTCTGGCCGCCTTCCTGGGGCGCACCCGGACGGGCCGGGCCATCCGGGCGACGGGCATGGACCGGGCCACGGCCCGGCTCATGGGGATCCCCGTCCGCCACACCTACGCCCTCACCTTCGGAGTCGGCGCCGCCCTGGCCGGCCTGGCCGGGGCGGTGGTGGGGGCGGCAGGCACCTTCAGCCCGGCCGACGCCGGCGGCTTCACCCTGCGCAGCTTCGTCGTCGCCGTCCTCGGCGGGCTGGGCAACATGTGGGGGGCGCTGGCCGGCGGCCTGGTGCTCGGCGTCGTCGAAGCGCTGGGCGGCCAGTACCTGTCGGGGTCGCTCATCAACGCCATCGCCTTTGCCGTGCTGGTGGCCGTCCTCGTGGTCCGGCCCCGCGGACTGCTCGGCCGGCCCTTCTATGAGGCCCGTCTGGAGGTCGACGGGTGAGCCCGGCGGACAGGCGCCGGGTGGTGGTGGCCGCCGCCCTGGCCGTCGCCGCCCTGGCCGCCGCCGCCCCGGCCTTCGTCGCCCCCAGCACCCAGCGGACGCTCGGCGCCGTCTTCATGTTCGCCACCCTGGCTCAGGCCTGGAACGTGATCGGCGGAATGGCCGGCTATCCCAGCTTCGGCCAGGTTGTGTTCTTCGGGCTCGGCGGCTACACGGTGGCCGTCCTCATGGCCAAGGCCGGATGGGCGTTCTGGCCCGCCCTGCCCGTGGCCGTGGCCGCCGGCGCCGTCTTCGCCGTGGCCGCCGGCGTCCCCGTCCTGCGGCTGCGGGGCCACTACTTCGCCATCGCCACCCTGGGGATCGCCGAAGGCATGCGGGAGGTGGTGGTCAACCTGCCGTCCCTCACGGGAGGCGGCGCCGGCATCACCGTCCCCGCGGTGGGCGCCCGGGCCACCACCACCTACCTCGGCAACGACGGGTTCTACTGGTGCTTCCTGGTCCTGGCCGCGGTGGCCACCGTCACGGTGGGTGCCGTGGCCCGCAGCCGGTTCGGTTACGCCCTGCGGGCCATCCACCAGGACGAGGCCGGGGCGGGGGCGTTGGGGATCGACACCACCCGGGTCAAGGTGGCGGCGTTCGCGCTCTCCGGCGCGCTGACCGCCGCCGCCGGGGCCGTCTACGCCTTCCAGCAGGTGACCATCTATCCGGACCGGCTCTTCTCGATCGAGATCACCGTCCTGGCCGTGGCCATGGCCGTGGTCGGTGGGGCGGGGACGGTGGCCGGTCCGCTGCTCGGCGCCGGGGTGCTCCAGCTCCTCTCCGAGTACCTCCGCCAGCGCTACCTGGGCCTGCATCTGGCGGTCTTCGGCGCCCTGCTGGTGGCCGGGGTCGTCTTCGTTCCCCAGGGCCTGGTCAGCTTCGCCCGGCAGTCCGTGGCCGGGCGCCGCCTGGCCCTGCTCGACAACGTGCGCCGGCACCGGGTCTGAGGGATGGAACCGGCCCCCCGACTCGAGATCCGGAGCCTGTCCCGGCGCTTCGGCGGCCTGAGCGCTCTCCAGGACGTGTCGCTGCGGGTCGAGGCGGGCACCATCGTCGGGCTCATCGGCCCCAACGGGGCGGGCAAGACCACGCTGGTCAACCTGGTCACCGGGCACGACCGGCCCAGCGCCGGCCGGGTGCTGGTCGACGGGCGGGACCTGACCGGCGCCCGGCCCTGGCACTTCGCCCGGGCCGGCGTGGCCCGCAGCTTCCAGGTGGCCAAGCCCTTCCGGGAGATGACGGCGCGGGAGAACGTGGCTGTGGGCGCCCTGCACGGCACGGACCCGGCTCCCTCGGTCGCTGCGGCCCTGGCGCGGGCCGACACCGTCTTGGAGCGGGTGGGCCTGGCCGCCCGGGCGTCCGCCCACCCCGGCGAGCTGGCGGTGGCCGACGCCCGGCGTCTCGAACTGGCCCGGGCGCTCGCCACCTCGCCCCGGTTGGTGCTCCTCGACGAGGTGCTGGCCGGGCTGCGGCCCGCCGAGGTCGACGCCGCCTGCGGGGTGCTGGCCTCGCTGCGGACCGAGGGGATGGCCGTCGTCCTGGTCGAGCACGTCGTGCGGGCCGTGGTCGCCATCTGCGACGTCGTGCTCGTCCTCCACCAGGGCCTCCCCCTCGCCTATGGCCCCCCGGCCCAGGTCATGGCGGACGAGGCGGTGGTCGAGGCCTACCTGGGCGCCCGCTACGCCGCCCGGCGGCAGCAGCCTGAGGCCCCGGATGCCCCCGGTGGGGACCGCCGCTGATGCTCCAGGTCCGGGGTCTGCGGGCCGGCTACGGCGGGGTGACGGTGTTGTGGGATGTCGACGTGGAGGTGGGAGCGGGAGAGATCGTCGCTTTGGTGGGCGCCAACGGGGCGGGCAAGACCACCCTGCTGCGGGCCGTCTCCGGTGTGCTGCGGCCCGCCGCCGGGCAGGTGCAGGTCGGCGGGGTCGACATCGCCGGGATGGCGCCCGAACGGGTGGCCCGCCTCGGTGTCGCCCACGTCCCCGAAGGGCGCCGGCTCTTCCCCGGCCTGTCGGTGCGGGAGAACCTGCTGGTGGGCGCTCACCACCGGGGGCGGGTCGACCTGTCCGTTGACCTCGAGCGGGTCTTCGGCCTCTTTCCCGTCCTGGCCGAGCGGGCCGGGCAGGTGGCGGGTCGCCTGTCGGGCGGCGAGCAGCAGATGTGCGCCCTGGGCCGAGCCCTCATGGGCCGACCCCGCCTGCTGCTCATCGACGAGCTCTCCCTCGGGCTCGCCCCCCGTCTGGTCGACGAGCTGCTCGGCCGGCTGACAACGCTGGCGGCGGAGGGAACGGCCATCGTCCTCGTCGAGCAGGACGTGGAGGCCGCCCTGGCCGTCGCCGCCCGCGGCTACGTCCTGGAGACGGGCCGGATGGTGGCCACCGGCACCGGCGCCCAGCTCCTGGCCGACCCCCGGCTGCGGGAGGCCTACCTCGGCATCAGCCCGGGATGAGTTCGCTCAGGAGATCGAGTCCCGGAAGGCGACAGCTTCGCCGGAGATGGCGGCGCTCTCCTCGATGGGGACGATGGGTGTCACCGTGAAGGTGAGCCATGGCGTCCACGGTGCGGTCGTCCTCGCCAGCGTGGCCGCGCTGTCAGCCTCGATGATGGCGACACCTCCACCGCCATCGGCGAAGCCGTAGAAGCCCTGGAACTCGGCACCAGCGGGGGGCTGCCACTTTGCGAAGATCGTCAGGGACCGCCGTGAGCCTTCCTCGCTCGCATCGGTGAACTCCCAGGTGACGTGGAAGAGCATGGCCGGGGACCTCCTCGCTCGGCGACGACCGGGCAGTGTAGAACTCAGCCCTGGCTGATGTCTCCGCCCAGGTAGGCGGCCTTCACCGACTCGTCCTCCAGGAGCGCCCGGGCCTCGGACGCCTTCACGATGCGCCCCGTCTCGAGCACGTAGGCCCGGTGGGCCCGCTGCAGGGCCTGGGCGGCGTTCTGCTCCACCAGGAGGATGGTGGTGCCCTGCCGGTTGATCTCGGTGATGGTGTCGAACACCTGGGAGACGACCTTGGGCGCCAGCCCCATCGACGGCTCGTCGAGGAGCAGGAGATGGGGACGGGCCATGAGGGCCCGGCCGATGGCCAGCATCTGCTGCTCCCCGCCCGACAGCGTCCCGCCGGCCTGCCTGATCCGCTCCGACAGGCGGGGGAACAGGCCGAGCACCCGTTCGAGATCGGGGCGCAGGTCGGCGCGGCGCCGGCCGTAGGCCCCCATCTCCAGGTTCTCCCCCACCGTCATGCCCGGGAAGATCCCCCGACCCTCGGGGGCGTGGGCCACCCCCATCTCCACCAGTCGGTGGGGCGCCACCCCCACGATGTCCCGCCCGCCGAGCCGGATGCTGCCGGCGGAAACGGGCCGCAGGCCGGAGATGGTCTTGAGGGTGGTGGACTTCCCCGCCCCGTTGCCGCCGATGAGGGTGACGATCTCCCCCTCGTCCACCTCCAGGGACACGCCCTTGAGGGCCTCCACCTTGCCGTAGTGGACCCGGACGCCCTCCAGCTCAAGCAGCATCGGTGGTTCCCAGGTAGGCCTCGATGACCCGGGGATCGGCCTGGATCTCGGCGGGCGGGCCTTCGGCGATCTTCTCGCCGAAGTCCAGGACGGCGACCCGGTCGCACACGCCCATGACCAGGCTCATGTCGTGCTCGATGAGGACCACCGTCAAGCCCGAGTCCCGGATCTTGCGGATGAGGCCGACCAGGGCCTTCTTCTCCGACGGGTTCATGCCCGCCGCCGGTTCGTCGAGCAGCAGCACACTCGGCCCCGTGGCGATGGCCCGGGCGATCTCCAGCCGGCGCTGGTCGCCGTAGGGAAGGTTCCGGGCCAGATCCCCGGCCCGGCCGGGGATGCCGACGTACTCGAGCAGTCGCTGGCTCTCCTCCCGGCCCTCCCGCTCCTCCCGGCGGTGGCGGGGCAGGCGCAGCAGGGCCCCGGGGACGCTCGTGTGGTGGCGGGCGTCCGCCCCGACGAGCACGTTCTCCAGGGCGGTGACGTTGGGGAACAGCCTGATGTTCTGGAAGGTCCGGCCCACGCCGGCCTCGGTGATGCGGTGGGGGCGGTGGCCGACGACCGAGCGGCCGTTGACCAGGATCTCGCCGGCGGTGGGCCGGAAGATGCCCGTCACGCAGTTGAACAACGTGGTCTTGCCGGCGCCGTTGGGGCCGATGATCCCGAAGATCTGGCCCCGGTGCACCGCCACCGAGACCTTGTCCATGGCCACCACGCCCCCGAAGGCCATGGTGACGTCGCGCAGCTCGAGGACGGTCTCGGCCGCCTCGATCTCCACCGGCAGCTCCTCCGGGTCGTCCGCCGTCGCCCCGTCGCCGGCCGCCGGGCGGGAGGACGCGGCGGCCATCTCCGCTGGCGCCGCCACGTCCTCCTGGTCCCGCTCGTGGGGGGCGACCACCACGCCGGCCAGCCCGGCCGCCTCCCCCGCCTCGGCCAGCTCGGCCGCCCGTTGCCGGCTGGGGATGAGCCCCTGGGGACGGAAGACCATCATGGCCACCAGCGCGGCCCCGAAGAGCAGGACCCGGTACTCGGTGATGGTCCCCACGTTGCCGCCGGTCAGTGTATTGAGCCGGTCGGTGAGCCACTCGCCGGCGGCCGCGTCCCGCAGGTACTCGGGGAGGAACCCGATGGCGAAGGCGCCGGCCACCACGCCGGGAATGGATCCCATGCCGCCCAGCACGACGGCGGCCAGGATGATGACGGAGAAGAAGAACGGGAAGTTGTCGGGGTTGATGAAGGCGACCTTGCTGGCGTAGATCCAACCGGCCAGCCCGCCGGTGGAGGCACCCATGGCGAAGGCCCACAGCTTCATGGTGAAGGTGGGGACACCCATCGCCTCGGCCGCGTCCTCGTCCTCCCGGATGGCCGACCAGGCCCGCCCGACGCGCGACCGGTTGAGCCGGACGATCAGGAAGACGGACAGGGCGATGGCGACGAGCGTGAGGTAGTAGTAGGGCAGGGGCAGCAGCTCGAACCTGGCCCCGAGCAGCCGTCCCGGGTGGGCGATGCCGGTGATGCCCCGGGCCTCCCCCAGCGACGCGCTGTTCTGAGCCACGAGGCGGACGATCTCACCGAATCCGAGGGTGACGATGGCCAGGTAGTCGCCCCGGAGGCGCAGCGTGGGCGCGCCCAGCGCCACCCCCGCCACCATGGCCACGACGATGGCCACGGGCAGGGCCTCCCAGGCCGTCCAGTCCGACTTGGTGGTCAGCATGGCCGTGGTGTAGGCGCCCACGGCATAGAAGGCCACGTAGCCGAGGTCGAGCAGACCGGCCGCCCCCACCACGATGTTGAGGCCCAGGGCCAGCAGGATGTAGAGCCCGACGGGGAAGAACAGGATGCTCTGCCAGTACCGGCTCAGCGTGAGGGGGTAGAGCAGCGCGAAGGCGATCAGGGCCAGGGTGACGAGGACGTGTACCAACCTGGACTGCCGCGACCACCAGCGACTCACCGGGTCGACCACGGCCAGACGGGAGCGGAGGGCAGCCAGCCGCCGGCGCAGGGTGATCGACGTCACGCCCGGGCCTTCCCCAGGGACTCGCCCAGCAGGCCGGTGGGCCGGAACATGAGCACGAGGACGAGGACGGTGAAGGCGAACACGTCCTTCCACTCACCGCCCAGCACCGTCGACCCCCAGTTCTCCAGCAGGCCCAGGGCGAGGCCGCCCACCAGGGCACCCCGGATGTTGCCGATGCCGCCCATCACGGCGGCGGTGAAGGCCTTGATCCCGGGCAGGAAGCCGATGTTGTAGCGGGCCGACTCGAAGAAGATGCCGTAGAGCGTTCCCGCCGCGCCGGCCAGCATGCCGCCGAGCAGGAAGGTGAGCATCACCACCCGGTCGATGTTGACGCCCATGAGGGCGGCGGTCTCGGCGTCCTGGGCCGTGGCCCGGATGCCGCGGCCGAGCCGGGACTTGGCCACGAAGCGATCCAGAGCGATCATCAGGACCAGGGCCCCGAGGATCACCAGCACCTTGTCGGCGCGGATGTTGGCGCCCTCGAAGCTGATGAGCTCCCGCTTGGCCAGGATGCGTGGGAAGCCGAGGAAGTCCCGGCCGTAGCGGGCGGCGAACAGCTCCTGGAGGAAGAGGGAGATGCCGATGGCGGTGATCAGGGCGGCCAGGCGGGGTGCCCCCCGGCGCCGCAGGGGCCGGTAGGCGATCCGCTCGATGGCCACGGCCACGCCGCCCGAGACGACCATGGCGATGGCCATGACGGCGACCACGGTCAGGGCCAGCGCCACCCCGGTACGGGGATCGTCGGCGACCTCGATGCCGAGCCCGTGCATAGCGAACAGCGAGGCGAAGATCCCGATCATGAAGATCTCCGAGTGGGCGAAGTTGATGAGGCGCAGCACGCCGTACACCAGCGTGTAGCCCAGGGCGATCAGGGCGTAGATGGCCCCCAGGGTCAGGCCGTCAAAGGTCTGGGCCCAGAACTGGTCCTTCAGGCAGCTGAAGCAGTGCTCGATGGTGGCTCCTCATGGAACGAGGGGCGTCATCGACGCCCCCCGTCCTAGATTCGCATATGCAGGGCCTCAGCTACCGGCCAATTCCGAGGTCTTGCCCAGCTCGGTGATCTTGCCGCCCTTGACCTCGTAGACGAACACCTCGCCGGCCTTGACGTTGCCGTTCTCCTCGAACTGGATCGTCTTGGACACGCCGTCGAAGCTGTCGAGGGTCTCCACGTAGTCGAGCAGCTTCGGCCGGGTGTCGTTCCCCGCCTCGATGCCCTGGATGAGGATGTTGATGGCGTCGTAGCCCTCGCTGGAGTAGGTGCCCGGGTCCCGCTTGATCACTTCCTTGTACTTGGTGGCGTAGGCGCCGCCCTTCCCCCCAAGTTCGGGGGTGGCCAGCCGGCACGGGCAGGTGAGGAGGGCGCCCTCCCCGCCGGCAGCCCCGGAGCTGGTCACGAAGCCGGGGTCGAGGGAACCGTCGCCGCTGATGAACTTGGCCGTCACGCCGGCGTCGGTGAGCTGCTTCTTGAACCGGCCGGCCTCGTTGTAGTAACCGCCGTAGAAGATCATGTCGACCTTGGCCGCCCGGACCTTGTTGACGGCCGCCGAGTAGTCCTGGCCGGTGGGGTCGATGGCGTCGGTGGTCGACGTGTCCACGCCGCCCTCCTTGAGCAGCGCGACCACGCCCTCCCACAGGCCCTTGCCGTACTCGCTGTTGTCGTGGATGAGGGCCACCTTCTTGGGCTTGATCGACTTGAGGACGTAGTCGGTGACGCCCTTGGCCTGCACGCCGTCGTCGGGGATGATCCGGTGGAAGACCTTGGTGTTGGGGACCACGTTGGGGAGGTCGACGTTGGTGCACGAGGCGCTGACCATGACCAGGCCGGCCTGGTCGAGGTCCGGGAGGACGGCCTTCGTCTCGCCCGAGAACGTCGGCCCGACGATGCCGATGATCGACTCGTCGGGGATGTACTTGTCCTTCTGCCCCGGCGCCTGGGCCGGGCTGCCCTGGGTGTCGAACTCCTTCATCTCGTACGTGTACTTGGTGCTCTTGGCGTTCCACTCCTCGAGCGCCACCTTCATGCCATCGCGGATGTTGATCCCGAGGTTGGCGTTGTCACCCGTGAGCGGTCCCACGAAGGCGATGGCGACCGTCTTCTTGTCGCCCGCCCCCGAGTCACCGGATCCCGATCCGGACTCGTTGCTGTCGCCACAGGCCGCTAGCACCATGGAGGCGGCGAAGAAGACAGCCGCCGCCCGGCTCCATCGGGACTTGGTCATAGAGCCTCCTCGCTCGTCCCGTGTGTTCCGTCACCCATCGGTGAAATACGGACGCGGCGATAGGGTACCCAAGGTGAGATTCACGCAGACGGACACCCCCGGGGCGGACGGGCAACTGGGGCGCCTTCGCGCTGGTTTGCACACTTTGGGCCGGGTCGTGGTGGCCTGTTCCGGGGGCGTGGACTCGTCGCTGCTGGCCGTGGTGGCCCACCAGGAGCTGGGGGCGGAGGCCCTGGCGGTGACGGCGGTGTCGCCGGCGGTGCCGGCCGGGGAGGTGGCGGCGGTCGAGGCCCTGGCCGCGGCGTGGGGACTGCGCTGGCGGCCCGTGCGCACCGCCGAGCTGGCCCGGCCGGGCTACGTGGCCAACGCCGGGGACCGCTGCTACCACTGCCGCTCCGAGCTCTTCGACGTGCTCGGCCCGATCGCCGAGGCCGAGGGCGCGGTCATCGCGGTGGGGACCATCGTCGACGACCTCTCCGACCACCGCCCCGGCCAGCAGGCCGCCGCCGAGCGCGGGGTGCGCACCCCGCTGGCCGACGCCGGCTTCACCAAGGCCGACGTGCGGGCCGTCGCCCGGGCGCTGGGGCTGGCGGTGTGGGACAAGCCCGCCGCTCCCTGCCTGGCGTCGCGCATCCCCTACGGGACCCCCGTCACCATCGCCACCCTCGACCGGGTGGGCCGGGCCGAAGCGGCCGTCCGGGCCCTCGGCTTCACCGACGTGCGGGTGCGCCACTACGGCGAGATGGCCCGGGTCGAGCTGCCCCTGGCCGACCTGCCCCGGGCCCGGGACATGGAGGAGCAGCTGGGAGCGGCCGTCGAGCGGGAGGGGTACCGCTCCGTCATCATCGACCCGGAGGGACTACGGTCCGGGAACCTGAACCGGGCGCTCGAACGGCGAGACGGAGAGACCCGGGGCGCAGAAGGGGGGCAGACATGAGCCGGGCCCGCCTCTACCTCTCCTTCCCCGAAACCCTGGTGGAGCGCCCCGTGATCTTCGAGGCCGCCAACCGCTTCGGGGTCATGCCCAACATCCGCCGGGCCAACGTCGAAGCCCACTCGGGGTGGGTCATCCTCGAGTTGACCGGCGAGCAGCAGGCCATCGACGACGCGGTGGCCTGGTTCTCCGAGGTCGGGGTGTCCGTCAACCGCATGGAGGGCGACGTCCTCGAGAGTTGATCCGCAGGCTGGTCGTCCTCGTCGTCCTCGCTGCGGCGCTGGTGGCGGCGGACCTCGCCGCCCGGGCGTGGTCAGAGTCGAAGCTGGCCGAGCAGGCGGCGGCCTACTACCCGCCGTCCGGCACCTCCTCCGCCACCATCCACTCCTTCCCCTTCCTCGGGCGGCTGCTGGTCGCCGGCGACGTCTCGGAGGTCGTCCTGCGGATGGAGGACCTGCGGGCCGGCATCGTCGTTGTCCGCCGCCTGGAGCTCGACCTGCGCGACGTGACGCTCGACCGGCGTGAGCTCTTCGCCGGCCGCGTGAAGGTCGTCGACGTCGGCGCCGGGCGCATCGAGGCGCTGGTCGACGGATCCACGCTGGCCCGAGCGGTGGACCTCGACGTCCGCTTCTCCGACGGCGAGGTCGAGATCCACCGCCGGGTGCGGGGCGTCGACGTCTCCGCCCGGGGCCGGGTGACGCTGGAGGGCAACCGGCTGCGCATCGTCCCCACGTCCGTCGAGGGGCTGCGGCTGCCCGCCACCGCCTTCACCGTCGCCTACGACCTTCCCGGAGCCGAGCTGCTGCCCTGCTCGGCCGAGGTCCGCCCCGTCCCCGAGGGCCTGCTGGTCTCCTGCGCCGTCGACGACGTCCCCCCGGCACTGGTGCCGGGCGCGGCGGCCACCGGGCCCCGAACCCCCAGTTAGGCTGCCGGCCCATGGCCGACGCGTCCCTCGCCGACCTCCTCCGCTGGGCGGAGTCTCTGGCCGGCGTGGCCCGCACCGGTCTCGGGTTCACCCAGAGCCTCTACGAGCGGGAGCGCTTCGAGGAGGTCCTCAAGATCGCCGCCGACATCCGCTGCGCGGCGGTGACCGACGTGGACGCCGCCGTCCAGGTGGAGGAGTGGGTGGCCAGCGTGGGCGAGGGGGTTTCCGGCTACGTCACCCCCAAGACGGCGGTGGGAGCGGTGGTGGGCAACGACGCCGGCGAGATCCTCCTCGTGAAGCGGGCCGGGACGGGCGTGTGGCTCTACCCCACGGGTTGGGCCGACATCGGCTACTCGCCCTCCGAGGTGGCGGTCAAGGAGGTCTACGAGGAGACGGGCATCGAAGCCGAACCCGTCACCCTCATCAGCGTGTTCGACGGGTTGCGCCTCGGGTTTCACTCCATCCCCCTGTACTCCCTGGTCTTCCACTGCCGGGTGCTGGGCGGCGAGCTTCGCCCCCATCCCCTGGAGACCGAAGACGTCGGTTTTTTCCGCCGGGACGCCCTGCCCGAGCCCCTGGCCGGCGGGGCCCGGTGGGTGGACCTGGCCTTCGCGGCCATCGACGGCAAGGTGGAGCGCTGCCACTTCGACCGTCCGCGTCCCCACGTCTGGCGGGTGGATCCCGACGAGGCGGGCGACGCCGGCTGAGGAGCGGGGCCGGCTGACAGGCGGGCCGGCCGCCGCCCACCCTCCTCAACCCCATCGCGCGTTAGCGAAACCCGGCTCTGAGCCGGTTTTGGTTCACGCGGAACGGTGTGGTTCAGCGGCGTGCTAGGGCGGGCCGACGAGCTGTTCGAGGAGGAGCCCGACGATGGACACGCCTCCCCGGGAGCGCTCCCAGGCGTCGCCGATCCGGTCGTGGTCCACGAGGCCGGCAGCATCGGGGGCCAGGCCCAGGGCGGCGGTGGCGGCGGCGGACAGGGTGGCCGGCTCGAGGTCGTCGCCGTGGGCGGCGAAGCACTCCAGCCCGTCCCAGGTCCCGTCGAGGGGACGGGTCTCGGCCCCCAGCGTCAGCGCCTCGGGGCCGGCGCCGGCCGCCAGCTGGCCGGTCACCGTCTCCCAGATGTCGTAGTGGGACAGGCCTTTCGGCAGGCGGTACCCGGCCGTCGGGTGCAGCCGCCACTCCAGCACGGCGCCGGCCTCGGTCTCCGTGAACCACGTCTGGGAGCCGTTCACGTAGGAGTCGACCGGTGGGCCCAGCTGCTCGTCCAGGGCCACGACGAGATCCGGACGGATGCGCCAGACGGTGGTGGCAACCGGCATGGGCCCCAACCTAGGCGCCCTAGCCTGCTGGACTGATGGCCTCTCGCCCTGCCGTTGGCTTCGCGTTCCTGATCTTGCTCTCCGCCTGCACCGGCGGTTCGGCCGAGGAACCCACCGCGGCATCGTCTTCGTCGACCTCGGCCACCAGCACGACCACCGCCACCACGCTGCCGGCGACCACCGTGACATCCGCCCCGGCGCCCCCGCCCACGTCGGCGCCGGCCGTCGCCCCCCGGCCGCCGCTGCCGGTCGTGCCCTGCGACGTTCCCGCCGGCTATCCCGCCCCCTGGCCGGAGCGGCCCCGATACACCGCCCAGCTGAACGCCGATCCGGACGCCCGGACGGTGACCGGGACCCTGTCGGTGCGCTTCACACCCGATGCCCCCACCGACCGCCTGGTGTTCCGCCTCTGGGCCAACGCCCCCCGACTGGGGCGGGCGGGGAGCCGCTTCGAGGTGGTGAGCGCCTTTCTCGGGGATCAGCCCATCGCCGGCACCTATGAACCGGCGGGCGCCGCCCCCGGCCGTCCCGGGACCCTCTACTACCTGGCGGGCACGTTCCCCGCCGGTCAGGTGGCCGAGGCCCGCATCGACTTCCGGCTGGCCATGCCCGGAGCCATCAACGACCGGGTGGCCCAGGTGGGTCGCGCCCTGCGCCTCGGTTCGGTCCTCCCGGTGCTCTCCTGGGTCCGGGGGAGCGGCTGGCAGACCGCCCCCGCCGTCGACGCCTTCGCCGAGGCGGCCGCCACCGAGGTGGCCGACTGGGACGTGACGGTGACCGCCCCGCCCGGCTTCACCACCCTGGCCACCGGCACGGAGGCCTCCCCCGGTCGCTTCGTGGCCGAGTCGGTGCGGGACTGGGCCGCCACGGTGGCTCCCATGCGCCTGGCCGAGGTTCCCGCCCAGGGCGGGCGCACCACCGTGGTGGTGGGGGTGGCCGAGGGGGCGGTGGGAGACCCGGCCGTGCTGGCCCGGCGCGCCGCCGACGCCCTCGAGAACCTCGCCGCCCGCTACGGCGAGTACCCATATCCCCGGCTCAGCGTGGGCGTCACCGGCGCCCTCACCGGCGGGATCGAGTTTCCCACCCACATCCAGCTCGGGGCCGGCGTCCCCAACATCCACCTCGTCCACGAGATCGCCCACCAGTGGTTCTACGGCGTGGCCGGCAACGACCAGTACGCCCACCCGTTCCTCGACGAGGCGCTCGCCACCTACGCCGAGGCCCGGGTGGTGGGCCGGGTGGCGTCCCAGCGGGCCCGGGCCGTCCCCACCGCCGGGCGGACCCGGCTGGGCGAGTCGATGGCCTTCTGGAACCGCCAGGGGAGGACGTACTTCCTCTCGATCTACATCGGCGGTATGCAGGCGCTGGCCGCCTACGCCGACGCCATCGGCGGCTATGACGCGCTGGACTGCGCCCTGCGCCGGTACCACCGCGACCGGGCCTACCGCCTGTCGCAGCCGGCCGACCTCTTCACGGCCCTGGCCGCCCAGACCGGGGTCGACCCCCGGCCGGTGCTGGCCCCGTTCGGCCTGTCCTGACGCCGGTCACCGGGAGTGTTCAGGCTGGCTTTCCCCGTTCGCTACGAGCGCGGGGCCGCCGGTTGGGTCCGGCCGGGTACGGTCGTGACGATGAATGCTTGACCTGTGATTTATGGTCCTGATGTCTACAAAAGGAGAGACGCGAGTGGATTTGTGGCTTGTGTTCCTGCTGTTGTCGGGTGTCTTCTCCCTGGGCTGGGCCCTCGGATCGGCCCTGGGCTTCCAGGCCGGCAAGAGGGAGGCCGAGGAGCTCGCCGAGCTGCAGGCGGAGCTCGTCCGCTCCATCGAGGCCCATCTCGCCGATACCGACGAGCGGGTCGTTCCCCTCGTTCCCCAGGTCGCGCGTTAACCGAACCCGGCTCGGAGGCGGGTTTGGCTAACGCGCGATGTCAGCTGCCGCGCTGGTCGCGGAGGAAGCGCTCGAGCTCGGCCGCCAGCGTCTCCCCGGTGGGAAGGTCGTGCTCGTCCAGCTGGTCGTCATCCCGCTCCTCGAGCTGGCGCACGTAGGCGCTGACGTCGGGGTCGGAGGCGACCAGCTCGTTGACCCGGTCCTCCCAGGCGGCGGCCGCCTCCACCAGGTCGCCCACCCCCACCGGCACCCCGATGAGCTCGGCCAGGCGCTCGATGAGGGCCCGGGTGGCTTTGGGGTTGGGCGGGCTGGCGACGTAGTGGGGCACGGGCGCCCACAGCGAGACCGACGGGACGCCCGCCCCCCGGCAGGCGTCGTGGAGGACGCCCACGATCCCGGTGGGTCCCTCATAGCGGGAGTGGGACAGTCCGAGGCGGTCGATCAGCTCGGGGTCGGCGGCCGTGCCCGTGAGCCGGATGGGCCGGGTGTGGGGCACGTCGGCGAGGAGCGCTCCCAGTGTCACCACCATCTCGCAGCCCGTCTCCCGGGCCACGCCCAGCACCGTGTCGCAGAACGTCTTCCAGCGCAGGTTGGGTTCCACCCCCGAGAGCAGGACCATGTCGCGGCCGACTTCTTCGATGTGGGCGCTGAACACGTCGTTGGCCGGCCAGCTGATCTGGCGGGTGACCCCGTCCACCAGGCTGACCTGGGGCCGTGACACCTGGAAGTCGAAGAACTCCTCGGGGTCGATGGTGGCCATCCGCTTCGCCCGCCACCGGGCCCGCAACCAGGACAGGGCGCCGGAGGCGGCGTCGGCGGCGTCGTTCCAGCCCTCGAAGGCGGCCACCATCACAGGACGCTGGAGCGGGCGCCGTTCTTGCCAGGAGACTCGATCCATCGCCTTTCCACCCTACCCGGGTGGTGCCGCGCTTAGCCCGGTCGGTGGCCGGGTCGGGAGAGGAGGGGAGCCCGCTAGCTGGGCGGGGGGAGGGCGCCGAGTTGGGTGAGGACGGTCAGGGTATCCATGAGGACCCAGTGGCTGACGGCCTGGCCACCCTCGAACGTCCCGATGTTGAGGCTGTCGAAATCGATGCTCCGGCCGGTGGCCGGAATCCCCATGAACTCACCGGTGTGGGTGCCCGTCGCCCGGACCGACCAGGCCACCCGGTCGCCTTCCTGGATCAGGTTGTCGACCTCGCAGTGCACGTCGGGGAACGCCGCCCGCCACGAAGCCACGTACTCCTTGAAGCCGTCACGGTCGAGGTTCCCTTGCGGGGTCCGGCTCGTGAAATCGGCCCGGAAGAGCTCGTCGACGAGCTCGAGCTTTCCCCGGTTGATGATCTCGTCGAACATCCGCAGGATCGTCGCCTTGTGGTCCGCCATGGTTTCGCCTCCCGTTCCGGGCCAGAGGATCGAACCTACGGCGGGGGCCCGGCCGGGAACCATGGGGCACCGGCGCATTCGGGCCCTTCGGGCCCGTTCAGGCTTCGGGAGGGAAGGGGGCGGCGGGATATTTGCCGCCGATGAGATAGACGGGGGTACCCGGCGGGACCGTCTTCAGCAGCCAGCGGGACGCGTGCATGGGAATGCGGACACAGCCGTGGGAAGCGGGGTGGGCCGGCACCGACGGGGAGCCGTGGATGGCGTAGCCGCCCTTGAAGTAGATGGGGTTGTAGAGGACGCCGAGGTGGCTGACGCGCTTGCCCGCCACCTTGCGGCCCACCCGGTAGGAGCCGCTCGGGGTCACGGCCACGCCGCAGCGGCCCTGGGCGCAGTAGCGCTTCCCATTGCCGGTGGACACGGGCAGGATGCGGGCCAGCACGCCGCCCGAGTAGAAGAAGAGGACCTGGCGGGGAAGGTCGACCTCGATGCGGGTGGCGCCTCCGGTGGGCAGCAGCGGCATGGGGTCCCGGGCCAGGTTGAGGGCGGCGACCGTCTCCGGGGTGGCCGTCCCCGTCCGGGGGAGGCCGGCCACCTTCTGGAAGGCCATGAGGGCGTGGCCCGTGCCCGCCAGGTAGCGCCCGTCGAGGTCGCCCGGGTCGTAGCGCAATGCCCCCAGCCGCGCCTGGAGGAGGCGGACGGCGTCGTTCTGGGCGCCGGGGGTGAGGCCATCGGGGGCGAGCGGTGGACCCGGCGCCGGGCTGACGGGAGGCCCCGGCAGGGAGGCGGACGGGGCCGGCGGAGCGACCGGCGGCGACTCGGCGGGGCCGGCCGCCCGGGCCGTCTCCCGCCCGTGATCGGCGTGGCAGGCGGACAGGGTGAGGGCCACGGCGGCCAGCACGGCCCCGGCCCGCCGCCTCGGGCCCCGCTCCCTCCGGTCCAGCTGCAACCGGTTCCGCTGCCTCCGGGCCACCGGGCTCAGGGCCGGGCCTCGGCGATGGCGGCCCAATGCTCGGCCGTGGCGGTGTGCCAGACCCAGAAGGAGAAGCCGGCCGCCCCTTTTCCCGACACCGCGTGCATGAACCGGTCCAGCTGGTCTCGGGGCGGCGGGCCGGGCGGCCCACCATCGATGGCGCCGTCGTAGGCCTGGCCGACGGGCAGGATGGGCTTGCCGTAGGGGGCCAGGCTGTCGATGGCCTTCTCCACGTACGCCACCGGGTCGCGTTTCATCCAGTAGACCATCGGGGCGATGGCGTCGAAGTGGCCGGTGGCCTGGTCGAACGGGTAGCCCGGGCGGGGCGGCGGCGGGATGGTGGCGATCAGCGGGTAGCCCGGACCCACCAGCTCCCGGAGGTGGGCACCGTAGGCGGCGGCGCCGTCGTTGGTCAGGTTCACCCCCTCGTGGGCCGTTTCGATGTCGGCCGAGAAGGCGTCGATGCGGTGGCCGTCGGGCGTGGTGTAGGCGATCTCCGCCGCTCCCCGCTCGGCATCGGCCCGGGGATCGAAGAGGTAGGGGAAGTCCCATCCCACCACGGCCAGGTCGCCGGCATGGGCCACGGGCAGCAGGCGGTCCAGATCGCCCTGGGCGCAGAACCCCTTCTTGGACGAGCCCAGGCGGAGATAGAGGTGGGTGAGGCCCACCGCCTTGGCCTGGGCCACCAGGGCGACCGGATCGCCGCCGGCGGCCCACTCCAGCCGGTGGAGCCACATGCCCTTGCCCCGGGGCAGGGCCGGCGCTCGCGGCGCCGGCGGCGGGGGCGGCGGCGTGGCCAGGGCCGCCGCCAGCTCTCCGCCCGACCCCACCGGCACGGCGGCGCCGGCGGGAACCGGGAGCCAGCTCTCGGCCCGGACGGCCACGGCGCCGGTCAAGAGGAGGGCGGCCAGGGCCACGATGGCGGTGATGGACAGCCCCGGCGGCCGGGGGGGCGGGGGCAGGGGCCGGGTGAAGCGACCCCGCGCGTCCCGAGGAGGAAGGGGACGAACCCCAGAAATCACAAGGGTGTAATTTAGGCCCTCGGGTCACAATGGCGGGGGATGCCCCGCCAGGGATCAGGAAAACCAGATGCGCTGGTACTCCCGGCTCTGGGGGTGGACCAGCAGGGCCACCAGGGCCACGGCCAGGAGCAGATCCACGGTGGCGAAGCGCACCATGTCGCTGAGGGTCGCCCCCAGGAGGAAGGGGAAGGCCAGGCCGAAGATGGCGATGCCCAGCGACAGGCCGTAGCCCCATTTCCGGCCGTTGGCCATGCCGTAGGCGCCGCCTACCGAGCCGACGGTCATGATCAGGCCCAGCCCGGTGGCGAAGGCGGCGCCCCGCAGCACGAGCAGCACCGCATCGAGATAGAGCAGGAAGGTGGCGATCTGGAGGGTCTGGGGCTGCGACGGGTCGAAGAAGCGCTGCGGTCCGGCCACGGGTCAATCCTCCCTGGAAGCTCCCACCATTGTGACCGGTGCGGCGCGGTGACGGGCACGCAACTGGCCGCAGGCGGCATCGATGGTGGTTCCCCGGTTGCGGCGCACGGTGGCGTTCACCCCGCCAGCCCGGAGCCGTTCGGCGAACCGGGCGATCCGCTCGGGCGGGGTGGGGGGGACGCCGAAGCCGGCGGTGGGGTTGAGGGGGATCAGGTTCACGTGGGCGCCGAAGTCCCGCAGCCGGCGGGCCAGCGCGCCCGCCTGGGCCGGGCTGTCGTTGACGCCGTCGATCATGGCGTACTCGAACGAGACCCTCCGCCCCGAGGCCTCCAGGTACTCGCCCGCCGCCGCCAGCACCTCGTCCAGGGGATAGCGCCGGTTGATGGGCACCAGCTGGTCGCGCAAGCCGTCGTCGGGGGCGTGGAGCGATACGGCCAGGGTGACGGGCAGCGGCTGGGCGGCCAGGCGGCGGATGCCGGGGGCGATGCCCACCGTCGAGACGGTGATGTGCCGGGCGGAGATGCCGAAGTCGCCGTGCAGACGTTCGATGGCCGACAGGGTGGCGTCGAAGTTGGCCAGCGGCTCGCCCATGCCCATGAACACCACGTTCGAGACCCGCTCCTGGCTGCTGTGCTGGGCCCGGACCACCTGCTCGACCATCTCCCCGGTGCTCAGGTGACGGTCGAAGCCGGCCTGCCCGGTGGCGCAGAACGTGCAGCCCATGGCGCAGCCGGCCTGGGACGACACGCACACCGTGGCCCGGTCCCGGTAGCGCATGAGCACGGTCTCAACCTCTGAGCCGGCATTGCCGGTCCACAGCCATTTGAGCGTCTCGCCGTCGTCGGCGCTGGAGGTGGCGCACGCGGAAAGCTCCAGCGGCAGGACTTCGGCCAGCCGGCCCCGCAGCCCCTTGCCCAGGTCGGTGAGGTCCTCCAGCGGCGCCCGGCGCCGGTAGAGGCCGTCCCACAGCTGGCGGGCCCGGTAGGGCTTCTCACCCCACGAGGCGAGGAGCGTCTCGATCTCATCGAGGGGCGCGCCATAGCGGGTGAGGCTCACCTGGCGTCGCTCGCCGCCGGCACGGCGGCCACGTAGGCCCGGTCGATGTGGTGGACGTCGAAACCGAGCGCCCGGTAGAGGCCGACGGCTGCCTCGTTCGAGGCGTCCACGTAGAGCATCCCGGTACGGCAGCCCCGCTCGGCCAGGCTGGCCAGCCCGCCCAGCACCAGCGCCCGTCCCAGCCCGCTGCCCTGGCGGGTCGGGTCCACGGCGATCACGTAGATCTCGCCGACGTCGCCCTCGTGGACCTTGGTCCAGCAGAAGCCGACCAGGCCCTGCTCGTCCTCGGCCAGGAGGAAGCCGACGGGGTCGAACCACTCCTCCGCCTCCCGGCGCCGCAGCGTGTCCTCGTCCCAGGTGCCCTGTTCCGGGTGCCCGGCGAAGGCGGCGTTGTTCACCGCCAGCCACGCCTCCTCATCCTGGCCGGGCTGAAAACGGCGGACCCGCACGCCGGCCGGCCACCGGGCCGCCTCGGGGTGGGGCAGGGGCCGGCGCATCTGGTAGAGCTCCCGCCCCCGGGCGAACCCCAGGCGGTGGGCCAGGGCGTCGTGGATCTGGGTGGGCCGGAACACCCAGAAGTGCAGCTGCCCCCCGCCTTCGGCGCCCGCCAGCTCCAGGGCGGCCTCCACGAGGGCCACCTCCACGCCGACCCCGCGGTGTTCGGGATCGACGGCCACCTCCAGGCCGAAGTGGGCCCCGCTGCCCAGGGCCCGGGGTGTCCCCGACTGGGCCGACAGGTGGGCATAGCCGACGGGGTGGGGGTGGGGCGGTTCCTCGGCCACGATGCCGGCGAAGCACCGGCCCGAGCCGTTGACCAGGTCGAGCCACTTGTGCTCTCCCAGGGCGGCGTGGTCGTCGGCCGCCTCCACGGCGTCGAGGAGGTCCCGCACCTCGGCCAGCTCCGCATCGGTGATGTTGCGCAGCACCCGCACCTTGATCACGGCCTTGGAGGCTACCGGCGGCGCCGCTCCCTGGGCGCCGGGAGCAGTTCTGGGCGAAGTGCACATCCCATGTGCACCATGCCCGGGATGGCAAACGGTGACCCGGGCTCTGAGGCGACGTTCACGATCGCGCGCAATCCCGACGCGGACTCCAAGCTGCCGTATCTGCTCCGGCTCCCCCTTCCCGGCGGTCCGCTGGTCCTCAAGGCCGGTTCATGCCAGCGCCGGGGCGTCGCCATCGACCTGGTGCTCGACCGGGCCCGTGAGAACCGGTCCCAGGTTGTCTTCACCACCATCCGCGGCCGGGAGGGGATCTTCTGGCAGTCCCCGCGCACCACCCGGCGGGCCCGTCCCGGCGTGCGGATCCCAGGCCGCCGGGCGTCGGGCCTGGCTGACGTGGTGGTTCTCATCGACAGCCGGGAGCGTTACCCGTATCGCTTCGCCCGCCAGGCGGCCGAGACCCTCCGGCAGGCACTGCCCGCTGGTGACTACGGCGTCGAGGTGGATGGCGAGGTGGTGGCGGTGGTGGAACGCAAGAGCCTCGCCGACCTCTCCCACAGCCTGGTCGACGGAACGCTGGCCTACGCCATGGCCGAGCTAGCCATGCTCGACCGGGCCGCGGTGGTGGTCGAGGATCGCTATGGCGCGTTGTTCAAGCTGGAACACGTGAGCCCCGGTTTCATTGCCGACCTGCTCGGCGCCGTCCAGGCCCGTTATCCGCAGGTTCCGATCGTGTTCTGCGACACCCGGCCGCTGGCCGAGGAGTGGACCTTCCGCTTCCTCGGAGCCGCCCTGGCCCTGACGCGCGCTGAGCGGGGCTAGGCGGACCTGGTTCGACTTGCCAGGTGGTCAGGGACGGACAAGCATGAGGGGTTCTGGGGCGTCGAGAGTTGGGGGACGACGATGTCCGGGGGACTGGGGGAGTGCGCGGACGCCCGGCTGGTGCAACTGGCCCAGGCGGGCAGCGTCGAGGCGTTCGCCGAGCTGTACCGGCGCCACTACCCGGCGGTGGTGGCCAGCTGCGTCCGGCGGCGGAGGCCTGACGCCGAGGAGGTGGCCCAGGCCGCCTTCCTGCGGGCCTTCGAGCGGATTGACCGCTGCCAGGGCGAAGCCCGCTTCGGCGCCTGGGTGCAGGTGATCGCCCGCCACGTCTCCGTCGACGTGGCCCGGTCCCGGTCCCGGGACCTGGCCCGGCCGGCGGTGTCCGTCCTTCCCGGCTCAGGTGGGGACTGGCCCGAGGAGCACGCCCTGCGCCAGGAACGGGTGGAGACCCTGCGCTCGGTGATGGGAACCCTGCCCCGTCGCCAGCGGGAGGTGCTCTACGCCCGCGACGTCGAGGGGCGCCGCCCGCCCGAGATCGCCGCCGCCCTCGGCTTGTCGCTCGGGGCCGTCGACTCGCTGCTGCTGCGGGCCCGCCGGGCCGCCGCCGCCGGCTACCGCACCATGGCGGCCGAGAGCGGCATGGCCCAGACGGCGTCGACGGCGGCGGTGGCGGTGGCCGGGGGCGGGGTGGCGTCCGGTCCGGCCCGGCTGGTGCGGGCCGTGGCCCGGGGTTTTGACGCCGTCCTGGGGTCGGTGGCGAAGCTCGGGGGCCGGGTGGCCGCCCTGCCCGGCGGTCTGGACCTGATGGCCGGCGCCGCCGTGGCCGTGGCTCTGGCCGGTCTGCAGGCGGGCGGCGCGGCACCGCCGGGTGCGGCGGGCGCGCCCCGGCCGGAGGCCTCGGCGCCGGCCGGTCAGGCGGTGCTCGGGACATCGCCCACCGACGGCCTGGCCCCAGTGCCCGAAGCCGGTCTGAGTGCCCCCAACCCGCCGGCCACCCCGGCGGCTCCGGCGCCGCCGGCCGCCGCCGTTCCCGACGCGCCGGTGTCGCCACCCCCGGCCCGGCCCAATCCCCTCGGCCACGTGCTGTCCCTCGTGGACGTGGAGGCGGCCTTCACCGGCGTCAACCCGCCCGGGACCTCTGATGCCCCGAGGACCGGCGTCGACGCCGTCGACCGGGACCGGCCCCAGCCCCTCCCCGACCGGCCGGGACGGCGGGCGTGGGACGCCAGCCAGGAGCGGGCCGAGGCGACGTGGTCCGACGGCCGGCGGGAGGCCCAGGAAACCTGGCACCAGCCGCACCGCCGCTGACGCGAGAAACGAGCCGCCGCCGCCGTTCTCCCCGTTGAGAACCACTTCCTGAGGCGAAGGAGCGACATGGCTCAGCTGCCGGTGATCACCAGGCCCGCCGGACCCGCGGCGCCGGGCACCACCGTCTCCGACCCGGAGCGCCGGCGGGTGGCCCGGTTGCTCCACCGGGCCGGCTTCGGTGACAAGGTCGAGGTCATCGACCAGTGGGCGGCCAAGGGCTACGTGGCCACCGTCGATCACCTCCTGTCCTTCCCCCCCGCCTCCACCCGCCCCGACGAGGCGGTCAGGGTGGCCCAGGAGGGCTCGGCGCCGGCCAACGAGCTCGACGGTTACGACATCACCCCGCTGGCCCGGATGTGGCTGTCCCGCATGGCGGCCACCCAGCATCCGCTGGAGGAGAAGCTCACCCTCTACTGGCACAACCATTTCGCCACCGCCTTCTCCAAGGTGCGCCGCCCCGGGCTGATGGTGGCCCAGAACCGGCTGCTGCGCGACCACGCCGGCGGCAACTTCCGGGCGCTGGCCAAAGCCATCACCGCCGACGCGGCCATGCTCTACTGGCTCGACGGCAACACCAACCAGCTCGCCGCCCCCAACGAGAACTACGGCCGCGAGTTCATGGAGCTCTTCACCCTGGGCAAGGACCGCTACACCCAGGAGGACGTCCGCCAGGCGGCCCGGGCCTTCACCGGCTACACGGTCGACAACCAGGGCACGGTCACCTTCCACCCTGAGCTGCACGACCCGGGCGAGAAGGTCATCCTCGGGAACCGGGGGAACTTCGGCCCCCTGGACGTGGCCGACGTGGTCCTCGACCGCCACCCCGAAGGGGCCGTCGCTGCCCGCTACGTGGCCCAGCGCCTGGCCGGGTTCCTGTACCGGCCCGACCCCGAGCCCGAAGTGGTGGAGGCGATGGCCCAGGCTTTCGCCGGCAGCGGCTTCGAGATCAAGCCGATGGTGCGGGCGCTGCTGCTGCGGCCCGAGTTCTCCGACGGTCCCGAGGTCACCATCAAGGCGCCGGCCGAGCTCGTGGCCGGGGCCATGCGGGCCCTGGACCTGGCCGCCACCCCCATGACCCAGGGCAAGTTCCGGGAGCTCGACGAGATGGCCGCCTTCTGCGCCTACATGGGCCAGGAGCTCTACAACCCGCCCAACGTGGCCGGCTGGAAGGGCGGGTCCACGTGGGCCAACACCGCCACCATCCTGTCCCGCTACAACTTCTCGGCCCGGATCGCCAAGGTCGTGACCGACGACGGGGTGGGCGCAGTGCTGGCCCTGGCCGGCGGCGAGCCCCGGGAGACGACCGGCCCGTGGATGGCCCGCCTCGGCCTCCTCGAGCTCGTCCCCGCCACCCAGGCCGCCCTGGCCCGCTACCTCGACGAGTCCGCCGCCGCCGGCGCCGACCCACCCACCCGGGCCCGGGGCGTGCTCACCCTCCTGCTGGCCTCTCCCGACTACAACCTGAGGTGAGGGCGATGCTCACACGGCGACGCTTCCTCCAGCTCACGGGCGGCAGCCTGGCCGCCTACGGCACCAGCCCCATGTGGCTGCGCCTGGGCCCGGCCTGGGCCGAAGGGGCCGCCGGCGGGCGCAAGCTGGTGGTGATCCTCCTGGCCGGCGGCAACGACGGGCTCAACACCGTCGTGCCCTACGGCTCGCCGGCCTACTACGACGCCCGCAAGACGATCGCCTACACCGAGGCGGAGGTCCTCAAGCTGCCCGACTCGACCTTCGTCGGCCTCAACCCGGCGCTGGCCAAGCTCCACGGCCTCTACGGGGCGGGCAAGGTGGCCATCATCCAGGGCGTCAGCTACGACGAGCCCGACCTGTCCCACTTCGGTTCCATGGACATCTGGCAGTCGGGGAGCCCGACCCACGAGGTGTCCACCGGCTGGCTCGGCCGCTATCTCGACGCCTCCCCGGCCGGCGGATCGGTGGTCCGGGCGGTGGCCATCGGGAACAACCTCCCGACCGCCCTCATCGGCGCCGAGGAGAGTGGTGTGGCCGTGCCCTCCTTCGGCGGCTTCACCTTCTACGACGGCGGGGATGGCGACCCCACCTCCGAGCCCCACCGGCTCCACGAGACGTTCCTGCGTTGCGCCGACGCCCCCATGGAGAGCATCCCGGCCAAGGCGTTGCTCACGTCCCAGCGCCGGACGGTCACGGCCGTGCGGGCCATCAACGGCCTGGCCGGTCCGGAGTCGCAGCCACCGGCGACCCTGGCCGAACAGCTGGGCATGGCCATGACGCTGCTGGGGTCCAACCTCGGGGTGGAGATCGCCTTCCTCACCCTGGGGAGCTTCGACGACCACGCCGCCACCGAGCAGAACCATCCCAAGCTCCTGGCCCAGGTCGATGCCGCCATCGACCGCTTCGCCACCGAGGTGGCGGCCAAGCCCAATCCGGCCGACTACCTGCTCATGACCTTCTCCGAGTTCGGACGGCGGGTGGCCGAGGACGGCAGCGCCGGCACCGACCATGGCACCGCCGCCCCCATGTTCGTGGTGGGGAACGGCGTCGCCGGCGGCCTCCACGGCGCCCACCCGGCGCTGGAGAAGGCCAACCTCGACAAGAACGGCAACATGATCCGCACGGTCGAGTTCCGGGAGGTCTACGCCACCATCCTCGACCGCTTCTTCGCCCGGGCGCCCTCCACCGAGGTCCTGCGCTACTCGTCGGCGGCGGGGCTGCACCCCATCGCCTTCCTCACGTGACCGGCGTCCTCCTCGCCTTGCTCCTGGTCCTCGGTCCGGGGGGAAGTCAAACGGCATCGCGCCACGTCCACGACGCCATCGCCGGTTTCACGTTCCTGGCCGGGTCGGCCAGCCTCAACACTCCGGGCCAGCCCTTCCACGTCCGCACCGGTGACACCGTGTTCTGGACCAACCTCGATCCCGTCTCCCATGACGTGGCCTTCGACTCGATCGAGTTCTCCGCCTACCTGAAGAGCCCCGGGGACACCGCCCAGCTGACCTTCACCACGCCCGGGCACTTCACCTACCGCTGCAACCAGCACCCGGAGTTCCCCGGCATGCAGGGCCTCGTCTTCGTCAGCGACACGGCCCCATAGTTCCGGCGGCCGCGGCCGTATGCTCCTCGGCGTGGGCAAGCCGAGGACGATCAAGGGGCGGGCGAAGGAGGTGGCCCGGCGCCTGGAGGGGGAGTACCCGGCCGAGTGTGCCCTGGTGCACCGCACCCCCTTCGAACTGGCGGTGGCCACCGTCCTGTCGGCCCAGACCACCGATGAGCGGGTGAACATGGTCACCCCGGAGCTCTTCCGGCGCTGGCCCACACCCGCCGACCTGGCCAAGGCCGATCCGGCCGAGGTCGAGTCGGTCATCATGCCCACCGGCTTCTTCCGCAACAAGACCAAGAGCATCCTCGGGCTCGCTCAGGCCCTGGAGGAGCGCTTCGGCGGCGAGGTGCCGACCAAGCTGGAGGACCTCGTCACCCTCCCCGGCGTGGGGCGCAAGACCGGCAACGTCATCCGCTCGGTGGCCTTCGACCTGCCCGGCCTGCCCGTCGACACCCACGTGGGGCGCCTCACCCGCCGGCTCGGGCTCACCGCTTCGGAGGACCCGGTCAAGGTGGAGCGGGAGATCACCGAGATGCTGCCGCCCAAGGACTGGGGTGGCTTCTCCCTGCGGCTCATCCTCCACGGCCGCCAGGTGTGCCTGGCCCGCAAGCCCCGCTGCGAGGACTGCCTGCTGGCTGACATCTGCCCGTCCTCCCGGGTGCCGGCCTGACCGGCCGCCGGCGTTCACCCGGAGTGGTTACCAAGTTTTGGGATCGAGGCGTCGTGGGCAATAGCTGGACAGTCCATCCGTGGAAGGGAAGGGACTATGGCTACCACGACTGTCGCCAAGGGCACGGTGCTGACCTGCGGGCACGAGGGATGCGGCTGCCGGGTCGAGATCAAGGAAGAGTGCCACTGTGAAGGCGGCTCGGGCACTTACATCTGTCAGTGCGGCTCGCCGCTGCAGCCCGTCTCCTCGTAGAACCTGAGCCCGACCGGGGCCGGCGCCGGCCGGTCCCGGAACCGGGTCAGGCGCAGGCTGTTCGTCACCACCGACACCGATGAGCAGGCCATCGCCGCACCGGCGATCATCGGGTTGAGCAGCCCGGCGACGGCCAGCGGGATGGCGGCCACGTTGTAGCCGAAGGCCCACCCGAGGTTCTGCAGGATGGTCCTGAACGTCCGCCGGGACAGCCGGATGGCGACGGCCACGGCGTCGAGGTCGGCGGATAGCAGGGTGATGTCGGAGCTCTCGATGGCCACGTCGGTGCCCGTCCCGATGGCGATGCCCAGGTCGGCCTGGACCAGGGCAGGGGCGTCGTTCACCCCGTCGCCGACCATGGCAACCACGCGTCCCTGACTCTGGAGGCGCCGGACCTCGGCCACCTTCTCCTCGGGTAGCACCTCGGCCAGGACCTCACCGATGCCCAACTGGGCGGCGATGGCCTCCGCCGTGGCCCGGTTGTCGCCCGTGATCATCATCACGTCGATGCCCATGGCCGTGAGCCGGGCCACCGCCCCCGGGGCTTCGTCCTTCAGGGTGTCGGCCACCGCCAGTACGCCCTGGGCCTGACCGTCCCAGCCGCAGAAGATGGCCGTCCTGCCCTCCGCTTCGAGACGCCGGGCGCTCAGTTCCAGCGCCGCGGGAACGGCAAGGTTCGATTCGGTCATGAATCGGCGGCGCCCCACCGACAACGCCATGCCGTCCACCACCGCCCGCACCCCGTGCCCGGGCACCGCCCGGAAGTCCCGGGCTGCGGCCAGCGGGAGTCCGGCGTCCCGGGCGAAGTCGACCACAGCCCGCCCTGCCGGGTGCTCGGAGGCGTCCTCTGCCGCCGCCGCCAGCCGCAGCAAGATGTCGCCGTCCACCCCGTGGGCGGGCACGATGTCGGTGAGCGCCATCTGCCCCCGGGTGAGCGTGCCCGTCTTGTCGAACACGACGGTGTCGACGCGCGTCGACCGCTCGAGGACCTCCCCGCCCTTGATCAGGATCCCCATGGCCGCGCCCCGACCGGTGCCGACCATGATGGCGGTCGGCGTGGCCAGGCCGAGGGCGCAGGGGCAGGCGATGATGAGGACGGCCACGGCTGCCTCCAGCCCGCCGTCCGGGTCCCCACCGATGATCCACCAGCCGGTCAGGGTGGCCAGGGCGATGAGGACCACCGCCGGCACGAACACACCCGAGATCCGGTCGGCGAGACGCTGCACGGCGGCCTTCGAGCCCTGGGCCTCCTCGACCAGGCGGACGATCCGGGCCAGGGCCGTGTCCGCCCCCACGGCGGTTGCCCGCACGGTCAGCACGCCCTCGGTGTTGAGGGTGGCCCCGGTCACCCGGTCGCCGGCCTGCTTGTCGACGGGGACGGACTCGCCGGTGAGCATCGACTCGTCCACTGCCGAGGCGCCCTCTTCGACCTCGCCGTCGACCGGGATCTTCTCCCCCGGGCGCACCCGCAGCCGGTCCCCGACCACCACCTGGCCGGCGGGCACCATGGCCTCGCCGCCCGTGGCGGTCACCACCCGGGCCTCCTTGGCTCCGAGTTCGAGGAGGGCCTTGATCGCCAGCGAGGCGCGACCTTTGGCCCGGGCCTCGAAGTACCGCCCGAGGAGCAGGAAGGCGATGATGAGCGCGCTCGAGTCCAAGTAGTGATCGGCGTGGCGGGGGCCAGCGACCACCTGAACGGCGGAAGAGGTGAAGGCCGCCAACGTGCCCATGGCGATGAGCGTGTCCATGTTGGCGGTCAGGCTCCGTGCCCGGACGGCGGCCTGATGGAGGAAGGGCCATCCGGCCCAGAACTGCACGGGCACGGTGAGGGCCAGCGCGGTCCAGCGGGCCCAGGGATCCATCATGTGGGCGAGGGAGAGCCACAGGACGGCCAGCCCGAGCGGCCAGGCCACCAGAACCCGGCGCAGCCACATGCGCTGGAGGACGGCTTCAGTGTCGGGCACCTCGCCGGCGCGACCGGCGATGCTCTCCGCCACGGCGAGGCCGTAGCCCAGCTTGCCGACCGTGGCCACGAGGTGGTCCAGATCGACCGCCGAGGGGTCGAACACGACCGTCGCCCGCTCCGTGGCGAAATTGACGTCGGCCCGCTCCACGCCCGTCTGGCGGCCCAGCGTCTTCTGCACCCGGGCGGCGCAGGACCCGCACGTCATGCCCGAGACGTTGAACTCCACCTCGGTGCGGGCGCGGTTGCCGGCGAGCATGCTGTGGCGAATCCCCTCGTCGTGGCGACAGGTGCAACGTTCTCCGCTGCAGAGTTCTCCGCTGCAGAGTTCTCCGCTGCAGATTGTCGCTCCCTCAAGAGTTTTGGTTCCAGCGCGTGGCTTCACAAGACCCGGAGCACTTGGGAACGTTTTCCTCACATCTGGCGTTGACGCGGTCACGGGGCGGGAAAACCCAGCGGCCGCCCCGTACCGCCGCCGGGGATCCGCCGACCCGGGTGGCGAACGGGAAGGCGGCGCTCCGGCGCCGCCTTCCTCAAGGTTTCCAGGCCGGCTACGAGCCCGAGCCGGTCAGCTCCCCGAGGGTCACGAGGGCCCGTTCCACGATCCGGCCGG
>JBIOUX010000147.1:0-12340 GCA_044867425.1 Acidimicrobiia bacterium | reverse complement strand
CTCCAGCAGGCCGTCGATGTTCTGGCCCTCGAGGGCGGAGACCTCGACCATGATCGTCTCGCCGCCCCACTCCTCGGGCACCAGTTCCTGCTCGGTGAGCTGGCGGCGGACCTTGTCGGGGTCGGCGTCCTCCTTGTCCACCTTGTTGATGGCCACGATGATGGGGACCTCGGCGAACTTGGCGTGGTTGAGGGCCTCGATGGTCTGGGGCATGACCCCGTCGTCGGCCGCCACCACCAGCACGGCGATGTCGGTGGCCTGCGCCCCCCGGGCCCGCATGGCGGTGAACGCCTCGTGGCCGGGGGTGTCGATAAAGGTGATCTTCCGGCCGTTGCGCTCCACCTGGTAGGCGCCGATGTGCTGGGTGATGCCGCCCGCCTCGGAGGCGACCACGTTGGCCTCCCGGATGCGGTCCAGCAGCTTGGTCTTGCCGTGGTCGACGTGGCCCATCACCGTCACCACCGGCGGGCGCCACTCGAGCAGGGCCTCGTCCTCTTCCTCGTCGTCCTCGCCCAGGAGCTTCTGGAGCTCGAGCTCGGCTTCCATGCCCGGCTCCACCAGGATCACGGTGGCACCCAGCTCGTCGGCGATGAGCTCGATCATCTCGTCGGACAGCGCCTGGGTGGCGGTGACCATCTCCCCCGCCATCATCAGCATCCGGACGATGTCGGCCGCCGTGCGGTTCAGCTTGGGGGCCAGCTCCTGGATGGTCGAAGCCCGGGGCACGACGATCTCGCCCTCGGGGACGGGGGCATCGGCCGGGGTGTAGCTCGGCATGGAGGCCGGCGTCAGCTCCTCGCCCCGGCCACGCTTCTTCTTGCGCCGGGGGCGCTGCTGGGGACCGGGCCGTCCCCGGCCGGCCAGGCCGGGACCACCGCCGGGGCCGCCGCCGGGACCGCCCCGGCCCGCACCGAAGCCGCCACCCGCGCCGCCGCCGGGACCGCCCCGGCCCGCGCCGAAGCCGCCACCACCGCCGCCGCCGGGACCGCCCCGGCCACCGCCGAAGCCGCCACCACCCCCGCCGCCGGGACCGCCCCGGCCACCACCGGGAGCACCCCGGCCGGCGCCGCCGCCCGGCCGGGCCGGAGCTCCGCCACCGCCGCGGGTGAAGCCGCCCTCGCGGGGGCCATTGGGTCCGCTGGGCGGCGAGGGCCGGGAAACGCCGGGCGGCGGGGGGATCGGCTTGTCGGTGAACCGGCTGCGGGGGGGCGGAGGGGGAGGCGGGATGCGGGGGGCCGCCGGTTCCGGCACCTCGCGACGGGGTTCGGTCACCTCGGGAGCGGTCGGTGCCGCCGGAGGGGCCGACGCCGCTGCCGGACGGGGCGCTTCCACCGGGGGCCGCGGCGGTTCGGAGACCACGGGAGCAGGCGGGGGCCGGAGCTCGGGAAGCGCCGGCGCCGGCGGTTCCGGTGGGTGGAGCCGGCCTGCCCCCTCGGTGGAACGGACCCAGCGATGGGGCTCGGGAGTGGGCTCGGCCAGCGGGCTGGGTTCGGCGGCCACGGGCTCGGGCTGGGGAGCGGGCTCGGGAGCGGGCTCGAGCTCGACCCGCCGCCGGAGACCCTCGGCGTCGGCCAGGCGCCGGACGCGGTCGGCCTGGGCATCCTCGATGCTCGACGAATGGCTCTTCACCCCGATGCGAAGCCGCTCGCACAGATCGAGCGCCTCTTTGTTCTGGAGTCCGAGCTCTCTCGCCAGCTCGTACACCCGGATCCGCTTGCTCGCCATGTACTCCTTCTTCTCTGCTGACTCTGGCCCTACACCAACAGTTTCCCACGGACCAGCTCCAGCTGGTCCTCGCTCAGCTCGGTGCGCAGGGCCCGCCCGAAGGCCCGCCGGCGCACCGCCGTCTCGAAACAGGTACTGATCGTGGCCGCGCACAACCACGCTCCCCGCCCGGGTTCGTGCCGGCCCACGGCCAGCGACCCGTCGGGCCGGCGGGCGACGCGCACCAGCTCGCCGGATGGTGCCACCCGCCGGCAGCCGATGCAGGTGCGCGTCGGGTTGCTACTCATCGCGCTCCACCGCCACCGCTTCGCCGGCGGGCTCAGCCGCCTCGGGTTCGGGAGCCGCCTCGGGTTCGGGAGCCGCCTCGGGCGCAGAGGCCGCCTCCGGCTCGGGGACGGTGCCGGCGTCCGCCGGCTCGGGGGCAGGCTCGGACGCCGCCTCGGTGGTTTCGGGGACGCCCCCGACTTCGGCCTCGCCCCATCCGGCGGCCTCGGCGGAGACCGCTTCGCCACCCTCGGCCGGCTGCCAGAGCAGCTCGCCGGCCTCGCTTTGGACCCACTCGCCGGCGGCCCACTCCTCGTCGGCCTGCTCCGCCTCCTCCATCAGCTGGCTCTCGCTCTTGATGTCCACCCGCCAACCCGTCAGCCGGGCGGCCAGGCGGGCGTTCTGCCCTTCCTTGCCGATGGCGACCGACAGCTGGTAGTCGGGGACCACCACCTCGGCGGTGGCCGTCTGGTGGTCGACGTGGACCTCCTTGACCTTGGCCGGGGACAGGGCCTTCATCACGAACTCGGCCGGGTCGGTGGAGTAGGGGACGATGTCGACCTTCTCGCCCCGCAGCTCGTTCACCACCATGCGGACACGCGAGCCACGGGCCCCCACGCAGGCGCCCACGGGGTCGACGTTGGTGTCGTTGGCCGCCACCGCGATCTTGGTCCGGTGCCCAGGCTCCCGGGCGATGGCCTTGATGTCGACCACGCCCTCCACGATTTCGGGCACCTCCAGCTCGAAGAGGCGCTTGATGAGTCCCGGGTGCGTGCGCGACACGACGATCTGGGGTCCCTTGGAGGTCTTGCGCACCTCCACGATGTAGGCCTTGAGCCGGGCCCCGTGCTCGTAGCGCTCGTAGGGCACCTGCTCGGCCTGGGGGAGTAGGGCCTCCACCTTGCCCAGGTCGAGGAGCGTGTAGCGGTGGTCCGACTGCTGGATGATGCCGGTGACGATGTCACCCTCCCGGCCGGCGTACTCCTCGTACTTCATCTCGCGCTCGGCTTCGCGGATGCGCTGGAGAATGACCTGCGTGGCCGTCTGGGCGGCGATCCGGCCGAAGTCCCTGGGGGTGTCGTCCCACTCCCGGACCACGGCCCCTTCCTCGTCCAGCTCCTGGGCCACCACCCGGATGTCGCCGCTCTCGGCGTCGATTTCGACCAGGGCCTCTTCGGCGGCGTTGGGCATGCGCTTGTAGGCCGTCACCAGGGCGTTGGCCAGGGCCTCGAGCAGGATCTCGAAGTCGATGCCCTTCTCCCGCTCGATGACGCGCAGGGCCTCCATGAGCTCGAAGTTCATGCTGACCTTCCTTGGGAGGCAGCCGCCCGGCGGGCGGCGGCCTTGCCCTTGCTCCCGGGCTTGGGCTTCTCCGCCGGACCCCACTCGAACACGGTGCGGGCGGCGGCGATCCCCTCGTACGGGAAGCTCCGGCGCTCCCCGTCGACGTCGAGTGCGATGCCGTCCCCGTCGGCCTCCAGCAGCCGGCCCCGGTGCCGCCGGGAGCCGCCTACCGGCTCGTGGGACTTGAGGGTGATGGTCGTGCCGACGAAACGGGCGAAGTCAGCCGGACGGCGCAGGGGCCGTTCCAGGCCGGGACTGGACACCTCCAGGTTGTACGTGCCGGACAGGACGGCGGCGGCGTCGAGGGCGTTAGAGACCGGGGCGCTGGCCTCGGACAGGGCCTCGAGGTCGACCCCGCCGGGCCGGTCCACGGCGAGGCGGAGGGTCCGGGCGCGGCCCGACCCCACCATCTCCACATCGACCAGCTCCAGGCCCAAGCGGGCCAGCACGGGCTCAGCCGCGCCGCGCACCGCCTCCAGGTCGGCCACCTACTACCTCCTCCTCAAGAAAAAACGTGGGCCGAACGCCCACGTTCCGTCACCGCTCGGCCGCAAGGGACAGAAGTATAGTCCCTTCTCAGACGAGCAGACCGGCCACGTCCTCCAGCGGTAGTTCGTCGCGCTCGCCCGTCGCCCGCACCTTGCGCTCGACCACTCCGCGGGCCAATCCCTTGCCCCCCAGCACCAGCTGGACGGGCATTCCGAGCAGGTCGGCGTCGGCAAATTTGACGCCCGGGCTGGCCTCCCGGTCGTCGTAGAGGACGGCGATGCCAGCCTGCTTCAGGGAGTCGTAGAGGCGATCGGCGGCGGCGACGATCTCGGGGGCGGCCTCTCCCTTTCCCGGCAGGACGATCAGGTGCACGTCGTAGGGCGCGAGCGCCGCCGGCCAGCGGAGCCCAGCCTCGTCGTGGTGCTCTTCGGCCACCGCCGCCACCACCCGGGACACGCCGATCCCATAGCAGCCCATGACCATCGGGTGCTGCTCACCGTTCTCGTCCCGGTACTGGGCGCCGATGGCCCGGGAGTACTTGGTGCCCAGCTGGAAGGTGTGGCCCACCTCGATACCCCGGTCGACCGACAGTGGCCCGCCGCAACGGGGACAGGGGTCGCCGGTCACCACCGTGACCAGATCGGCCACCGAGCCGGCCTCGAAGTCCCGGCCGGCCACGGCGTTGCGGACGTGGTGGTCGACCCGGTTGGCGCCGGTCACCCAGCCCCGGCCGGGCTGGGCCACCACGGCCGGATCGGCCACCACCAGGGACGTCCCGGGGAAATGGGGCCCGATGTAGCCCCGGGGCACCTCGGAGTGGGAGTCGAAGTCGGCGTCGTCCCACAAGCGCGCCGGGCGCCCGCCGAGGGCCCGGTTGAGGGCGTAGGGGTTGACTTCGCGGTCGCCCGGCACCAGGGCCAGGCCGAGGCCACCCTCGCTGGCGAACGCGAGGCACTTCAACATGCCGGCGGGCTCGACCCCGAGATGGTCGGCCACGGCCTTGATCCCGGGCATGTCCGGGGTGTGCTCCTCGGCCATCGGAGGCGGAGCTTCGGCCGCGGCCTCCACCTTGACCGGGCCCCGCACCGCCGCCTCCACGTTGGCGGCGTAGTCGCAGGCCCGGCACCACACGAAGTCGTCCTCGCCCACCGCCGCCACGGCCATGAACTCGTGGTTCACGTCGCCGCCGATCTCGCCCGCCTGGGCCTCCACGGGGCGGAACGTCAGGCCGCTGCGGCTGAACACCCGGTGGTAGGCGTCGTACATCTGCTGGTAGGTGTCCCGCAGTCCTTCGACGTCGGCGTCGAAGGAGTAGGCGTCCTTCATGAGGAACTCCCGGCCCCGCAGCAGGCCGAAACGGGGACGCAGCTCGTCCCGGTACTTCCAGCCGATCTGGTACAGGTTGACGGGCAGGTCCCGGTAGCTGGAGTACTCAGCGGCCACGGTGGCGGTGATGACCTCCTCGGCTGTGGGGGCCAGGCAGAAGCCCGTCTCCTTGCGGTCGAGGAGCTTGAACATGAGGGGCCCGTAGGCCTTGTCCCGCCCGGTGCGCTCCCAGTACTCGAGGGGCTGGATGATGGGCAGGAGCAGCTCCTGGGCCCCGGCGGCGTCCATCTCCTCCCGGACGATCTGCTCCACCTTGCGCAGCACCCGGTGACCGAGCGGCAGCCAGGAGTACACGCCGGCCGACACCTTGCGGATGTAGCCGGCCCGCACGAGCAGCCGGTGGCTGTCGACTTCGGCATCCGACGGGTCGTCGCGCAGGGTCCGGAGAAAGAGGCGTGACATCCGCATAAGCACGACAGCGTAACGATCCGCCGCCATCATGGTTCTGTGCTTCTGACTCTTCGCCTGGCGGCTCATCGCTGTGCGGCTGGGGACCCCAACCCCAGCCGCCTGGCCCTGCTAGCGCAGGTCCAATGATTCACGACGCGGCGGCCCAGGGCTACGAGGCGTCCGCCGACACCTACGAGCAGGCCCGGCCGGGTTACTCGGATGCCGCCGTGGCCCAACTGGCGGACGGGATCCGCCTCGCCCCGGGCGACACGGTGGTCGACATCGGGGCGGGGACGGGCAAGCTGACCCGGGCCCTCACCGGCTATGGCGCCCACCTGGTGGCCGTCGAGCCGGTGGCGGCCATGCGGGAGATCTTCGCCGCCGTCCTCCCCGGAGTGCCGGTCCTGGGCGCCACCGCCGAAGCGCTCCCGCTGCGGACCGGCAGCGTCGCCGCCGTCGTCGTCGGGCAGGCCTTCCACTGGTTCGACGCCCCGGCCGCCCTGGCCGAGATGCACCGGGTGCTGCGGCCCGGCGGTCGCCTCGGGTTGGTGTGGAACGTCCGAGACGAGTCCGTCGACTGGGTGGCCGCCCTCACCCGCCTCATCGACTCCCATGTCGGCTCCGGACCCACCTTCCGGAGCGGGGCGTGGCACCGGGCCTTCGACAGCACCTCGCTGTTCGGGCCGCTGCACGCCGCCACCTTCCCCAACGAACAGCGGGTCGATGTCGACGGCGTGCTGGCCCGAGTGGCTTCCATCAGCTACATCGCCGCCCTCCCCCAGGCGGAGCGCCGGCGGGTGGCCGACCAGGTGCGGGTCCTCCTCGCCGGCCATCCCGACACCGCCGGCCGGGAGGAGTTCGTGATCCTCCACCACACCGACGTCTTCTGGTGCGAGCGGCTGTGATTCTGGCGGCTTCGCCGCCCCGCTTGGAGCCCCAACCCGAAGCTCCTCCGGAGCGTGGGGCCCCTGCCCCACGCCCGGCCGTCATGCTCAGAGGACGGTGAACGTCTGGCCGACCGCCTCCATGGTGGCCTGGTCCCGGGCCGGGTCGTCGCTGGCCAGGATGGCCACGAACGTGAAGCTGCCCGACAGGGCGTAGTACTGCAGCTGGAAGAGGTCGGCGGTACGGCCATCGGAGGCTGTCACCGTGGCCGTCCCCGAGGCCTTGACCCCGGGGCGGCCCCCGGGGAGGGTGACCTTCTCCACCTTGACGTCCCGCAACTTCTGCTCGGTCAGCTGGGCCGGGAGGCTCTCGGCCAGCTGGTCGATGGTGGCTCCCGACGTGGAGGGGATTTTGAGCACGTTCAGGTTGGTGGTCCGCTTGGTGTCGTCGTAGGCGAAGAGCTTGCCGTTGCGCTGGGCCAGGACACGGATCTGGGCGGTGATGGCCTGATCGAGCTTGCCGCCCTGGGACTCCGTGAGGCGCTGGAGGGCGGCGGCGTCGATGACGACGTCCTTCCAGGGCTGGGGGACCTCGATGGTGAAGCCCTCCGTTCTCAGATCGACGACGCGGCGCGCCAGCGGGCCCGTGGAGGACGTGGGGCCGCTGGCGGCGGTGGTCGACGACCCGCCCTCGGAGGCGCCGCCGGAGGACTCGTCACCGGAGGAGCAACCGGCCACGAGAAGGGCCAGCACGAACACCGGGACGCCCAACCGGGCCGGCAAGGTCCTCACAGGCTCCGAACCTAACCCGCGATCTCCTGGATGCGGGCGATCCGCTCCGCCTCGGCGTTGACGTTCTCGCCCTGGCGTTCCAGCAGCTCGGCCCGGGCCGCCTCGGCCTCGGCGGCGGCGGCGGCGTCGGCGGCGGCCAGCCGGGCGTCGATACCCTCGGCCACGATCCGCTCCGCCTCCTCCACCAGAGCGGCCACCATCTCCGCCTCGGGGACGACCCGGACCACCTTGCCCCGAACGAACAGATGCCCCTTGCCCCGGCCGGCGGCGATCCCGAGGTCAGCCTCCCGGGCCTCCCCGGGGCCATTCACCACGCAGCCCATGACCGCCACCTGCAAGGGGATGTTGCGCTCGGCCAGGGCCGCCTCCGCCTCCGAGGCCACCCGGATGACGTCGACCTCGGCCCGCCCGCAGGACGGGCAGGCGATCAGGTCCAGCCCCTTGCGCTCCCGCAGGCCGAGAATCTCGAGCAGCTTGCGCCCGGCCCGGGCCTCCTCCACCGGGTCGGCGGTGAGCGAGAACCGGATCGTGTCGCCGATGCCCTCGGCCAGCAGGGTGCCGATGCCGGCCACCGACTTGATGAGCCCCTGGGGTGGGGGGCCGGCCTCGGTCACGCCCAGGTGGAGGGGATGGTCGGTGCGCTCGGAGAGCAGCCGGTAGGCGTCGATCATGAGCGGCACCGAAGAGGCCTTGACCGAGATCTTGACGTTCTCGAAGCCGACCTCGGCGAAGAGGGCCAGCTCGTGCAGGGCGCTCTCCACCAGCGCCTCGGCGGTGGCTCCGCCGTGGCGCTCGTAGATCTTCGGGTCGAGGCTGCCGGCGTTCACCCCGATCCGGATGGGCAGGTCCCGGTCCCGGGCCTCGGCGGCCACGGCCTTGATGTGCTCGGCCTTGCGGATGTTGCCCGGGTTGAGGCGGAGGGCCGCCACCCCCGCTTCCATGGCGGCCAGGGCCAGGCGGTACTGGAAGTGGATGTCGGCCACCAGCGGGACGGGTGAGCGGGGCACGATCCGGGCCAGGCCCTCGGCCGCCTCCTCCTCGTTGCAGGTGCAGCGGACGATGTCGGCGCCGGCGGCCTTGAGGGCGTAGATCTGGGCCAGGGTCCCGTCGACGTCCGCCGTCTTGGTGATGGTCATCGACTGAACGGAGACCGGCGCGCCGCCGCCCACGGCCACGGGGCCGACGCTGATCTGGCGGGTGGGCCGGCGGGGATTCATGACTCCCCCCAGGCTACGGGGCGGATGCGGCGAAGTGGCGCACGAGGTGCGGAGGTTGCGTCAGGGTCCTTCGACCGGATTGACGATGTCGAGATAGAGCGCCGAGATTCCCAACACCACCAGAACGAGCAGGACGGCGGCGGTGATGGGCATCAGGCGGGCCACGTCCACCTGGACCCGTCGCTTCATCACCATCGAGGCGATCTTCTCGTAGGTGGCGATGGCCACGTGGCCGCCGTCGAGGGGCAGCAGGGGGACCATGTTGAACACGCCCACGAAGACATTGATAGCGAAGAGGAACATGAGCACGGCCGCCCAGCCGCTCTCCACCGCGTCGCCCGCCACCCGGGCGGCCCCGACCGGCGACAGGAGCCGGCCGCTGTCATCGCCGCCCCGACCCGTGAGCAGGTCGGTGTAGTTCTCCACTCCCGAGGGGGAGAAGATGCCGCCCAGGGCCTTGACCGTCGCCCACGTGAACCGGGGCATGTCGCCGGCGGTGCGGGCGATGGCGACGTGGACCGGCTCCCGCTCCAGGAACGTCTGGGGGCCGATCCCCACCCTGGGGACCCGCTCCTTGCCGATGGTCTCGGTCCGGGGGGTGAGGGCGATGTCGAGGGTGCCTCCCTCCCGGGCCACGGTGAAAACCAGCTGCGACTCGCCGTGGGACTGGACGTAGCGGGGGACGTCCTCCCACTCGTCGACTGGCTGCCCGTTGATGGCCACGATGCGGTCGCCGATGCGGAAGTCGCTGGCCGCCGCCGGGTAGCCGGGCTCGATGTGATCCACCACCGGCCGGGCCGAGGGGAGGCCGGCGGCGGCGTAGACCAGGAACAGCAGCGCGGAGGCGAGCAGGAAGTGCATGGCGGAGCCAGCCACGGCCACCCCGAGTCGGTGACGGTAGGGCTTGGCCCGGTAGGTGCGCTCCTCGTCGGCGGGATCGATCTCCTCCACGTTGCTCATGCCGATGATTCGCACGTAACCCCCGGCGGGGATGGCCTTCACGCCGTACTCCGTCTCCCCCCGGCGGAACGACCACAGGCGGGGGCCGAACCCGAGGAAGAACTCGGTCACCTTCATGCCCGCCCGCTTGGCCATGACGAAGTGGCCGAGCTCGTGGAGCATGATCATCCCGATGATGGCCACCAGCACCCCGATGGTGCCGGCGAGCCGGGGGCGGGACAGGGCGAGGGCGGCCACCGCGGCCACCACCATGGCGATGGTCAGGGCCGCCTTCCGCCCGTCCAACCGCTCCTCGGGTAGCGGATCCCTCACGCCGCACTCCTCCGTTCGACAGATGTTCGAGCCTGGGCCCGCGCCCAGGCATCGGCCTCGGTAACGTCCTCGACCCCCACCAGGTTCCCAGGCACGTGGGCCGCCGTCACCTCACCCACCACCTCGGCGATGCCCCGCCAGGGCAGGCGGCCCTCCAGGAAGGCCGCCACCGCCACCTCGTTGGCGCCGTTCAGCACGGTGGGCGCCCCGCCTCCGGTCCGGGCCGCGGCATAGGCCAGGGCCAGGCACGGGAAGGCGTCGGTGTCGGGAGGCTCGAAGGTCAGGGTCCCCAGTTTCGACCAGTCGATGGCCCCGGTGGGGTGGTCGGTCCGGCCCGGGGTGGACAGGGCGTAGGCGATGGGCAGGCGCATATCGGGCAGGGAGAGCTGGGCGATGGTGGAACCGTCGGTCCATTCCACCATGCCGTGGACGACGGACTGGGGATGGACCACCACTTCGATGCGGTCCAGGCCCACCCCGAACAGCTCGTTGGCTTCGATGACCTCCAGGCCCTTGTTCATGAGGGTGGAGGAGTCGATCGTGATCTTGGGGCCCATGGACCACGTCGGATGGGCCAGGGCATCGTCCACCGTGACCTGGTCGAGCTCGGCCCGTGAGCGGCCCCGGAACGGCCCGCCGGAGGCGGTGATCAGGATGCGGCGCACCGCCTCTCTCGGCCCCGCCAGCAGGGCCTGGTAGATGGCCGAGTGCTCGGAGTCGACGGGGACGATCTCCCCCCCACCGGCCTCCCGGGACCGGGCCACCACCGGGCCGGCGGCGATCAGGCTCTCCTTGTTGGCCAGGGCCAGGCGCTTCCCGGCTTCCAGGGCGGCCAGGGTGACGGGCAGGCCGGCGAAGCCGACGACGGCGTTGAGGACCACGTCGGCGTCGGGAAGCCCGGCCAGGCCGGCCAGGATGCCGGGGTCGCCGGCGGTGGCCCGGGCCCGGTCGCCGGGCAGGCCGAACTCGGCCGCCTGGGCGGCCAGCAGTTCGGAAGGCCGCCCGGCAGCCAGGGCCACCACCCGGAATCGGTCGGGATGGGTCCGGACGACGTCCAGGGCCTGGGTGCCGATCGACCCGGTGGAGCCGAGGACGGCGACGCCGATCGGGCCGTCGGAGCTGAGCACAACCACACGCTACCGGGAGCGCGGAGAGGCGCCGGACGGCGCCGTCAGTTCAGCTCGAGGAGGCGGATCAGGTAGTAGACGGCGGGGAGGCAGAAGAGGATGGCGTCGAAGCGGTCGAGGATGCCGCCATGGCCGGGGAGCAGCCCGCCCAGGTCCTTCACGCCGAGGTCGCGCTTGAGCATCGACTCGCACAGGTCGCCGAGGGGAGCCAGCACGGCCACCACCGCCCCCAGGGCGAGGGCGCTCAGCCGGTCCCAGGGCGTGATCATCCCCACTACCGCCACGGCGACCACCAGGCAGCCGGCCATGCCGGCCACCAGGCCCTCCACCGTCTTGTTGGGCGACACCGCGGTCAGGGGGCGCCGGCCGAACTTCCGGCCGGCGGCATAGCCGCAGATGTCGTAGGCCACGGTGCACACGGCCAAGCCGACCAGCATCCCGATGCCGTTGTCGAACCCGAGGATGAGCGAGGCGAACGCCCCCAGGCACCCCACATAGGCGAAGGGCAGCAGGGTGGTGGCCACGCCCATGGCGGGCCGGCCCGACACCACCTGAGCCAGGTACCAGAGCAGGCTGCCGGTCACCACCATGGACAGGACCAGGGGATAGGCGGACTGGCCGCTCTCGTAAGCGGCGAGGACGAGCGCGACCGAGCCCACCAGGGCGATGACCACCGCCGGACGGTGGCCCTGGGAGCGCAGGACGGTGCACAGCTCGAGCGTCCCCAGGCCCACGATGACCGCCACCAGCCAGGCCGTGGGGCCCCTCCCGGCGTTGAACGTGAGCAGGCAGGCGGCGGCCACCGCCACCCCGGTGAGGATCCGGGTGAGGAGGTCGGCGCCGAAGCCGCTGGGGCCCGGCCCCGCCGGTTCGGGGCCGACGGAGCGCAGGGGGCTCACGCTGGCCGCCGGCCCCGGCGGCGCTTCCCCGCTCTCGGCGCCCTCTCCGCCCGGGCGGCCCCGGCCCCCGCGGCGCCGCCGGCGTTCGAGCAGGGCGCGGGCGAAGTCGTCGTCGGACTCCGGGCGGCGACGAGCCGCCAGGTGCTCACCGGCGGCTGACGGATGCCTGGTGATGCGGGCCGGCTCCAAGGGGCGGCGGCGCAGGACGTCCGACCAGGCGGCCAGGTCGTCGCGCCCGGCCCGTTCGGTGAGATCGATGGTGGCCGCCGGCTCCGGCTCATCCTCGGGGTCGTCGTCGGACTCGTCCCACTCCAGGGGCAAAGCGGCGCCCACCGGGCCATGGCCCTCGGGGGCCACCGCCGGCCCCCCGGGATCGGGCTGGGGCCGGGCGGCGCTCATGCGGCGCTCGGCCAGCTCGTCGTCGTGGCGATCGACCACAGCCACCCCCTCGGCAGGTCAAATGCGGTACCCGAAGCGTAACTCTGCCCTTCTCCGAGCCGGTGGACCTCGCAGAGTGGCCGAACCCGGCGAGGGAGAGAACCCGCAGCGAG
>JBIOUX010000146.1:0-25060 GCA_044867425.1 Acidimicrobiia bacterium | reverse complement strand
AAAGCGACCGGCCCTCGGCCCGCCGGGGCGCCGTGGCCGTGGCGGCGGGCGCCGCGGCGGCGCTGGCCGCGGGCACGGTGGCCGTCGAGATCGGCGCCCGGCGCCGGCCTCCGCTGGGCCAGGCCGTGGTGGCGGTGGCCCAACGGCTGGTGGGGCTGTCCACCACTCCGCTGCCCGGACGGCGCCTGGAGCTGTTCCTCGACCCGACGCTGGGCGCCGTCGGAGTCGGCCTCGTCGTCCTGGCCGGCTGGCTGGCCTTCCGCCCCGTCGTGGCCCGGCACGCCCGCGGGTCCGGCCTGGAGCGGGCCCGGGCGGTGGTGGCCCGCCACGGCGCCGACACGCTGGCGTACTTCGCCCTGCGGGACGACAAGGAGCGGTTCTTCTCCGGAGAGAGCTTCGTGGCCTACGCCGTCTTCGGCGGCGTCTGCCTGGTGTCGCCCGACCCGGTGGGACCCGGCGCCGAGCGGGACCAGATCTGGCGGGACTTCTACGACTTCGCCGACCGGCAGGGGTGGTCGGTGGCCGTGCTGGGCGCGGCCGAAGAGTGGCTTCCCGTCTACGAGCGCCACGGGATGCACGGCCTCTACATCGGCGACGAAGCCATCGTCGACTGTGCCCGCTTCACGCTGGACGGGCACCGGGCCAAGGGACTGCGTCAGGCCGTCAACCGGGTGGCCCGCCACGGGTACCGGGTCGAGTTCTTCGATCCGGCCACCGTCGACGCCGGCCTGCGGCCGGTCCTGACCGACCTGCTGGCCGAAAGCCGCCAGGGCGAAGGCGAACGGGGCTTTTCGATGACCCTGGGGCGGATCTTCGACCCCGGCGACACCGGCCTGCTCCTGGCGGTGGCCTTCGGGCCGGACGGCGCGCCCGCCGCCGTATGCCAGTTCGTCCCCGCCCCCGGCATCGAGGGTTACTCCCTCGACCTCATGCGCCGCAGCCTGGGCGACCACCCCAACGGGCTCACCGACTTCGTCCTGGTGGAGACCATCCGCCACCTCCAGCAGCTGGGCCTGCGCCGCCTGGGGCTCAACTTCGCCACCATGCGGGCCGTCCTGGCCGGTGAGGTGGGCGACGGGATGGGCCGGCGGGTGGAACGGTGGCTGCTCGAGCGGATGAGCGAGTCCATGCAGATCGAGTCCCTGTGGCACTTCAACGAGAAGTACGACCCCGACTGGCGGGCCCGCTACGCCGTCTTCGACGCCCCCGAGCACCTGGCCGCCGCCGCCCTGGCCGTGGCCCGGGCCGAAGGCGTGACCGAGCTGCCGCTGGTGGGCCGCTTCCTGCGGCCGGCCACGCCGCCGGCCACCCCGGTGGCGCCGGCGCCGGCCGACCGGTGAAGACGGCCCTCGCCCTGGCCGCCTCCGCCGGCGCCGCGCTGTGCTACGGCGCCGGCTCCGTCCTCGAGCAGATCGGCGCCCGGCGGGAGGCGCCCGCCGCCAGCATCGATCCCCGGCTCCTGTGGCGCCTGGCCCGGCGCCTACCGTGGCTGGCCGGGGTCGGCGTCGACGTGGCCGGCTGGCTCCTGTCGCTGGCCGCCCTGCGGATCCTGCCGCTCTTCGCCGTGCAGTCGGCGGTGGCGGGCAGCGTGGGCGTCACCGCCGTGCTGTCCGCGGGCGCCTTCGGTGTCCGCCCCAGCCGCCGGCAGCGGCGGGCGCTGGTGGTGCTCGCCGGCGGATTGATCCTCCTCGGGCTGGCCGCCGCCCCCGACGGCCCCGGGCGCCTCCACGGCGGCGCCCGGGCCGTTCTCATCGCCGGTCCGGCGGTCGTGGCCCTGGCCGCCGTCCCCGGGGCCCGGTCGGCGCGGGGGGAGTCGGGCGCGGCCCGCCTGGGGATCCTCGCCGGGCTCGCCTTCTCCGGGACGGCGCTGGCCGGCCACATCCTGCGGGTGCCCTCCCGACCCGGCATGGTCCTGGCCGACCCGTTGGCCTGGGCACTGGCCGCCTACGGGCTGCTGGGAACGCTGCTCTTCGCCCTCGCCCTCCAGCGGGGCTCGGCCACCGCCGCCACCGCCGCCGTCTTCGCCACCGAGACGGCCGTCCCCGCCCTCGTCGGACTGGTCCTCCTCGGCGATCGGGCCCGGCCCGCCCTCGGGCCACTGGCCGCCGCCGGCTTCGTGGCCACGGTGGGCAGCGCCCTGGTCCTGGCCTGGGCGACCGCTCCGCCGGCCGGCGCCGTTCAGGAGGCTGCGTCGAGGTACCGCCCCGGATAGCCCGGCGCCCCGGTGGCCGGCCCGGCCGAGCGCGGCGCCGCCGGCCAAATTGTGGGCCGTGTTGACGAGGGCCACGTGGCTGAAGGCCTGGGGGAAGTTCCCGAGCAGCTCGCCGGTGGCGGCGTCGTACTCCTCGGCCAGCAGCCCGAGGTCGTTGCGGACGTCGAGGAGACGTTCGAAGAGCGCCGCCGCTTCGTCGTGCCGGCCCTGGAGGGCAAGGTTGTCAGCCAGCCAGAACGTGCAGGGCAGGAACAGGCCCTCGTCGCCGGGGAGCCCGTCGACTTCGCCCAGCGCCCCGCGTCCGTAGCGACGCACCAGGCCGTCGATGGTGAGCTCCGCCTCGATGGCCGCCACCGTACGGACGACCCGCTCGTCCGTCGCGGGAGGAACCCGACCAGCGGGATCATGAGCAGGGCGGCGTCGAGCTCGTCGGAGCCGTAGCTCTGGACGAAGACCCCCCGGTGGTCGACGCCGTGAGCCAGCACGCGCCCCGCACTCCCTCCACGATCCGGACGACCCGGGGGTGGCGGACCCGGGGCATGAAATCGGTCACCCGTACGACGCCGTCGGGGGTGGCCGTCTCGGTTTCCAGGACGAGCGTGCCTTCCCGGTAGCGACGCCGCACGGCGGCGATCTCACCTCCGGGAGCGAGCCGCCAGCGGCCGTGGCCGGGGTCACCGAGCAGGGCGGCGAAGCAGGCGCCGGCGTCGAAGCGGGGGAGGCAGAGCCAGTCGACGGAGCCGTCGCGGCCGACGAGCGAGGCGGTGTGCGTGTCCCCGATGAGGCCGTAATCACCGATGGCGGAGTTCGCGGCCCCGCCCCTGGCGCGCCACCGTCCCCTCACCGGCGCCCTACGGTACGGCACGTAGGTCAAGGTCGAGCTGGCTGGCGGCGGCTCCGTCTCCATCGCCGGTTCCGTCGTCGACGTCCGGTTCGGCGGTGACGACGAGGAGCCGGTCGCCTCGGGCCCAGGTTCCCCGCCACACGTCGCCGTCCTCGGCGGGAGCGGTCGAGGCGGTCCAACCCTGTTGAGCGAGGGCGCCGGCGTAGAAGCGGAGGACAGCGGCAGGCGACGAACCGGTGACCTTGAAGCTCTGCGTCAACGGCGCCGCGCCGCTGCGTGGGGGCGGTGAACGGCGCCGCGCCGCCCGGGAGGGCCAGCGCGCTCAGCTCTCCCGGTGCGAGTGCACCCTGGTCGGTCGGTTGGTCGTCGGCGAACCCGGTGCCTGACGCGCAGGCGCCGGCCAGGGTGAGCGCGGCCGCCACCACCAGTGTGGGGATCGGCATACGAGGCATCGACGCCAGTCAACGCCCGCCGGGGCGCCGTACCAAGCGCGGATCCCGTCTGGGGTCAGAGCGGATCGACGCTCGCCGGTTCCCATGCTTGCCGCATGGGCAACTCGACGAGCATTGACGTTCCCTCGCCGGGAGGGCTCGTCAACCGCATGGTTCCGCCGAGGGCTTCGACCCGGTCCCGGAGACCGACGATCCCGGATCCCCGGGCCGGATCGGCGCCGCCGGCGCCGTCGTCACGGATCTCGACGCGCAGCACCCCTCCGGCCAGGTGGAGCTGCACCTCGGCCCCGGAGGCGCCGGCGTGCTTGGCGGCGTTGGCCAGCGCCTCGGAGACGACGTAGTAGGCGGCCACCTCCAGCGGCTCGGGGAGCCGCTCCGCCAGGCGGACGTCCAGATCCACGGGGAGTGCGGCACGGCGGACGAGCGACCGGAGCGCAGGGCCGAGGCCGGCTGCCGACAGCATGGGGGGATGGAGCCCACGCGAGATCTCGCGCAGCTCGTCGAGCAGGCTCGCCAAGCCTTCCTCGAGGTGTGACATCTGGGAGCGCAATGCCGTCTGCTCGTCGGGGATGTTGTCGTGGAGGCCCCGCAGTTTCAGTGACAGCGTGATGAGGCGCTGCTGGGTGCCGTCGTGGAGGTTCCGCTCGATCCGGCGTCGCATCTCGTCGGCGGCGGCCACCACCCGCATCCGGGAGGCGGCCAGCTCGGCGCGGGCCTGGGCGTTGGAGATGGCGGTGGCGACCAGCTCGGTGAAGCCGGCGAAGCGCTGCTCCGTCTCCGCCGCCATCGGTTCCGGCCGGGTCGTGGCCGCCATCACCATGCCCCACAGGTGCCCGTCGACCACGATCGGGCTCCCGACGGCGGAGCGGACACCGAGGTGGCGGGCGATGGGCGCCGAGCTCCCGGTGATGGCGCCGGCGTCGTCGATGCGCCCCGGTCGCCCGGAGCGCAGCACCATCGTCAACAGGTTGTTGCCCCCGGTCGGGAACCGGACGCCGATCTCCAGCTCCTCGGCGCGGCGACCCCAGGCCGCCACCCGCACGGCGGCGCCATCCGGCTCGTACCGGAAGACCTGGACGATGTCGGCCGCCGCCAGCCGGCTGACCTCTTCGGCCACCGCCCCGAAGACCTGCTCATGGGCGACGCCGCCGGCCACCAGCGTGGCCACTCGGCGCAGAGCGGCCTGCTCGTCACGCAACGACCGCTCTTCGTCGAGCAGGCCGAGCATCCGGAGGGTCATCGACGTTACCCGGGCCATGCCGTGCACCAGGCTGATCTCCTCGCGGCTGAGGCCCTCCGATCCGGAGCGGGCGAGGATGAGGGTGGCGTCCGGAGGATGGTCGAGCGGCACGGCGATCGCCGGGCAGGCTCCGGCACCCGGGATGACGAGGTGGCGGCTGTCGCCCCGGGCCACCGCTTGGAATTCGCCGATCGGCGCCGACCCGACCGGGTAGCCGACGGAGGCGACGACCTCGTTCCTGGTGACGATGGCCGCCACCTCGGCATCGAGGGCCTCGGCCGCTCGTTCGACGGCCCCCAGCGCGGCCGACGCCTCGCTTTCCAGCGACGAGACGGTGGCCAGGAACTCGGCCAGCTGCTGGGTCGACCACGCCGCTGATCCGGCCATGTCAGGCCAGCGACAACACGACGAGCGTCTGGTTGTGGAAGCCGCTCATCCCCCGTGTCCGGGCAATCTCCCCGTAGGTGTAGAAGCCGGCCACGGGGGCGCCGCCGGCCATGGCCGCCACCCGGTCGATCTCGGCCTTGATCCCCTGCTCCTGGAGGACCCCCCGCCGGGCGATGCAGTCGAAGACCAGCATGCCGAGGGCCGGACGCCCGTGAAGGGCCAGCAGCGAGTCGTGGCAGGCGGCATCGGCGGCTCCCAGCACCGACTCGCTGTCGCCCTCCATGATCCAGACGAGCCCCCCTTGGGGAACCTCGGCCATGCACGTCAGTGACCGCTCGGCGAAGTCGCCTCCGCTGATGAAGCGGACCTGTTCCTCTCCCGCCCGCCGGCTGAGGCCGAGCGGATGGGTGAGCGCCACCCGGGCCAGCTCCTCGCCGCTCGAGCGGTGAAGCGGCGCCACATCGAGACGTCGCAGGTAGGCATCGAGGGCGGGTTCGCCGTCCAGGGCGTCGACCCGGTTGCCCCGGCTGCGCGTGACCAGCATCGGCTCGCCCACCCTCCGCCAGCCGTGGCGGACCCCGATGCCGAGCGGAGCGTCGGAGGCGATGCCGGCCGCCACCACCGAGTCGGTGAGGACCCGGTCGCCGGAGAGCTGGAACGTGGCCGTCATCTTCAGGTCGTCACCGGCGCAGCCGCCGACGAGCGGGATCCCGGCGCCGAGGACGCCGTACGCACCCCGGACGATCTCCTGCTGATCGCCGGCCAGGCCATCGGTCAGCAGCAGCAGGAGCCGGTGGGGCCGGTCCTCGACGGAGGCGAGGCAGCCAGCCGCCTTGGCCCCGGCGGCCCGCAGGTCGCCCGATGCTCCCTCGGCCACCGCCGTCGCCACCGAGAACCCCTCTCCGCCGAGGCCGGCGACGACGACGCTGGCGTCGGCGGGGCCGTCGGTAGCGATCTCGCCGGCCGTCGAGCATCCGATCAGCGGCACTCCGCCCGACCGGGAGGAGATCTGGGCCACCACCACGGCGAGGTCGGCGGACTCCGAGCAGAAGACGATCAACAGCTTGGCGTCGTCGTGCACCAGCGCCCGGCTGGCGGCGACGAGTCCCGGCTCGGACTCGGATCGGTCAGCTTGCCCGACAGCAAACCACCGTGGACGATCCATCGAGACCCCCGACGGTACAACCTCGAGCTCTTGCAGGTAGCTTCGATGCGCCCGGCGTGCAGTACTGCGATGCTCTTCGGGTGAGCCTCCGCTGCCTCATCGTCGACGACAACGCCGAGTTCTTGGAGACCGCCCGGGAGCTGCTCCAACGAGAGGGCATGAACGTGGTGGGGGTGGCGTCGACCGGCGCTGAAGCGCTGCGGCGGGCAGCGGAGCTGCACCCCGACGTCACCCTGGTGGACATCTACCTCGGGCAGGAGAGCGGCTTCGACGTGGCCCGGAGGTTGGCCGAGAGAGCCCCGGGCGCTGCGTCGGCCGTGATCCTCATCTCGACCTATGCCGAGACGGACCTGGTCGACGTCATCGCCACCAGCCCGGCGGTCGGATTCCTGTCGAAGTCCGAGCTCTCCCGCACTGCCGTCCACGCCGTCCTCGGACTCACCGACGACAGCTGAACCGGCGGGTCAACGATTCTCGAGGAAGGCGAGGACGGCGAGGACACGGCGATGGTCGTCCTCGGTCTCCGGAAGCATCAGCTTGGAGAGGACGCTGTGGACGTGCTTCTCGACCGTGCTCTCGGTGACGCCGAGCCGACGGGCGATGCCGACGTTGGAGCAGCCCTCGGCCATCAGGGCGAGTACCTCGCGCTCGCGGTCCGTGAGCGCCGCCAGAGGGTCGCGCCGCCGGCGAGCGGTGATGAGCTCGCCCACGACGGCGGGATCGACGACCGAGCCGCCCTCGGCCACGCGCTGGATCGTCTCGACGAAGTCGGCGACGTTCGCCACCCGGCTCTTCAGCACGTAGCCCGTCCGCTTGCCCCCGGCGATCAGCTCCATGGCCTGCTCCACCTCGACATGAGCCGACAGGACGAGGATGGCGGTGCCGGGGAACTCCTCTCGGATCGTGCGGGCGGCCTCGAGTCCCTCGGTCCGGTGGCCCGGGGGCATGCGGATGTCGACGATGACGACCTCGGGGTGATGCGTGCGGACGAGGGCCAGAAGCTCCGAAGCGTCTCCCGCCTGACCGACGACCTTGAAGCCGGCGTTCTCGAGCAGGCTGGCGACGCCCTCCCGGAGCAAAACGTCGTCGTCAGCGATGACTATCCGGGTCCCGCTTGCGTCCACGGCTCGGTCGCCCTCGCCTGCGAATGGTCCCGCATCCTGGTCGTACCACCGGCCATCACCGTAGCCCTAACCGGCGGACCCCCCGCCTGGTCCCGAGGCTTCAGGCCGCCGAGCGCCGGCCGGCTGAAGCCGCCTCCCACACGTCGACGACGTCCGACGTGGGGATGAAGACGTCCCGTCCGTTGCTGAACACCCACAGTGTGACGGCCCGCCCCCGTCCGACCGAGACCAGGCTGCAATCGTCGATCCGGGAGCCGTTGACCAGCGCCAACGAGACCTGTCTGCCCTCCAGGTGTCGGAACTCGCTCGTTCGAGAAGCCACGGTCTCCTCCTCCCCGGCGGTGTTCTCCGATCATCACATCGCCGGCGGGTGTTGCCATCGGAGCCAGCATCCAAATTCGGCGGGGGCCACCGGGAGTTCCCATATGGCGGTTAGCTGCTAGGCGCGGGGCCGGAGGCACGTTCGCCCCGCCATGCCCTCCGTGCCGTGACGGCCCCGGTGGCCAGGGCCAGGAGATGCTCGACATCGACCACGCGGTGGCCCCGGGCGAGGTTCAGCCCGAACCCGATGGCCAGCGCGGCGAGCAGCGCCGGGCCGGCACGGCGCCGATCGAAGCGCACGCAGGCGGCGCCGGCGACGGCGGCGAGTCCGGCGGAGGCTCCGATATCGGAGCGGGTCGACAGCGCGACTGCCGGAGGCCACCCGAGCGCCGCCCCCGGGAGGACGACGGCCGCGACCGCCATGGTGGCGACGCCATGACCGGTGAAGAACGCCCGGAGCGCCGGACGGGCGCCGGCGGCCACGGCATAGGGGACGAACAGCAGCATGGTCGCCAGGGTGGTGGGCGCCACCATGCGCACATCGGGCAGGAAGAAGGCGGACCCGACCACGGTCCAGAGCTCACCCCGGGCGAGGCGTCCGGGGAAGTAGCGGCAGCAGGCGGTGACCACGGCTTCGGTGGCGGCATGGTGGCCGGCCACGCTGACCGCCAGGCAGGCGCCCAGGAGCCCGAGGGCGCCCGCCGCCCCACCGGCTGCCCGGCGGACCCACGAGGGGAGGGCCACGACGAGCGCCGTCACCGGCGGCTCGGATCCGAAGCGCCGAAGCCCTGAGATCCCAGCCAGCCCATCACTCCCGGCAGCTCGGCCCGCCACTCTCCCCACCGGCTCCGGCGAGGAGGGACGGGTGCGTCGGACCCCACCGCCAGGAGCCGGACACCGGGTCGAACCCGGGGTCGGGTGGCGGGGTCGAGAGCGGCGACGAAGCCGATGCGGGGATCATGCCAGGACAAGCGGGCGGCGCCGGCGGCGCCTAGGCCGACTCCGACGACCGCCATCTGTCCGGCGCCGAGATCGGCGGCCCACCGGCGGCTGACCGCCGACAGGAGGTCGCGGGAGACGCTGGTCAGGAGGTGCTGGCGGGCGGTGTCGGCCCAGCCCGCCGGGGGGTCGTGCATCCCCTCACCGTCGGGGACGACGGCCAGGGCAGGAGGGATCGAGCCGCCGGCGATGGCCCGGTCAAGGGACGGCGCCAGCTGACCGCCGGCCAGCCAGTCGTCCGGTGCCCCGGGGACCCCGTGAAGGAACAGGACGACGGGAAGCGGTCCCCGGGGCCGCGGGGGGACGTACACCCAGGCGACCATCACCCGGTCGCCCAGGGCGCGGGACCGGTAGTCGAGGCGCTCGACGTGACCCTGGGTGGCGCCCGGTACGGGGGACGGGCGGCCGAGGGAGGCGAAGCGGACGTGATCGGTCGTGTCGACCACGATCAGCCACCCGTCGATGATCAGCCAGGCGGTGAGCGCCGCCGTTCCCACCAACGCCACCAGCGCCCGCCGGGGGCGGCGGGCGCGGTCGGTGAGATACCCGGCCGGGGCGGCGACCAGGTGGGCCCAGTCGGCGAGCTGATGGTGCACGACGAGGGCCACCACCACCCCGACGCCGACGACCGACAGCAGCCGCCGGTGCCGGGAGGCGAGGGCCCCCACCGCCCCGGCGACGACCATCGAGGCGCCGTAGTCCAGGTTCTCGGCCGCCCGCACGGCCACGGGCCAGCCCATGCGCCCCAGGGCGCCCGCTCCCAGGGCGACCAGCACCGACCCGGTGACGTGGGCGACAGCGGCAACGGCCAGTGCCCGGCCGTGTCCCGACTGGCGTTCGTAGAAGCCCAACGCCCCCGCCACCGCCGCCGCCATGGTGAGGGCCATGAAGGGATCCCGGGTGAGGACGAGGGAGGTGACGAGCGTCCCCCAGCGGCCGGCGGCCAGGGCGGGCCACCCGAATGATCCCCAGCCCGCCACGCGAAGGGGAAGCTCGCCCCACAGCGACCCGGTCAGGGCGGCCACGGCCAGGATCGTGGCGGCCAGCGAAAGCGCGACCCAGGGACGGGGCGGGGGACCCATGAGGCAACCCAAACCGGCGCCGGCGGCCGGAACAATGCCGAAGTCGGTCTCGGTCGAGACGACGCCTATGGCATCTGCGTCGATTTTCCTGTTACCGGACGCCTCGATTTCCAGGTAGCGGGAATGCGTTCGGAAGCCGCACCTGCGATCGTTGAAGCATGCCGTTTCGCTGCGTCATCGTGGACGACAGCCCGGGCTTCCTCCGGTCCGCCCGCGTGCTGCTCGAACGGCAGGGCGCGGCCGTGGTCGGGGTCGCATCGACGGGCGCCGAGGCGGTGCAGCAGGCCGAGGAGCTGAGGCCGGACGTCCTGCTCCTGGACATCGACCTCGGAGAGGAGAGCGGCTTCGACCTGGCCCGGCGACTTCAGGCCGAGGTGGGCCTGTCCCCCAGGAACGTGATCCTGATCTCGACCCATGCGGAGGATGACTTCGCCGAGCTCATCGCCGCCAGTCCGGTCGCCGGGTTCCTCGCCAAAGCCGAGCTCTCGGTTGGTGCCATCCGCGATGTTCTCGGCGACATGGGCGACGACTCCTAGACTCGCCGTCGTGACGGAGCCCGACCGGATCCGCTTCTTCCGGTTGCGCCGCCAACCGAGCAGAGGGTGATGCTTTGAGGGGAGGGCTCACCCGTCGCACCGTGGTTGCCAGCGGCCTGCTGGCTCTCGTCGTCGGGGGGGTGTTCGCCGCCCTGCTCGTGGCCATCGCCGACCTGCGGGACGCGGCCGAACGCGCCCGGCATTCCGAGGTGGTGCTCGCCGCCGCCAACCAGCTCGAGCGGCTCGTCATCGATCTGGAGACGGGCCAGCGCGGGTTCATCATCACCGGTGACGAGCGTTTCCTCGATCCCTGGAACGATGCCCGCCGCGCCTTCCCCCGGCAGGCCCGAACGCTGGAGCGGCTGGCCGCGGCTCGTAGCGAAGCCCAGGGGAACCGGGCGCGACGGCTCGCCCGGGCGGGCGCGTCGTACATCGGCGACTACTCGGTTCCGACGGTGGAGGGGGCCCGACGAGATCCAGCGTTGGCTCGGACCGTCGCCGTCACCGACGACGGGAAACGGCGGGTCGACGCCCTCCGGGCGAACTTCGACGAGTTCGCCGCCCTCGAACGCGGCCTCGCCGCCACCAGGCAGGAAGGCGCCAGGGCGGCGGCTCGCTCGGCCATCCTGGCGGCGACGGCGGGTATCGCCGGATCGATCTTCCTCGTCATGCTCTTCACCGGTTACCTGACCAGGGCGATCGTCCGGCCGGTCCGCCAGGCTGCCGGCATGGCCGCCCGGCTCGCCGGTGGCGACCTGACCGTGAGGATGCCCGAGACGGGACCGGGAGAGGTGGGCGGGCTCGAACACGCCTTCAACACCATGGCGGGCTCGCTGGAGTCGAGCCGCGAGGAGCTCAGCCGGTTCGTTCAGGAACAAGCGGCGCTGCGGAGGGTGGCAACCCTGGTGGCGAAAGGCACATCCCCCCCCAACGTGTTCGCGGCGGTGGCCGAGGAGGTCGGGCGGCTTCTCGGGGCACCGTCGACGAGGCTCCTCCGCTACCAGGCGGACGGGACCGCAAGCGTGGTTGCCGCCTGGAGCGAGGCGGGCGTCGACATTCCGGCCGGCTCCCGCCTGTCCCTCGTAGGGGACAACGTGGCGGCATCGGTGCTGTCCACCGGCCGTGTCGCCCGGATGGACAGCCTCGAGCGGGCATCGGGTCCGCTCGCCGCCCGTCTGCGCCAGCTCGGCATCCGTTCCGCGGTCGGGGGGCCGATCGTCGTCGAGGACCGCCTGTGGGGGGCGATGATCGCCGACTGGATGCAGCCGGAACCGCTGCCGGCGGGCACGGAGGACCGCCTGGCGGAGTTCACCGAACTGGTCGCCGCCGCCATCGCCAATGCCGACAGCCGCGCCGAGCTCACGGCGTCGCGTGCCCGTGTCGTCGCCGCCGCCGACGAGACCCGCCGCCGCCTCGAACGCGATCTGCACGACGGCACCCAGCAGCGTCTCGTCTCCCTCGCCCTCGACCTGCGGACGGTCGAGGCCTCGGTGCCCCCCGAGCTCACCGACCTCAAGGCGCAACTGGCGGAAGTGGCGAGAGGTCTCGCCGATGCCGTCGACGATCTTCGGGAACTCTCGCGGGGGCTCCACCCGGCGATCCTGTCCCGGGGCGGGCTCGGACCGGCCCTCAAGACGGTCGCCCGCCGGTCGGCCGTCCCCGTCCGGCTCCAGGTCCCAGGGACCGACCTGCGCCTCCCGGAGCGCGTCGAGGTGACCGCCTATTACGTCGTGTCCGAAGCCCTGACCAATGCGGCCAGGCACGCGCGGGCCTCGGTGGTCGATGTCGACGTCGAGACCGACGACGAGTTCGTCCGGCTCTCCATCCGCGACGACGGAGTGGGAGGAGCGGACCCTGCCCACGGGTCAGGTCTCGTCGGCCTCAAAGACCGGGTCGAGGCTCTCGGGGGAACGATCGGGATCTCCAGTCCGGTCGGAGGCGGGACGTCGCTCCTCGTGACACTTCCGGTGGGCGATCCCGTCCTCACGCCCGACAACTGAGGTTCCGTCTCGCTCCAGAGCGATTCGCGGCTCGACGTGCCGGACCCGGGGCCGCACCCTCGACACTGAGGTTCCGCTGAGCTGGAGGTGTCGACGATGGCCTTGCCCGGCGTCCGATACGAGGCCTCTCAACCAGACGATCCCACCGGTGACGGCGATGTGATGGACCTCCACCGACGGTACCGGCGCACCCGGGACCCCCGGCTGCGGGAGGCACTCGTCGGCCGGCACGCCGATCTCGTCCGCCGTCTGGCGGGCCGCTTCGCCCACCGGGGCGAGGAACTCGACGACCTCGTGCAGGTGGCGTTCTGGGGCTTGCTCAAGGCCGTCGACCGGTTCGACCCGGACCACGGCGTCCGGTTCGCCACCTTCGCCACCCCCACCATCATGGGGGAGTTGAAACGCCATTTCCGCGACCGCCGCTGGAACATCCGGGTGCCGCGGGCGGTCCAGGAGAATTACCTCCGGGTCCGGGAGGCGAGCGAGTTGCTGTTCCAGGACCTCGGCCGGGCCCCGTCGATCGATGACATCGTCAGCTGTACGGGGTTGAGCGCGCCCGAGGTGCTGGAGGCCCTCGAGGCGGGGGCTTCGTTCCATCCAGTGTCGTTGAACGGGGCCGCCTGGGAACACTTGGGTCAACAGGGCTTCTTCGGTCGTCCCTGCCCGGACCTGCAATCGGCCGAGGACCGCTGTCAGCTGGCGTCGCTTCTGTCCGGCCTGCCCTCACGGGATCGACGGATCCTCTGGCTCCGCTTCGGCCAGGAGCTCCGCCAGCACGAGATCGCCGCTCAGCTCGGGATCAGCCAGATGCACGTCTCGAGGCTGCTGGGCCGCAGCCTCGACAAGCTGAAGACGCTGGAACCGCCGAGCCCGGTTACCGGGCGTCGAGAAATTTGATGACGGCGAGGACGCGGCGGTGGTCGTCGTCCGTCTCCTCCAGATCGAGCTTGGCGAGGATGCTGCGCACGTGCTTCTCCACCGTGCCTTCGCTGACCCACAGCCGCCGGGCGATCCCGGCGTTGGAGCGCCCCTCCGCCATCAATGCCAGCACCTCGCGTTCCCGGCTCGACAGCCGGGCGAGGGGATCATCGACCCGCTGGGCGGCGACGAGCTCCTGGACCAGACCGGGATCCAGGATCGAGCCTCCTTTCACGATGCGCCCGAGGGCCTCGATGAAGTCGTCCACATCGGTGACTCGGCTCTTGAGCAGGTAGCCGACCCGGCGTCCCCCGGCCAGAAGCTCCATGGCGTGATGCATCTCGACGTGCGCCGAGAGCACGAGGACGCCGATGTCGGGGAACTCCTCCCGGATCACCAGCGCCGCCTCGAGGCCCTCGGTGGTGTTGGTCGGGGGCATCCGGATGTCGATGACGACCAGATCGGGAACGTGCGCCCGCACGAGCGCGATGAGCTCTTGACCGTCGCCGGCCTGACCGACCACCTCAAAGCCCGAGCGCTGCAACAGGCTCGCCAGGCCTTCGCGTAGCAGGACGTCATCATCGGCCAGGACGACCCGCCACTGGGACATGACACCATCGTGGCATTGCAGCTACCTGCTAGGTGGAAATTGCAGCCGGCCGGGGGCGCAGATGGGCGCTGGCCGTGAAGACAGGGCAAAGCCGGGATGCGAAGCTCGTCGCAGATTTATCCGGCAGGGCGGGAGACGCGGAGGTTGAAAAGCTGTGGAGCTGCGCCAGATCCAGTTCTTCGTGGCGGTGGCCGAGGATCGCCATTTCGGTCGGGCGGCCGAGCGCATGTACATCGCTCAGCCGGCCCTGTCCCAGCACGTCCGCCGTCTCGAACGCGAGCTCGGGGTCCAGCTGTTCGACCGGTCGGCCCGCCACGTCCGGTTGACTCCGGCCGGCGAAGCCTTCCTGGAGGTCGCCCGGCGCATGTTGCGCCAGGTGGACGAGGGTACGGACGCCGCCCGCCGGGCCGAAGCCGGTGAGACCGGCAGCCTGGCGCTGGGAGTCAACATGTCGGCGGCGCCGGTGCTCTCCGTGCTGCTCCGTCACTGGCACCGGGCCCGCCCGGCGGTCCGCCCCCGGCTGATGTCAGGCAGTGCCCGGGAGCTGGTCGACCTCGTCCGCCGGCGGGAGCTCGACCTGGCGTTGGTGGACGGACCGGTCACCGACGGGGGTCTGGACTCCGCCGTGGTGGTGGACGACCGCCTGGTGGTGCTCCTTCCCGTCGACCACCCCCTGGCCCGGGAGGAGACCGTTCCGCTCCGGATGTTGCGGGGCGAGCGGTTCGTGGCCGTCAGCCGCCGGTCCTCGGTGAGCCTCCACGACCGGCTCATCGAGCTCTGCGCGGCGGCGGGCTTCAGCCCCGACATCGCCTTGGAGGTCGACGACCCGGACCTGGTGCCGGTGGCGGTGACGGCGGGGCTGGGAGTGGCGCTCGTCGCCAGCATCTCGGTCGCGGGCCGGTCCATGCCCGGGCTGGTGTGGCGGCCGGTGGCCGACGCCGGGGCGGCCATCCCCCTGGTGGCCGTATCGGCCCGCGACGGCGCCACCGCCCAGACGCGCGAGTTCCTCCTCCTCGTCGAGAACCTCAGGCACCGCAGCCGGCTGCTGCCGCCACCGAGCGTCGACCTCACCGAAGACGACGCCGGCGGAGCGCTCAGGCGGCCGGCCCCGCTGCGGACGCTGCAGCCTCTTTCGGCCTGAACGGCCAGGCGTGGTCCCCGGCCTGGCGGCTCCCCCGGAACGCCCGCTGCTCCACGCTCGGGCCGGCGTCCGTCTCCTGGTGGCTGCCGCGCTGGGGATCGCCGTCTTCGCCGCCTCCATGGCCCTCACCGCCTGGCAGGTGGCGGTGCTCACCGGTTGGGACACGACCAGTGCCGTCGTGGTCGTATGGGTAATGTTGATCGCCGTGCGGAGTACGACGGGGGCGGTCACTGCCCGGCTGGCGCAACGGGAGGACGACTCCCGGGCCGAGGCGGACGTGCTCATGGTGTCGGCCGCGGTGGTCAGTCTGGTCGCCGTAGGCTTCGGGCTGGCGAAAGCAGCCGGCGAGCCGGCCTCCGCCAAAGCCGCCATGACCGCCCTGGCGGTGTTGAGCGTCGCTCTGTCGTGGGCGCTCGTCCAGGCCACCTTCACGTTGCGTTACGCCCGCCTGTACTACAGCGAACACGACGGGATCGACTTCAACGAAGAGTCCGCCCCTGACTACCGCGACTTCGCCTATGTGGCTTTGACCATCGGCATGACCTACCAGGTTTCCGACACCGACCTGACCACCAAGGCGGTCCGCCGGGCGGCCACCCAGCACGCCCTCCTCTCCTACCTCTTCGGCACCGTCATCGTGGCCATGACGATCAACGTCGTGGCCGGTCTCCTCCGGTAGGCCGGCCTGGCCCGTCCGGCTTACGCCGCTTCTCATCGCCGCTTGATCGTCGGTGGCGCACGCTGACTCCATGGGAACCGCTTTGCAATCACACGACGGGGCCAGTGGACGGCGACTTCGGGAGGCCTCCTCGACGATCGGGTATCTGGTCGAGTGGCAGCTCCCGGCCGACGCCAGTCAAGTCGCCGCCCCAATCCGGGCCGGCAAACGGCACCAGGGAACCCGGCGCCCGGCGGGTCACGGGATGAACGACGGTACGAGGGCGGCGAGAAGCCGGATGAAAACCGGTTCCTCGGGCTGATTGCTCTTCAGCGGCGCCTGGGGGAGGGGCCAGCCGTCGTTGCCGTCGAGGAGGCGGAAGTGTCGGTGGAGCGTCCCTTTCCGTTGAGCGCCACCGGTTGACCTTCGGCCGTGCCGGCGACGGCGGCGCGGACGGTGTCCCCGTCGACGGTTTCCCGGACGAGGAGTTCAGCCACCAGGCGCTCGAGAGCGTTCCGGTGGTGGCCGAGGAGGTCGAGGGCGCGTTGTTCGGCTTCGCGGAGCAGGCCGGCGACTTCTTCGTCGATGACCCGCTGGGTGGCTTCGGCGTAGTTGCGGCTGCGGACCTCTTCGCCGCCCAGGTACATGGGGGCGGTGCTGGCGAAGCCCACGGGTCCCAGGCGCTGGCTCATGCCGTATTCGCGGACCATGCGGGTGGCGAGCTCGGTGGCGCCGGCCAGGTCGTTGGAGGCGCCGGTGGAGCCTTCGCCCAGCACCAGCAGCTCGGCCGCTCGCCCTCCGAGGCGGACGGCCAGGGAGTCCTTCAGGTAGCTCTCCTCGTAGAGGTGGCGTTCGTCGACGGGCAGCTGCTCGGTGACGCCCAGGGCCCGCCCGGCGGGCAGGATGGTCACCCGGGTGACGGGGTCGGCGTGTTCGGACAGCGCCGCTACCAGGGCGTGGCCCGACTCGTGCACGGCCACGGCGTGCTGCTCGTCGGGGAGGAGGGCGTTGGTCGCCTCCCGCCGGCCCAGCAGGATCCGGTCCCGGGCTTCGGAGAAGTCGCCGGCGGCGAGGGTGTCGCGCCCGGCGCGCACCGCCACGATGGCGGCCTCGTTGATCAGGTTGGCGAGGTCGGCGCCGGAGAACCCCGGGGTGGACCGGGCCACCACTTCGAGGTCGACGTCGGGCCCCAGGTGCTTGGCCTGGCTGTGGACGGCGAGGATGGCGGCCCGCTCCCGCAGGTTGGGGAGGGGGATCTCCACCTGGCGGTCGAAGCGGCCGGGGCGCAGCAACGCCGGGTCGAGGCTGTCGGGGCGGTTGGTGGCGGCGAGGACGACCACGCCGGTGGCGGGGTCGAAGCCGTCCATCTCGGCCAGCATCTGGTTGAGGGTCTGTTCCCGTTCGTCGTTGCTGACCAGACCGCCGCCGCGGCGCTGGCCGATTGCGTCGATCTCGTCGATGAAGATGATGCACGGCGCCTGTTTGCGGGCGGCGGCGAAGAGGTCCCGCACCCGGGCGGCGCCCACCCCCACGAACATCTCCACGAAGCTGGAGCCGGTCAGCGCCAGGAAGGGCACGTTGGCCTCTCCGGCCACCGCCCGGGCCAGCAGCGTCTTGCCCGTGCCCGGCGGGCCCATCATCAGCACTCCCCGGGGGCCGACCGCACCCGCCGCCGTGTAGCGCTCGGGGTGCTTGAGGAAGTCGACGACCTCGCTGATCTCCCGTTTGGCTCCGTCGTAGCCGGCGACGTCGGCGAAGCGGGTGGCGGGCCGCTCCTCGTCGTAGACCTTGGCCCGGGACGCTCCGATGCCCATGATGCCCCCGAGGGCGCTCCCCATCTGCCGGGACGCCCGCCGGCCGATCCACAGGTACACCGCCACCAGGAGGAGCAGCGGGGCCAGCCCGCTGATCACCCCCAGCAGGCTGGGGCGGTTGCCGGTGGCGGTGACGGCGACGTGGTGGGCGGCCAGGTCGCCGGCCAGGCCGGTGTCCGGTACGGCCGTCGGGATCTGGCTCGTGTACGACTCGCCGGACGTGAGTTGCCCGCTGACCTCTCCGGAAGGGTCGATGGTGGCCGTCTTCACCGCCTGGGCGTCGACCTTTGTCCGCCACTGGCTGTAGCTCAAGGACGCGGTCTTCGACCGGGAGGAGAACGGGGAGGTGAGCACGAAGAGGAGGGTCACCCCGAGGCTCACCCACCACAACGTCTTGAACCACCGGGGAGCCGGGGGCGGCGCCGGTGGACGCCGGGGGTCGGCTGGGGGACCGGGCTGGGCCGGGTTGGATCGGTGGATGTGGAACGACGACATGACGGACGCCTCCGTGGCCGAGGGCCACCGCCGCAGCAGGACGGGGCGGGCGCGGCGCCCGCCTGACGCCAGCCAAGAGCAGCCGGTCTCCGGGGACAACGGCCAGTTCGTACTGGCGTGAGACCAAAACCGCCGTCCGACGTCCGTGCCGGGCTCCCCGCGCCTAGAACCGCTGTTGCCAACAGCGCGAGTGACAGGACGGCGGCCACGAGGGTGGGCGGGACGAGGATGATCCGAGACGAAGGGGCCGGCCGGTGGAGGTGACCGGGAGCCGTCCGGGCCAGCAAATCGCGGTGCGCCGCGCCGCCGTTCGTTTTGTCGTCCTGCTCGGGGTCGTCAGCCTGCTCGCCGACACCACCTACGAAGGCGCCCGGAGCATCACCGGTCCCTTCCTGGCCACGCTCGGAGCGTCGGGCACCGTGGTAGGGATCGTGGCCGGAGTGGGTGAACTCGCCGGCTACGTCGTGCGGCTGGTCAGCGGGCGGGTGAGCGAACGCACGGGCCGCCTGTGGGATGTCGCTCTCAGCGGGTATGCGGTCAACCTGGTCGCCGTCCCCCTGCTCGCCCTGGCCGGCCACTGGCCGGCGGCGGCGACTCTCATGATGGCCGAGCGGGTGGGGAAGGGGGTGCGTGTCCCGCCCCGGGACACCATGCTGTCCCATGCCACCCATGAGATGGGCCGCGGTTGGGGGTTCGGCCTGCATGAAGCCATGGACCAGACGGGAGCGGTGCTCGGACCCCTGCTCGTGGCTCTGGTCATCGCCACCCGGGGCTCCTATCGGACCGGCTTCGCCCTCCTCGTCGTCCCCGCTCTCCTGGCCCTGGTGGTGCTCGCCACCGGCCGGGTCCGGTATCCCAACCCCCAGATCTTCGAGGCCGTCCACCACGCCGGCCGCGCCGGCGCCGCCTACCCGAAGGTGTTCTGGGTCTACCTGGGCGCCGCTGGACTGTTCGCCGCCGGTTTCGCCGACTTCGCCCTGGTCGCCTTCCACTTCCAGCGCAGCGGCGTCTTCGGGCCTGGTGCCATCGCGCTCGTCTACGCCCTGGCCATGGGGGTCGACGCCGCTGCCGCTCTGGTCCTCGGCCGTCTCTTCGACCGCGTCGGGCTCCTCTCCCTGGCGGGCGCCGGCCTGCTCGCCGCCTTCTTCGCCCCCCTGGTTTTCTACGGCGGAACGGCGCTGGCCGTGGCGGGGATGGCCTTGTGGGGCATCGGGATGGGCGCCCAGGAATCGATCATGCGGGCCGCCGTCGCCTCCATGGTCGGGCCCGATCGCCGGGCGGGCGCCTACGGGGTGTTCAACACCGGATTCGGACTGGCCTGGTTCGCCGGCAGCATCCTCATCGGCGTCCTCTACGACCACTCGCTCGCCGGCCTGGTGGCCTTCTCCATGGTGACCCAGCTCGCCGCCCTGCCCGTGCTGGTGGCCATCGCCCGCCGGCTGCCGGGGGCCAGCGCCCGGGGCCGGCCGGGGGGCTCATCGTCCGGTCATGGCGCCTGACGGACCCTGGGCTCGTGCCCGGTCCGCGCCACCAAGCAGGAGGAGCCGCGTGGAGACGACCCAAGAAGACTTCCGGGAGGCCCCTGCCGAGTTCCAACGACTCGCTGGAGTGCTGTCGCGAGCAGACGCAGAGATGGTGGCCACCCTCGGCCGGCTGCAGGAGCTCCGCCAGGAGCTCGGTCACCTCGTCGCATCCCGCCTCCAGCGTTCTTGGAGCGCCGAGGAGTTCGCCCGGTACCTGGTCGTGACCGCCGAGGAGCGGCGTGCCCACCGCCACTACCTGGCCGCCCGGGACTGGTACGAGGCCGCCCTCCGGCGCCTCCGCCAGACGCCGCCGGCCGTCGAGTCCACGGCGAGGTAGCGGCCGCCGTGGTCAGCGTCCCCCGGGAACGCTTCGCCGCCATGGTGGCCGAAGCCCTGGACAGCATTCCCGAGGACCTGCGTCGGGTGATGGACAACGTCTGGGTGGTGGTCGACGACAGTCCTCCCGGCCGGCTCTTCGGGCTCTACCAGGGGTTCCCCCTGGTGGGCCGGTCGGGCTACGGGGCCGGTGGTCCCGTCCTGCCCGACCAGATCAGGATCTTCCGCCAGACGATCTGTGCCCGCTGCCGCACCGAAGACGAGGTGCGCGCCCAGGTCAGGAAGACGGTGATCCACGAAGTCGGCCACCACTTCGGACTGGACGACGAACGACTACGACAACTGGGTTGGTGAGTGGCGCCGGTGCCGGTTCCTGCGGACGTTCGTCTCCCCATCGACGACGGGCCGGACGGTTCCGACACGGTCTCGCCCGAGAACGATCTGACCCTGGTCGGCGGACGGCTTCTCTGGTCCCATCGAGGCGACCCACAGACCTGAGAGGCCGAATCATGCCCTCTGGACCCGTCCGCCGCCGCCGGAGCGTTCTTGTCACCACGGCGCTCGTCGCCGCCCTCGCCGGCGGAGCCGCCTGCTCGAGCCGGGGTTCGGTCCGAAGCACGGCCGCCGCCTCCGCCCGACCCGCGCCGGCCAACGCCCCGTCGTCCCTGCAGGAGGCCTACGAGGCGGTGATCCAACGTGTCCGCCCGTCGGTGGTGGAGGTCGCCACCGACTTCGGGCTCGGCTCCGGCGTGGTCTACGACGGAGAAGGCCACGTCGTCACCAACGCCCATGTCGTCGGCGACGCCACCCGCTTCCGGGTGGCGCTGGCCGATGGGCACATCTCCGACGCCACCCTGGTCGGCGTCTACCGGCCCGACGACCTGGCCGTCATCGCCATCGAGGGCGGCACCCACGTCACCCCGGCCCGGTTCGCAGACTCGGCGCAGGTGAAGGTGGGTGAGATCACCCTGGCCATCGGTAACCCGCTCGGCCTGGCCAGCTCCGTCACCGACGGCATCGTCAGCTTCAACGGGCGGACGGTCAGCGAGGGGGACGGGGTGGTATTGCCGTCGACCATCCAAACGAGTGCTGCGATCAACCCCGGTAACAGCGGCGGCGCTCTCGTCGACCTCGACGGCGAGGTCATCGGCATTCCGACACTGGCCGCCACCGACGCCCAGTTGGGCGGCGCCGCCCCCGGGATCGGTTTCGCCATTCCCGCCAACACCGTCAAACGCATCGCCGACCAGCTGATCACCCACGGGAGCGTCACGAACTCCGGACGAGCCGCGCTGGGGATCTCGGCCACCACCGCCACCACCGTCCTGGGCGAGCCGGTCGGTGTGCTCATCCGGCGAGTGGACGCTGGGGGACCGGCCGACGCCGCCGGCCTCCAGGCGGGCGACATCATCACCTCCATCGACGGCCACCCCATTCCCGACCTGGCGGCGCTGCAGGAAACCGTGGCCGGCCTGCAACCCGGTGCCCGGGCCACCGTCGACGCGCTCCGCCCCGACGGAAGCCGCCGGGCGGTCCACGTCACGCTCGGAACCCTCTGACCGCGCTCGATCCAGTGCGATCCATCTCGGCCCAGCGTGAGTTGGACGTGGAGGCGGGGAGCGAAGGGTCCTTCGCTGACGGCATGCCCGCCTCGGCGCCCGCCGCCGGTTGCCCGGCTCCCGCCCCCGTCATCGGCCGCGCCGCGACGGGAGTAGTGGTCGCCGCCCGGCGGCGCTCCGGGCCGGCGCAGCGCCACCCCGGCGACGTCGTCCGGGTGGCGGTCGGAGCAGCGATACTCGCCGGGGCGTCGGTCGTGGCCCGGCACGGTCTGGGCGGCGTCGAATCCGACCTCTTCCGGCTGATCAACGACCTACCCGGGGCGCTGGCCTTGCCGCTCATCGCCGTCATGCAGGTCGGTTCCTTCGTCGCCGTGCCCGCCGCCGCCGTGGTCGCGCTCGTAGGCCGCCGGCCCCGGCTGGCCCGGGACCTCGGGACGGCGGGGACCGTGGCCTACCTGCTGGCCAAGGTGGTCAAGGTGCTCGTCGTCCGGGGGCGCCCCGCCGAGCTGCTCGGCGCGGCCATCCTCCGGATCGCGCCTGTCACCGGACTCGGGTTTCCGTCCGGCCACGTGGCCGTGGCCGCAGCCCTGGCCACGGCGGCCGGGCCCCATCTGGGGCGCCGGGCCCGCCGGGGCCTGTGGGGGCTGGTGGCCGTCGTCGGAGTGTCCCGGGTCTACGTCGGGGCCCACCTGCCGGTGGACGCCGTGGGCGGGGCGGCCCTCGGATGGGTGGTGGGCGCCGCCCTCCACCTGGCCTGGGGAGCGCCCCGGCTCCGGCTTCCGGGGCGAGCCGTGGTCAAGGGCCTCCAGGAAGCCGGCTTCCCCGTCGCCGACGTGTCGTCACCGCCGCTCGACGCCCGGGGGTCGACCCCCTTCGTGGTCGTCGGCGGCGACGGCGACCTGTTCGTGAAGGCGCTGGACCGGGAGCGGCGCAACGCCGACCTGCTCTTCAAGGCCTGGCGCTGGATGGCCTTCCGTCAGGTCGAAGACGAGGCGCCCTTCGCCACCCCCAAGCAGGCCGTCGAGCACGAGGCCTACCTGGCGCTGCTGGCGGCCCGAGCCGGGGTGCGCACCCCGGCCGTCGTGGCCACCGTCGGCCTAGCGGGGGGCACCGCCCTGCTCGTCGAGGAACGCCTCCCGGCGAGATGCCTCGAGGCGCTCGCCCCGGAGGAGATGTCCGGGGGGCTCCTGGCCGACATGTGGACCCAAGTGGCCCGCCTCCGGGCAGCCCGGATCGCCCACCGGGACCTGCGCCTGGCCAACGTGATGGTTGACGGGGACGGCCGGGTCTGGCTCGTCGATTTCGGCTTCGCCGAGGCGGCCGCCGGGCCGCGCCGCCTTGACCAGGACGTGGCCGAGCTGCTGGCGTCCTCCGCCGTGGCGGTGGGATCGGAGCGGGCGGTGGCGGCGGCGGCCGGCGGACTGGGACGCGACGCCCTCGCCCGTGCCCTCCCGCTCCTGCAGCCTCTGGCCCTTTCGGCGGCCACCCGCCAGTCCCTGCGGCGCCGGCCGGGCCTGCTCCGGGACCTCCGCCGGCACGCCGGCCGGGTGGCCGGCGTGGAGCTGTCCCCGCCCGAGCCCCTCACCCGGATCCGCCCCCGCACGGTGGTGACAGTGGCCGTCCTGGGCCTCGGCGTCCACCTCCTACTGCCCCAGGTGGGCGAGGTGCGCCACACCCTCCATGCCTTGCGAGGGGCGCGGTGGGAGTGGCTGGCGGCCGCGCTGCTGGCCTCGGCGGCCAGCTACCCCGCCGCCGCCCTGGCCCGGCTCGGATCGGTCGAGGTGCCCCTGCCCCTGGGCGCCACCACCGCCGTCCAGCTGGCCGGCAGCTTCGCCAACCGGCTCACCCCCGGCAACCTGGGGAGCGTGGGGGTGAACGAACGCTACCTGGAGCACCAGGGGGTGGACCGGCCGGCGGCGGCGGCCGGGGTGGTGGTGGTATCGGCCGCCGGCCTCCTCACCCACCTGACCGGTCTGACCGTGGCCCTGGCGCTGACGGGCCGGGCGGGGATCCCCCCCGTCCACGTGCCCCGCGGCTGGCCCGTGCTGGTGGCGGTGGTGGCCGCGCTCGGGGTGGCCGGCCTCGCCCTGCGCGCCCCGCTGAGGCGCCGGCTCCTCCGGCCGCTGGGCCAGGGAGCGCACGCGCTCCTGACCGCCCTCCGCCGGCCGGCCCGGGCCACTCAGCTCCTCGGTGGCTCGGTCGCCGTCACCGGGAGCTACGTGCTCGCCCTGGCCGCCTGTCTGCACGCCTTCGGGGCCGGAACGTCCCTGGAGCGGGTGGCCGCCGCCTACCTCGGCGCAACGGCGCTGGCGTCGGCCGCCCCCACCCCCGGGGGCCTGGGAGCCGTCGAGGCGGCCCTGGTCGCCGCCCTCACGGCCTTCGGCGTGGCCACCGGTCCGGCCGTCACCGGCGTGCTCGCCTTCCGGCTGTTCACCTTCTGGCTCCCCGCCCTGCCAGGATGGCTCGCCTTCCGCGCCCTGCGCCGTCGAGGGGTGATCTGACATGACGACCGATTCGGGAGCCGCCACCACCGGCGAGGCGATTGTCGATGGCTGAGCGGGCCCCCGAAGTCGTCCTCGTCCGCCACGGTGAGACGGAGTGGAGCCGAACCGGCCGGCACACCGGGGTCACCGATGTGCCCCTGACGCCGGCGGGCCGCCTGCAAGCCGAGGGGCTCGGGGCCCGTCTGCGGGCCTGGGGCTTCGCCCGGGTGCTCTCCAGCCCCCTCCAGCGGGCGGTGGCGACCTGCCGGCTGGCGGGGTTGGGTGACGTCGTCGAGGTGGTCCCCGCCCTGCGGGAGTGGGATTACGGCAGCTACGAGGGCCGCACCACCGTGGAGATCCGCACCGAGCGGCCGGGGTGGTCGCTGTGGCGCGAGGGCGCCCCCGGCGGGGAGCGGGCCGACGAGGTGGGTGCCCGCATCGAGGCGGTCCTCGCCGCCCTGCGGGCGAGCGGGGGAGACGTGGCCGTCTTCGCCCACGGGCACGTGCTGCGGGTGCTCACGGCTTGCTGGTTGGGTCTCGCCCCCAGCGACGGGCGCCTCTTCGCGCTGGGGACAGCGGCGCTGAGCGTCCTCGGCTACGAGCGGGAGACGCCGGTGGTCCTCCGCTGGAACCAGGACACCGACGGCCCCGGGCTCGGGCCCGCGGCGGCGAAGGAGCCGTGAGAGTTTGACCTCCTCCCACGGCCGAAGCCGTGGGATTCCTTTAGGAGGCTGTTCACGCCGCCTCCCATCCGGTGGTTCGCGCTTCACGGGCGCCCTGACTTCGGGCCTCCCTCCACGCGCAGTGGCGGCAAGCCCTGCCGCCAGGATGTTCTTCGCCGCGTTGACGTCGGCGTTCTCGGCGTGGCCGCAGACCAGGCAGGAGAAGACCGCCTGGGACGGGCGGTTGCCGGGGTCGACGTGGTCGCAGACCGAGCAGCGCTGCGACGTGTGGCGGGCATCGGCGAGGACCACCTCGCAGCCGGCGGACGCCTCCGCCTTCTGGGTGGTGCGCCGGATCAGGGTCGACCAGCCGGCGGCGGCGATGCGCCGGTTGAGGCCGGCTTTCGCACGCACGTTGCGGCCAGGCTGCCCGATGGTGCCCCGGGCGGAGCGGAGCATGTCCTGGACGCGAAGGTCCTCGAAGACGATCAGGTCGTGG
>JBIOUX010000145.1:0-3089 GCA_044867425.1 Acidimicrobiia bacterium | reverse complement strand
GCTGGCCGACGAGATCGTCGACGCCGGGGGGCCGTCGGTCCAGGCCAGGATCGACTCGCTGGGTACGAGCAAGGCGTTCGCCTCGTTCCCCTATCCGGGCGACACGGTGGCCAACCTTCCCGGCCTCGTCCGCACCCTCTCGGGTGGCATCCCGGTCCCCGACCTGCCGTTCTTCGTCCAGTCGGACCATCCGATCGTGCCCAAGCAGGAAGCGGGCACCGGTCCCTACGTCCTGCGGGCGCAGAGCAGCGACACCACCTCGACGGGCACGGCGTCGGTCGGCCTCGCCGCCGAAGGGACCGGCGCCCTGGGGTTGGCCCGGTCGGACGCGGCGGTGATCTCGGCTCCCGAGGCGGTGGTGTCCGAAGCGACGAGCGCCATCGAGGGCTTCGTCGCCGGGCCACTCCGCCTCGGCCACGTCGTCTCCCACGCCCGGGTCTCCCTGGCTGCCGACGGGACGCTGACCAAGGCCGCCGACACGGAGATCGCCGGTGCCATGGTCGGGTCGACCGCCGTCACGATCACGTCGGAGGGCCTCAGTGTCGGAGACTCGAAGACGCCCGTCCCGGACACGGCGCCGGTCAAGCAGGCGCTGGCCTCCGCCGGCATCACCGTCGAGGTCACGCCCCGCCAAGAGCTGCCGTCGGGCGTCGTCGCCCCCGCCGTCCGGGTGTCCCAGACGCAGAGCTCGGGGTCGAAGGTCATCTACGTGCTGGGCGCCGCCTCCGCCTCGGCGGCCGGTGAAGGCGCCGAGGCAGCCGCGCCGGAGCTCGCCGAGGCGAACCCCACCCAACCCCCGGGAGCCACCCCGTCAACGGAACCGGTCGCGCCGGTGCCCACGCCGGCGGACACCACCTCCGCCGAGTCGAGCGGAGCGACAACTGACCTGGCGACGCCGGGCCTGGCCGCACTCGCCAGCACCCCGTCCGTGGAGTACCCGACCTCCTTCGTGGTGCCGTCGGCGGGGACCGCCGCCTCCGGCCTCTCCGCTGACGGGTTGACCGGCAAGGTCGCCGCCCCGGTGGCGCCGGCGCCCTCGGTGACCGTCGGCCGGACAGGATCCGCCCGGGACGCCGCGCTCGCCGCCCTCCTCGGGACGGGCGTTGACACGAAGCCGATGTACGGAGCCGTCGCGGCCGGAGGGGTTCTCGCCTTGGCGGTGGCCCTGGTCATGCGCGGCCTGAAGCCCAGGGGTGCAGCACGATGAACCTCGCCCGACTTCTTCGGACGCAGTGGGACCGCAGCGCCGGCGCCGCCCTCGTGGCGAGCGGCCTGGTCTCCCTCCTGCTCGGCTGGCTCGGCATGAGCGATACCGTCCTCACCTTCGAGCAGATGCCCTACCTCCTCTCCGGCGGTCTCCTTGGGGTGGCGCTGATCATCGTCGGGGCGGCGCTGTGGCTCTCCGCCGACATCCGGGACGAGTGGCGCAAGATCGACCGGCTCGAGGAGGCGATCCATCAGGCCGCCGGTACCCCGGTGCTGGCCGACGTCGTCCTGCCCGAAGCGCACCGGCGCGACGCCGACGCCAATGGAACCCCCGAGTCTTCCCTCAGGGCTGTGCGTCGCCCGCAGGTGACGACGTGACGACAGACTCCCTCCCCCCGTCCAGTCCCTGCGTCGCCCTAGGCGCGGCGGGAACGCTCGCCGTCGTGATCGCCTGGCTCGGCGCCGCCGACGAACTGCGGGTCGGTGACCAGGCGGAGTGGACGCTCATCGGCATCGCCGGGACGGCGGCGGTGGCGCTCGCTGCCCTGCTGTGGGTGCTCGCCGCCCGGCGAGCGGTCGAACACCGGCTGGCCACCGTGCTCGGCGGCGTCGAATCGGCGCTCGCCCCCGTGGCTGCTCGGGGTGCCGAGTGGCAGGCGGCCGAGGTGCTCGTGGCCAGCACCGCCATGGCGCACTACCACCGGGCCGGGTGCCCTCTGGCGGCCGGCAAGCCGGTCCGGACGGCGGCTCGGGATGCCCACGAGGCCGCCGGACGCCAGCCCTGTGGGGTGTGCGGGCCATGAGCGAACTCGTCCCGTTCCTCGTCATCGGCATCACGACGGGTTCCCTCTACGGCCTGGCCGGTCTCGGACTCGTCCTCACCTACCGGACATCGGGCATCTTCAACTTCGCCCACGGAGCGCTGGCCGCCACCGCGGCCTACCTGTTCTTCACCCTCCACTTCAGCTGGGGATGGCCGTGGCCCCTCGCCACCCTGGTGACGGTGGGCGTCTTCGGCGTCGTCGCCGGCGTGGTCCTCGAGCGCCTGGCCCGGGGCCTTTCGGAGACCCGGCAGGCCACCATCGTCGTGGCCACGGTCGGGATCCTGTTGCTCGTGCAAGGTCTCCTCTTCCAGGCCTACGGGGTGTCACGCCGGACGTTCCCCGACTTCCTCCCCGGCACGACCGCCCTGCGGATCTCCGGAGTGGCCGTGAGCTGGGCGCAGGTCATCACCGTGGCCATCGGCATGCTGAGCTTCATCGCGCTGTTCTTCTTCCTGCGCGCCTCCCGGCTCGGCGTCGCCATGCGGGGCGTCGTCGTCGCCCCGGACCTGCTCGGCCTGACCGGCGTCAACCCCGTCCGCGTCCGGGTCGCCTCCTGGATCATCGGGGCATCCTTCGCCGCCCTCACCGGGATCCTGATCGCCCCCGGGCTCGGGCTCGACGCCGCCCTCCTCTCCGCCCTCGTCGTCCAGGCGTTCGGGGCCGTGGCCATCGGCCGGTTCTCCAGCCTCCCGTTGACCTATCTCGGCGGCGTGGTGGTCGGCGTGCTGGCCTCGGCGGGGACGAAGTACCTCTCGGCCCGCCCGCCGCTCAACGGCATCCCGGCGGTGGTCCCGTTCCTGGTCCTCGTCGTGGTCCTCGTCGCCAGCCCAGCGCGGGCGCTGCCCAAGGGCGCCGGGCGCGACGAGGGGGCGGTCGCCGGTCGGCGCCGCCTGCCCCTGGCGGTGAGGATCGGCGGGACGGCGTTGGCCGCCGGTGCGCTGCTCGCCGTGCCGGCCGTGGTCGGCCCTCGCCTCCCCGCCTTCAGCACCGGGCTGGTCTTCGTGGTGCTGTTCCTCTCCCTGTCGCTGCTCACCCGCATCTCCGGGCAGATCTCGCTGT
>JBIOUX010000144.1:0-6791 GCA_044867425.1 Acidimicrobiia bacterium | reverse complement strand
TGTTTCCGCCCGAAGGAGCTTCATCGGACTGGCGGCGGTCGGCGGTCTCGTCGTCGCTTCTGCGCGCCAGCCGGGCGATCACCTGCTCGGCGACGCGGTCGGCCTCGATCTCGAATCGATCACGGGCCGCGCCGACGACGAGCGCGGCCTGCACCAGCCGCCCGCCCATGGCGGGGGGCGATGCGGACCGGTGGTCGGCCCGAGTCGCGCCCTGGCGAGTCGCGCCCTGGCGAGGCCGCTGACCGGGTGCGTGGCACGGCAACGCGTGGTAGATGCCCATTGCTCACCTCCCGGGACATGCTGACCTTACCCCCGGCCCGGGCGTTTGCCCTCGGTATGCCCGAAAGTCTGCCCGTCCGATTCCCGGGCCCAGGCTTGGAAGTTACCTCGCCGGGTCGGGCTCTGCTCCGGACGGAAGGGGGCGGCCGCCGGCCCTCAGCCTTGCGCTGCCACCAGGTCGGCGTAGGGCCCGAAGTCGGTGGCGGGGACGAGCCGGCCGAGTTTCTGGAACTCGCGGCTCAGGCCCAGGACCAGCGTGGCCATGGTGATGGGCGTCCCCGCTTCGGCGGCCAGGAAGGCGGCGGTGAGGGCGGCGTTGCGGATGGAGCCGCCTGTGAGGGTGAACTGGCGGGCCAGGAACTCGAGGTCGACGTCTTTCACCGGCGCGCCCGGCATCAGGTTGCGCTCCCAGAGGCGGCGCCGTTCGGCTTCCTCGGGGATGGGGAACTCCACCATGGCGTGCAGGCGGCGCAGGAAGGCGGTGTCGATGTTCTTGGCCAGGTTGGTGGCCATCACCACCACGCCGTCGTAGCTCTCCAGGCGCTGGAGCAGGTAGGCCGTCTCGAGGTTGGCGTAGCGGTCGTGGGCGTCGCTCACCTCGGTGCGCTTGCCGAAGAGGGCGTCGGCCTCGTCGAAGAACAGGACCACGTTGCCGGCGGCGGCGGCGTCGAAGACCTGGTCGAGGTTCTTCTCCGTCTCCCCGATGTACTTGCTCACCACCGCGGCCAGGTTGAGCTTGTAGAGCTCGAGGGAGAGGTCACCGGCCAGGATCTCGGCCGCCAGCGTCTTGCCCGTCCCTGACGGCCCGGCGAAGAGGGCCACCACCCCGGCGGAGGGCGCCGGCCGGAATCCCCAGCCGCCGTAGACGGTGGCCCGGTTCCGGTAGCGGGCGGCCAGCTCCTTCAGCTGGGCCAGCCGGCCGGGGGGGAGGATGAGGTCGTCCCAGGTCCGCTCCGGGCGCACCCGGCGGGCCAGGCGATCGATCCGGCCGGCGGCCAGGCGCCGGACGGCAGCATCGAGGTCGCCCCCGACCGCCGGGTAGGCCGTCGCCACCAGGCGCAGCTGCTCCGCGCTCAAAGGATGGCTGCGGGGCGTGTCAGCCCCGAAGGCGGCGGCCCACTCCTGGTCGGTAGGTCCCTCCGCCCCGGCGGTGCGGGCCAGCCACGGCCGCCGCGGCAGCTGGTCGACGGGGAGCTCGTGGCGGGACACGATCGCCCAGGCGAGGTGGTCGGCCCGTTCGATCGCCCACCGTCCGGCCGCAGGCAACTCGTCGTCGACCTCGACCACGACACCCAGACGTCCGAGGGTCGCCTCCCGCACCACCGCCGCCCACCCACCGGCGTCGCCGGGCGCGGGCGCCACGAGGAACACCGATCCGGTGGTGACCGCCACCGCCATTTGCAGACGCCGGACCCGGTCGTCGCCCGACACCACCACCAACGGGGCACCTTCGGGGTCGCCCTCGGGCGCGGCGACGGTCATGACCCCGGCCGGGAGCTCGGGGTCGGTGGAGACGTCCCCCACCAGCGCCCACACCACCGTCGGATGGACCGAGACCGCCCGGTCCGCCCACGGCCCCTCGTTGAGGACGTCGACCAGGCCGGCGCGCTGCAGCCGGGCGTCGGCCGCCACGGCCAGGGGCCCGGGGTGAGCGGGGCCGAAGAGGCGGCCGAGGATGTGCAGGGTCGGCCGTCGCCGGGTGACGTCATCCTGGATGTAGGCCACGAGGCGCTGGCGGCCCGGCTCGAGCTCCACGGCGCACAGAAAGGCGAAGACCTCGGCTTCGGCCTCGTCGAGGCCGGTGGCGTCGGCCAGCAGCGAGAAGGACAGCGGTTCGCGCAGTGAGGCGCGGAAGGCCTCCCGGGCTGTGCCCACCGCCTCGTCGAACGCCGCCCTGGCCTCGGTCCCGGCCCCGCCCTCGCCCCCCTGGGCCAGGGCGTCGATGGCCCGGGCGGCGGTGGCGTCGTCGATGCGCAACCCGGCCAGCGGATCGGCGACACCGCCCCGGGCCGCCCGGCAGGCGGTCGACTCCCGCAGAAGCAGCGCGTCGGCGAGCGCGGTCCAGTCGGCCACCGCCGTCTGGGCTTTGGGTGGAGACGCCTTCATGCTGCTTCCGCCACCTGGGTTCGGGGACCGGACCGCACAACCCTGTCCACGGTAATTCCGGTCCGGGAATCAGACAGGCAGACTTTCGGGCATACGGAGATCAACTGCATACGGCTGTGCTTGACTGCCCGCATGGCCCTGCCGGCTGCGTCAGGCCAAGCCGCTGGCCGAGTTCCAGGCCCACCGTCGGCCGTCCTGCCTGTTGATTGAGAAAGGCGGTCGCCGTGCGACCCACTCGAAGTCAGGCGGAGCCGGACAGGAGCCGCCAGCAGGCGCCGAGGCCCGCCACGGTGACCACTGAACCTCGGGTCGATCCCCTGGTCGCGCTGCAAACCCGAGCCGGCAACGAGGTGGTCAACCACCTGGTCGGATCCAGCGGGCGCAGCGGAGCTCGGTCGGCGTCGGCGTTGCGGGGGCCGACGGGTCTCACCGCCCAACCGAGCATGACCGTCGGCGCCGCCGACGATATCTACGAGCGGGAGGCCGACCGCATCGCCGAGACCGTCCTTCGCCGCTTGAGCGACCACGAGCCCGGTCCGGAAACGTCCGTGGACCCGTCCTCGGCGGAGCCGCAGGTACAGCGCGTGACCCGCCTCGACGACGGCTGCCGGTACGGGGGCGGCGAACTCGATGCCGGCGAGGAGCAGGCGATCCGGTCGGCGGGCGCCAGCGGTCGGCCCCTCGAAAACGACGTGCGGGCGGAGATGGAGCGTGGCTTCGGCGTCGACTTCGGGGCGGTGCGCATCCACGCAGATGCCAGGGCCGACACCCTGAACCGGTCACTCGCCTCGGATGCCTTCACCAGCGGCAGGGACATCTTCTTCCGCTCCGGCAACTACGCGCCGCGTGTCCGGCCCGGGACGGCGCTCCTGGCCCACGAACTGGCCCACACCATCCAGCAGGGCGCCGTGGGCGGCAGCGGCCCCATCCGGCGATCGAGCTCGGCGGGGCCACCCGACGTCCAGGCGGGAATCTTCTCGCGAATCTTCGGGACGAAGACGCCGAAGAAGAAGACGCCTCGGCCCCCTGGTAAAGGAGAAGGGTACCCGCAGCTCGAGAAGCTGGTGGAGCGCGCCCAGTACGGTACGGCCACCCGGCCCGAACTGGAGAAGGCGCTGGAGAAGATCGACAGCGAACGGGCGCGGGCGAGCAAGGCGGCCGACAACGAGGACCGCCTGAACACCCTGCGGTACTTCGAGGACGAGATCGGCCTTGCCCTCGATCGCATGCGGGTGGCCGACACCCAGCAGCAGGCCAAGCAGATCGACGTCGACGACGAGTTGAAAGCCAGGAAGCAGGCCCTTGCCGCGGCGCTCCAGGCTCCGGACAACGAATTGTTCGCCAAGTGGCGGGACAAGGCCAAGGAAAAGTGGAGCAAAGCGGCGCCGGACGCCGAGCCACCCAGCGACAACGAGCTGTTGTCCGCCTGGAAGGCGATCGCCACCGGCTTCTCCAAGGAGGGCGGGGGCATCGACCGGGCCATGGCTGCGGAGCGCGGCAAGGCCCACGGGCGGGGCGGCGCTTTCTCCGCGACTCCGTCTGCCGCCGTTGCGGCTCCAATGGGACGAATCGGGCAAATCGCCGGGTCGTTCAGCTCATGGGACGACACCCGCATCGTGATGGGCACGCCCGAGTTCCAGACGGTCCTCGACGACGCCGGAGAGATGGCCGACTGTTTCGCCGGTCATTTCGTCAAGGACCTGGAAGGACTCCCCAAGGATGCGAAGGTGGCCTTCTGGAGCGGGGCCGGGGCCGCGAAAGCAGCCCAGGACAACTGCGAGGTCGCCTTGGAGAAGAGCGCCCTGGCCCGTTCCTTCGACGACAACCCCATCTCCAGCTGGAAGGGCGGCACCGAAGTCGTCCTGTGGGCGGCGCTCTCGAACCGCTATGCAACCGAAGTGGCCCGCCAGTGGGACAAGTTCAAGGTGCACGGGTTCATCGGCCCGGGCGTCCGGGACCTCACCATCTTCGACAGGATCGAATCCAAGGCCATCGTCAAAGTGTTGGGTGAGGAACACTGGTCCAAGGCGTTGAAGCAGATCACCTGGCACGGCGTGAAGGTCAAGGACAGGGAACCCGACTACACCGTGACCGACGGCGAAATGAAGGGCTGCTTCGTCAAGGGCACGAAGACGCACGTCGAGAGGGCGGTGATGGGCCTCCGGGACATGTAGGCGACGGCTCAGCCTGCTGCACCCGCCAGGGCAGAGTTCAGCGAGCCAGACGTATTCCGCCAGGCTCAGGTACTGCCCCCCTGGCGCTCCAGCTTGGGGGTTCGAGTCCATCCGAGCGCGCTGGCGCAAGGTGCACGTCAGCTTGCCTTTGTTGTGGCGGTCCCTCGCCACCCGCATGCTCAGGCCTCGAGGTGCGATTCCTCGAGGTCGAGTTCGCGCTCGAGGCGGTGCATGACTTCGTTGCTGATCGCTCCTGAGTTGCGCAGAGCGAGGACTGTCTGGCGTTCGGCGGCGTAGAGCCTCAGCAGGACGCGCTGGTGAGCCCGTGACTGATCCTCGTAGCCGTCGTCCTCGATCTTGCCGGCCCGGGCGGCAAATCGGCGTTTGCGCTGCTCATAGTGCAGGCGGACGTCCTCGACGGTGTCGTCGTCGGCCCACCCCTCGGCCGCCAGTGCCTCGAGCTCGACGAGGGCCGCCTTGCTGGCGGCCAGCCGGGCGGTCAGTTCCTCATGTTGCTCGTCGCCGCCCTGGCCGGCGACTCCGAGCCGGCGGGCCAGGGCCGGCAGGCTCAGGCCCTGGGCGACGACGGTGACGAGGACGACGGCGAAGGTGATGAAGACGATGAGGTCACGGCCGGGGAGCGCAGCGCCGGCGTCGGTCTCCAGCGGGAGGGCCAGGGCCGCCGCCAGCGACACTGCGCCCCGCAGGCCGCTCCAGGCGACGATCACCCGCGGTGCCGCTCCGACCCGGCGAGCCCGCTGCTGCGGACGCCGGTCCAGGGCTCGGATGAGGTAGGGCGCCGTGAACACCCAGAGGAACCGAACGGCGATGACGGTCACCGCCACCAGGGCGGCGGAGCCGATCAGGAGGGTCGGCGACCGGTCGGTGAGGCCGTCGAGGATGACCGGGAGTTGCAGGCCGACGAGGATGAAGAGCGTGGCGTTGAGCAGAAAGGTGAGGACCTCCCACACTGCGAAGGCCTGCAGACGGGTCGACGGCGAGGCCAGTTGGGGGGCCCGCCAGCCGAGGTAGAGGCCGGCGGCGACCACGGCCAGCACTCCCGAGAGGTGCAGTTGCTCGGCCGGGAGGAAGGCGGCATAGCCGGTGAACAGCGTGATGGTGATCTCGGTCAGCGGGTCGTCGAGTCGCCGCCGAACCTCTCCGATGAGCCATCCGACGGCCAAGCCGATGGCGACGCCCCCGCCGGCGGCGACGAGGAACCCGAGCGTCGCCTCCAGGAGCGAGAAACTCCCCGCCGCCGCCGCGCCCAAGGAGACGCGATAGGCGACCAGCGCGCCGGCGTCGTTGACCAGGCTCTCCCCCTCGACCAGGTTGACCACCCGCCGGGACACGCCGAGGCGCCGCATGATGGATGTGGCGGCCACCGGGTCCGTCGGTGAGACGATGGCACCGAGGGCGAAGGCCATGGCCCAGGGCAGGTCGAGCAGCGCGTGGGCGAGCGCGGCGACGGCGGCCATGGTGGCGAGCACGAGGCCGGTCGACGTCAAGGACAGGGCGCGGGCGTCCGCCCGCAGGGCCCGCAGGTCGGAGAAGAACGCCGCCACATAGAGCAGCGGGGGAAGGAACACCAGCAGGACCAGCCCGGGTTCGAGCTCCACGCGTGGCACACCGGGGATGACTCCGATGAGGAGGCCTCCGATGACCAGCACGATCGGATACGGGACGCCGAGCCGGCTGGCCAGGGCGTTCAGGCCGGCGACCGACACCAGCAGGGCGGCCAGGACGATTTCAAAGCCTTCCATGGCGACCATCATGGCGTCGATCGGCGGGCGCGCCGCTGGCAGCGGGTGGTCAGTCCAGTGTCGAGATGTCGATCACGAACCGGTACCGCACGTCGGAGGCCAGGACCCGCTCGTAGGCCTCGTTGATCTTGTCGGCCGGAATGACCTCGATGTCGGCGCCGATGTCGTGCTCGGCGCAGAAGTCCAGCATCTCCTGGGTCTCCCGGATGCCGCCGATCACCGAACCGGCGTACGACCGGCGGCCCATGATGAGGCTGAAGACGTTGAGCGACAGCGGCTCCGGGGGAGCGCCGACGTTGACCATGACGCCGTCCACCGCCAGCAACGAGAGGTAGGCGTCGAGGTCGATCGTCGCGCTGACCGTGTTCACGATGAGGTCGAAGGAGCCGGCCAGCTGCTCGAAGGTGTCCGGGTCGCTCGTGGCGTAGTAGTGGTCCGCGCCGAGGCGCAGACCGTCGTCGTGCTTCTT
>JBIOUX010000143.1:0-7732 GCA_044867425.1 Acidimicrobiia bacterium | reverse complement strand
ACCCCGGGCTCCTCCGGAGCGTGGGGCCCCTGCCCCACGCCCGGCCGTTCGGCCAGGAGCGGGTCGTAGTCGGCGGTCAGCGCGTCGCCCTGGACGACCCGCACGTTGGGGCGGCCGGCCAGCACCTCGTCGAGCAGGGGCACCAGATGGCGGTCCAGCTCGAGCGCCGTGACCATCCCCTCCGGGCCGACCTGGTCGGCCAGGGCCAGGGTGAGCGACCCCACCCCGGGCCCCACCTCCAGGACCCGTTCTCCCGCCGCCACCCCCGCCAGACGGACGATGCGCCGGGCGGTGTTGGGGTCGGCCAGGAAGTTCTGGCCCAGAGCCCGGCTGGGGCGGACTCCGTAGGCGGTCAGGAGACCGCGCACATCAGCCGGGGACAGCAGCCGGCTGCCCGGGGGTCCGGGGGCGTCCCCCGGTGTCCCCGGGGGTCCGGGGGCGTCCCCCGGTGTCATGGCCAGAACACGGCCAGGGCGTTGTGCCGGGTCAAGTCGGCCACGGCCTCGGGGGTCGTCCCCCGGGCGGCGGCCAGGGCCTCGCCCACGGCGGGCAGGTAGGCGGGCTCGTTGGGCCGCCCCCGGTGGGGGACGGGGGTGAGGAAGGGCGAGTCCGTCTCCACCAGCAGGCGATCGGCGGGGGTGAGGGCGGCGGCGGCCCGCACGTCGCCGGCGCCCTTGAACGAGACGATCCCCGAGAACGACAGCCACGCCCCCAGGTCCAGCGCCCGGCGGGCCTCGGCCGGACCCCCGGTGAAGCAGTGGAACACGGTGCGGGCCGGCACCCCCTCGCTCTCGAGCACGGCAAAGGTCTGGTCCCACGCCTCCCGGGAGTGGATCACCAGGGCCAGGTCCAGCTCGGTGGCGAGGCGCACGTGCGCCCGGAAGGATTCCTCCTGGGCCTCCTCGGAGGAATGGCGGTAGTGCAGGTCGAACCCGGCCTCCCCCACCCCCACGACCCGGGGGGAACCGGCCAGGCGGCGCAGCCCGTCCCACTCCTCGTGGTGCCGGGAGGCGTCATGAGGATGGAGCCCGACGGTGGCCCACACCCGATCGTGCGAACCGGCCAGCTCGACCGCCTCGGTCGAGGTGGCGAGGTCGGTCCCGATGCAGATCAGGCGCCCGACGCCGGCGGCGGCGGCCCGTTCGACGGCGTCCTCCGCCCCCCCGTCACCCAGCTGGAGATGACAGTGGCTGTCGATCCATGTGTAGGCGGCGCCGATCTGGGGCATGTCGTTGGGGAAAATTGGTTCGCTGACGGAGAAGGGTGGCACGAGTGGCATCCTCAGCCTCGGCTCGATTCGGGCCCCACGATATGGCCTCCCACCGGAGGCCCGGCAGTAGGTCCACCGGCATGGCCCGCAAAGTGGACGAGCTTGGAAGGATGGTCCTGCCCTCCGAGCTCCGCAGACGCTTCCGTATTCACGAGGGCGATTACCTGGGCATCCACGTGGAGGACCAGCGGATCATCCTCACCAAGGTGGAGACCGGCTGCGTCTTCTGCGACTCTGGCGAAGGCCTCGTCGGCTTTCGGGACAAGTACGTCTGCTCCGACTGCCTAACCTCCCTCAACCGGGCCTGACGCCGCAATTCTGCTGGCCAGCCCGTAAGCCCGGCGGCGGCTGACCCCCAGCCGCCCCGCCACCACCGTCGCCGCGTCCCGCCGCGACGCCCCCCTCTCCAGTTCGGCGCGCAACGCCCCCGTCACCTCGTCGTCGGTGGGCTCCGGCCGGGGGCCCGCCGGGCCGATCACGATGACCTGCTCCCCCCGGGCCTCAGGCCCACCGGCGGCGGCCTTCCCCAGCGGGCCCCGCCACACCGTCTCGAACACCTTGGTCAGCTCCCGGGCCACAGCCACCGGCCGCTCGGGCCCCAGGGCCTCGGCCAGGTCGGCGAGCGTGGCCGCCAGGCGCCTCGGTGACTCGAAGATGACCACCGTGCGCTCCTCCCCGGCCAGGGCGGCCACGCGGGCGACCCGCTCCGCACCCTTGCGGGGCAGGAAGCCCTCGAACACGAACCGGGCGGTGGGCAGGCCCGAGACCACCAGGGCGGTGAGCGCGGCGCTGGGCCCGGGCACCGCCTCCACGGACAGGCCCCGGTCGAGCGCGGCCCGGACCAGGCGTTCGCCGGGGTCGGAGATCCCGGGCATCCCGGCGTCGGTCACATAGACCACCCGGGCCCCGCCCGCCATCTCCTCCACCAGCCGGGCCGCCATCTCGGCCTCGTTGTGGCCGTGGAGGGCGACCAGGCGCCGGGAGGACAGGGGGACACCGACATGGGTCAGCAGCGCCCTCGTGCGGCGGGTGTCCTCGGCGGCGATGACGGTGGCGCCGGCCAGTGCCTCCACCGCCCGGGGGCTGAGGTCGCCGAGGTTGCCGATGGGGGTGCCCACCAGCACCAGGCCCCCGGCGGGGATTCCTTTCAATCCCGGACCTCGAGGTGGTCTCCGGGACGGAGCTTCCAGCGCTCGAAGGCGCCGGCCCGGGCCTCGACGACGAATCCCGCCTTCCACACCGGCCGTGACACCCGCCCGGCGGGGATGGTGGCGATCCGCAGCACCACGCCGGTGTGGTCGCAGAAGGCCACGTCGACGGGGAAGCGCATCCCGAAGGTGTGGACCTGCCGGCAGGGCCGCAGCATCAGGGCGCCCTCGAATTCGTCGCGGCCGCGCAGGCCCTGGATCCGACCCCTGGCCCGGAGGGGGACCTCCAGGCTGGCCAGCACGTCACCCTCCCGGACGAGCCACGCCACCGTCTCTCACCCGACCCGCTAGACGTTGAACCTGATCTCCAGGACGTCGCCATCCTGGACCTCGTACTCCTTGCCCTCCACCCGCAGCCGGCCGGCCTCCTTGGCCCGGGCCCACGAGCCGATGCCGAGCAGCTCGTCCCAGCGGATGACCTCGGCCCGGATGAAGCCCCGCTGGAGGTCGGAGTGGATCACCCCGGCGCACTCCGGCGCCTTGGCTCCGGCCCGGAAGGTCCAGGCCCGGCTCTCCTTGTCGCCCGTGGTGAGGAAGGTGCGCCGGCCCAGGAGGTGGTAGGCGGCCCGGGCCACCCGGGGGACCACCCCGTCGCCCAACCCCAGGCCCTCGAGGAGCTCGGCCCGCTCGTCGGGGTCGAGCCGGGCCGCCTCCGCCTCCAGCTGGACGCACACCGCCACCGCATCCTCACCGAAGGGCGACGCCAGCTTGTCGGCGTCGTCGAGCTGGTCCTCGCCGATGTTGACCACCACCAGGACCGGCTTGTTGGTGAGCAGGAACGACGGCCGCAGGAGCTCCCGGTCGTCGGCCGACAACGCCGCCCGGTACAGCGGGGTGCCCTCGTCGAGGACGGCGGCGGCCCGGCGCAGGGCCTCGACCTCGGGGAGGAGGGAGCGGTCGCCCTTGAGGGCCTTCTCCTGGCGGATGATCCGGTTCTGCACCGACGCCAGGTCGGCCAGGACGAGCTCGAACTCCAGGGTGGCCAGGTCGTCGGCCGGGTCCGATCCGCCGGGGATGGACGGGCTCTCGAAGGCCCGGAGCACATAGACGAGGGCGTCGACCTCCCGGAGGCTGCCGAGGAACCGGTTGCCCAGGCCCTCGCCGGTGTTGGCCCCCTTGACCAGGGCGGCGATGTCGACGAACTCGACCCCGGCCGGCACCACCTTGCGGGATGCGGACATCTGGGCCAGGCGCTCGAGGCGCTCGTCGGGCACCTGGGCCACGCCCACGGACGACTCGGTGGTGGAAAAGGGGTGGGCGGCGACGGCGGCGCTGGCGCCGGTCAGGGCGTTGAACAGCGACGACTTGCCCGCATTGGGCAGCCCGACCAGTCCGAGTCGCTCCATCGGGCAGAGAGGCTACCGACCGGCGAAGGCCGGAGGGAGGGCAGCGTCGAGGGCGGCGCTCAGCCGGGCGAGGTACTCCGTGGCCGGGATCTCGACCGCCCCCAGGCTGGCCAGGTGGGGCGTGAGCCACTGGACGTCGACGAGCCGGCGGGGATCGCCGTCCTGGCCGAGGATGCCGATCAGCCCCATCAGCGCCGCCTTGGAGGCGTCGGTGACCCGGTGGAACATCGACTCGCCGGCGAACAGCCCGCCGATGGCCACGCCGTAAAGGCCGCCGGCCAACAAGCCCGTGTCCCGGTCCCACGCCTCCACCGAATGCGTCCACCCCAGCCGGTGCAGCTCGACGTACGCCTCCACGATGGCCGGGCGGATCCAGTGGCCGCCCCGGGGCCGGGGCTCGGCGCAGGCCGTCACCACCTCGGCGAAGGCGGTGTCGATCCGGATCTCGAAACGCCGGGCCGAGCGGCGCAGCGACCTGCTCACCCTGAAGGCCTCGAGAGGCAGGACACCCCGGGGGTCGGGCGCCCACCATCCCAGGATCCGCCCCCGGCGGTCGATGTGCATGGGGAAGAGACCCTGGCGGTAGGCGGCCAGGAGGGTGCCGGGGGCGAGGTCGCCGCCGATCCCCACGACGCCGTCGGAGTCGGCCGCTTCCGGGTTGGGCAGTTGCCAGCGACACGGCGGTGGTTCGGTGGGGGCCAAGCCCGTCAGGCCCTCGGGCTTGCTCCGGCTCCGAGAAGGGCGTCGAGGTCGGCCAGCGCCTGGTCGGGGCCGGTGACCACGATCCCGGCCAGGCCGGCCCGCTGGGCGGCGGCCACGTGCCCGGGGCTGTCGTCGAGGAACACGGCCGCCTCCGGGGCGACGCCGAGGCGCTCGCAGGTCAAGTGGAAGATGGCCTCGTCGGGTTTGCGGAGGCCGACGGCGGAGGAGTCGACGATCACGTCGAAGAGGTCGACGGGGATGGACGCCTGCCACACGCCGGCCCACTCGGCCACGTTGTTGGTGAGGATGGCGGTGCGGTAGCCCTCTGCCCGCAACTCGCGGACACGGTGAACAACCGGCCAGTAGATGTTGACCCGGAGGGACTCGAGGAAGCGGGGGTAGAAGCCGGTGTCGATGGCGCTGCCCAGGTGAGCCTCGGAGCGGGCCACCAGCCGGTCGTTGAACTCGGCCATGGTCATCTTGCCCGTCTCCAGCAGGTGCCAGTCGGGAGCGGCATCCTCGTCGCCGTCGTAAATGGCCCAGGCGGCGGCGGTGGCGTCGCCGTTGGCGATGGCGTCGCGCTGGGCGCCGGTGGGCGGGCCGCCCCCGAAGATGAGCTGGAGCAGCGACCCCTTGGGGTAGCCGTTGTCCCGCTCGAACTCGGACAGGCCGACGAAGGGCGGGGTGGAGAGGACGCCGCCGTAGTCGAAGATCACCGCCTTGATGGGGGTCACACCCCGGGAGGCTATCGGCGGAGCGAGATGATCAGCGCCGAGAGGGGCGCCATGACCAGCAGGTAGACGGCGAAGACGGTGAGCGAGTGGCTGCGGACGAAGCGCAGCAGCGCCCCGATGGAGAGGTAGCCGGCCACACCCGAGGCGATCACCCCGGCCACCACGCCGGCGGTCACCTCCAGGCCGCCGCCGGCCACGTCGGCCAGGCTCAGCACCCCCGCCCCGGCGATGGCGGGGATGGACAGGAGGAACGAGAACCGGGTGGCTTCCTCCCGGGACAGCCCCAGGGCCAGGCCGGCGCCGATGGTGGCGCCCGAGCGCGAGATGCCGGGGAAGATGGCCACCGCCTGGGCCACACCGATCCCCGTCGCCATCCCGGTGTCCAGCTCGCGCCGCCGCGCCCGATCCCCCGCCCGCTCCATGGCCAGGAGGATGAGGGCCGTGGCCACCAGCTCGGCGCAGGTCGTATAGGGCGACTCGAAGAGACGCTCGAAGAAGTCGCCCAGGGCGAGGCCGGCCAGGGCGGCGGGGATGGTGCCGATCACCAGGTAGAGGGCCATGCGCCGGGCGGCGGCGACATCCATGCCCCGGCCCAGGATGCCGAGGGCGAGCCCGATCAGTTCGTGGCGGAAGTAGATGATGACCGCAGCCAGCGTCCCCAGGTGGAGGAGCACGTCGAAGGTGAGGGACGGCTCGTCCCAGCCCAGCACGGCGGGGACGACCACCAGATGCCCGCTGGAGGAGATGGGGAGGAACTCGGTCAGCCCCTGGAGGAGGCCGAGGATGATGTCCTGAAGCATGGAGGCCGCCAGCGTAATGACCGGGCTCTTCTCAGGGGCTGAGGGGCCCGATCGCCTGGGAGCAGGCGCACTCCCGCTTGGCGGGCATGGCGGCGATCAGGTCGAAGAGCAGGGTGCGGACCCGGTCCAGGTTGGCGGAGAAGAACTCGAACACCTCCGCCTGGGTCACCGGAACCCCCACCTCGTCGCCCTCCACGCCGGTGTCGTAGTCGGTGATGAGGGCGATGGCGGCGTAGCAGATGCCCAGCTCCCGGGCCAGGTAGGCCTCGGGATACTGGGTCATGTTGATGACCTCCCAGCCCTGGGCCCGGTACCACCGGGACTCGGCCCGGGTGGAGAAGCGGGGACCCTGGACCACCACCACGGTGCCCCGGTCGTGCACCCGGATCCCGCCGGCCGCGGCCCGGTCGGCAGCCAGGCGCGACAGCTCGGGGCAGTAGGGGTCGGCGTAGGACACGTGATGGGGGGTGGGCCCTTCGTAGAACGTGTCGGCCCGGCCCCAGGTCCGGTCCACCAGCTGGTCGCAGACCACGAAGTCACCGGGGCGGACGCCGGGCTGCAGGGACCCGGCGGCACACGGGCCCACCACCCGGGTCACGCCCAGGGTGTGCAGGGCCCACAGGTTGGCCCGGTAGTTGATGCGGTGGGGCACCCATTCGTGGCGGGCCCCGTGGCGGGGCAGGAAGGCCACTCGCCGGCCGGCCACCTCACCGAGGGCCACCGGAGCGCTGGGGGGCCCGAAGGGCGTGTCGATCTCCATCCTGGTGACGTCGTCGAGGAAGGAGTAGAACCCGGAACCGCCGAACACCCCGATCTCGGCCGTGGCGGCCGAGCCCGCCATCACGCGATCTTCGAATCCTTGGTGCCCGAGGTGCTGTCTTTGCTCGACGAGGACGAGGAGGACGAGCTGGAAGCCGGCTCTTTGGTCGACTCCTTCTTCCTCGTGGAGCCCGAACCGCGGCTGTCCGTCTTGTAGAAGCCGCTCCCCTTGAACACGATCCCCACAGGGGCGAACACCTTGCGCAGCTGCCCGCCGCACACACCACATTCGGTCAGCGGGTCGTCACTGAAGGACTGGACGGCCTCGACGTGCTGCCCGCATTTGGTGCACCGGTACTCGTAGGTCGGCATCGACAACCTCGGTCGTTAGCACTCCACGGATGAGACTGCCAATCATATCGGTTGGCAGGGCGAGATTGACAGGTCACGCGCCGGGATGGCCGAATGGGTGCGCCCATGCCTTCCTCCCGGTTCACCACCCCACTGGCTCTGGCCCTGGCCATCTCCGCGGCGGTCCTGGCCGTGGTGGCGGTGGCGGCCGGCAATTCGGGCTCAACCGGACTCGCCGCTCTCGCCTCGGTGGGCGCCATGGTGGCCGCCGCCTCCGGATGGAAGGCCATGGGCGCCGCCCGCCACCTGGTGGAGCGCTACACGGCCCTGGAGGAGGCGGCGGCCGAGCACGAGTCGTCCCGGCGCGCCTTCCGGGAGGCGGTGGCCCGGCTGGGGGCGGTGGCCCGCCTGCGGGAGACGGGTTCGGGCCGCCAGGAGCACGACCGGGACAGCATCCTGGCGCTGGTGACGGAGACCGCCCAGCAGGCGGTGGGTGCCGACCGGGTCGTCTTCTACGAGTTCGTGCCCGCTCCCGATCGCCTGGTCGCCCGGTCCGGACCGG
>JBIOUX010000142.1:0-5890 GCA_044867425.1 Acidimicrobiia bacterium | reverse complement strand
CCGGCGATCTTGATGATCTCGTCGGCCCGGCCGGAGAACCAGAACCAGCCGTCCTGGTCGACCATGGCGGCATCGCCCGTGTAGTAGACGCCCGGCACCTTCGACCAGTAGTCCCGGGCGTAGCGCTCGGGGTCGCCCCAGATGGCGGGGGTGAGGCTGGGGAAGGGCCGCTTGATGATGACGATGCCCTTCTCGCCGGCCGCCACCGGCGACCCGTCGGAGTCGATGATCTCCACGTCCCAGCCGGGCATGGGCAAGCCGGCCGAACCGGGCTTGATGGGCAGCATGCCGACGCCGTACGGGTTGCCGAACACCGGCCCGCCCGTCTCCGTCTGCCACATGTGGTCGATGACGGGGATCCGGTCACCGAACACCTTGCGCTGGAGCCACTCCCAGGCCGGCGGGTTGAGCACCTCCCCGGCGCACACCACCCGGGTGAGGGTGGACAGGTCGGCGCCGGCCGCCACCTCCTCGCCGTAGCGCATCATGAGCCGCACGGCGGTGGGGGAGGTGAACATGCCCGTGACCATGTTGTCCTCGATGATCTTGTAGAAGGTCTCGGGGCCGGGATGGTCGATCGATCCCTCGAAGGCGATGGTGGTCGCCCCGGCCAGCAGCGGGGCGTAGACGATGTAGCTGTGGCCCACGATCCAACCGATGTCCGAGGTGGACCACCACACGTCGTCGGGGCGGAGATCCATGACCCAGCGCCCGGTGGAGTTGATGCCCACCTGGTAGCCGCCGTGGACGTGGACGGCCAGCTTGGGGGCGGCGGTGGTGCCCGAGGTGGCCAGGATGAAGGCGGGCTCGTTGGCCTCCATGGTGACGTGGCTGCCGTCCTGGCCCCCCCCGCCGGCCACGAACTCGTCCCAGGTGATGTCGCGGCCCTCGGTCATGACGCAGCCACCGGGGGCCCGGCTGAGCACCACCACCCGTTCCACGGAGTCGCCCGACTCGGTGAGGGCTTTGTCCACGATCTCCTTCAGGTTGACGGCCTTGCCCTTGCGGTAGGTGATGTCGCCGGCGAAGACGGCCTTGGAGCCGGACAGGCGGATGCGCTCGCCCAGGGCCCCGGCCCCGAAGCCGGCGAAGACCACCGAGTGGATGGCCCCGATGCGCACGATGGCGAGCATGAGCATGATCGCCTCGGGCATGGTCGGCATGTACACCGTGACGCGGTCGCCCTTCTCGATCCCCAGGCCCCGCAGGGCGCGCGCCAGGCGCTCCACCTCGCGCTGGAGCTGGCCGTAGGTGTAGACCCGGCGCTCGCCCAGCTCGTTCACGCCGATGAGGGCGGCGTGGCCGCCCCGGCCGGCGGCCACGTGATGGTCCAGGCAGTTCCAGGCCAGGTTGGTCTGCGCCCCGTCGAACCATCTGAAGGTGGGCGGCGTCCACTCGAAGACCCGGTCCCACTGCCGGAACCAGGGCAGGGTGGCCGCTTCCTTGGCCCAGAACCCCTCCGGGTCCTCCTTCGCCTCGGCCTGCATGCGGCGGATCATCGGGTGCACGACGTCCATGGCGGTTACCCCCTCGAGCGGATACGGACACCTCCACCCGACGTTACCCATAAACGGCGACTGCGACGGCCCCGGGGGGACCGCCGCAGTCCGCTGACCTGCGCTGATCGGGTCTGTGCACCTAGGGCCGGCGCCGGAAGAAGCGGCGCACGGCCAGGCCGGCCGCTCCCGCCACCCCGAGCGCCGCCGCCGGCAGGGCGGGCGACGAGAACGGAGCCGGGTTGCTGGCCGGCACGGCGTTCAGCTGGCCGTAGGCCTCGGACGCCGCCTCGACGGCCGACTCCGCCTCGCCGTCCGCTTCCACGCCGGCCACTTCCGGGCCGTTGACCGGAGCGGGAGCGGCCTTGGCCGCCTCGGCCGCCTGGCCGGAGGCCGCCGCCGCCTGGCTCGAGTCCATGTCCGGGGTGGCCGAGCCGCCGGTGGGCGCCGGGTTGTCGTCGGGGTAGGGCTGGAGGGCGTCGGTCATGTCCGTGCCCACCCCCACCTGGACCATGCGGGCCACCGAGGGGACCGGGCCCTGGAGGCTCTTCTTCATCACCACCAGGTAGTAGTAGCCCGGCGGGGCCACCCGGCCCGACGGCGGGGCTTCGACCTGGAGGTGGTTGCCGTCGGCCACGGTGAAGTCGAGGGCCAGGTTCCGCTGGTCGGAGTCGTTGACGTGTTCGGGGGACGGGGTCCGCAGCAGGACCACGGACTCGATGTCCCGGGCCTGGGGGGTCCCCACCGTGAACGTCTCGTTGTAGGAGACCCCGGCCCGGGCCGAGGTGATGGTGGGCCGTGCCCCCCGGAACAGGTAGGGCGGGCTCCACACCTCGAAGCTGGGATCGTTGTCGTTGTTGGTGAACGGGCCGCCCTGGTCGGAGTTGGCCCCGCCGTAGTGGCTGCCGATGGGCGCGTGGCCGCCGAGCAGCACCCGCATGTCGGGGAGCAGCAGGGCCGAGTTGTGGTACGCCCGGTCCCGGGTGTGGCTGGCCACCTCGGTCCAGCTGTTGGCGGCCGGGTTGTAGAGCTCGGCCTGGTGGACCGGGATGTCCACCCCGGGGTCGATGACCTCGTCCTTGTCGGCGCCGCCGACCGCCAGCAGCTCGCCGGTGGGCAGCACCACACCGGAAGCGAACCACCGGGCGTAGTTCATGTCCGGGCCGATCGCCGTGCTGATGTTGCTGTTGGCGTCGACCGTCACCATGGTGGTGAAGGCGTTGGCCGGGATCCAGGTGCCCGGAGGCGGGCCGAGGACGCCGCCGAACTGGACCAGGGTCATCTCCTCATACGGCGGGGTCATCTGCAGCGGGAGCTGGAACGCCCCCGAGCGGGCCCCGAGGGGCGCCACGCCGGCGATCGACCACGCCTGGGTCTGGGGGTCGTACTGCTGGATGAAGTTGTAGGTCGCCTCGTCGACGGCCTGGCCGAACGGGCCCCACATCTGGCCCACGCCGGCGTAGGTGAACTTGCCGTCGGGAGTCAGGTGGATACGGGGCTGGAGCGGCAGGGAGTTCTCCGACTCGGGCCCGACATAGTTCTCCGCCCAGGTGCCCGAGGCGGCGTCGAAGGTCTCCGTGCGCCGCACCTGCGACAGCTGGGTGTCGGTGATCAGCTGGGTCACCCCGGAAAAGACGGTGGGGCTCCCGTCGGGGCCGATGGCCACGTGCGGGTACCAGCGGCCGTACTTCATGGGGCTGGTCGGGGTGAAGGTGTTGGTGGCCGGGTCGAAGATGGACGAGCTGCGCAGCCCCTCCAGCTCGATGGCGCCCACGTCGGCGGGGTCGCCGTTGTTGCGGTCCATGAGCGCGGGCTCGTTGTACCAGTCGGTGCCGCCGGCGATGAGCACCCGCCCGTCGGGCAGGCCGGTGAGGTCACCGCAGAACATGTCGCCGTCGTTGGCCGAGGTGTCGTCGGGGCTGGAGGCGGGGTCGTGGGGCTCGCCGCCCACCTGGCCCCAGGTGCTGCCCACGAACCCGTCGCCGGGCCGGCCGGGCACGCCCACGGCGGCCATCGGGTCGTCGTAGGACTGGTGGCCTTCTTTGATGTTCGGGTTGGCCATGGCCCCCCGCCCCTGGGCGGGGACCACGAACTGCGGGGTGCCGGTGCGCAGGTCCAGGACCCGGGCCTGGCTGTCACGGGAGGACGGGGACAGCGACATGGCGCTGGGCCCCTTGGCGTTCTCCTGGCTCTCGATCCCGTTGTAGTACATGATCCGGCCGTCGGGCAGGACGGCCGCAGCCTGAGCGGTCGGCTTGCACACCACGAACCCCGAGCCGTCGTCGGCCGGGACGCAGCGGGGGGTGCCGGCCCCGCCTTCCTCGAACGGTTCGGTCCACTGGCCGATCACGTCGGGAGCGCCGACCACCTGGGCCGACGATCCGGTTGCCGCCACGCCGAACAGCAGCGCCGACGCCACGGCGACGACGACCTTCCTCCAGTTGCCTGTGTGCCCATGCATGGGCATCGCCTCCCCAGAGTGCGATTGAAGTGGGTCGAGTTCTACAACGCTGAGTGCTTGTGCGAACACTGTGAGTGGTTATTCACCTCAGTATGGACGGCGCGGAGCGATCGGGGCAATACCCCGGAAAGGCCACCAATCGCCGGGGAGGCGACGGGCTGGGGGCCCGGCGGCCGGCGAGGCTAGCGGAGGGCCCGGCGGCGGGGCTCGGGGCTGGCCAGCATCGGCGCCGCCTCGGCCCGCACCGGCAGGCCGGTCGGCGGCGGGTTGGCCACCCTGCCTCCGACGAGCTCCGCCAGCTGCTGCTCCACGGGAGCGGCGGGGCTGGAGTCGCCGTCCTTGTTGGCCGTCCCCAGCGCCTCGCTGCCCCGGCCGAGGTCGGGGAAGGGCTGGGGCGCCTCGGACGGGTCGCTGTCCGGCCCGATCCTGACCACCCGGGCCATGGACGGGATGGGGCCCCGCCGGGTGGTGAGGTTCATGAAGAGGTAGTAGTAGCCGGGCGGGGCGATGGCCCCGTTGGGCGGGGCCTTCACCGCCAGGCGCCCCGAGTGGCGGGTGTAGTCCAGGCGGACGGTCCGCTGGTCGGAGTCGATGATGTGCTGGGGCGACCCCAGGCGGATGAGCACCACGGAATCGGTGCTGAGGGCCTGGCGGGTCTCGAGCTCGAAGGTCTCGCCCCAGCGGATCCCGGCCTGGACGTGGCGGATGATCGGCCGCTCGCCCCGGAACAGGTAATGGGGGGTGAAAACCTCGAAGCTGGGATCGCGGTCGTTGTTGGGGAAGGGGGCGCCGAGGTCGCCGCCCCGGGCCGGGGAGGCGAGCGGGGCGTGGCCGCCGAGGAGCACCCGGCCATCGGGCAGCAGCACCGCCGAGTGGTGGTAGGTGCGGTCCCGGCTGATCCGGGCCATGCCGTACCAGGCTTCGGTGCGAAGGTCGAAGAGCTCCACCGTCCGCACCGGGAGGCCCGTCCCCGGAGCGATGGCATCGCTGGTGGTGGCGCCGCCCACGGCCAGGACGGTGCCGTCGGGCAGACCCACCGCCGAGGGGTTCCAGCGAGCCTCGAGCATGGAGAAGCGGGTCAGCTTCTCGGTCATCCTCCCCTTGCCGTCGATCCGCGTGATGGTCGACAGCGGCACGCCCACCTCGCCGCCCGGCGGCGGTCCCAGCGTCCCCCCGAGGGTGAGCACGGTGGTCCGGTCGTAGGGCGGGTCGAGGGGCATGAGGACCGAGGCGGCCCCGTCACGGGCGCCGAGCAGGTGGGGGGTCTTCACCTCCCACGTCGCCGACTTGGGGTCGTAGAGCTGGAGCATCCCGTAGAGGGCCTCGTCGGCTGCCGCCCCGAAGGGGGCCCAACTCTGGCCGGCGGCGGCGTAGAGCACCTTGCCGTCGGGCAGCAGGTGGAGGCGGGGGGACAGCGGCAGCGACGTCTCCGACGCGGGGCCGGTGTAGTTCTCGGTGAACTGGCCGGTGGCGGGGTCGAAGGTCTCGGTGCGGCGCACGTTCGAGGCCTGGGTGTTCTTCACCCGCTTGGTCGCGCCCCCGGCCACCAGCACCTTCCCGTCGGGCAGGGTGACGGAGGCGGGGTACCAGCGGTGGTACTTCATGTCGCCCGCCAGGCTGAAGGTGGAGGTGACGGGGTCGAAGATACGGGCCGAGCGCAGGCCCTCGACCTCGGGCAGACCGACGCCGGGCGTCTCCACCCCGGTCTGCTCGCCCGCCGGGACGCCGGGCTCGTTGTACCAGTCGCCGCCGCCGGTGATGAGGAGGCGCCCGTCAGCCATCGAGGCGATGTCCCCGCAGAACATGTCGCCGTCGTTGGCCTCGGGGTCCTCGGGCGCGGCGGTGGGCGCCGTCTCCGGGCCACCCACTGTGCCCACGGCGCTGCCCACCAGGCCGTCGCCGGGCCGTCCGGGAACGCCGGCCAGGCCGGCGG
>JBIOUX010000141.1:0-22413 GCA_044867425.1 Acidimicrobiia bacterium | reverse complement strand
CGGGGATGAACCCCGAGCGGTGGCGGGCCTTCCGCTTCGGCCGCCTCGTCGGGTTCGTGCGCACCGGCGACAGCGACGCCGTGCTCGCCGCCATGGAGGAGCGCGAGGACGAGTGCGCCAAGATCCTCGCCGACCCGCTCATGGGCCCGGGCCTGCTCGAACCCCTCGTGCTCGCCGCCCTCGGCCGGCGCCCCGACTTCGCCGCCCGGCTCCTCGGCGCCGCCCACCCGTCGCTGACCGGCCCGGGGCCGCTGGCCCGCGAAGCGCAGCACCGGGCCCTCGAGCTGCTGGCCGAGGGCCGCTGGGAGGAGGCCGAGGTGATCCTCCTCGCCCTCTGGCGCTGGGTCACCCCCGGCACGACGCCCGACGACGCGCTCCTCGCCCCCGCCACGGCGCCCGACGACGCGCTCCTCACGGCGGGCCACGGCGCGGTGGAGGTGGCCGCCGCCCTGGCGGCCTGTCGCAGGCGGGCCGAGGACTTCGCCGGCGCCCAGTCGATCCTCGACGCCGTCGAGGCCGCCCCCCAGGACCGGGCCGGGGTGGCCCTCCTGGCCCGGGAGCGTGGCCTGGTCGCCGGCCGGTTCGGCCGCCTGGGCCACGTCCACCCCGCCCGCAGCGACGACGAGCGCCTGGCCCTGGCCGCCCGGCTGGGACAGGGCCGGACCCACTTCCAGGCCGCCGTCGACGCCAGCCCCGACGACCCCGTCGCCTCCTACTGCCTCGGCATCCTGGCCCTCCTCGAGCGCCGCTTCGCCGACGCCTTCGTCGCCCTCGAGCGGGCCGACGGGGCCGCCGCCGCCGGCGAGCCCGAGCTCGTCCCCCTCCTGCCCGTGGCCCGGTTCCACCGGGGCCTGGCCGGTCTCCAGAGCCTGTTCCCCGAGGCCGAGGGACCCGCCTACGGCGCCATCGTGGGGGCCTGCGACGGCGGGTTCCGGCCCACCACCGCCGAGCTGCGCAGCGCCGCCGACGCCCTCACCGCCCTCGGCTCCCCCCGGGTGGGCAACCTGCTGGAGATGGCCGTCACCCGCGCCGATGAGCCCGCCGTGCTCCTGCCCGCGGTCTGCGAGCAGGCCGTCCGCCCCGACGCCCGGGCGGTGACGGCGGCGGAGGTGCTCGGCCACGACCGCCGGCTGCTGCCCCGCCAGCGGTTCGCGGCGCTGGCCGCCGCCCTCACCGGCGCCGGCCTGCTCGGCCAGAGCCAGCGGCTCGAGGAGCTCGCCGACTCCGTGGACGAGCTGGTCATGCGGGCCTGCGACGCCGACCTCGACCACAGCTGGGAGCAGCTCCTGGCCGGCAACGACCACCTGGCCGAAGCGCTCGGCCGGGTCGACGCCGACCTGCGCCGGGTCGACATCCTCGAGCGCCTGGGGGAGTACGGCCCGGCCCGCAACATCGCCACCGGCCTGTTCCACCGGGCCCGCGCCGGCCAGCTGCCCGGCTACGCCGCCGCCGACCTCCTCGACCTCGTCGCCGACCTCGACGCCTCGGCCGACGAGCTCGAGCGCCTCGGCCGCCTGCTCGTCACCGGCGAGGAGCCAGACCTCTCCCCGGACGGGAGCCCGTCAGCGGTGCGTCTGGTGTTCGTCGGCGGCAACGAGAGCCAGCACCAGTGGTCGTCCTTCGTCGACGAAGAGCTCACCCGCCTCTACGGCGGGCGGGTCCACGTCGACTGGTTCCGGGGCTTCTCGGCCGACTGGAGCCGCATCCTGGACCAGGCGCTCTCCCGGCTCCGCCACGGCGACGCCCTCGTGCTCATGCCCTACGTGCGCACCAACCTGGGCCGCCATCTCCGCACCCGCGCCGGCGAAGCCGGGGTGCCGTGGATCCCCTGCACGGGCAGGGGCCGCGAGTCGATCCTGCGATCGCTGCAGCGGGCGGTGGCCGTCGTGGACCAGCAGCGGGCCCGGGGATGACCGCTCGGATCGTGACCTCGCGCTGAGGACCCGCCGAGGCGTGCATCCCGCCTTCGTGCCCCGACCGCGGGCCTGGTAGGCCTGCCCGTAGTTTCCAGCGTAAAAACAACGATTGGGCCCGGAGGCGGCCTTGGGGTACCCGACGCCGGCGGGGAAGCCCCCGGCGAACGCCGCGCAGCGCCGCTCGCAGGACACCCGCCAGCGAGCTCGCGCCGCCCCTGCAACGGCTCGACCGTGCCGGCGGGACCGTTGTCCTCGTCAGGTTTGGAACTGATCGGCGTGGAGCTCGGCGTGCCCGGCGTCTCGGCGCAGGCAATGGCGGAGCGCATGGCCGCGCGGCGCTTCGAGAGACGCCACCGCCGGGGCCGGCGGTGGCCGTGGGTCGTGGCCCTGGTCGCCGTGCCCATCGTCTGGTGGGCAACGCTGCTCGTCGCTGCCGAGCTCGCCTCCGGGCGGCGACGTGGGCGCTGGAGCGGCGCAGCGACCGCTTGGCGGCGCAGGCGGAGGCCGGCCGGTGGGCGGCCGGGGAGCGGGCCACCGCCGAGCGGCTACGCCTGTTGGGTGGAGAACGGCTGAGTGATCCTCCATGACCGGGCGCTGGTCGAATCCCGAGCCAACATCGACCACCTCCTCGTTGGTCCTGGCGGCATCGTCCTGGTGGACTCCAAGCGGTGGCGGGGGGGCCCGGTCGTCCCCGCCGGCCCCACGAAGGTCCGGGTCGGCTGGCGGGTGCGCGAACTTGAGGAAACCCTGTGGGCCGTGGGCGAGGTGTGGCGGGCCCTTTTCGTCGACATCGGCATCCTCCGCGACCTCGACGGCAAACCCCCGGCGGTATGGGGATGCGTGTGTGTGCACGGGGCCGAAGTCGGCGCCGGCGGTTTTAAAGTTGGGGCCCTCCCTCGCGGTGGTGGGCGCCGAAAAGATCGGCCGGTACCTGGACAGCCTCCCCGCCCGGCTGGACCCCGCCGAGGTGGCCCGGCTGGCCCTGGTCACGCAGGAGCGGGTTCCCGGCCGCACCGGCCGCCTTAGGGTGCTCCCGTCTTCCGCCGGGTCCGGCGGCTCGGTCGCAGTCTGCGCCCGGGCCCTCCCAGGGCCGAGCTCGCTGCGCTCGTCGGCTGCGCCAAGCCTTGCCCCCCTTCCCTCCCGGCGCCGGTTGCTCCCGTTCCGCCGACCCTCGAAGGAAGGGAGCACGACCGATGAACCCCATCGCCGTTCGGGCCACCGCGACCGGGCCCTGCTGCTCGTGGGTTCGCCGGCGCGTTGCGCCGCTCCGAGCTCGTCGCGCTCGATGTCGCCCACGTCGAGGACCACTACGAGGGGCTGGTGGTCAGGATGCGCCGGTCGAAGACCGACCAGGAGGGCGCCGTCCGCCAGGTCGGCCTCCCCTACGGGTCCAACCCCGCCACCTGCTCGGTGCGTTCCCTGCGCACATGGCTGGAGGCCGCCGGGATCAGCTCCGGGCCCCTCTTCCGTTCCGTCACCTAGCACGGCAAGGTCGGCTGGGCCCGGCTGACGGCCGCGTCAGCCAACCGGGCGGTCCAGCGGGCCGTGCATCGGGCCGGCCTCGATCCCCGCCCCTACTCGGCCCACTCCCTACGGGCCGGGCTGGCCACCTCGGCAGCCGAGGCCGGGGTCTCTGAGCGGGCCATCATGGCCCAGACCGGCCACCGCTCGCTCACCGTCGCCCCGCGGATACATCCGCTCCGGTCCCTCTTCCGGGACAACGCTGCCGCCCAGGTGGGGGCTGTAGGCGGTCCAGGTCCCTCACTTGCCTTACTAACCACTTACGTTTCCCGTCCCGGCCAGCAGCTCAACTACGCAAGGGCGCCACGCGTGAAGACCAAAATCTGAGTGGGGCGGGGACGTCACTCGCCGCCGTAGCGGTCGTCTGGGCAGACCATGCCGCTGGTGGGGATGGCCTCGATCTGTTCGGTGAGGCGGTTGAACCGCCACGCGAAAGCGAGCCGGGTGGTGATCGGGGTCCCGTTGGGTGTGCGTTCGTCGGTGGGTGGGCCAAGGACAGCGACGATTTCGGGGTCAACCTTGCCGCCGATCTCGCACTCCTGGCTTACGATGAAGCTCCGTTGGCCGTCTGGTGACGGGGGCACGTCGATGGCGTCGACGATGAGGGCGGTTCCCGCCGCGTGCTCGGCGGTGGCGGGGAGGTCGCGTTCGAACCAGAGCATCTCGTGGTCGCCGTCCAGCGCGAGCACCACCGCATAGGTCGGATCGAAACTGATCGCGGACCACGACTGCTTCTTGATCCCGGGTGCGATTTCCCGCGTCCCGGGGTCCACTAGCCCGATCCAGCGTTGGGCGCGCGACCCGGGCGGTTCCGGGACGGTGCTCACCGTGGCGGCCGGAACCGAGGTCACCGTTGTCGACGACGAATCCTTCACCATGGCCGCTGAAGGCACCGTGGCTCTGGCTGAGGGCGTTGTGCTATCAGATTCTTCGCCGGTGCGGATCGCCACTTGCTCGCCGCCGGTGTCGAGCGCCTGCCAGGTGGTCGCCGCGGTGGCACCGAGGGTGAGGAGCACGATGAGCGTCCAGGCGGCGCGTCGGTGGCGCCGCCGGGGGTTGAGGTCGTCCGGGAGTTGAAGGGGGTGTTCGGCCAGGTTGTGGTGCACCGCCGCCGCGGCTCGGCGGGCGCGCTCGTCGAGGTCATTCATCGGTGGTTCTCCTGATCCGATGCGTCTCCCAGGCGTAGGGCCAGGGTGAGCCGGGCCTGGTGGAGGTGGGCTTTGACCGTGCCTTCGGCGCAACCCAGAGTGTTGGCGATGTCGGCCACGGAGCGGTCCTCGAGGTAGTAGAGGGCGACGACTTGGGCTTGGCGGCGGGGCAGGGTCCGTACCGCCGACCAGAACATGGCTTCTGCTTCCGGGAACAGCTCTGACACCGCCCGTCGTTCCCGAACGAGACGAGCCATGACCCGGAGTTCGATGCGGTATCGGCGAATCCGAGAGGCGGCGAGGTTGGCGACGACCCGCCGCACCCAGGCGTCGGGTCGGTCGTAGCCGCTGATCTCATCCCAGCGGCGGTAGGCGGCCAGGAAGGCCTCCTGGGTGAGCTCTTCGGCCAGCGTGCGGCTCCCCGAGAGGACATAGGCGAGGCTGCCGACCTTCTTCGCTTCCCTCCGGTAAAAGTCGCCGAACGGCTCGGTGAGGCGCGCTGGAGGCGGCGTCGACGACCGCAGCGGACGTCCATCGGTTTTGGCCACGCCTCCATCATCCCCCTCAGTCGCTCGGGAGCCCTGTGCGGTTTACCGATGCAGCAGGGAATTTGTGTGGGTGGTCCCGCCGCTAGAGGACGTAGCGCATGGCCTTCGTCGTCAGGAGTGGTTCACCGTCGGTTTCCGCCGTCCATGCTCCCCACATGAGGACCTGCTGGCCGGTCCACACGGGGATGGCCGCGAGTCCTTCTGCGGTCGGGGGTGGAGCGAGTTCCCGCCAGGTGTCGGCGAGGGGGTCGTAGGCGGCTCCGCCGGGGACCCCTTGGGTGTCGGGTGTCCAGAGGACGATTTCCGTTCCGGTCCACACGATGCCGTCGGCCTGGCCGGGGTTCAGCGGGGCGGGGGGCAGCGGTCGCCAGGTGTCGGTGATGGGGTTGTAGGCGGCGCCATCGGCCAAGGCGTCGGCGTCTTCTTCGCTGCTGTCGTAGCCGCCCCAAACGATGACTTCGGTGCCTGTCCAGGCGCCCGACCCGGTGCCCGTGAGCCGGCCGGAGATGGGCGCTTGGCTGAGGGTTCTCCAGGTGTTGGTGGTGGGGTCGTAGGCGGCACCGTCACCGTAGGCGGGGCCCTCGCCGCGGTTGCCGCCCCAGAGGATCATCTCGGTACCCGTCCAGACTGCGGCGTGGGCATAGCGGGCGGCCAGGGGTCCTGCGGGCAGGAGACGCCAGCTGTTGGTCAGGGGGTTGTAGGCGGCGCCGTCGGCGGCCGGCCGGAAGTGGTCGATGAGGCCGCCCCAGATGATCATCTCCGTGCCGGTCCAGATGGCGCTGGGTAGGCGCCGGCGCATGAGGGGTGCCGGCGCCAGTGGCCGCCACTGGTTGGTGGCGGGGTTGTAGGCGGCGCCGTCGGCGAGGAACCCTTCCCTGCCCCGGTCGCCGCCCCAGATGATCATCTCGGTCCCGGTCCAGGTCGCGGCGTGGAGACGGCGGCCAGGGATGGGCGGGGCGGGAAGGCAGGTCCAGGTGTCGTCGGCGGGGTTGTAGGCGGCGCCGTCGCTCATGAACGAGTCCTCGTCGTAGTGGCCGGTCGTGGCCCCGCCCCAGACCACCATGTGGGCTCCGGCCCAGACGGCGCTGGGGTAGAGGCGGGCTTCGAGGCCACCAGTTGACATCGGTCCCCACAGGTTGCTGCCGGCCGTGACCCTGGCCACGGGGTCCTGGCCGTCGTCGTCGTCGTAGATGGTCCCCGTGCCCTGGCCGTCGGCGATGGTGGCGTTGGTGGCGCCGGACAGGTTGACGAAGAAGTGGTGGTCGCCCTCGTCGTCGGTGTCGCCCGCCACCGGAACGGTGATGGTGACCCTGTCTTCTCCGGGGGCGAACTCGATGGTGCCGCTGGTGGCGGTGTAGTCGCCGGGAGCGGTGGCGGTCCCGTCGGCGGTGGCGTAGGCCACAGTGACGGCGCTGTCGACCTCGTCGGAGAGTTCCACGTCGAAGGTGGCGTTCTGGGTACCGCTGTCGCGTTCGAAGACGGTGTCATCCGTGACGGAGATCGTGATGCCGTCATCGTCGAGGATGAGGCCCCGTCCCTGATGGTCGGCGAGGTTCGCGTTGGTCGGGTTGGACAGGATGACGAAGAACTTCTCATCGCCTTCGTCTTCGATGTCGCCGGTCACCGAGACGGTGATGGTCTTGGTCACCTCACCCGGCATGAACTGGAGGGTGCCGCTGGCGACGGCATAGTCGTCGGGGGCCTTGGCGTCCCCGCTGGTCGCGATGACATCGCTGTTGGCGCCGACCGCCACGATGACGGAGCCGCCATCGGTGGTGGCGTAGGTGACGCTGACCACCTGGGTACTCGAAGACGACAGGGTCACGGGGAAGACAGCGGCTTGAGTTCCGCTGTCGCCCTCCACCACCGTGGCGTGGCCGATGGAGATGACGCGGCCGGCTTCGGGGGCGATATCGACTTGGGGCTGGTAGCCCAAGCAGTGGGCGCCGGCAACACCGGTGGTGGCGGCGATCAGCGCCCCCACCGTGGCGCTGACGGCCACCAGGCTCGCCGCAGCACCCACGGCGACGAGCGCCAGGCGCCGTCCCCGGCGAGGTGGTCTCCTCGGTCCGGGGCGCCCGCCGCCGGCCGGTGCCGGGGTCGTTGCCTTGTCCTTGCTTGCCACGCCAGATCCTCCGGTGCGTCGTCGGGTCGTTGTGTTCGAGGGTGGGATCAGGGGTTGAGGTCGGTCAGCACCAAGTCGTCCAGGTAGACGGAGCGGGTCCCGCTGCTCCAGTTGTGGTTGACCTGGAAGACTCCGCTGCCGGTGATGGAGGTGTCGGTGACCTGGATCTGCCACGTCGAGGGCTCGCTGCTCCCCGCCGCCCACGCCTTGACCCGGATGGTGTTCCCCGACACCTGGAAGCGGAGCTTCTGGGCGTTGATGTCCTTGGTGTAGGAGAAGGAGCCGATCTGGGTGGCGGTCCCGTTGACGTAGCGTTGGAGCTTGATGGTGTTGGAGTCGCTGCGCAGCTCCACCCGGTAGCCGTTGGGCATCTGGTCGGCGCCACTGGCCCCCGAGGCCCGCAGCATGACGCGCAGGTAGCTGCTGGCGTCGCGGTTATCGAACCGGTAGGTGAAGGTGGCGTCGCTGTTCGCCACCGCCGCCATGGTGGCGGTGGCCCGAGCCGACGAGCTCTTCACATAGAGGCGACCCTGGTTGCCCTGGACGTTGACCACCTTGGTGGACGAGTTGCGCGACGTAATCCACTTGGTGGCGTCCCATAGCGCGCCGTCGCCGTCGGTCCAGTCGTCGGCCAGGGCCCGGAACCGTCGGCTGCCCAGCAGTGTGCTCGGCCCGCCGGCGGTGTCCAGGGCCCGCACCTCGATGGTGTGCAGGCGACCATCGCGCCACTCCACCGGGGGTATCCAGTCGAAGCCGTGGTCGCCGAAGGGACGGCGGTCATCCCAAAGCGAGGTCGGCCCCAGGACGTACACGGTGGTGTCGATCGTCACCTGGATGCGGATGCTGGCGTAGGGGTCGTTGTCGTCATAGGCGTAGCCGTGCACGCCGTACGGCCCCGCCCAGTCGAGCTCACCGGCGGGGGGATAGTTCGTGCCCGACGACGACGTGACACTCAGGCGGGTGTTGGTTCCGCCGGTGGAGTCGATGGCGTACACCTCGATGGTGTGCGGGTTCCCGTCGCTCCACTGGCTCGGGGGTGTCCACTCGAAGCCGTGGTAGCCGGTGATGTTGTGGGCCGCGTTCACGTCGCCCCGGTACTCGGTAGTGGGGCCGAGGTTGTAGCCCACCCCGTCGATGTAGACGTGGACCTCGATGCTGCGGGTCGGCTCGTTCGGGTCGTACGCCCAGCCCCGCACCCGGGCCACGCTGCTCTCGTCGGTATAGCCCACCGGCGGGTCGTTGGGGCTCGTCACCGTCCCGCCTGAGCCCGTACCCTGCGCGATGAACCCCCCGCCACCGCCGCTGAAGCTCATGGGACCGAAGGCGTGGACAGCACCCTCCTTGGCCTCGGCCAGGCGGTAGCCGCCCGGACCGGTGGCCGCGATCCCCACCAGCGGTTCCAGTGCAGCCGTACCAGGAGCGCCTGGCTCCCAGCGCCGAGCGGTGGCGGCGCCGTGGAACTCGGCATCCCCGTAGGCGAACGCCCCGCCGTCCCGCCCCAGCAGCCAGTACCCCAACCCATTGGGACGGGCGGCGATCCCCACGATGTCGTGGTCGTCGTCCAGCCCCAAGCCGCTGGCGTCGCCGTAGTGGCCGGCAGCGCCGTAATTGAAGACCCGTCCTCGACGGCTCACCAGCCAGTAGCCGTCACCGTCCGGGCGGGCCGCCATCCCCACCACCATGTCGTAGGGGTAGTTCAGGCCTGCGTTGGCGGCGCTGCCATGGAAGGGTGCGTTGCCGTAGCTGAAGATCCCGCCGTCGGCCGCCACCAGCCAGTAGCCAGGGGCAAGATCTGACCGGGTATGGGCGGCGATGCCCACCACCGGCTTGTTCAGGTTCACGTTGCCGGCGCTGCCCAGGAACGGCGCCCCCCCATAGGCGAACACCCCGCCGTCCGCCGCCGCCAGCCAGTAGCCCCCCGTCGACGCCGACGCCGCACTCACCGGCCTCGCCGCCATGCCCACCACCGGCTTGTTCAGACGCACGGGTTGGCCGGCGCCGTTCACGTTCGCCCCCCCGTGGTAGAGGACCTTGTTCTGGCCGTCGTCGTAGGCAAAGACCGCCCCGTCCCCCTTCACCAGCCAATAGCCGACCCCCACCGGCGCCGTGGCGATACCAACCACGTCGGCCGGCACACCGGGGAAGTCGTATGCGTCACCAAACAGGTTGGACTGGTTAGGAGCGGCCGGCACTTGCGTTGCCATCGGAAGCGGATCGCCCCGATGCACCGTCTTCCAGCGAAGCTTGGATGTCTCGCGTGCACTGCAGTTCGGGTTGGTTTGGCAGTCGTCGAAACCCCCCGGCCCGTTCGGCTCAAGCCGTATCCAACTGTCGGGACTGTTATTGGCAAAAATTTCGAAATGGAGGTGAGGATCATAATTGCCGCCGGTCCCACCTTCTTCACCAATACGGGTGGCTTTTGTTACGCTCCGCTCCTTTTGGTGTACATGCTGGGCCGAAAGGTGTGCGTACCGAGTCCAGATCGGGCTGTTGGAGTGCTGGATCTCGACATAGATGCCGTACCCAGCAACCGCCGGATCCTTGAAGTCCCTTACTGTTCCTCGTCCTGCCGCGTAGATCGGCCCTGAGGCCCCCGGGCCGGAGACGCCGATGTCGTAGCCCTTGTGGGGCCGATCGCAGTTCCTTGGGTCGGGTGGTGCTGGTCTGCAGTCTCCTGGTACCGCTGTGATGGGTCCGTCCGCCGGCCAGCTGAGGGACCAGTCCGCCGCGGCGGCGGAACGAGCGGTGGCGAGCACCACGGAACAGATGGAAGCCACGAAGATGCCTGCGAGGACCGCGCCAAGACGACGATTCACCATAGAGAAGGCACCGCCCGTTGGTAACGTTTTCCAGTCGAGGCATTTTTCGGTTCTCTCGACGCGGCCCTTTAAATTCCGCACAAATGGCGACGAAACCAACTTCTCTCGCGCAATGTAAGAAACACGCCAGATGGGCACACCTGCGCCGAGACTTCGCTCGGGGAGAAGGGAGTTCGGCGGAAGAGATGTGCCGACGGGGGTCGCCGGAATTCAAGCGGGACGCGGGAGCGGGTCCGTTCGGCAGACCGACGGGAGCGCGGAGACGGGTCGAAGGCGGCAACCCCACTTCACCCGATGTGGAGGGGCGATGGGCGGTATGGCCCAGCCTTCGCTGGCTTTGGTTGGCGACGCCTGCCCGTGCGATGGGGTCGGCGGCGATGGCGCGAGTCGCCTGGTTCTGGGAAATCCACTTCTCGGAAGTCTTCGTGCCGTAGGGTTCTGAGAATGCGGGTGAGGGCGGCGAAGAAGGGCGGCGGGAAGGTTCCGAGAACAGGGAGCGACCCGGAACGCCAGCTGGTGGCGTACGGTGCGTGGCTGGAGCGCCAGCCGTTGGCGGAGGAGACCCGGCGGACGTATCGGAGCCGGGTGGGGGGATACCTCGTGTGGTTGGCGGCCTCGGACAGCAGGGACGGGGACCCCCTGAGCGAGGGGCACGCTCGGGATTGGGCGGTGCGGGACTACAAGCGGCACCTCAAGACCGCTCGGCGAGCGGCGCCCCGGTCGGTGAACATCGCCTTGGCGGCGATCGACAACTTCTACGGCTTCGTCGGGCTGGGTCCAGCCGCGGTGCGCCGGGAGGTTCTCCCGCAGGTCGCCCCCCGGGCGCTGGCCGTCGACGAGCAGCGCCGTCTCCTCCGAGCGGCCGAAGGGGCCTCGGCCCGGGACTCGGCCATCGTCAACGTGTTGCTCTACACCGGGCTGCGCCTGTCGGAGGTGGCCGCCCTCGACGTGGACGACGTGGCCCTCACGGCCCGAAAGGGGAAGGTGTTGGTCCGCTCCGGTAAGGGTGACGCCTACCGGGAGGTGCCGGCCAATGCCCCGCTGCGGGAAGCGCTGGGAGGCTGGCTGGCGCAGCGCCGCGGGCTCTTCGAGCCGACTGACGAGGCGGCGTTGTTCCTGAACCGGGCCGGGGGACGCCTGTCAAGCCGCTCGATCGACGCGGTGATCGCCCGGCTGGGTGCGCAGGCCGGGCTGGAGCTGTCCGCCCACGTGCTGCGCCACACCTTCGTGACCAACCTGGTCCGGGCCGGCCACGACGTGGTGCTGGTGGCCGAGCTGGCCGGGCATCGCCGGCTGGACACCACCCGCCGCTACAGCCTGCCCTCGGTCGCCGACCGGGGGGCAGCCATGGAGAGCCTGGCCGTGGAGTCCTGAAGTGTCGACCCGTGATGTGTTCTCCCAGGCGGAACTCAGGCAGCTGCGCGGGTTCCCGGAGATCAGCCGGGCCGAGCTGATCCGTTATTTCACGCTGACGCCCGCCGACGTGGTCTTCGTGAGGAAGTTCCGGTGCCGGCCCAACACGCTGGGGGCGGCGGTGCAGCTGTGCACGTTGCCCTGGCTGGGGTTCGTCCCTGATCAGGTGCGGGCCGCGCCGACGGCGGCGGTGGCCCGGCTGTCGGAGCAGCTCGGGATGGCGCCCGGGGAGCTCCACCGCTACGGGGAGCGGGAGCAGACCCGGACGGACCACCTCCGGGAGGTCGCCGCCTATGCGGGTTGGCGCACAGCCGACGAGTTGGAGTGGAAGCACCTCGGGGAGTTTCTCTTTGCTCGGGCGATGGAGCACGACTCGCCCAAGCTGCTGTTTCGCCTGGCGTGCGAGTACCTGGCGTCGGTCCGAATCATCCGGCCGGGGGTGGTCAGCATCCTGGAGCGGGTAGCCGCCGCTCGGGACCAGGCCAGGCGAGAGACGTGGGCGCGAGTGGAGCATCTCCTCGGGCCGAAGCTTCGGGCCGAGCTCGACGGGTTGCTGGTGGTGGATCCCGAGTTGGGCCGCACCCCACTGGGGTGGCTGGGCTCGGGGGCGACCCAGGCCAGCCCGGCAGCCGTGAAAGCCGAACTGGACAAGCTGGCCTACCTGCGGCGGCTGGGAGCGCAGACCCTGGATCTTTCCGCATTGCCCGCCGAGCGGCGCCGGTTCCTGGCCGGGATCGGCCGGCGTCTTTCCCCCCAGGCGTTGACCCGACGGGACGAGCAACGCCGCTACCCGATCCTGTTGACCGTGGTGGCGCAGTCCGCCGTCGACGTCCTCGATGAGTGCTTGTTTCTTTTCGACCAGACGATCTCAGGCCGGGAGACGGCGGCGAAAACGAAGCTGGTCGAGGCCCTGGCCGAGCGGGCCCGCGCCGGCGAGGACCGCCAAGCGTTGCTGGACGAGATCCTCGCCGTCGTCTTGAACGAGACCATCGGCGACGAAGACGTCGGGCGGGCCCTGCGCCAGGGCGTCGGGGTTGACCGGATGACTTCGGCACGAGCGGCCAGCGGGGAACGACTTCCCCGTGACCACGGGCATCTGGCCATGCTCGACGCCTCGATGGGCTACCTGCGCCAGTTCACGCCCCACGTCCTAGCCGCTGTCGGGTTCGCCGGCGGGACCGGCACCGACGAACTCCTCGAGGACGTCAAGATCCTCACCGACTTGTACGCCAGCAGAGCTCACAAGGTTCCCGCCGGGACGCCGACGGGGTTCGTCCCGACCCGATGGGCCGGCTACCTGGACGCTGCGGCCGCCTCCGGGAACGCCACTGCCTACCGGCACTATTGGGAGCTGAGCGTGCTGCTGGCCCTCCGCGACGGGCTCCGCTGCGGCGATGTGTTCGTGCCCGGTTCGAGGCGCTACGCCGACCCGGCGTCGTTCCTGCTCACCCCCGAGGCGTGGACCCCGCAGCGGGCCGAGTACTGCGCCCTGGTCGGCAAACCCGCCGCCGCTGCCGACGCCCTGGCTCAAGCCGACGAGGAGCTCCACGTCGCTCTGGCCGACCTGGAACTGACGCTGGCCGGCGCCGGCTCAGTCGGGCAGGTTCGCCTCAACGAGGACGGCGAGCTGATCATCCCGCCGCTCAGTGCCGAAGACGTCCCCGCCGAGGCTGAAGCGCTGCGTGAGGAACTGGCCACCCTCCTGCCACGGGTGCCGTTGGCATCGGTGCTGGTCGAGATCGACGCCCGCACCGGGTTCCTGGACCACCTCGTCCACGCCGGCGGCAAGGTGAACCGCCCCGCGGAGCTGAAACGCAATCTGATCTACGTGCTCGTCGCCGAGGCCACCAACATGGGCCTGACGGCCATGGCCGACTCCTGTGGTGTGCCCTACGACGTGCTGGCCTGGACAACCGAGTGGTACTTCCGGCCCGAGACGCTCGAGGCGGCCAACACCGCCATCGTGAACTACCACCACCGCCTGCCGCTCAGCCAGGCGTTCGGGCCGGGCACCCTGTCATCCTCCGACGGGCAGCGCTTCCCGACCAAGGGCAAGAGCCTCACCGCCCAGGCGATGTCGCGCTACTTCGCCCGGGGCGAAGGCCTCTCCACCTACACCCACGTCTCGGACCAGCACTCGACCTACGACACCAAGGTGATCGCCGCCACCGCCCCAGAGAGCCCCTGCGTCCTCGACGGGATCCTGGGCAACGACACCGACCTGCCCATCGACGAGCACGCCACCGATACCCACGGCGCGACCCTGGCCAACTTCGCGCTCTTCGACCTGGTCGGCAAACAGCTCTCCCCCCGGATCCGGGACCTGGGCAAGATCACCCTGTACCGCACCGGCGCCAAGGCCGACTACCTGGCTCGCTATCCCCACGCCGGGTGGCTGTTAACCCGCCGGTCGAACCGCCCCTTGATCGCCGCCACCTGGGACAACCTGCTCCGGGTGGCCGCCTCGGTCAAGTACGGCCACAGCACCGCCGCCCTGGTGGTGGGCAAGCTGTGCTCGTCTCGCCGCCAACAGAACACGCTCACCACCGCGATCAAGGAATACGGGGCGTTGCGGCGCACCATCTACGCCGCCCGCTACCTGGCCGACGAGAACTACCGGCGCAAGATCGCCCGGCAGCTCAACAAAGGCGAGAACCTCCACTCCCTCCGCCGGGATCTCGCCTACGCAGGCCAGGGCGCCATCCGCCGCCGACACCCCGACCAGCAGACCGAGCAGATGTGGTGCCTGACCATCGCCACCAACGCCATCGTCACCTGGACCACCGAGTACTACGGCCTCGGCATCAGCACCCTGCGCTCCGCCGGCCGACAGCTCGACGACGAACTTCTCGCCCACCTCTGGCCCACCCACCACGAAAACGTGAACTTCTACGGCACCCACTCCGTCGACCTCGACGGCGAACTCGCCAAACTCGACAGCGACGGCTACCGGCCCCTACGCCACCCAGCCACCCTCAGCACGCAGCCCTAATCGTTGCTTTTTCGCTGGAAACTACGGGGAGGCCTGGTAGGGCAGCGGCCGGCTCAGGGTGCGTTCGGTTCGGGGGCCCGGCCCGTCTCCCGCTCCCATTCGAGGAACTCCTCGACCTCCCCGTGGACCCGACGCAGCGCGAAGCCGAGCACGCTGGCGTCGTCGAGGAGACCGGACACGGGAATGAAGTCGGGGACGAAGTCGATGGGGGACACGACGTAGAGCACGGCCCCGACGACGACGACCATCGACCGCAGCGACACCTTCCGGTAGTCGCCCGTGGCGTAGGCCCGGATCAGCCGCAGCAGCGCCTTCAGCTCGCCGAGCAGACCGGACAGGGGACCCGACTCGAGACTCCGGGCCTTGTCTTCCGCCTTCTGAGCCAGGCGGATCAGGTCCTGGGGTTGGTTGAGCAGACGGCGAGCCCGTTGCTGGGCCTTGGCGAAGAACGGGGACCGATGGGTGTTCAACTCAGTTGAGCGGGGCCGGGATCACGGGGCGAGGGTACGCCACCGGCACCTCAGCGGGCGGGCAGCTTGGTGTTCAACGGCATGGCCGACCGGGCCAGGTCCCGGTAGGCCGGTACGGAGCCACCGTGACATCCCGTCGTATCTGGTCATCATCGTCGGCCGGTCTCGCCTCCATCGCATCATGATGTAAATCCAGGCGCATCTGGATGCTACAATGACAGCATGCGGACGACCATAACATTGGCGCAGGATGTGGCGGCGGCGGTTGAGCGTCTCCGCCGGGAGCGGGGCGTGGGCGTCTCGGAGGCCGTCAACGAGCTCATCCGGGTTGGGCTGCGGGTGAAGCCGGCGTCGAAATCGTTCCGGCAGAAGACGTTCAAGTCCGGACTCAGGATCGACGTCGCCAACGTGGCCGAGGCGCTCGAGATCCTGGAGGGACCCAGCCGCCGCTGATGCTGGTCGACGCCAACCTGCTGGTCTTCGCCGTCCTGGAAGGCAGCGCCTTCTTCGACCCGGCGAGCCGCTGGCTGGCCGCCGCCCTGCGCGGGCCCCGGCGGGTCGGGCTGCCCTGGCTCAGCCTGAGCGCGTTCCTGCGCATCGTCACCAACCCCCGGGCCACCGACCCGCCCCTCCATCCAGACCAGGCGTGGTCTGTGGTGGAGGACTGGCTGGCGCTGGCCAACGTCTGGGTGCCGGGGCCGACCGACCGGCACGACGAGGTGCTCGGCGGACTGGTGCGCCGCTACCGCCTGACCGGCAACCTGATCACGGACGGGCATCTAGCGGCCATCGCCGTCGAGCACGGCCTCACCCTGTACTCCGCCGACACCGACTTTGCCCGCTTCCCCGAGGTCCACTGGGAGAACCCCCTGGCGGGTTGAGCATTGCCGGACGACGCCGTCACCGACAGTTCTTGACGTACCCCGTCCTTACGGTGCGGAGCGACGTCTCATGGCTGGGAGGAACCCGTGAAGCAATCCCACATCCCGTTGGTCAACGCCGGACGCGGCACCTATGCCGTCCCCTCTTCGGCACCAGTGGCACCCGGTGGAGCGTCTTGAGACGTTCTTGTCGAAGGCGGACGAGCATCCGGGAGCGACCGTCAGCCCGGTAGCCGCCCGGGCGCCGGGAGCCGTCCCGGGGAGGAACCCCGGCAAGCTCGGCCGGCCCATCTACCATGCGGCGATGCCCGCCGAGAAGGTGCGACTGCGGATCGGGAACCTGGCCAAGGCCGTCCTCGTCACCGGCCAGGCGTACCAGGACCCCAAGGACGCCCTCAACGAGTTCGTCTCCAACGCCGCCGACGAGTACGCCGAGGCGGGACGCCGGGGCGGGCGGGTCCGGATCGTCCTGCGCCGCCGGGGCCGCTACCCGGTCATCGCCGTGGAGGACGACGGCCGGGGCCTGGACGCCGACCGTCTCCGGGCCGTGGCCCGCAGCCTGTTCGAGTCGGCCAAGGCGGGCGACGACCGCACCCTGGGGGAGAAGGCCATCGGCATCCTCGCCTTCCAGCAGCTGGGGGAGCGCTGCGACATCGTGACCCGCCCGGAGGGGAGCGACGCCACCCTGTGCCTGCGTCTGGAGCGGGGGCGGGCCAGCGCCACCCTGGAGCTGCGCGAGCGGCGCCGGGCCCGCACCCAGCCCGGCACCACCGTGTACCTGTCGGGCCTGGATCCCGAGGTGCTCCGGGTCCTCACCCCCCGCAAGGTGGTGGACTACCTGCGCCGGCGGCGGGGGCCGGCCCTGGCCCGGGGTGACTACACCATCGAGGTGATCGAGGGCCGCCACGCCGAGCTCGTCACCCCCGAGCAGCCCGACGGGGTCCGCCTGGCCATCCCCGCCCAGCCCACGCTGTGGGGGCGCATCGAGTTCCACCTCTACGTGGCCACCGGCGACGGGCGGCGCCGGCGGGTGGCCGTGGTCGGCCGGGCCGGCACCACCATCATCGACGACCTGGCGGAGCTGGAGGAGTTCGACGGTCACCCCTGGTCGTCCGACCGGGTGTCGGGCCAGGTGGTGTTCGAGTCGCTGGCCCAGACCGCCGGCCGGCGGGCCATCCTCCGGGACCGTGACGCCTTCCCCATCTTCGTCACCGCCCTCAAGGCCGTGGAGCCGCTCGTCATCGCCGCCGTGGAGCGGGTCGACCGGGAGGTCGACGAGCTGACGGCGGCGCGCCTCTCCGACGCCATCCGCCGCATCTTCGAGCGGGTGCTCAAGGAGCTGGCCGATCTGGAGAATCCCATGCGCACGCCGCTGGGCACCGAGCCCGGCGAGGGGGGCCTGCTGGCGGGCCCGGGCCCCGAGCGCCTCACGGCGCCGCCGCCGGGCGGCAACGGGGTGGCGGCCGGGGAGGGCGGCGATCCCGGGGAGCCGCCCTCGGTGGCCGAGCTGGTCCCGCCCCACGTGGAGCCAGGTACGCCGCCGCCTCCCGCCCGGCCCGACCGCCACCGGGCCAGCCACCTGCCCGACGTCGCCCCCGACCCCGATCCGGGCGAGGCCCGCAGCCGGTTCGACGCCGACGCCGGCGTCGTCCTCTACAACGAGGCCCACCCCGACTACCTCCTGGTCAAGGACGACGAGCACGCCCTCCTCGACTACCTCGCCACCCTGGTGGCCAAGGAGTACGTGGTGTGGAACAACCCCCGCTCACCGGCATCCGACGTGGGCGAGGAGATGGTGAGGATGCTGGTGCGGGTGCGGCGCCATCTGTCCCGGAGGCGCTGAGCGGGCGGGGCAGGGGGACCGGCTACCTCCGCCGGCGGCGGCCCCGGGCCGCCGGCACCGTCCGGAAGCCCTGGTCGGTGAAGTCGGGATCGAAGGCGAAGGCTGCCGTGAGGTGCTCGCTGCGCATGACCTCGAACGACGTCCAGTCGACGAGGGTCACTCGGCGCCGATTGGCGGCGAGCAGGGCGGTGGTGGCCGCGCCGTGCAGGGCCCGGTCCACGAAGCGGACGGACAGGGCCGGGACCACGTCGCGGTGGAGCGCCCCGGCGGCGGCCATCCCCAGGCGATACTGGACCAGTGCGGCGGTCTCGACGACGACGTAGGAATGGGTCCGCAACGTCGTGGCGTCGTCGAGGAGGCGGGCCCACTCGGTGGCGGCGGAGGCGTGGTTCTCGTCGTCAGCGTCGAGCACGGCGTAGAGCGCCGAGGTGTCCACGAACACCGTCATGCGGAGAAGGCATCGGTGATGACGGCGTCGTGGTCCTCGCTCGTCCGGCTCGCCCGTCCGCTGCGGAAACGGCCGGCCACGTCCCGCGCCCGCTGCCGCTGCTCGGGGGCGGGGTTGGCGAGGAGGGCGTCGACGGCCTCTCGGAGCAGGGCGGCCAGCGAGACCCTCCGCCGTCGAGCCAGGGCCTTCAGCGCCTCCATCTGTGCGTCGTCCAGCGAGATCTGCGTCCGGATCATGTCTCATGATAACGAAATCAAACATCATGATGTAGCCCGGGGCTGCGCCGTTCCCTCCCGCGGCCCCGCGACATATCGTGGGACGTGCGCCGGAAGGAGCGGTGATGGTGTCGGTGATCGCACGGGAGCGGGGCCGGGCGGCGCTGGCCGCCGCCGCTGATCCCCGCTTCCTGGTGGAGGACTTCGAGCCCGCCTACCTGGCCCTGACCCGGGCCGGCGGCTTTCCCGCCCGGGTGGCGGCGGCCCGGGCGGAACTCACCGACTGCCGGGCCTGCCCCCGGGACTGCGGTGTCAACCGGACGGCGGGCGAGCTGGGGACGTGTAAGACGGGCCGCCATGCCTTCGTGGCCAGCGCCTTCCCCCATTTCGGCGAGGAGGACTGCCTGCGGGGCTGGCGGGGGTCGGGGACGATCTTCTTCAGCTGGTGCAACCTCAAGTGCGTGTTCTGCCAGAACTGGGACATCTCCCAGCAGGAGGCGGGCGCCGAGTGCACCGCCGCCGACATCGCGGAGCTGATGCTCCGGCTCCAGCGCCACGGCTGCCACAACGTGAACTTCGTCACCCCCGAGCACGTGGTGCCCCAGGTGGTGGAGGCCCTGGCCGAGGCCGTCCCCCGGGGCCTGCGGGTGCCGGTGGTGTACAACACCAGCGCCTACGACTCGGTCGAGTCGCTGCGCCTGGTGGAGGGCATGGTCGACATCTACATGCCCGACTTCAAGTTCTGGTCGCCGGAGACGGCCCGCCGCCTGGCCCGGGCGGGGGACTACCCGGAGCGGGCCCGGGCCGCCATCGCCGAGATGCACCGCCAGGTGGGCGAGCTGCGCTTCGGGGCTGACGGGCTGGCCCGGCGGGGGCTGCTGGTCCGCCACCTGGTCATGCCCGGCCAGGAGGACGAGGCCGCCGCCATCTTCGGGTGGCTGGCCGAGGCGGTCTCGCCCGATACCTACGTCAACGTGATGGGCCAGTACCGCCCCGAGTACAAGGTGGCGGGCGCCGGGCGCTACGCCGACATCGACACCCCCACCGGCGGCGCCGAGCTCGCGGGGGCGGTGGCCGCCGCCCGCCGGGCCGGGCTGTGGCGCCTGGACCAACGGGTCCTCCCCTGGTGACCCCGCCCACGGGCTGGGAGGCGGTGGACCGCAGCCGCCTGGTCATCCGCCAGTAGATTTGTCCCGGAACCGCCGCCTCCAGCTTGGGAGGTCCCGTGGGGAAGACCGGCAGCCGAGGGACGGCCCCCCGCCGTGCGTGGGCCATCGCCCCGATCCTGCTCATCCCCCTGGGCCTGGCCGTGGTCGGACCGGCGCCCGCGGGTGCCGGGCCGGCCCTGTACAAGGCCCCCGCCCACTACCCGGTGGGGGACTTCCCGATCTCGGTGGCGGTGGCGGACGTGAACGGCGACGGCCGGCCCGACCTGGTGGTCGCCGACCAGCTCTCCGACCAGGTCTCGGTGCTCCTCGGTCAGGGCGACGGCACCTTCGGGGCCCAAAGCGCCTTCGCCGCCAACGGCCGCCCCGGGTCGGTGGCCGTGGCCGACTTCGACGGCGACGGCCGTCCCGACCTGGCCGTCACCAACCCGTTCATGAACACCGTCTCGGTGTTCCTCGGCAACGGCGACGGCACCTTCGGGTCCCCCACCGCCTTCGCCACCGGGTCGCAGCCGGCCTTCGTGGCGGTGGCCGACCTGAACGCCGACGGCCGTCCCGACCTGGCCGTGGCCAACTCCGCCTCCGACACCGTCTCGGTCCTCCTGGGCAACGGCGACGGCACCTTCGGGTCCGCCCCCGCCGCTCCCGCCCCCTCCTCCCCGGTGGCGCTGGCCCTGGCCGACGTGAACGGCGACGCCCGCACCGACCTGGCCGTGGCCAACCAGGGGTCCAACTCCGTCTCCGTGCTCCTCGGCAACGGCGACGGCACCTTCGGGTCTGCCACCGTGTCCGCCGCCGGCTCCGGCCCCTCGTCCCTGGCCGCCGGCGACCTGGACGGCGACAACCAGCCCGATCTCGCCGTGGCCAACCAGGGGTCCAACGACGTCTCCGTGCTCCTCGGCAACGGCAACGGCACCTTCCGGCCGCAGACCCTCGTCGGCGCCGGCACGTCCCGCGGGGGCATCGCCATGGCCGATATGGACAGCGACGGCCGGCTCGACCTGGTGACCGCCAACGCCGTGGCCGACAGCGTCTCCGTGTTCCTGGGCACCGGTGACGGCACCTTCGGGGCGCCCACCGACCTGGCCGTCGGGGCCTCTCCCCGGTCCGTGGCCGTGGCCGACCTGAACGGCGACGGCCGGCCCGACGTGGTCGCCGCCAACGCCAACTCCGACACCGTCACGGTGCTGCCCGGTGATGCCGTCCCGGTGGCCACCGCCGACGCCTATCCGGGGTCCGAGGACACGGCGCTGTCCCAGGCCGCCCCCGGGGTGCTGGGCAACGACCACGACTCCGACGACGGCGCCCTGACCGCCGTGCTGGCCACCTCGCCCACCCGCGGGACCCTGACCGCCTTCCAGCCCGACGGCTCGTTCACCTACACGCCCCAGGCCGACTACTCCGGGACCGTCACCTTCACCTACCGGGCCCAGGACCCGGCCGGGAACCTCTCCAGCCCGGTGATCGTGACCCTCACCCTCGCCCCGGTGAACGATCCGCCGGTGGCCGCCGACGACGCCCGGGCCACGGCGGCGGGGACGCCGGTGAGCGTCCCCGTGACCGCCAACGACACCGACATCGACGGCGACCCCCTGACGGTCAGCGGGAACACCGCGCCGGCGTCGGGGACGGCCACCTGCTCGGGCACGGCGTGCACCTACACCCCCCAGGACGGCTTCTCCGGCTCGGACGCCTTCACCTACACCGTCGCCGACGGTCAGGGGGGCACCGCCTCGGCCTCGGTGGCCGTGACCGTGGCCGCCGCCCATGTCCCCGCCGCCGCCGACGACACCGCTTCCGTGGCCGAGGACGTCGATCTCCCCGTGGCGGTGACCACCAACGACGTGCTGGGCGACGAGCCCACCACCGTGACCCTGGCCACCGCCCCCGCCCACGGGTCGGCGGCCTGCACCGGGCTGACCTGCACCTACACGCCGGCCCCCGACTACCACGGCGCCGACGCCTTCACCTACACGCTGGGCGACGCCGACGGCGACACGTCCACCGCCCGGGTGGCGGTCACGGTCACCCCCATCAACGACCCGCCCTCCCTGGCGCTGCCGGCTGCGCCGCCCACGCTGGTGGTGGGGGGCGCCCTGGCCGGCCTCTCCGCCCGTGACCCCGACGGGGACCGGCTGACCTTCGTGCTCGTCAGCGGCGCCCTCCCCGACGGGGTGAGCCTCAACCTCGACGGCACCTTCGCCGGCGCCGCCACCACCGCCGGGGTCACCGTGGCCCGGGTCCGGGCCTGCGACCCGAACGGCGCCTGCGACGAGGGCGACCTGCGGGTCCAGGTGCGGGCCGCGGCCGAGCAGCTCCCCCGCCTGCCCGCCACCGGCGCCGGCGGGGCCGGCCTGACCCTGGCGGGGTTGGCCCTGATGGCCGGCGGCGGGTGCCTCACCGCCGCCGCCGGCCGCCCGCTCTGCTTCAGCAGGGCCAGCGGGCGTCCTGGCCGCCCTCGAGCACCTTCGTGGCGGTGAAGCTGGCGGGGCTCGCCATCGGCACGGGACGATGAGTGGCGGCGGGGCTGGGGGCATGACCTACGACCGCCAGCTCCTGCTGCTGGGTGAGAAACGGAACGCCGTGCTGGATCTGTGGGAGGTCGAGCGCTACGGCACCGATGCCTACGGCGACGCCGACTACGTCTCGATCTACGGCCTGGCGCCGTCCGAATGGTTCGCCCGGGGGATCCGGGTCTTGGGACGGACAGCGGTGGAGTGCACCCGCGACCGCCTGGCCGACGCCATGGGCAACGACATCGCCGCCGTGGCCCGCACGGAGGGGGAAGCGGGCTGCTTCGTCGTCGACCCCTTCGCCGGCTCGGGCAACACGCTGTACTGGATCCTGCGCCACCTCCCCGGGGCGCGGGGGCTCGGGTTCGAGCTCGACCCGGGCGTGTGTCCACTCA
>JBIOUX010000140.1:0-38262 GCA_044867425.1 Acidimicrobiia bacterium | reverse complement strand
CCACCGCGACATCCCCGGCCTCCGCCCCGGCGAGCACGCCCGCCTGCTCCGCCTCGAAGGCAAGCAGGCCCGCCAGCGCAAGGGCAGCAACCGTCGTGCGAGAACCAAGCAGGCGATCGCCGTCCTCAACGCCCGGGCACCACCGAGCGCCCGGGCCGCAACGTGCGTGCAAAAGCCGGCCTCAACCGGCGCATCGCCGCCGCCGGCTGGTCGACCCTGATCCGGCGCACCACCCAGAAGGCGGCGGCGTCCCCCGGCAACCGGACCAGCCAGGCGACCTTCCGGTGCCTGGCCTGCGGCCACGCCGACAACGCCGACATCAACGCCGCGAAGAACATCCTGGCGGCAGGGCTTACCGCCACTGCGCGTGGAGGGAGGCCCGAAGTCAGGGCGCCCGACGAAGCGCGAACCACCGGACGGGAGGCGGCATGAGCACGCCTCCCAAAGGAATCCCACCGCTTCAGCCGTGGGAGGAGGTCAAGTCGGTGCTCTGGGCGACCGCAGCCAGATGATGGCGGATTGCCAGCCGGGACCGCCGTTCATCGACGAAGATACGTCTCGCGGGCATTGCAGGCTACGGGCCGGACCATCCGGGTCTGGGAGTAGTTGGAATGGGCGATATCGGGACTATCCATAAACGCGAAAAAAGAAGGTATTTCATCCTTCCCTCTGGGTCGGGGATGATGTTGTCTGGGGCTGACGCTCCAGGGGGAGGGTGTTTCCGCCGTGGGCGGAGTCTAGTAAGGAGGGAGGACACAGTGTCTGTGGAATCCGGAGTGGCCTCAGAGACTGCCGTTGAAGTAATCCGCGAGGTTCCGGTCGCCGCTCGCGCTTCTGGAGACCCCCAGGTCTTCGGATGGCTGGCGTTCGTGGTTGGATCGACGTGCCTCGGGTTGTCGTTGGTCGGCTATGTGCCCGCGGGGACTTTGGGGGCCCCGTTGTCGATCATCTTCGGCTGTACTGCACTGGCGTTGTTGATCTCGACCGTTTGGGCCGCCTACCTCGGGCAGTCGTACGTGGCGGGCGCATTCGGGATCTTCTGTACGTTCTGGGTCAGCTACACGATGCTCGTGCTAGGCCTGACGCACGGTTGGTTCGCGATCGCGCCCGAGGCGGTGAAGACCACGGTCCTGGCGTTCATCGGCGCCTGGGCGGTCGGGATCTTCCTGCTCACGCTGTCGTCGGTCCGTCTACCGTCGCTCTACACGATCGACATCGCGCTCGTTGACCTGGCGCTCATCATCCTGTTCTTCGCCAACAACAGCGGTTCGGCGGGCCTGACCAAGCTCGGCGGTTACGTCGTGCTGAGCTTTGCCGCCCTCGGGGCCTACATCTGGCTCAGCTGCGCGGACCAGTCGCTGGGTGGACCGGGCTACCCGCTTGGCAAGCCCATGCGCACGTAGCCCTAAACCGTCGCCTCCGGACCCCGGAGGTACTCATGGTGTGCTGAGCCGGCCGGGACCCCCGGCCGGATCGGCGCGCTGAGGAACCCCGGAGGAGAGGGCCGGTGGTCCGGGGCCGGTCGGTACAGTGACGGGCCGTGACCAGCGACGCCCGGGTGGAAACCGTCCGCTCCGACTTCATCCGCGACGTGATCGACGACGACCTCCGCACCGGCAAGTACGGCGGTCGGGTGATCACGCGCTTCCCGCCGGAGCCCAACGGCTACCTGCACATCGGCCACGCCAAGTCCATCTGCCTCAACTTCGGGATCGCCGAGCAGTACGGGGGGCGCTGCAACCTCCGCTTCGACGACACCGATCCCGAGAAGGAGGACATGGAGTACGTCGAGGCGATCCAGCGGGACGTCGAGTGGCTGGGCTTCTCCTACGGGGGCCAGGCGGTCTACGCCTCGGACTACTTCGAGGAGATGTACCAGCTGGCCGAGGACGTGATCCGGGACGGGAAGGCCTTCGTCGACCACCAGAGCGACGAGGAGATCAAGGAGAACCGGGGCACGCTCAGCCAGCCGGGACGCCCGTCCCCCTACCGGGACCGGGGGGTGGAGGAGAACCTGGCCCTGTTCCGCCAGATGCGCTCGGGCGAGCTGCCTGACGGCACTTGCGTGCTACGGGCCCGGATCGACCTCGCCTCCCCCAACATGAAGATGCGCGACCCGATCCTCTACCGGATCCGCCACGCCCACCACTACCGGACGGGCGACGCCTGGTGCATCTATCCGATGTACGACTGGGCCCACCCCCTGGGCGACGCCATCGAGGGCGTCACCCATTCGATCTGCACGCTCGAGTTCGAGAACAACCGTGAGCTCTATGACTGGGTGGTGGCCAACACCCGGGTGTCCGAGCGCCGGGGCCTGGTCCGGCCTCAGCAGTACGAGTTCGCCCGGCTGAACCTCGACTACACCGTGATGAGCAAGCGCAAGCTGCTGACCCTGGTGGAGGACGGCCACGTCAGCGGCTGGGACGATCCCCGGATGCCGACCATCGCCGGGATGCGCCGGCGGGGCTACCGCCCCGAGGCCATCCGGGCCTTCGCCGACATGATCGGCGTGGCCAAGGTCAACTCCACGGTCGACGTCGACAAGCTCGAGTTCGCCGTGCGCGACGACCTCAACCGGGTGGCGCCCCGCGTCCTCGGCGTGCTGCGCCCCCTCAGGGTGACCGTCACCTCCTGGCCCGAGGGGGAGGTCGAGGAGCTGATGGCCCCCTACTTCCCGCCCGACGTGGGCAAGCCGGGGGAGCGGACCCTCCCCTTCGGTCGAGCGCTCCTGATCGACCGGGACGACTTTGCCGCCGAGCCCCCGCCCGGCTACCAGCGGCTGGCGCCGGGGCGGACGGTGCGGCTGCGCCACGGCTACTGCATCACCTGCGACGAGGTCGTCGAGGAGGGGGGAGAGGTGGTCGAGCTGCGCTGCCACCACATCCCCGACTCGGTGGGCCAGAACCCGGAGGGCGTCAAGGTTTCGGGCGTGATCCACTGGGTGTCGGAGCCGCACGCCCTGCCCGCCGAGGTGCGCCTCTACGACCGGCTGTTCAAGGTCGCCCGGCCTGAGGACGCCGAGGGGGACTTCGTGCGCAACCTCAACCCGGATTCCCTCCAGGCGGTGCCCGGCGCCATGCTCGAGCCCAGCCTGGCCGCCGCCGAGGCCGGGAGCCGCTGGCAGCTGGAGCGACTCGGCTACTTCATGGTCGACCCCGTCGACTCCCGGCCCGGGGCGCCGGTGCTCAACCGCATCGTCACCCTGCGGGACTCGTGGGCCGGCCGGGCCGAGCCCGTGGCGGCGCCTGCCACCTCCGAGATCGAGGCCCGCCAGCGATCGGCCAAGGCCGCCACCCGCCCACCGAAACGGAGCCGCAGCGAGTACCGGGCCGAGGCCCGCCAGCGCGATCCGGTGCTGGCCCAGCGCTTCGCCGCCTGGCCGGCGGCCCACGGCATCTCCGAGGCCGACGCCGACCTGCTGACCGGTGACCGCGCCACCGGCGACCTGTTCGAGGCGGCCATCGCCGCCGGCGCCCCCGGGCCGGCGGTGGCCCGCTGGATCATCAACGAGCTGCCCCGCGAGCTGGGCGAGCGCCCGCTGGCCGCCACCCCCCTGACCGGCGCCGGCCTCGGTGCCCTGGTCAAGGCCGCCGAGTCCGGAGCCATCACCGGGCCGGCGGCCAAGGAGGTCTTCGCCGTGCTGGTGGACCGGGGCGGCGACCCGAACGAGATCATCGCCGAGCGGGGGCTGGCCCAGCTGAGCGACGAGGCCGCCATCGCCGCCATCGTCGAGGAGGTGCTGGCCGCCAACCCCGACAAGGTGGCCCAGTACCGCGAGGGCAAGACGGCGCTGTCCGGGTTCTTCGTCGGTCAGGTGGTCCGGGCTTCGCAGGGTCGGGCCAACCCCCAGGTGGTCCAGAAGCTGGTGGCCGAGCGGCTCGGCTGACACCGGGGGACGCGCCACCTGTCTCCGCTCCCGCTCCTCGCCCTGGGCGGAGCCGACTGCGAACGCATCGGCTCGGGCTGGCTCGCGCAGCCGGCCAACGCCGTGTCCAGCCTCGCGTACGTGGCGGTCGGGGGGTGGCTGCTGGCCCGGGCGGCGGCGCCGGGCGCCAGCCGGGTGTCTCTCATTCCCGCCGGCAGTGCCCTGGCCGGGGTGGGCCTGGCCAGCGCCGGCTACCACGGCCCCCAGCCGTCGTGGGCGGAACCGGTGCACGAGGCCGCCATCCTCGGTCTCGGCGTGGTGGTCGGCGGCCGGGCCGTGTGGTGGCTGGCGTCGAGGAGCCGGCGGGGAGGGGAGGCGAGCCGGCGCCGGGGATGGTGGGCACTGGCGGGAGGGTGCGGGGGCGCTGGGCTGGCGGCCTACGTGGTGGGCCGGACGGGCGGCATCCTGTGCCGCCCTGAGAGCCTCTGGCAGGCCCACGCCGCCTGGCACGTCCTCAGTGCCGTCGCCCTGGGCGGCGCCGTCATGGCCACCGCCGAGCGGCCCGGAAGGCCCAGCCCACGGGCTCCGTGATGGGCTCTATGAAACCGGTCACTTAACTTTCACGGGCCTGACACAATCCACGAATCTTGGAGAAATCTGACGTCCCTACGGTCGGCAGCCATGATGAGACTGCGGGGACTCAGAAGCCTCAAGGAGCAGGAGACGCGGCGGCTGTGGGCCGTGATCTTCGCCGGCAAGATGCTCGGCGTGCTCGCCGCGCTGGCGGTGCTGGCCGGGGTGACCTGGTACCTCCGGTCGCCAGCGGATGCCGCCCTGGGCCAGGTGGTGGTCCACCGGCCCGATGTCATCAATCCCATCAACACCATGTGGGTGCTGGTGGCGGCGTTCCTGGTGTTCTTCATGCAGGCCGGGTTCATGGCCCTCGAAGCGGGCTTCGCCCGCTCCCGGGAGACGGTCAACATCCTGCTGGAGTGCATCGTCGACACCTGTCTGTGCGGCCTGCTGTTCTGGGCCATCGGCTTCGCCTTCATGTTCGGCGAGGGCAACGGGCTCATCGGCCACCAGTTCTTCTTCCTCAACGGCGCCCCGGCCACCTACGGGACGACCGGCGTCGCCTTCCTGGCCTTCTTCCTCTTCCAGTTCGCCTTCGCCGACACCTGTTCGACCATCACCTCGGGCGCCATGGTCGGCCGGACCGGCTTCAAGGGCGACCTCCTGTATTCGTTCGGCCTGTCCGGCTTCATCTACCCCATCTTCGGTCACTGGGTCTGGGGCCCCGGCGGCTGGCTGGCCAACATGACCCCCTCCTTCTTCAACAACCTGACCAACGGCGCCGTGTTCCGGGACTTCGCCGGTTCGACCGTCGTCCACACCGTGGGCGGCTTCGTCGCCCTGGCCGGCGCCATCGTCCTCGGCCCCCGCCTGGGCCGGAAGTTCAAGCGGGACGGTGGCGGACCGCTGCCCCCCCACGACCTGACCATCGGCGCTCTCGGCGCCGTCATCCTGTGGTTCGGCTGGTACGGCTTCAACCCCGGCTCCACCCTCTCCGCCCTCGATTTCGAGGGCATCGGCCGGGTGGCCACCAACACCACCCTGGCCGCCTGCGCCGGCGGGCTGACGGCGTTGTTCTGGGTCTATCCCCGGTGGAAGAAGTGGGACCTGGGCATGACCTGCAACGGCCTCCTCGGCGGCCTGGTGGCCATCACCTGCCCGTGCTACTGGGTGTCGCCCTTCGGCGCCATCCTGATCGGCGGGATCGCCGGCGTGGTCGTGCCCCTGGCCGTGGACTACCTCGAGCACCGACGGATCGACGACCCCATCGGGGCCGTGGCCGTCCACGGCGCCTGCGGCATCTTCGGGACCCTCAGCCTGGGGCTCTTCGCCACCGGCAAGTACGGGATCCCCACCCCTGAAGGGGTCGACACCACCACGGTGGTCAAGGGGCTCTTCTACGGCGGAGGGATCTCCCAGCTGACGGCCCAGTTCATCGGCAGCGCGGTGTGCGTGGTCGTGATCAGCATCGTCGGGTTGGCCCTCATGTACGCCGTCAAGGCCACGGGCACGCTGCGCATCTCCCGGGAGGGCGAGATCGAGGGGCTCGACATCCACGAGCACGGCATCACCGCCTACCACATGGAGTTCGGCCAGGGGGTCACCCACACCCAGCTCATCGGGTCGGGTGCCATCCCCGACGACCCGGGCGAACCCAACGGCACGGCCAAGCCCATGCCAGCCGAAAACCAGCCGGTGCACTGACCTCACACGACCAACGTGCCCGCGCCAGCGGGTGGACTGGGGGAGGCATGTCCATGCGACTGCGGGCGATCGGAGCGGCGGCGGTGCTCACCTCGGCGGCGGTCCTCGCCTCGAGCGGGTTGGCGGCAGCCAAGGGGGACGACCCGCTGGCCGATCTGAACGGGATCGCCTCCACCGTGGAGGCGTGCGGCCTGCTCCTGGGCGACGACCCCTTCGCCCAGGCCGCCCCGGAGGGGAAGGTGGCGCCGGGCGACCCGTTCGCCGTGGACGTCACCTGGGGCCGCGGCTGGGATGCGGCGCCGGTGGAGGTGGTGGGCTGCACCGCCGTGGACGGGCGCTATCTCGCCGTTGCCAGCACCCGGGTCCGCCAGACCGCCAACGACGGCCTCTACGTCCACGAGTTCTCCGTGCCGGAAGGCGCCCAGGACGGTTCCACCATCTGTGAGGAGGCGGTCGTCATCGGCCACTCCTCGGCTGGCGCACCCCGGGCGGAGCGGTCGGGAGCGGACTGCTTCACCGTGGTGGCCGCCTCGGCAACGAAGCCGGCGCCCGAGTCCACGCCGAAGCCAGTGGCGGCCGTAGGCCCCGCGGCCCCCACCCCGGCCGGCCCGGCTTTGGCGCCGGCCCAGGCCGCCGTCACCCGTACCCAGCAGCAGCTGGTGGCCGCCCCGCCGGCCCCGGCAGATTCCGCGGCTCCAGCTCCCGCCGGCGTTCCCGCCCTGCCCCGGACCGGCGCCGGCGGCCGGGCCCTGGCCGCCCTGGCCGGCCTGCTGATCGTCCTGGGCGGGGCCGCCGTGGCCTGGGCCCGGGCCCCGGTCAGCGACGAAGTGATTCGGCGAGGCGGCGGAGCTCGCCGGCGCTGAGGTCGCCGTCGGCGGTGACCGGACCATGGCTAGCATCAACGGTCATGCGACCTGGGGAGCGTGTACCTGATTTCGAGTTGCCCGCCCACGACGCCCGGATGGTCCGCCTGCAGGACGAGCTGGCCCGGGGCCCCGTGGTGCTCTTCTTCGATCCCCGGGCGCTCACGCCGGGGTGTACGGCCGAGAGCGGCCACTTCCGGGACCTGGCCGGGGAGTTCGCCGCCGTAGGCGCCGGCGGCTGGGGATCAGTGCCGATCCGCTCGAGCGCCAGCAGCGCTTCTCCGAGCGCCACGGGTTCGACTTCCCGCTGCTCTCCGACCCCGACCGGACGGTGGCCCGCAGCTTCGGGGTCAAGCGGCCGGGCCCGCTGTTCAACCGGCGGGGCTCAGACGCCGGCGTAGCGGCGTAGGGTCCGGTTCATCAGATCGAGACCGGCCAGGCCGGGCAGGCTGTCGATCCGGCGGTCGATGCGGGCGGCGATGGCCTGGCCGGGTTCGTCGGCGAACAGGGTGCGGATGAGGTGGCGGGTCTCGTCGGGGGGCATGACCTTGGCCCCCACCGGGCTCCAGGCGGTGCGCAGCACCCGCCGGGTGGAGTGGCGGGCGCCGGGCGCCTTGTCCAGCAGGCGGCGGGCCTGGGAGAGGTAGTAGTCGATGTGGCGGCCCTCCTGGCGCATGATGCGCCGCAGCAGCTCGGAGAGCACGTCGTGGCCGGCCAGGGCGGAGAGGCGGGCGTAGCCGGCCTGGGTCGTCCACTCGTTGATGACCCCGAAGGTCATGTGCACGGCCAGGAAGTGGCGGCTGACCGACGAGAACGCCATCCACAGCAGGGGGCTGGCGTTGATGCGGGCGCCGAGCCGGTGGCGCATGGCCGCCACCCGGGGCGTTCCGGCCGGCTCCCCGTGGGCCCGGAGGACCTCGGCCAGGGCCTCGCCGTGCCAGTGCTCCTCGTAGTTCCACAGGGTGAGGAAGGCGGTGACGTCGGGGTCGTGGTGGGCCCGGGTGTTGAGCAGGTTCCGCAGGTAGCAGGTGGTGTGGTGCTCCACGTCGTGCATGTAGCGCAGGCAGCGGAGCACCTCGGGGCGTAGCGGCTGGGCCCGGAAGGCGCCGGGCAGGTCGAGGTCGGTGTGGTCCAGCCGGGTGCACAGCTGCTTGTAGCGGTCGAGGTCGAAGGTCGTCACACCATCGAGTTCGGGGCCGGGGCCCCGGCCGGATGAACCAGGTTCTACGAAGGCCGCCGGTCAGCGCCTCGAGGGTGCCAGCCCGAGGTCGTCGAGGAGCCCGGCTTCGACGTGGCGGTGCCAGGCGCTGAAGGGGACGTAGGGCCGGAGCGGCACCGGCCCGTCGGCGTGGTCCAGGAGCGTCGACTGGCCGCCGACCTGGTTGTCCTCGATGCGCACCTCGACGTCGCCGGGGTGGGCGGCCAGGGTCGCCGCCGGGACCAGCAGCTGCTCCCAGAACCGCCCGTTGGTGATGACGCCCCGCCCGATGGGCAGGCCCACGCCGGCCACGGCGAAGGCCTCCCGGTCACCGTGGACGCCCCGGTGGGGGTTGAACAGCCCGCCCCCGCCGGTGCGGACCTCGCCGATGAAGCCCCGGCCCGAGGCGGCATCGACGAGGTCGAAGGTCTCGGCGTCGTCGAGGGGGGAGTGGACGAAGACCTGCCAGTTCTCGCACACCTCGGCGGCCAGCTCGCCGTCGGCCAGGCGCCGGCAGGCGGGGTGGTCCATCTGAGCGGGCTGGTAGTGGGAGTTGAAGAAGAAGTTGTGGCCCATCGCCATGCGCCCGTCGCGGGGCAGGTGGGCCCGGGGCCAGTCGATCCGCTGCCAGGTGGTGACCTCGAAGGACAGGTCGCCGATGTGGACGCTGGCCGGGCGGGCCGGCTCCAGGGGCACGTACACGAAGGTCAGGGTCCCCTCGGAAGCGCCGGCGGGCTGGAGGTTGAGGCGCAGGCCGACCTGGCCGGTGGCCGCCCCGAAGAGCCGCTTGGGGTCGGTCTGGGGCGGCGGGCCGGGCGGCTGCTCCCCGTCCCGGGGGCGGGGCTGCTTCTGAGCGTTGAGGGCGGCTTCCCGGAGGGTGACGGCCGCCGGCTTGCCCGGGTCGAGGTGGGGCACCTCGATCTTGCCCTGGGGGGTGAGGACGGTGACGTGGGGCCCCTTGCCGGCCACCTGCACGATCACGCCGACCAGGGCGTCGTCGATGTCGTAGCGGAAGTTGAGCGACATGGTCCCCTGGTAGTTGGGGGTGGACAGGGCGAAGGGGTAGGTGCTGGTGCCGGCCAGCGAGGCCGGGTCGTGCTTGAGGTCGAGGCCCTTGTAGGTGGCCAGCGTCCCCTCCGGGTCGCCCAGGGCGCCGGCGGTGGAGAACGTCCAGGCGTCGGACAGGTTGAGCCCGAGGCGCCCGGGTAGGGGCCCGAGGACCTCATCGAGGGAGACGGCCGTGCCATGCGCCATGGCGTCGTGGGCCAGCAGGTCGACGTAGCGGCTCGACACGCCCGTGCCGGCCACCTTCTTGGCGAAGTCGAAGATCACGCCCATCCGCCCGGCCGGGGTGTCGACCAGGTAGCGGGCCGTGCTGGGGTCGTACTCGGCCGGCCCGAAGCGCTGCTCCACCGCGGCCCGGTGGCAGTCGGTGCCCGTCTCCATGTGGTCCTGGACCTTCTCAGCGCAGGGGTTGGGGAGCACCAGGGCGTCGTAGCCGAGGTAGGTGGCTGCCTCGCCCACGTCCCGGGCCCGGGTGACGCCGGCACCGTCGAAGACCTCGACGACGGGGGCGCCGTAGTCGGAGAACTGGCGCATGACGTAGAAGGCCGGCGGCACGTTGGCGAAGCGCACCATCCCGTCGGTGCCGCTCACCCCGGCCAGGACGGGCTCGTGGAGGGGGTCGAGGGGCAGGACGTGCAGCGGCCCGGCCAGCAGCGACACCCCCGGCGGGAGGGCGGGGATGAGGGCGAAGGTGAGGTCCTCGGCGGGCACGTCGTGGATGTAGGCATTGAAGGCGGTGAGGGTCAGGCCCTCCACCAGGCACAGGGGCAGGTCCTCGAGGAGGTCGGCCACCGTGGAGCCTGCGTCCTCGGGGGCACCCCGGGCCCCGGGACCGGCCAGGGGCACCTGGACGTACCCGCACCAGGCGCCAGGCGCCCACCGGTTGTCCCCCGGGTTGAGGGCGAGGCGGAGGACGTCGCCGGCGGTGGTGAAGGCGGGGGTGGGACGGGGGGCGCCGTCAGGCACGTCGACGGCCTGGCGGGTTCCGTCGGGCGCGGTCTCCACCCGCCAGGGGAAGGAGACAGCCGGCGTCCCCGCCACCTGGCCGCCGGTCACGGCCGCGGCCGTCTCCCAGGCCCGGCCCGCCGGGGGCTCGGCGCCCAGGTGGAGCGGGCCGCCGATGAGCGGGCGGCTGCGGGCCAGGGCGGCGGTGGGTGCCTCTCGGAGGATGCCGGCGCCCTGACGCCAGGCGGGCACGCCCGGTTCGGGGACGGCGGCGGCGGCCAGCACGCCCCGCACCGCGGCCGGTTCCGTGATTCCGTCGACGCGCAGCTGGGCCACGGCCGCGGCCACGCCCACGGCCGCCGGGATGGTCGAGCCGATGAACGCCGGCCGTCCGCCGGCGGGCGGGAAGGGCAGGTCGAGGTCGGCCCGGTCAATGGGGGCGGCGCCGGGCGGGAGGACCGCCGCCAGCTTCGACTCCTCCGGTACCAGGCCGGGGAGGCCGACGGGGGCGACCAGGTCGGGCTTGGCCCCGCCATGAACCGAGGGGCCCGAGGCGCTGGCGGCGGCGATGCCGCCTCCGCCGTCGGAGGCGCCCACGGTCACCACCTCGGGCAGCCCGGCCACCCCGAGCAGGGACTGGGGCGCGGGGCCGAGGTCGCCGGCGGGGGCGACCACCGTCAGGCCGGCGGCGCCGAGCTCGCCCAGCAGCTCCCGGAGGCGGGCCCAGCTCTCGGCCAGCTGGCGGAGCTGGCCGCCGCCTTCGTCGGTGAGGGTGTTCCAGCGGTCACTGGCCAGGCCGGCGGCCATGGGGTCGAGCACCTCGGCGGGCGGGAAGGCGAACGCCACTCCGTCGAGGTCGCCGGCGTGGTCCCGGGCGAACTCGAGAGCCTGGATCAGCTTGCCCCGGTGCACGTGCTCGCCCTCGTAGACGTTGACCGAGGTGAGGTGGGCCTCGGGCGCGACCTGGAAGAGGACCGAGGCGGCGTAGGTGCCGAGCCCGACCCGGTCGCCGTCGCCGTGGACCGTGAGCCGCTCGGCGTAGGCGTCGCCGAAGACGGCCGGATCGAGCCCCGAGCCGATGACGATGACCCGCACCGCGCCGGGCACGCGCAGCAGCCCGGGACCGGTGAGCTGGCCGGGAACCTCGAGGGCCTGGCCCAGCAGCTCCTCCAGGGGCAGGCCGAGGGATCCCAGGACCCCCAGGGCATTCTCGGCCGGTGGGGCCGAGCCTCCGCCGGCGTCGCCTGCGGCCCGGGCACCGGGCCCGGCGGCCAGCAACGCCACGCTCAGGATCGCCAGCCAGGTCCGGACCGTTCCACGCTTCCGCATGGCCCCCCCTCTCGACCGCACCGCCTGAGCCGCAGTCTAGGTAACCAGATGCTTACAGAGGGGGAAGAGCCCATCTCGCGTTAGCGAAACCCGGGTGGGAGCCGGGTTCGGCTAACGCGCGATGGGTGAGGGGACGGGCGGAGGGCAGACACCGCCGGTATCGGTATCGGCAGGTTCGGGCCCGGGCTTGAGCGATTGGCCGAAATTTTCTTCTCGATGACGAACCCGCCCTGGGAGCCCGGCATCTTCCTGCGGGCCTCCGATCGTTTCGCGTGCGCCTCCGGGCCCCGTCCTGAAAGGATGCCGACCATGACCGAAATCGTCGGCCTCTACGCCGGCTGACGATCCTGCCCTTCGGGCCGGTCAGCCGGCGCGCCCGCCAGGAGGCCGGCCAGACGGTCGATGAGAACTTCGATCTCGGCCGCGGTGCGCTCGTAGACCCGGCGGGACCGGCCGATGGGGTCGGCGACGTCGTCGGCCTCGGAGTTGCCGAGGAGGTCGGGCAACCGCCGCCCGGAGTGGAGGCTGGCGAGCCAGTCCCTGAGGGGCTGGCCCGGGCCCCGCGGACCGCGCTCCTCCCCCAGGCGGACGATCTCCTTCAAGGTGAAGGTCCGGGGCCAGGCGTCAGGCTGGGCCGCCACGACCTCCCGCACGTGGTCGCGGGCCATGCCCACGATGACATCGGCCGTGGCCACGGCATCGGGCCGGAGACGTCGGGAGCGATGCGCCGACGTGTCGAAGCCCCGGTCGGCCATCACGTCGATGGCGAAGCGGGTGGCCGGCCGGCCGTCTTCGACCATCCCGGCCGAATGCACGTGGGCGGCCACCCCGGCTTCTTTGAGCCGGGACTCGAGGAGCGCGGCGGCCATGGGCGACCGGCAGATGTTTCCCGTGCAGAGGAAGAGGATGTCGATGGGCGGCGATCATACGGGTCGTCGCCGGGCGCGGGATCGGACGGAGCTCAGCCGGGAAGCCGGCCCGGAGGCCTCGTTGCTCCGCGGCGAGCGGGAGGAGGTGGGGGCGGCGTCGCTGGCGATGAGGACGGCACCGAGGACCGGGATGTCGAGGCGTGCGAGCAGTTCGGCGCCGCGTCTGGCCGCTCCGATCGATGTGCGTCCGGCCCGGACGACGAGCAGGACGCCGTCGGCATGGCGGGCCAGGTCGGCGGCGTCGCTGGTGGTGAGCAGGGCCGGCGAGTCGATCAGCACGAAGTCGCAGAGGCTCCGGGCGGCACCGAGGACATCGCCGGCGCGGTCGAGGAGTGGGGCGGCGTTGTCGACCGGCGCTCCCGACGAGACGAACCGAATCCGTGGGATCGTGGTGGTGAGATCGAGGTCGGCCAGCGTGGGGGCGCCGGAACCTCCGGCGAGGACGTCGACAAGGCCTGGATCGCGGGGGCGGTCGAAGTAGAGATGCAGTGAGGGTCGACGGAGATCGGCTGAGATCACCAGCACCGAGCGGCCGATCTCCGCCAGCGTCGCCGCCAGGTGGGCCACGGTGGTGGTCCTGCCCTCCCCGGCTGTGGCCGAGGTCACGACGATGACCCGGTGGCCGTCGTCGTTGTCCGTCCGGGGTGTCCACCGGTCGACGCTCGAGCCGAGCCCCCGGTAGGCCTCGACGAACGACGAGGGTTCCGTGAGGGTGACCAGCCGACCGCCAGCCGATCGGGGGATGGGCGGCACTTCGGCCACGACCGGAACGCCCAGCGCCTCCTCGGCAGCGCGTTTCGACCGGATGCGGTTGTCGAACCGGTCCACGGCGAAGGCGGCGCCGACCCCCAGGAGCAGGCCGAATGTGCCCACCAGGAGCGACCGGCCCAGGCGGGAGGTCGGGCCCTGGATGTCGTCGGTCTCGACCGGCGACGCGACAGCCGGCTCGAGCGTGTGGAGCGGCGCCTCCTGGCCGCCGAGCTCGATGATCAGCTCCTCGGCGGTGACGTTGGCCAGCGCCTCGGCCTGCGCCCGGTCGGCGCTCCGACCGGTGATCAACAGCACCCCCAGATTGGCGGGGATCTCGGCGGACACCCTCGAGCGCACCCGCCGCCGGTCGATGCCCAACCGGGCGGCGACCCGGTCCGGCACCGCGCCCAACGTGGCCAGCACCGCAGTCTGGTAGATCTGGGAGCCTCCGCGGGCCTCGGGATCGAAGATCAGGGTGTGCGTGGCCTGGAAGGCGGTGGTCTTGGCGGCCGTTGCCGGTGCCGACACCCATCCCACCACGACGCCGATCAGGACCCCGGCCAAGATGACCGACCACCATCGCCGCAGCACGTGCAGGGACTCGCGAAGTGTCATGAGCTGCGGGCGCCGACCACCCCCAGGAGTGTACGGCGCGACACGTACGTTGCCCGGCGGCAGTGAACATAAGCTGATCCCGTGATCGGGCGCGACGGCAGCGACGGGTGACCGGCGCCGGGCAGTCAACCGGGATCTTCATGTCGGAGGGCTTCGTGCGAGCCGTCGCCGCCAAGGGCCTGCACGGTTCGTCGCTCGAACTTCCCGGACAACCTCTCCGTGCGTCGGAGTGGAGCAAGCTGGTCCAGAGTGTGCGGTTCCACCGCATCGCCGGGCTCCTGGCGGCCGTCGTGCACGACGGTGACCTGCCGGTGACGCCGGAACAACAGGACGAAGCCCGTGCGGCCCATGCCACCGCCATGCAACTCTGCCTGAAGCTCGAGGCCGACCTCCTCCAGGTCGGCGGGCTCCTCGACCGCTGCGGCGTGAGCCACCGGGTGCTGAAGGGGCCCGCATTTGCGCACCTCGATTACCCCGACCCCGCGCTCCGCGCCTTCGCCGACATCGACCTGCTCGTTCCTTCCGAGCACTACGACGCCGCCGTCGCTGCCCTGACCGACGCCGGTTTCGAGCGAAAGTTCACCGAGGTACGAGCCGGCTTCGACCACCGCTTCGGCAAGGGCGTCAGCTTCAAGGGGCCGAACGGTCGGGAACTCGACCTGCACCGGACGTTCGTCATGGGCCCGTTCGGATTGACGCTCGATCTCGACGACGTCTGGGGCGCGGTCGACCGGTTCGAGATCGCCGGGCGTTCCTTCGAAACCCTCGACACCGACCAGCGCTTCCTCCACGCCTGCTACCACGCCGCCATCGGAAACGCCCGCACCCGCCTGGGGCCGCTGCGCGACCTGGCCGGGATGTTGCAGCGCTCCGACAACGGCGTCGACGTCGACCACGCCCTGGCGCTCAGCGCGACATGGCAGTCGACGGCGGTGGTCGCTCGGGCTGTCGAGTTGGCCTGGGACGCGTTCGCGCTTTCCGAGACCCCATTGGCTCGCTGGGCGCGCCACTTCTCACCCAGCGATCGTGATCGGCGCGCCCTGCGGACCTACCTCGATCTCGACATGGGCTACGCCGCTCGGTCCTATGCGGCTCTCCAGGCCATTGACGGCGTGCGGGAGAGGGCCGCCTTCGCCTGGGCGCTGGCGTTCCCCGGCCGGAGCTACGGCGCCGGGCGGCACCACGGCCGTTGGCACCGGTGGCGCGCCGCCGCTCGCCAGATCGCCGCCTTACGGCGGAGAGACTTCCGCCCTTGAGTGGATTGACTCTCGACTTCGTACCGGCCCCGGCGACGGGCGTCGAGAGCTGCGAGCTCGACGGCGAGCTGCTGGTGTGGCTCGGCGCCGCCCTGCACCGTCTCGACGCCTTGGGCGCGCTCGTCTGGGGGTGCTTCGACGGCAGGATGGCGGTGGGCGACATCAGCCGGATGCTGGCCAAGGAGTTCGGCGCCACCGAGCACGATGTCCAGCGCGACCTCTCCGCCCTGTGCGCCGAGCTGTTCGACGAGGGACTCCTCGAAGGCGGGCGTCCCGACACGCCGGAGCCCCGTCCGCTCATCCGGCCTGGCCGGCCGCCCACCATCCCGCTCGATCCGGACGCCGAGCTTCCCTACGTGACCGGTCGCTTCCTCGCCCTCGACCACGACTTCGCCATCCGCACCGACGACCCCAGGTTGGCCACCTACTTCGACCGATCGCTCCGGTCGTTCGGGGTCACGGGATCGCCGGCTCGGTGGTATTCGGTGGTCACGGGCGCCGAGGCCGGAGAGCGCTACCGCATCTACCTCGACGGCGAAGGACTCGTGGGGGCGCCCGACGCCGATGTGGTCGCCCGGTACCTGCTGTGGCACGTCAACTACGAAGTGATCAAGGCGACGTCCGCCCACCTCCTGGTCCACGCCGCGGGGGCCACCATCAGGGGAGCAGCGGTCGTGCTCCCGGGCGAGATGAACGCAGGAAAGACCACCCTCGTGGCCGGTCTCGTCCTCGACGGCTTCAAGTTCCTCACTGACGAGCTCGTCGCCCTGAACGTCAGTACCGGCTTGGTCGATCCCTACCCGCGCCCTCTGAACATCGGGCGCGGCTCGTGGCAGGCGCTGTCCCGCCTCCGCCCCGCCGACCGTGACGAGGAGGACCCGATCCCCCGCCTCGTATGGCACGTGGACGCCACTTCGATCCGGCCCGACGCCGTCGCCCACTCCGCCCCCCTCCGGTGGGTCATCGCGCCGCGGTACGAGCGGGGCAGTCCGACCGAATTGCAGCCCCTTTCGCGCCCGGAGGCGATCGAGCTGCTGCACCGGCACGCCTTCAACCGCCGCCAGCTGGGCAGCACGGGGATCAGAGCGCTGGTCACGGCGGTGAGCCGAGCCCGATGCACCCGGCTGGTCAACGGCGATCTGCCCAGCGCCGTGGCCTGCGTCCGTCGCTTCGTCGAAGGTCCTGGATGATGCCCGAGCACGCTCCCGCACGCGCCGCCGAGGCCGTCACCCTCGAGTTCGACGGCGAGACCCTCGTCTACCACCGCCAGACCGGCGAGGTGCACCGCCTCGATTCCGTCGGTTCGATCGTCTGGCGCTTCCTCGACGGCCAGACCACGGTCGATGAACTGGTCACCGACCTCTCCGCCGCCTTCGAGGTCGACCCGAGCGTGGTTCGGCGTGACATTCGGGACCTGCTCGAGCGACTGCGACGAGGCTTCCTGCTGGCGGACGGGCCGGCGCCCGCAGCCCCCGTCGAACACGTGCTGCTGACCAACCCACCGAGCCCATGAGGCAGCGACTTCGTCCTCTCGGTCGGGGAGGAACTGCTGAGCATCGAGGTGGAAGGTGTCGTGATCGGCGTCGCCGTGCGCGGTGATGGCCCTGGCCAGGAGTTGGCCCGCGCCCTCGACGCGGCACGAACCGACCGCGACGCGAACCACAACTACACCGTCTGGTTCTCCGGCGACCGCCGCGTCTTCCAGCGCCTGCAATGGGGCGGCTGCACAGTGGTGCGGACGCGCGACCCGAACCGCTTCGGCCGAGCCCTCGCCCTCCACCTGTCCGGGCACGGTGCACCATCGAGGGGGCTGGTCCGCACCGAGGGCGTCGTCGCCGTCCACGACGGCCGAGCGACCGTCCTCCCCGCTTCCCTTCGGCAAAGCGTCCCCACCTTTGAGGGTCCGCTCCGCCGGGCAGGGGTGGTCCTCCACGACGCTCCCTGGGTCGACGTCGATCCACACACCGGCGAGGTCGTGCTCGAACCGCCGCGGCTGGCGGCGGCCCGCTTCGACGAGGTGGTCGCTCGACTGCCGCCGGCGCCCGGCCCCGACCCCATCGCCGAGCCTGGTCGGTACCCGCTGGCGGGCTGGTACTTCCCCTCGCTGGCCCTGGGCGAACAGCACATGTCGACCGCCGATGCGGTGGCGACGGTGCTGGCCCGGCTGCGCTCACCCCTGACGCACGAGGATCAGCCGGCGGCGGTGGCGGCGATTTTCGAGCGCACGTCCTTCGGCCGCATGCTGTTCCGGACGCCCCGCCAGCTGCTCGAGCAGATGAGGACATGAGCGACGAGCCGGTGTACCGCCGGGGAGATGTCCTCTGGCGGCGCACGTACGACCGCGTCGTCATGCTGCTCCCCACGAGCGGTGAGTTCGTCACCTTGAAGGCGACCGGGTGCGACCTGTGGGCCGCGCTCGAGGAACCCGGCTCGCTGGGCGAGCTCGCCGAGCGTCTGGCCGCCGCCTATGACGCGCCCATCGAACGGATCGCCTCGGACATCGCGCCCGTCATCGAAGAGCTGGGGCGCTGTGGTGCCGTCGCCGTTACGGGCAGAGGGCGGTGATCTCGGGAGAGATGCAGAGCGACAGCTCGACGTGGTTGAGCACGCCGTCGGGCGCCGGGTGGGTGTTCACCATGATGGTGGTGTAGCCGGGGCTGGGGGAGTTGGGGATCACCCAGATGCGGTTGTTCTGCGGCGGAATGGAGACCCCGGAGCAGGCGCCGCCGCTCTGGGTCTGGCAGGTGTTCTTGCAGATGCTGAAATCCATCGGACCCGACGTGAAGCAGGGTTCGCACCTCGTGAAGTAGCACCGGTTGGAGGCCTTGGCGGAGGCGGCGATGAGGCTGACACCGGGGGAGAGCGTGATGGTGGCGGTGTCGGCGCCACCGGAGGTGAAGTCGCCGACAACGAGCTCGAGGTCGCCGAGGCAGCTCACCAGGTCTTGGGGACAGTCGAAGTTCAGGTCGGCAAAGTTGTCCAGGCAGGAGACGCCGCAGTTCACGCCGGTCATGGAGGCGACCTTGACGGTGACGGGCGTCCCTTCGGCGCAGCACAGGACGGTTGACTGCGCGGCCGCCTTGCCGGTGAGCAGCACCGGCGCCGACCACACCAGGCCACCGGCCACGACTGACGCCTTGATCATGTTGCGGCGTGAGAGCTCGTGAGTGGCCGCCTTGGTGAGGAAGTCGCGACCCAACGACCCGAGCGGCTGCTCGGCCGATTCCGTTGACTCGTCCACGTCGTCCACGTCGTCCACGTCCGTCACCTATCGAAAATGCTCATCGGTCGAACTCAATCAAATGCCCAAAAGGGCCGAAAGGTTCATCGGTCAAACGATCTGGCCCGACGAAGCGGCCCGCCGCCGCCGGCCCAGCACCACGAGTCCACCGCCGAGGGCGAGGGCAGCCAGACCGGCCCGCACCAGGGCCATCGTCTCGGCGCCGGTGCGGGAGAGGATGCCGCCCCGCTTCGGGTTCTCGGCCCAGGGACTGGCCGCTGAGTCGGGCAGGCCCACCGGCTCGACCGTCGGCGCATCGCCCGGGGCCGGGCGGGCGGTTTGGCCGTCTCCAGCCGGGTCGGCGCCGGGATCAGCGAGGACGCCGCCCAAGCTCTGAGTGTCCTCCACCGGGTCGTCCACCGGGTCCGCCACCGGGTCCTCGAAGGGGCTCTCGAAGGGGTCATCGTCCGTCCTGCCGTCGTACGGCGGGACGTACTGTGGCTCCGTCGTGGTGGTCGTCGGGTTGTGCCCACGGTTCGCCCCCGCGGGCGACGCCAACGGCAGAGCGGCCAGCCCGGCCAGGAGGGCGGAAACAACCACTTTGCGGAGTTTGTCGGTCATTGGCCCGGCTTTCACACTTCGTTGATCTGCGCTTTTCACCCTGCGGGAGTAGGACTGGTCGATGCAGTTCTGTCCCTAGTCATTCGACTGTTTGCCGGTGGCCACCTTCCGGGTCATTTCCGCCTGAAGTTGCACATTCCGGTCCAGTTCTAACCGGGCGGTCGCCGTCCTGCTCCGGCTGGTCAGCCCGCCGGCGGTGGTATCGATGCGCCACCCGCCGGCCACGTCGAGGGTGACGGTGACGTCGTCCGGGTGGACGGTGGACTGGTGGCCCACATCCAGCGTCCAGCGGCCGGGCGGGCCGGCGAGGCGGCCGGCGAGGCGGAGCTCGATGGTGGTCGCCGACCCGGGCGGGACGACCACGTCGAGCTCATGGGCCCAGTTCCCCGGGCGGCCCAATGAGCGGCGGCCAGCCGGCGGCGGACGCCCGTCGACCGTGGCGCCCACCAGATCGAGCGGCGTGTAGACCTGCACGATCTGACGATTGTGGCCCCGCGGCACCACCCGGCCGCCGAGCACGTAGTCGGGCAGCCCCGACGCGGGGGCGTCGTTGGTGAGGGTCACCGCGACCGTGGCCTCAGCCGATCCGGTCGCCGGGTCGTAGCGAAGGTGGTAGTCGAGGGCACGCCGCAGGAACCAGTCCGCCTTGCTCTCTGAGGCGTTGTTGGTCACCAAGGCCAGGTGGTCGGCACCGGAGCGGGGCAGCGCCCCGTCGGCGCCGAGGCGCCCAAGGGCGGCCTGCTCCTCGGTCCGCCGGCTGTGGAACTGGATGTGCCGGCGCCTCACGGTGGGGGCCAGCGCTCGGGCGAGCGACGCCGGGGGAAAGTTGCCGCTGGTGGTCCGCTCCCAGACGGCCTGGATGACCTCGCCGAGGAAGATCTCCCGGGCGTCCTCCTCGAGGGCGATGTACTGCTCATGGAGGAGCACGGCGGCGGCGTTGTGGGCGCTGATCGGCACCGGCCAGCTCGGGACGCTCACCGGGCCCACCACGTCGAGCAGGGCGGCGATGGCGAGGGGGTCGATGCTAATCGTGCCGTCGACGTCTCCTCGGCCGGCCAGGGGCATGACCGCCTCGAGGGCTCGAGCGGCGGTGGCGAATTCGGCGGCCACCGTGACGTTCTGCAGCTTGGCGGGCACCTTCCAGCCCTGATAGGCCGCGGCGTAGATCCTGGGCAGCTCGGGGGCGGCGGCACCGTCGTCGACCGCCTCGTTGAGCCGGGCCACCCGCTGGACGCCGACCAGATCGAGCTTCCCGGCGTTGGTGGTGATCTCCCCGATGTTGCCCACCAGCCCGCCGCTGCCCCGGTTCTCGGCCGGGGTGACCACGGCCAGGAACCAGCGCCGGGGCCCGTCCCGGCCCAGCATCGGGCCCGCGAGGTCGAGCACCTCAGCGGCGGTGCCGACGTCGCGGCGGGCCTCGGCCATCCGGGCGTCGAGGTCGCCGATCGCCTCCGCCAGGGGGCTGAGCAACCACGGTGAGCGGGCCGACGCCACCTCGGCGGCCGCACGGTCGAGGCTGCGCCGGGCGGAGGCGAGGGTGCCGGCCGTCCGCTTCAGCGCGGCCATGTCGATGGCGCCCTGGTGGACACGCAGCTCCTCGAGGTCGAGCTCGGACGACGCCGCCGACGCCGCGCCGGCCAGTTCCTGGCCGGCGCCGCTCAACGTCCGCACCGCCCTCAGCTGCTGGCCCACCACCGGCACGGCCAGCGCCGGGCGCACCCACCAGCGGCCCAGGTCGGCGCCGGCCCGGCCGAAGGCGTCGGCGGCGCCATCGAAACTCCCGGCCGCCTCCGGTACGTCACCCCGGCGGGCGGCGGCGAGCCCGTCCTTCCCGGCGGCGATTCCCTCCCGGACGTCGCCGGCGGCCCCGACCGCGGCCAGGGCGCAGGCGCCGCTGAAGACAACGGCGCCACCGGTGAGGACACCGGCGACCATCCAGGTGCGCCGCCGGTTGGAGCGCCGGGCGCGGCGCAGCCCGGAGAGGACGAGCAGCCCGGCGACGGCGGCGGCCACCGCCGCGCTGGTCCCGGTCGGCCCGCCGCCGATGTCGAGGCGGAGGAGCACCTGCGACAGGCAGGCGCCGACGGAGGCGCCGACGATCCAGCTGCGCCGGCCCAAGACGACCATGGCCAGCGTGGCGCCGGTGGCCACGAAGGCGAGCCAGTCGAGCCTGGCCCCAACCCCGGCGACCACCGTGGCCGTCGATGCGATGAGCCACACCTCTCGCCGGGCCCGGGCCGCCGCCGCGGTGACGGACGCCGCCAGGGCCGCCCGCAGGAACAGGTCGGCGGAAGTGAGTGCCGTGGGGGCTCCCGAGGCGAAGACCGCCCCAGTGGCGGCGGCCACGCACAGAACGGCCACGGGGACCGGTTGCCGGGCCAGGAGCAGGCGGGGCCAGCGGGTGACGAGGGCGTGAGTGACAGCGAAGGCGGCCGCGGCGAGGAGGACACGGACGAGGAGGTCCACACCGGTTCATCGAACCATTCGGGCCGTAACCTTGACGCTCTTCAGGCACCTCCTCGTCGCTTTGCTGCCACCTCGTCCGGTTTTGGCCCGGTTCGGCCACGATAGGGTGGGCTTCCGTGCGGGTCCTGGTCACGGGCGGAGCGGGGTTCATCGGATCGAACCTGGCGGACCGGCTCCTGACCGAGGGAGCCCAGGTGCGGGTGTTCGACAACCTCTCGACCGGCTTCCGGGACAACGTCCCCGGCGGTGCCGAGCTGTTCGAGGGCGACATCCGTGACGAGACGGCGGTGCGGGCGGCGGTGGCCGGCGTCGACGTGATCTTCCACCACGCCGCCTCCCGGGCGGTGCTGCAGTCGGTGGAGGACCCCCTCTCCACCGACCTGGCCAACACCCACGGCACCCTCCTCGTCCTCAAGGCGGCCCACGACGCCGGCGTTCGGCGGGTGGTGGCGGCGTCGTCGAGCAGTGTCTACGGCGGGGCCGAGCAGCTGCCCACGCCGGAATCCGCCCCGCTGTTACCCCGCTCGCCCTACGCCGTGTCCAAGCTGGCCGGCGAGCACTACTGCCGGGTGTGGAGCGAGCTCTTCCGTCTCGAGACGGTGGTGCTGCGCTACTTCAACGTCTACGGCCCCCGCCAGCGGCCCGACTCCGCCTACGCCGCCGTCATCCCGCTGTTCACCAACGCGCTGCGCACCGGGGTCCGCCCGACGGTGCACGGCGACGGCGGGCAGAGCCGGAGCTTCGCCTACGTCGACGACGTGGTGGACGCCAACCTGGCCGCGGCCGCGACCCCGGCCGCGTCCTGCTCCGGCAAGGTCTACAACATCGCCGGGAGCAGCACGTGCACGCTGCTCCAGCTCCTCGACGAGCTCGGCGCCATCTTCGGCGTCGAGGTTCACCCGGAGCACACCGCCCCCCGGGCCGGCGACATCCGTCACAGCTCCGCCGACCTCACCGCCGCCGCCCGCGACCTTGGCTGGCAGCCGAAGGTCGGACTGGCCGACGGCCTCCGTCGCACTGTGGACTGGTTCGCCGCCCGGGCGGGCTGAGGCGCTCCAAGCCCGCCGGCGCGCCCGGATCGTTCGGCGCAAAGCCGACGAACGAGGCGGAAAACTCAGGAGTCGGAGGTCCGACCAACGGGCCGGTGAAGGTCACCCCGGGATGGGTGGGGAACCCTCGGACCCGGGAGCGCGAGTGGCGAAGCCTCCCAATCGACGGTGGCGTCATGGCAGTGGCCCGCCGCACCCGAGGAGAGGCAGTGGATGGACACCCCAGGCGGACCATGACGTCGGGGAGGAGCATGCACTCCGCCCGGCTGGCGTTCTTGTTTCTGCAGCGGCGCATCGGTGCCGACGCGCTGGCCTGGACGGGTGGCCTGATCAGCGCCATCCTGCTGCGCTACGACTTCGACGCCGGCCGGATCGACTGGCTGGCATTCGGTTTCCTCGCCGCCACCGCCTTCGTCGTCCAGGTGCTCGTGGGCCTGGCCACGGGCCTGTACCTCGGGCGGTGGCGGCTGGGCAGCTTCGACGAGGTTTCGGCGCTGGCCCGCACCGTCGCCGGGGTCACCTCGTTCCTGTTCCTGGTCGAGTTGCGTCAATCGGACCACCTCGTACCGCTCAGCGTCGTGGTGGGTGGCGGCGTCATCGCCTTCGTCCTCATGGGTTTGGCCCGCTATCTGATCCGCAGCTATGACGAGGACCGCCGGCGACCGACCGGCCCCGACGTCGATCGCCTCCTGGTGTTCGGCGCCGGCGACGCCGGGGCGCAGATCGTGGCGTCCCTTCTCCGAGATCCGTCGAGCTCCTACCTCCCGGTGGCGCTTCTCGACGACGACCCCATCAAGCGGCACCTGCGGATCATGGGTGTGCCGGTGATGGGTGATCGCACCCGCATGGCGGAGGCCGCGGTCGAGCACCACGCCGACATCCTGCTGGTGGCGCTCCCCAGCGCGCCGGCCAACCTGATCCGGGAGCTCTCCGATCTGGCTCACCAGGCCGGTCTCGATGTCAAGGTCCTGCCCGGGGTGGGCGAGCTCGTCGGCGGCCACGTCGCCATCGGCGACATCCGCACGCCCACCGCCGAGGACCTCCTCGGCCGCCAGCCGGTCGACACCGACGTCGCCGCGATCGCCGACTACCTGCGGGGCAAGCGGATCCTGGTCACCGGAGCCGGCGGCTCGATCGGCTCCGAGCTGTGCCGGCAGATCGCCCGGTTCGAGCCGGCCAATCTCATCATGGTGGACCGTGACGAGTCGGCCCTTCACGCCGTCCAGCTGGCGATCGAAGGCCGGGCCCTGCTCGACTCGCCCGACCTGGTGCTCCTCGACCTCCGCGACCGGGAGGGCATGGAGCGGCTCCTGCGGCAGCGCCGGCCCGAGGTGATCTTCCATGCCGCCGCGCTCAAGCACCTCCCCCTGCTCGAACGGTTCCCGGGCGAGGCGGTCCAGAGCAATGTGGGGCTCACGGCCCAGCTGCTGGCCGCTGCCGCCGAGGTCGGCGTGGAGAAGTTCGTCAACATCTCGACCGACAAGGCAGCCGATCCCACCAGCGTGCTCGGCTACTCGAAGCGCATCGCCGAGCGCCTGACGGCCCACTTCGCGGCGCGCGCCTCTGGTTCGTTCGTCTCGGTGCGGTTCGGGAACGTGCTCGGCAGCCGCGGCTCGGTGCTGCACGCCTTCCAGGCTCAGATCGAGGCCGGCGGCCCGGTCACGGTCACCGACCCCGAGGTGACCCGCTACTTCATGACTGTCCACGAGGCCGTGCAGCTGGTGATCCAGGCCGCGGCCGTGAACGGCCAGCCCGGAGAATCCGACGGGGACGACTCCCGCCTGGCCCCGCACCGCAACGGTGAAGCCCTGGTGCTCGACATGGGCGAGCCGGTGCGCCTCGACGACGTGGCCCGCCGGCTCATCGCTCAGTCGGGCCGGGACATCGACATCGTCTACACCGGCCTGCGCCCCGGCGAGAAACTCCACGAGTCGCTCTTTGGCGACGCCGAGCACGTCGTCCGCCGGGTGCATCCGCTCATCTCCCACGTTCACGTCCCGCCCCTTGATCCTGGCGGGGTGAAGCTGCTCGACCCCCAGCTCCCCGCCGCGGCCCTCACGGCCCAGCTGCGGGACCTGTGCACGGCGTCGATGCCCCGGATCGGGGCCGTGCCGGCGAACGCCGGCGCCGACCGCCACCGGGGTGGCCACGGCGCTGGGAACCGGTCCGGGCCCGGCCGGGCTGCTCCGGCGTCGCGCACCCATCCCCCCTCCCCGGCGTCCCGCGACGCGGCCCGGAGCGGGCCGGCCGCCGCCGCCCTTCCACGGCCACGCCGCCACCGCGGCGTCTCTCTCCTGACACGGGTGTGCGGCGCCGCCGTGAAGCGGACGGTCGACCTCGTCGTGGCGGCTACCGGTCTGGTGCTGGGCCTGCCGGTGCTGGTGGTCGTGGCCGCCCTGGTGCGACTCCACCTGGGCAGCCCGGTGCTGTTCCGCCAGGCTCGCCTGGGCCGCCACGCCCAGTCGTTCAAGGTCATGAAATTCCGCACCATGACCGACGAGCGCGACGCGGAAGGCCAGCTCCTGCCCGACGACCTCCGCCTCACGCGACTCGGCCACCTCCTGCGAACCCTCAGCCTCGACGAGCTGCCCCAGTTCTGGAACGTGCTCCGGGGTGACATGAGCCTCGTGGGGCCCCGGCCCCTGCCGGTGACGTACGTCCGCCGCTACACGCCCGCCGAGCATCGCCGCCACGCCCTGCGACCGGGTCTGACCGGCTGGGCCCAGGTGAACGGCCGCAACGATCTGGGCTGGGACGACCGGTTGGCCCTCGACGCTTGGTACGTCGAGCACCGGTCGTGGTGGCTCGACACGCGGATCGCCCTGCGCACCTTGGTCGCGCTGGTCCGGCGCACCGGCATCAGCGCCCAAGGGGAGGCGACGATGATGGAGCTGCGGCCCCCGGCGGCGGCGACGCCCCTTGCCGCGGCTTCCGCCCCCGTCCCGGCGCTCCCCGCCGAACCGGCCCCCGTCGAGCCGAGGCGCATCTGGCTCTCGCCGCCGGACGTGCGGGCCCCGGAGCGGGCGTCTCTGCTGGCCGCCGTCGATTCCGGTTGGGTGGCTCCCGTCGGGCCCGACCTGGACGCCTTCGAAGCCGAGCTCGCCGAGCGCTGCGGCGTGCCCCACGCCGTCGCCCTGTCGTCGGGCACCGCCGCCCTGCACCTGGCCCTGCTCCAGGCCGGGGTCGGCCTGGGCGACGAGGTGCTCGTGCCCACCGTCACGTTCGCGGCCACGGCCAACGCCGTCACCTACTGCGGCGCCCGTCCCTGCTTCATCGACGCCGATCCCGTCACCTGGCAGATGTCACCCGCCCTGCTGGCCGTCGAGCTGGCCGAGCGCCGAGAGCGAGGGGCGCGGCCCGCCGCTGTCATCACCGTCGATCTCTACGGCGCCTGCGCCGACTATGACGCCATCCTTGCCCTGTGCGACGAGTACGAGGTGCCGGTGGTGGAGGACGCCGCCGAGGCGCTCGGCGCCACCTTCGGCGGCCGCCCGGCCGGCTCCTTCGGCGTCGCCGGCGTGCTGTCCTTCAACGGCAACAAGATCATCACCACCTCCTCCGGGGGCGCCCTGCTCTGCCACGACCGGGGCGCCGCCGCCCGGGCCCGCTACCTGGCCACCCAGGCCCGGGGGCCCGCTGTGCACTACGAGCACACCGAGGTCGGGTTCAACTACCGGCTGTCCAACCTGCTGGCCGCCTTCGGGCGGGGACAGCTCGCCACGCTCGACGAGCGCATCGCCCGGCGCCGGGCCATCCAGGCCCGCTATCGGGAAGCGTTGGCCGGCGTGGCCGGCGTCGCCTTCCCCGCCAACGACCCCGGCGGCACGACCAACGCCTGGCTCACCTGCATCACCCTGGAGCCGGGTGTCGCCGCCCTCCAACCCGACGAGCTGCGGATCGAGCTCGAGGCCCGGAACATCGAGACGCGACCGCTGTGGAAGCCGATGCACGCCCAGCCTGTCTTTCAGCGGCACCCCGCCCGCCTGAACGGCACGGCGGAACGTCTCTTCGCCACCGGCCTGTGCCTGCCCTCGGGAAGTGGCATGTCCGACGACGATCTCGAGCGGGTCGTCGAGGCGGTGCGGGGTGCGCTCACGAAACCGCGGCCGGCCGTACCGGCCGCCTCCAACCGGCCCTCGGTCGGCCAGGTCCCGATGGGCAGCGTGGGGATGGCGTCCGCATGACGGCCCCGGCGGCGCACGAGGGGGCTGCGGTCGATGTGCCGGTGGGTGAGACGCTGTCCGTCCCCGAACGTGTCATCGTCGCTCCCGCCGTGGGCATCTTTCATCGGCTGGATGGCGACGGCCAGATGAAGGACGGCGACCTGATCGATCGGGGCGACGTGGTCGGTGTGGTGCGGTCGCTCGGCGCTTCGACGCCCGTTCAAAGTCCGTTCGAGGGGTTGCTGGTGGCGATTCTCGCCTTCGACGGTGAACGTGTCCGTCCGGGACAGCCAGTGGCGTGGGTCAGGGTGGCGTGAAGCTGCGACGCCGCGACGTCATGACCGCGCCGGCGGTGGAGACCACCCGGCGGCTCGGCCACGTCCGGCCGCTCGACGGTCTGCGGGCCGTCGCCGTGGTGCTGGTGCTCGGGTACCACGCCGGCCTCCCCGGCTTCTTCGGTGGCCGTGGCGGGGTGGACGTGTTCTTCGTGCTCTCCGGGTTCCTCATCACCTCAATTCTCCTCGACGAGCACCTTCGGACGGGAGCCGTCCGCCTGGGGGCCTTCTACATGCGCCGGGCCCTCCGGCTCTACCCGGCCCTCCTGGTCGCCGTGGCCGGCGCGCTCACCCTGAGCCTGCTCAAGATGCCCCTGTTCGACGCCAGCGCCTCCGCCTTGAGAGACACGCTCCGGGGCACCCCGTTTGCGCTCTTCTACACGATGAACATCGGACGGGCCACGGGCTGGAGCGGTGGCGGCTTCCTCAGCCACGTGTGGTCGCTGGCCATCGAGGAGCAGTTACCTGGTGTGGCCCGTGGTGGTGATCCTCGTTCTGCGCGGGCGTGCCGGGCCGGCCCGGCTGGGCTGGATCGCCCTGGCCTGCGCCCTCACCAGCGCCGCCCTCCGGGCCGGGCTCGACGCCGCCGGCTTCAGCGCCGAGATGCTCTACAACGCCACCTTCTCGCACGTGGACGGGATCTTCGCCGGGTGCGCCTTTGCTGTTCTCTGGTCGCAGCGGCCGGACCTCGCCCGGCGCATGGCCCACCCCACCCTGACCGCCACGGCCGTCGGCATGGGCGGCGCCGTGATGTTGTGGGGTCAACGGATGAACACCGCCGGCTACCTGCTCGTCGTGGTGGCCACCGTCGTGGTGCTCGCCGCCGTGCTCACCCGCCCCGCGTCACGCCTCTCGGCCGCTCTCTCCCATCCGGCGCCCGTAGCCATCGGCCGGCGCTCCTACGGCATCTACCTGTACCACTGGCCGATCTTCCTCTTCCTGGGCATCGACACCCGCCCCCATGTGCTCGCCCTGGGCTTCGCGCTGTCGTTCGCCGCGGCCTGGATCTCGTACGCGTTTGTCGAGGCACCCTTCCTGGCCATGAAGCGGCGGTGGGAGGCGAGGCCGGCCGCCGGTCCCGAAATCACGACCGACCTCCCCCCAGGCCCAGCCCAGGAACCAGAACAGGGAGGGGTTCGATCCCTCGGCGACCGGATGATGGTGCCCCGCCCGGCCTAGGGCCGCCCTTCCGTCAGGGTGCCCGGGAGTCCGTCGTCCTCTCGTCGGGCCGCGCCGGTACGCCGACCACGGTGAGGCCGGGGGCGACATCGTCGACGACGGCGGCCCCGGCGCCGATACGCACGTCGTCGCCGAGGCGGACCCCCTCTCGCACCGCCGCGCCGGTGCCGACCAGCACCCGGTGGCCGCCGGCCACGTCGCCGCTCACCGCGGCGTGGGGCATCACACTGGTGTGGTCACCGAAGGTCGTGTCATGGCCGACGGAGGCGACGTAGGACACGACGGCGTGGGCGCCGAGGCGAACGAAGGGCGAGAGGTGGGCGTGGCCGAGCACGACCGATCCCGGCCCCAGCTCAACCCCCACCCCCACGTCGGCGGCGGGGTGCACGATCGGCGGCGCCGGACGGGCCCGCTCGCCGATGCGCCGGGCGACGGCGTGGCGGGTCCACGGCCAGCCCAGGCACAGCACGTAGGCGGCGTCGACGCCGGCGACGTCGTCGATGGGCCCGATGTGGGCCACGCCCCGGCCGGCGAAGCGGCGGGGATCCACGTCGTGGTCGTCGAGGATGCCGACCACGTGGTAAGTGGGCCGGGCGGCGTTGACGGCCTCGACGGCCTGGAGGACGTCGCTGGCGTGCCCGCCGCCCCCGATGAGCACGAGCGGCAACAGGGTCACGTGACCGTCCCGGCGTAGCGCCGCCGGTTGCGCAGGGTGCGGAGGTCGTCCTCCAGCGCCATCCCCCCGGCCGCCTTGCGGCGGAACCAGCGCATGCCGTCGCCCACCTGGACGGGGGAGCGGCGCAGGCGGTGCGGGTCGGTCCGCCCGTAGGGGTTCGGGCGGGTACCGGCGACGGCGGCGGTGCGGAACCGGCGCCGCACCTCCTGCTCCGCCGCTGGGGAGCCGAGCAGCGCCTTGGGGTAGGCGAAGTGCCTGCAGGCCACGCCGAGGCGATCCTCGATCAACCCGATGGAACGGTCGAGCTCGTCGGCCGCCTCCGGGCCGCCGACCCGGTCGAGCAGCCGATGGGTGTGGGTGTGCGAACCGATCGTCACCAGACCGGTGGACACGGCGTCGCGCAGCCCGGCCCACGACACCGGCCGTCCGTTGTCCGGGAACGCCCGGCCGGCCTCGATGTGGTCCGTGGCCACGAAGAGCGTGGCCGGGATGCGGTACGCCACGAGCTCCGGCAGGGCCTCCTCGACGAAGTCGGCCGTGCCGTCGTCGAAGGTGAGGCACACCGGGGGCGGGCCCGGCGGCCCCGCCGGCCCGGCCAAGAGGCCGGCGGCGGCGTCCAGGGTGACCGGCGCCCAGCCGCCGGCGAGGGCGGCCAGCTGCTCGGCGAACAGGGGGCGGGGCAGGTCGACGGAGACCGGGGTGTGGGCGCCGACCCGGTGGTAGATGAGGACCACCAACCCCCGGGGCCGGCGCAGGGCGTCGGCGGCGGCGGCCGTCCACTTCACCAGTTGCTGGACCTGGCCGCGCATTGCGTCCACCATCATGCCCGCCTTCGGGTGGCCACTGCGACGGCCAGGCCAGCGGCCGCCACGGCTGCCACCCGGGGCCACCCCGCGTGGGGGACAACGCCGATCCACCGGGCGGCGAGGATCACGAGCACCACGTGCGCGCCCAGCAGCCAGGGGGCCGGGCTTCGGCTCCAAGAGGGCGAGGGGAGCAACGGGCGGGCGGCGAACCACGGTGCCACCCCGCAGCACAGCGCCCCCCCGACCGCCGCCCACGGACGGCCGGCGGCTCCGCTCAGCGCCGCCCACCCGAGGACCGCGGCGACACCGACGCCGGCCGCCGGTCCCCAGCGGGACCGGATCAGCGCGGCGGTGGCCGCGAGGCCGGTGAGACCGCCTCCGGCCAGCAACGCCGGGCCGGTCTCGGGCACTGCCGCCCAGACCCCCAGCGCCGACACCAGCGATCCGGCCGCCACCCACCCCCAGCCGGCGGCGGGGTCGGCGAGGAGGCGGCCGGCTCCGGCACCGGCCAGCAGGACCACGAAGGCACCGGTGGCGGTCATGGCGTCCCAGCGCGGCCAGTCGGAACGGCCGCTGAGGCCGGCGGCGGCCAGAATGGCCAGTACGAATGGGGTCCCGCCCCAGCGGGCGCGGCCCGCCGCCCGCCAGGCGAGCCCGGCCACGGCGCCGGTGGCCAGGCCGGAGAGCCCCAGCCGGATCGTCTCGGGGGTGAGATAGCGTCCGATGGTGACATCGTGGCCGATGCCCGCATCCCGGTCGGCCCAAAATGACCTCAACCGGCCCGGCCCCTGCTGGCGGCGATGAAGATCTACTGGTACTGGCCCTTCGCCCGGCCCGAGGAGCTCCCGCTGGCCTGCGCCACCGCCCGGCCTGACGACGAGATCACCGTCCAGGTGATCGACCGGGAGGCGGCGCCGGCGGTCTCGCCCTGCGAGCGGGTGCTCCTCCGTCGGGACCTTCCCGACGTCCGGCGGGACCTCGGGCCGTCCCCGGCCTGGCTGGCGTCGCGGGCGGCGACCTACGGCGGGCGGGCCTGGACGAGGGAGCGGGCCGCCGCCGGGCTGCGGCCCGACGTCTGCCACCTGCACTACCTGAACCGGTTCACCGATTGGCTACTGCCCCGCCGGCGGGAGAGCCCGCTGGTGATGAGCGTCCACGACGTGATGCCGCATGCCTCGCGCCTGCCACGGGGCGCGGAGCGGAAGCTGCTGGCGGCGACGTACCGCCGGGCCGACGCCCTGATCGTCCATCACGCCCGGCTTCGCCGAGACCTCCTGGCCGCCTTTGACGTGGACGAGCGCCGGGTCCACGTGGTGCCGCACCAGGTGTTCGCCTACGACGACGCCGAGCCGGCGCCGCTGCCGGAGCGCCCGGTTGTGCTGTTCTTCGGGGCGCTGCGCGCCAACAAGGGCGTCGATGTGCTCCTCGACGCGCTGGGGACCCTCCCCGGGGAGATCACTGTGTGCGTCGCCGGCCGGGGGGAAGCCGCGATCGAGGAGCAGCTGCGCCGGGCGGCCGCCGCCGATCCCCGTCTCCACGTCGAGATCGACCACGTGCCCATCGCCCGCAAGGTCGAGCTCTTCCGCCAGGCCAGCGTGGTCGTCCTGCCCTACACCTCATTCGCCTCCCAGAGCGGCGTGCTGCACGACGCCTACGCCCAGGGCCGGCCTGTCATCGTCACCGACGTCGGCGCCTTGGGGGAGACGGTGCGGGAGGACGGCACCGGGCTCGTCGTCGCGCCTGGCGACGCCGCCACGCTGGCCCAAGCGATCGAAATGTTCCTCTCGGACACGTCCCGGCTCGCCCACCACGCTGAACAGGCGCTCGTGATCCGGCAGGCCCGGTCGCCAGCAAACGTTGGACCCCTCCTCCGGCGCATCTATGAGCAGCACCTGGCAGGCTGAATGACCAGTTGGTCTTGGTCGATTTGTTCACCTTGAGGTCCGGAGTCGACCGTTCGCAGACATAAACTGCCAAGAGCTGTCGTTGGATCTCGGAGCAGCATGACGCTGAAGCTCAGCTTGAAAATGCGTAGCCGCGTCGCTGCTGCCAACCATCTTGCTCACCAGCATCTCCCGCGCGTGCGCGGGGGATCACGGATGCTCGGCCCAGTCGATGCCGTCTCGGCGCGGCTTGGTTTACGCCCAGCCCACTGGTACAGAGGTCATACCAACTTCGGCGATCAGATGGCGCCGTTTCTCCTGCAAGCAGTCACGGGGGAGGTTCCGATCTGGGCCCCCGGCCGGTATCAAGGAAAGATTCTTGGTATCGGTTCGCTCCTCCACCACATCCAGGACGGTGATGTCGTCTGGGGAACGGGCGCCATCAGGAACAGCCCGGTCAAGCCGCCTCCGAATGCGCGTATCTTGGCGGTCAGGGGACCGCTCACCCGAAATCTTCTTCACGCCGACGTTCCCGAGATCTACGGAGACCCGGCCTTGCTCCTCCCACGACATTACGATCAGCCGCAGGAGAAGCTCTACGACGTTGGGGTCATCCCGCATTATCTGGACAAGTCCTTCATGCAGCTGCCCGATGACCCATGTATTCTAACCATCGATGTTCAGGTCGATTGGCGCGCCGTAATTGACCAGATTCGACAATGCAGTTCGATTGTGTCTTCTTCGTTGCATGGTCTTATTGTGGCTGAGGCTTATGGAATTCCTGCCACCTGGGTCTCAGCTGGAGATCGACTTGCAGGCGGAGCCTTCAAATTTCATGACTACTACCTCGCGACCGGACGAGAACCTCCAGTTCCCGTATCCTGGAACGGTCACCTGCCGCGCCAACCGGCGCCGCCCGCTCCTCGGATAGATCTCGAGCCCCTCATTGCAGCAGCCAAAGCCATCGCCTCGAATTGAGAAACGGCGACGGGAAGCCGGTGGCGTCCGGTGGAAAGCTGACGATGCTTTGAATCTGTGTGACTTGTTCGTCAGACAGTTGACCCTTCCACTTGTCCAACGAATCTGATTGGACATGCGGTACCGGAATTGAGCTTCGAAGCCCAAGAAACTTTTGCAAGTCGTGGATGGTTTCTTCAGTATTCTGGAGCAAAGGACTCGTAAGAGATGACCATCAGGGAGCTTTCAAGCTCGGCTCTCAAACCATTCATCCTGTGGTGGTGCGCAACCCATCGCATGGCACACTGGGACGCCAATGGGATACTGTCGTACCTGTCTGCCAATTCTGGCGTGATTCCGAGAAAGCGGTTGGGGAGCGGGAACTCGCGCCAGCGCTGTGCCAGGCTGCGACCCCCTTATGCTGCATCATGCTGGCCACAGTTGCATATGGATTTCGTTCGATGCCGACGAAGAGTGGCTGGGGAAAGGCGGCTTGAAGTTTTTCGGCTATCCAGATATTCGGATGCGTTTGTCTAGATACAGTCTCGGAGCAGATCGAAGAAGCTGCCATTTATACGTCCGTATCAATTTGCCCATGAGTTGTCTTCAAGCGCCGGGTTCAGAGCCATCTGCGTCGACCACGCGAAAATAGGCTCTGTTTCAACCGTAGCGCGCACTTCTGGGTGATCCCCGAGCGAGTAGCCGAGCCAATGAGTCCCCGATCGGCCGGTACCAATTACAAAGACCGGACGGCTTCGTGAGCCACCGCGAACCGCCGACAAGGTGGAGACCAACCGGTCCGAGCTTGAGTTCTTCAGTCTTTCTAGCATCGCTTCTTTCAGAAGAGCTCGAGATCCCCGAGGCCGAACGTCAACTCCCCGAGCCTAGGCACGCCCGGACGGGCCAGTGGGCGCCATGTGACCACCGGGCCGAGGCGGGGCAGTGGTACGAGACCATGGCCGGCCCCGAGGCCGCAGGCAACCGCGTAGTCGCCGGCGGCGCCCACGAGCCGGCGCAGCGCTCGCCGGTCGGGCCCGGACGCCAGCCACTCGCAGAGGGCGACCTCCCGGCTGGGACCTCGGCGCCGGACTCGGAAGATGGCCAGGCCGCCCTGCACCTCCGCGGCCCGGTAGTGCAGTGGCTCGAACCCGTAGCGCCACCGGAGGTATTCGGCGCTGCGGGGGGTGGCCCATCCGAGCGGCGCGGGCAGCGTGGCGAGGAGCGACTCCAGTCCCGCTCCGCCCAGCGCGTCGGCCGCCGGCTGGCCCACCCGGGTGGGCTGGGACCACTTCTCCGCCGCCTCCCGGGACCGGGCCATGCGCAGAGCGGCGAGCGGCCCCCGGGGCCGGGCCCCGAGCGCCGGGCGTCCCAGCTCGGTCCAGCCCATCTTCAGGTACCCGGGGCGGCTCTGGATGTTGGGGGTGTTGAACACGGCGTCGTACCCCGCGGCTGTGAGCTCGGCCACGGCGCTCTGGGTGAGGCGCCGGAAGATGCCCTTGCCGCGGTGGTCGGGGTCGCTGGCCGTGTCCACCGCCCGTATCATCCGCAGCCGCTCCGCGCCCCGGGCGAGCTCCCAGCGCAGGAACGTCCGGAACCCGACGATCTCACCGCCCTCGATGGCCACCCAGGCCGGGGAAGGCCCGAACGGGTTGTCGTCGTGCTTCCAGGTGAAGAACCCCTGGTCCCGCTCGTCGCCCCGCCAGCCGAGGGCCCGCGCTGCGAGGCGGATGACGCCGGGGCGGTCGTCGGGGGCGGCCGGCCGGATGGTGAGCGCGTCGGCGTCCACGGTCGGGCATCATGCCCGATATGGCCATGGGGCAGCAGGCACCGATCCGCGTGCTGTGGCTGACCAAGGGGCTCGGCCCCGGCGGCGCCGAGCGCCTGCTGGTGTCGTTCGCGGCCGTCGCCGACCGGGAACGCTTCGACCTGCGCGCCGCCTACCTCCTGCCGTGGAAAGACCACCTCGTCGCCGAACTGGCCACCCTCGGCGTCCCCGCGGTCTGCCTCGACGGCCGCCGGGAGGTCGACCCCCGCTGGCTGCACAGGCTGCGGAAGCTCGTGCGCACCGCCCGCATCGACGTGGTCCACGCCCACTCCCCGCTCGTCGCCGCCCTGGCCCGCCCGGCGCTGCGGGCCCGCCCCCGGCGGGACCGGCCGGCGCTGATGGGCACCGAGCACAACATGTGGTCGTCGCACCATCCCGCCACCCGGTGGGCGAACCGTCTCACTCTGCCGCTGGAGAACGTCACCATCGCCGTTTCCGACGAGGTGCGGGCGTCCATGCCCTCCCGCCTCGGCCGACGCGCCGAGGTCGTCATTCATGGTGTCGATGTGGATGCCATCCTGAGCCGACGGCGGGAGCGGGAGGCCGCTCGGGCAGAGTTAGGTGTGCACAGCGACCAACTGCTCGTCGCGACCGTCGCCAACCTCCGGGCCAACAAGGACTACCCGACGATGCTGCGGGCCGCCCGGCGGCTGGCCGACGCCGGCGAGCCCGTCCGCTTCGTGAGCGTCGGGCAGGGGCACCTCGCCGAGCAGCTGGAGGGAGAGCGGCACCGGCTCGGCCTGGGCGAGCGGTTCCGGTTCCTCGGGTACCGGGAGGACCCGGTCCGGGTCCTCGTCGCCGCCGACGTGTTCTGCCTCTCCTCCCGTTTCGAGGGCCTTCCCATCTCGCTGCTGGAGGCGATGGCGGCCGGGCTGCCGGTGGTGGCGACCCGGGTCGGGGGCGTCCCGGCCGTCGTCACCGACGGGCGGGAGGGTCGCCTCGTGGCCCCCGGCGACCCGGCCGGCCTGGCCGCCGCCGTGGCCGAACTGCGCGACCCCGGGCTCCGGGGCCGATGCGCGGCGGCCGCCGCCGAGCGGGTCCGGGCCTTCGGGATCGACCGGGCTGTGCAGCGCCAACAGGAGCTCTACGAACGTCTGGCGGCCAGTCGGCGGTGAACATCCTGTTCGTCTCCACCACCCGGGTCGGCGGCTCCGGTCTCAGCCAGCGCCAGCTCGCCGCCCGCCTCATCGCCCGCGGGCACCGGGTGGTCATCCTGGCCGACCCCGAGGAAGGCCATCGCCTTACCCGCTACCTCTACAAGCGGCAGGTCAACCTCTCCACCAAGCTGCGGGACCGCCGCGTCCGCCCGCTGCTGCTCGCCCTGCAGCGACCCTTCGGCCGCCGGGTGGTGCCGGCGCCGGAGTATGAGGTGCCGGTCTTCTTCAGCCCGGTCCCCGAGCACGCCTACCGCACGCTGCGCCGGCGCTTCTCCCCCGACGTGGTGGTGGCCAGCAGCATCGACCGGGTGTCGTGGCGGCGGCTGCGGGCCCAGCTGCGCGCCGACGGGATCCCCTCGGTGCTGTACCTGCGGGAGGACGTCGCCCACGGACACCTGTCGATCACCAACGCCCCGCCCGACCTGCTGCTGGCCAACGCCGGCAGCTTGGCCGAGCGGGCCCGGGCGGCGGGGTTCGAGTGCCTCGTGATTCCCTCGGCCATCGAGACCGACGCCACCCGGGCGGTGTCCACCCGGGAGCGGGTCCTGTTCGTGAATCCGCTCCCCTCCCACGGCATCGACCGGCTGTGGGCCGTGGCCCGGGCCCGTCCCGACATCCCCTTCGCCGTGCAGGAATCGTGGCCGTTGTCCGAGCCGGCCCGGGCCGAGGTGCTGGCTGAAGTGGCCGGGCTGTCCAACGTCGTGTTCCGGCCCCGCACGACCGACCTCGGGGTCATCTACCGCGACGCCCGGCTCCTCTTCGTGCCCCACCGCCTCGACAACCGCCCCCGGGTCGTGGCCGAGGCGCAGGCCAACGGGATCCCGGTGGTGGCCTCGGCGTATCCCGGGCTGGTGGAGGCGGTCGGGCCGGGGGGCGTCCTCGTCGACTCCGAGGCACCCGATGCGGCGTGGATCGACGCCGTCGGCCGCCTCTGGGACGACGCCGGCCACTACGAACGGCTGGTGGAGGTGGCGCTCCGACACGCCGCCCGGCCCGAGATCGACCCCGAGGTGGTCACCACGCGATTCGAGGAGGCGATCCGGGGGCTGATCCGCTCATGACCCTGAATGGAGACCCACAATGACTCGCCAGCCTGTGCGGCTTCCGAGCTTCTTCATCCTCGGGGCAGGCCGCTGCGGGACCACTTCCCTGGCCGTGGCCCTGAACCGCCACCCCGACGTGTTCATCCCCGCCATCAAGGAACCGAGCTTCTTCGCCAGCTCGTTCCAGTGGGTGAAGGATCCCGCCAGGTACGTGTCGCTCTACGAGCCGGCGGGTGTTGCCGGCGCCGTCGGCGACGCGTCCCACGTCTACCTGGAGGACCCCGAGAGCCCCCGCATCTTGCAGGCCTTCTTCCCCGACGCCCGCTTCGTGCTCGTGTTCCGTCACCCCGTCGACCGGGCGCTCGGCCTGTACGCGCACATGGTGGAAGGCGGCTACGAGATGCACCGGTCCTTCGAGCGGGCCCTGGACGCCGAGGAGCGCCGCTTCCACAGCGAGCGGTTCCGCCGGAGCTGCCGCCAGTCGTTCTGGAACTACATGTACGTCCGCTCGGGGCTCTTCGGCGAGCAGGTCCAGCGCTACTTCGAGCACTTCGAGAGCGAGCAGTTCTGGTTCACCACCCTCGACCGGCTGATCGCCGAGCCGGCCAAGACCATGCGGGACCTCCACCGGTTCCTCGGCGTCGAACCGGTTGAGGTCGAGAAGTTCCCTCGCGACGCGACCAGCAAGGGCATCCGCTCTCAAATCGTGGCCTACGCCGAGCAACGTCTCTTCCGGCCGTTGGCGCGACGGACCGGCTTCCCGGGAGAGTCGACACGAACCGCGATCTCCCGCTGGAACCGGCGCCATGACAAGCCGACGATGCAGCCGGAGACCCGGGCCCGTTTACGGGATCGCTTCGAACCCGACCTGCGCCTGCTCCGAGACCTCACCGGCATCGATCTGACCGCCGGCGCTGGTGGATCCGGCGTTTGACGGCGGCGAGCTTCGAGCGCAGCGACGGCGGGATCGCCGCGATCAGGCGCGCCCGCGAGGTCCGGGACGGTTTGCCGACGAAGGGTTGGGCATTCCACTCCTCGGCGAGCGGGTCGTCATCGAGCTTTTCCCACGCCTCCCACTTGTCGGTGCCGCCGACCTTGCGCCAGCGGGGCGAGCCGGCCAGGTACGTCCTGAGGCCGAGGGTCACTTGCGGGAGCTGGGTGTCGTCGAGCACGATCACGCCACCTCGCCGGAGCCGGGAGCCGGTGTAGTACCAGTCGATGATTGCGGTGGGGAACCCATGGCAGCCGTCGATGAGGGCGAAGTCGAGCGGGCCGTCGTTCATGTGTGCCGGCAATGCGACGTCGGAGGTGCGGATGTCGAAGTTGAGCAGGTTGTCGAGGTGGTCGCGCTCGGCGAGATAGGAGCGGATGACCTTCTCCTGGTTGGGGTCGGGCACGATGCACAGGTGCTCGCACCCCCACGCGCCGAACAGCGCCGTAGAGGTGCCACATCCGGTCTCGATGGTCCTGGCGCCCGACTCGACGTGGTCGGCCATGAACTCATACAGGTCGCGCGTCGCGCCCCACACGCCAGCGGCGGCTGCCGCGTGCACCTGCGGCGGGCCGGCCATGAACGGCTCGATGAGGGCACGACGGTCGGCAGCCGTCATCGCCGCAGTGTAGGTGCGGCGATGACGTCACACGTAGAGCCGGCGTACCCGGAGCGACCCTCCGAGGTTGCCCACTCTCTGGCCCGCCACCCACAGCCACTTCGCCCGGCCCGCCTGCCCGGCGAGCAGGGGCAGGTGGCGGACAAGCCACAGCCAGTTGCGCAGGCCGGCGCCCCG
>JBIOUX010000139.1:0-25999 GCA_044867425.1 Acidimicrobiia bacterium | reverse complement strand
GGTGCAGGGCGGCCATCAAGGAGCGGTGATGGCGCCCACCGAGGTCCTGGCCGAACAGCACCATCTCTCGATCAGCCGGCTCCTCCACGGGCTCTCCGTCGCCGAGCCGGGCACGCTCACCGGGGAGCGGCCGGTCCGGGTCGAGCTGCTCACCCATCGCACCGGCGCCGCCCAGCGCCGCAAGCTGGCCTCCGCCCTGGTTGCCGGACAGGTGGACATCGTCGTCGGTACCCACGCCCTCATCTACGGCGAGGTCGAGATCCCCCGGCTGGGGGTGGCCGTCATCGACGAGCAGCACCGCTTCGGGGTGGAACAACGGGCGCTCCTCAAGGGCCAGGCGCAGGACGGCACTCCCGAACCGGACGTGCTGGTGATGACGGCCACGCCCATCCCCCGCACCGCCGCCATGCTCGTCTACGGCGACCTGGACAAGACGGAGCTCCGCCAGATGCCCCCCGGCCGGATGCCGATCACCACCGATGTGGTGGGCCCCTCCCCCCTGGAGCGGGCCGCGGCCTACGAGCGGCTGCGCAACCAGGTGGCGGCCGGACGCCAGGCCTACGTCATCTGCCCGCTGGTGGAGGGCTCGGAGCGGGTCGAGGCCAAGGCGGCCACCGAAGAGGCCCAGCGCCTGGAGGCGGAGGAGCTGGCCGGGCTGCGCCTCGGGCTCCTCCACGGCCAGCTGCCGGCCGTCGACAAGGAGGAGACCATGGCCCGTTTCCGGGCCGGCGACCTCGACGTGCTGGTGGCCACCACGGTGGTCGAGGTGGGAGTGGACGTGCCCAATGCCACCGTGATGATCATCGAGGACGCCGACCGGTTCGGGCTCTCCCAGCTGCACCAGCTCCGGGGCCGGATCGGTCGGGGCGGCGGCGAATCGTGGTGCTTCCTGTTCGCCGATCCGCAGACGCCCGAGGCCGAAGAGCGGATGCAGGCCATGACCGGCCGGCACGAGGACGGCCGCCCCTTCGACGGCTTCGACCTGGCCGAGAAGGACCTGGAGATCCGGGGGGCGGGTGAGGTGTTCGGCGAGCGCCAGGCCGGCTTCACCGACCTGAAGCTGGGACGGATACCCCGGGACGAGGCCGTCGTCCTGGAGGCCCGCCGGGTGGCCGAGGGGATCCTCGACGGGGATCCCGCCCTGGAGCGCCACCGTCAGCTGGCCGAAGAGGTGGAGGACCTCCTGGGCGACGACGTGGAGTTCCTGTTCAAGAGCTGAGCTCGGAGGGAGCTCAGCTCACCCGGCGGATCCGGTTGTTTCCCGTGTCGGCGATGAGCACCGCGCCGGAGACGGGGTCCCAGGCCACCCCCCGGGGGTTGCTGAGCAGAGCCGCGGTGGCCGGCCCGCCGTCGCCTCCGAAGCCGGTGGACCCGGTGCCGGCGAAGGTGGAGACACGCCGGGCGGTGTCGATGCGGTACACCTTCTTGTGCGACTCGTCGGCCACGTAGACGTTGCCGGCGGAGTCGGCGGCGACGTCCCGGGGCAGGGAAAACCCGGAGGCGTAGGTGGTGATGATCCCGTCCGTGCCCACCCGCCGGATCCGGTCGTTGACCTGGTCGACGATGTAGAGGCTGCCGTCGGGGCCGAAGGCGATGTTGCGGGGTTCGGCCAGCCGGGCGGCCGTAGCCGGCCCCCCGTCCCCGGAGAAGCCCGACGTCCCTGTGCCCGCCACCGCCCGGATGACACCGCCGGCGTCCACTTTCCGGACCCGGTGGTTGTTGTTGTCGGCGATGTAGAGCTGGCCGTCAGGGCCGATCTCTACGCCCTTGGGGTAGTTGAGGCGGGCCGAGGTGGCCGGGAGGCTGTCGCCGTTGTAGCCGGAGCTGCCGTTGCCCGCCACCGTGGTGATGCGGCCGGTGGTGTCCACCTTGCGGATCCGCTGGTTGGGGGAATCGGCGATGTACACGTTCCCGGCGGTGTCGACGGCGATCCCGTGGGGTGTGTTCAGCCGAGCCGCGGTGGCGGCGCCGCCGTCACCCGAGTACCCGGCCGTGCCCGTCCCCGCGATGGTGCTGATGCGCCCGGCGGTGTCGATCCGGCGGACGCGGTGGTTGCCCGTGTCGACGAGGTAGACGTTGCCGGACCGGTCGGTGGCCATGGTCCGGGGCGCGTTGATCCGGGCGCTGGTGGCCGGCCCGCCGTCGCCCGAGAACCCGCTCGTGCCGGTGCCGGCGATCGTGGTGATGATCCCCGACGCCGGCGGAGGAGGCGGCGGAGGGGGCGGGGTGGTCCCGGCGGTGACCACCAGCTGCGGCGGGTTCGACCCCGCCTCCTTGGTGGCCAGGTCGGTGCCGTCGCTCGAGTCGGCCACCAGGTTGAAACTGTAGGTGCCGTTGCCGGTCACTGCCTGGGTGACGTCCCACTCCACCCACGAGCCGCTGCTGACTGCGCCGGTGTCGGCCAGCAGGCCGCTGGTGCGGGCCGGCCGGCTGTCCCAGGTGATGGTCGACTCCTGCCAGCCGGTGGCCGACAGGTACACCTCGGGGCCGTTGCCGGAGCTGTCGGTCACCCAGGCCCGGAGCCGGGCGGAGCTGACCGTCCCCTCGACGTTCGAGACGGAGAAGCGGACGAAGCTCTCGGTCTGGGGAGAGCTGTCGACCTCGAGGCGGGAGGAGGCCCCGTAGTTGGCGCCCGGGCTGGCGGCCGCCACCCGGGCGTCGGCCTGCAGTGCCACGGTGGGCGCCGCCAGGGCCGGCGACGACCGGACCCAGCCGCCCAGGAGGGAGGCGCCCAGGAGGACCACCAGTGTCTTGCGCAACTTGAGGGCAGGAGGCATGTCGTAACGCACCCGTTGGGAGGGAGAGGGTCCAAAACAGCTTCGGCGTCACGGATTGGTCCTCCTTCTTCCCTTCGCCCGGGTTGCGGGCAGAATGCCGGTCATGGGACGACCCGGGAGGCCGCCTCGGGTCATCGCCGGGGAAGCGGGAGGCCGCCGTCTCGCCGTCCCCCGTAGCGGAGGCGTGCGTCCCACCGCCGATCGGGTGAAGGAGTCGGTGTTCTCCGCTCTGGGGACCCGCCTGGCGTCGGCTCGGGTCCTCGACCTCTACGCCGGCACGGGTGCGCTGGCCGTGGAGGCGCTCTCCCGGGGCGCGGCCGTAGCCGTGCTCGTCGAACGGGATCGGGAGGCGCTGGCCGCCATCGCCGCCAACCTGGAATCCACGGGCGTGGGCCCCACCCGGGTGGTGGCCGGCGATGTGGCGGCGGTGCTGGCCGGCCCGGCGCCCCCCGAAGGCCCCTTCGACCTCGTCCTGGCCGATCCCCCTTACGAGCTGGCCGATGATGCCGTGACCGGAGTGCTCGGGCGTCTGGCGGAATCCGGGTGGCTCGCTCCCGGGGCGCTGGTGGTGATCGAGCGCCCGGCGGGCGCCGGCCTTCCCTCGGGCTGGGTATCAACCTGGGAACGTTGTTACGGAGATACACTCGTGTGGTTTCTGCAAACTAAGTGAAAGGAGCGCGCGCGGTGGCCACGGCTCTTGTGCCGGGGTCGTTCGACCCCGTCACCTTCGGTCACCTCGACGTCATCGAGCGCGTGGCCCGCTTCTTCGATTCCGTCATCGTGGCGGTGATCCGCAACCCCCAGAAATCCGCCTCCCTGTTCTCCCTCGAGGAGCGGGAGGCGATGCTGGTCGAGGTCACCGCCCACCTGGACAACATCCGCATCGAGTATTTCGCGGGGTTGCTGGTCGACTTCGCCAGGGACCACGGGGCCGACACGATCGTCAAGGGGCTCCGGGCCGTGACCGACTTCGACTACGAGCTCCAGATGGCCCAGATGAACCAGACCCTGTCCGGTATCGACACCTTCTTCCTCGCCACCAGTCCGCAGTACTCGTTCCTGTCATCGAGCCTGGTCCGGGAAGTGGCCCGTTTCGGAGGGGACGTCTCGAGTCTCGTCCCCCCCCAGGTCGCCGCCCGTTTGGTCCAGCGGTTCAAGGAGGCTGATTCATGACCCCCACTGCGATGGTCGACGCCGAGCTCACGCTCCCGAGGGGAGGCGACATCCACGACACCCTGGAGGCGCTGCGGGAGCTCATCGAGGAGGCTCGCTCGATGCCGCTGTCGAACTCGGCCATCGTCAACCGGGACGAGGCCCTGGAACTGGTGGAGGAGATCGCCGAGCGCCTCCCCGACGAGCTGCGCCAGGCCCGCTGGCTGCTGAAGGAACGGGAGGAGTTCCTGGCCCGGGCCCGCCGGGAAGCGGAGGAGATCGTGGCCGCGGCCCGGGCTCGAGCCGAGGGGATGGTGTCGCGCACCGAGGTGGTGCGGGAGGCCTCCCGGGTGGCCCGCATCACGGTGGAGCAGGCGGAGGCGGCGGGGCGCCAGGTGCGCAACCAGGCCGAGGATTACGTGGACGCCAAGCTGGCCGGATTCGAAGTCACGCTGGAACGGGCCCTGGCGGCCGTGCAGAAGGGCAGGAAGCGCCTGTCGGCCATCGACCCCGTGGAGGTCGTCGCCCAAGGTCCCGAACTTCCCGCCGCGCCGCTGCTCTTCGACCAGGACGCCTAGCACGCCGCCGGGCCGTCCCCGGAGGTCACGCTGGTAACATCCCTGGGCCGGTCCTTCCGGCCCAGGTCACCGCGCTCTGGCGGCCTTTGATGACCGGATTGCGCATGAACGTCTCCGATCTCCTCCGTCGGCCCGGGAGCACCCGGCAGGTGCATCTCGAGGTTCCCCTTGAGGGCCTCGAGAATCTCGCGGCGCGGGTTGAGGAGACCGAGCCCCTGGTGCTCGACCTGCGGCTGGAGAGCCTGACGGGCGCCATCGTGGCCAGCGGCCGCGTCCGGGGCCGGTGGTCGGCGGTGTGCAGCCGGTGCCTGGCCCCGCTCCAGAATGATTTCGATCTGCGCCTGCGTGAGTTGTTCGAGGAGGAGCCGGTGGAGGAGGAGACCTACCCCCTCCGCCGTGAGGAGATCGACCTCGAACAGCCCCTGCGGGACCTTGTCGTCCCCGAACTGCCCATCGTGCCGCTGTGCCGCGCCGACTGTGCCGGCCTGTGTGCCAACTGCGGAGCCAACCTCAACGAGGGGGCGTGCGAGTGCGATGCGGTCCCCGCCGATCCTCGTTGGGAAGCGCTGCGAGATCTCGACCTGTAGACCCGAAGGAGACAAGACACCCATGGCAGTCCCGAAGCGCAAGACCTCCAAGGCCAAGAGCCGGAGCCGGCGCGCCTCCAACTGGCGGCTCAACCGGGCCGCCCATTCCGTGTGCCCGCACTGCCACCAGGGCAAGCTGCCCCACGTGGTGTGCCCGAACTGCGGCTGGTACGGCGGGCGTCAGGCGGTCGAGGTCGGCTGAACGCGGCCGAGTTGACCCTCGAGGCAACGTCCGGGGTCGTCGCCGACCCCAGCCCGGCACGCGCCCCCGTGGCGGCGGCGGACACCGCCCAGGTGGTGGCGGTCGACGCCATGGGCGGCGACCGGGCCCCCAACGAGGTCGTGGCCGGGGCCCGGATGGCCGTCGAAGAGGGAATCCAGGTGCTCCTGGTGGGCCAGGAGACGGTGGTGGGTCCCCTGCTCGACGGGACCGGCATCCCCCTCCTGCACGCCAACGAGATCGTGACCATGGACGACGACCCGGCCAAGAGCGTGCGCCGCAAGAAGGACTCGTCGCTGGTGCGCTGCGCCGAGGCGGTCCGCGACGGCCGGGCGGCGGCCATGGTGTCGGCCGGCAACACCGGCGCCACCATGGCCAGCGCCCTGTTGCGCATGGGCCGGATCCGGGGGATCGCCCGTCCCGCGGTGGTCACGCCCATCCCGGTGCCCGGTGGGGCGACCCCGACCCTCCTCGTCGACGCCGGAGCCACGGTCGACTGCGCGCCGGAGTGGCTGGTGCAGTTCGCCCGCATGGGGTCCGAGTACGCCCGGTTCCACCACGGGGTGGAGTCGGCGCGGGTGGGACTGCTGTCCATCGGCGAGGAGATGGGCAAGGGCGACGAGCTGCGCAAGCGCGCCTATGACCTGCTCGAACGTCTCCCCAACTTCGTCGGGAACGTGGAGGGGTGCGACCTCACCCAGGGACGGGCCGACGTGGTCGTCACCGACGGGTTCACCGGCAACGTGGCCCTCAAGACCATCGAGGGCGGGGTGCGCCAGGTGCTGGGCCTGGTGGCCAGCGCCCTGGGGCTGGAGCGGACCGGGGACCAGACGCTGGGCGACGTGCTCGGCCCGGTTCTCGGCCAGGAGGTGGCCCAGTACGATCCGGATGCCTTCGGGGGCGCCTTGCTCCTGGGCATCGACGGGGTGTGCGTCATCTCCCACGGCCACAGCTCCGCCCGCCACATCGTCCACGCCATCCGCCTCGCCGCCGAGTGCGCCGAGGCGGGTCTCGTGGCCCGCATGAAGGAGGCCATCGCCCATGGTGTCTGAGACCCCCGCCCGTCCGCTGGACAGGGATGAGGTGTTCCGGATCATCCGGGAGCGGCTGGCTGACATCCTCGAGATCGACGAGAGCCGCATCACCCTCGAGGCCAGCTTCGCCGACGACCTGGCCGCCGATTCGCTGGCCCTGATCGAGTTGGTGGAGGCGCTCGAGGCCGAGCTCGAAGACCGGGCCCGCGGCTTCCGCATCGAGGACGAGGACCTGGCGGAGCTCCGCACGGTGCGCGACGCCGTCGACTACGTGGTCGAGCGCGTGGGCTGAGACCCTTGGCCGACGCGGTGGTTGACGGCGGCGGCTTGGACCGCCTGGAGGCCGCCCTGGAGCGCCGCTTCGGGGATCGGGAGATGCTGGCCCGGGCCCTGGCCCACCGCTCCTTCTGCGCCGAGAACCCCTCGGTGGAGGCCAACGAGCGACTGGAGTTCCTGGGGGACGCCGTGCTCGGCCTGGTGGTGACGGACTACATCTACCGGGCCTTCCCCCACCTCCCCGAGGGCGAGCTGGCCAAGGTCCGGGCCAGCGTGGTCAACGCCGGGGTGCTGGCCGAGCTGGCCACCGAGATCGGCCTCGGGGACCACGTCCTCCTGGGCAAGGGCGAGGGCCTCTCCGGCGGGCGGGAGAAGCCCTCGATCCTGGCCGACGCCATGGAGGCGGTCCTGGCCGCCACGTATCTGGACGGCGGCTGGGACGCCGCCTACGAGCTGGTGATGCGGCTCCTCGGCGAGCGGATCGCCACCGCCGCCCAGGGCCCGGGAGGCCAGGACTACAAGACCCGCCTCCAGGAGCTGGCCGCCCGGCGCTTCGACCAGATGCCCCGCTACGACGTGCGGGACGAGGGTCCCGACCACGCCAAGCGGTTCTACGCCGCCGTCCTGCTCCAGGGCACCGCCCGGGGGACGGGCGAGGGCCGTTCCAAGAAGCAGGCCGAGCAGGCCGCCGCCCGGATGGCGTGGGAGTGGCTGCGAACTGAAGACGAGGGCTCCGAGCCCGAAGAACCGGACATCGACGGCGCTGCCAGTGCCGGAGCTTCCTGAGGTCGAGGTCCTCCGCCGCGACCTCGAGGCCGAGGTTGTGGGCCGCGGCGTCGTCTCGGCCCTGGTGACCGGGGTTCGCACCGTCCGCCGCCATGACGCCGGGCTCCTCGTGAGCCGCCTGACCGGGGCCCGCCTCACCAGTGCCGGACGAATGGGTAAATACCTCCTCGTGGGCCTGGACGGCGGTGCTGACACCCTCGTCATCCACCTGCGGATGTCGGGCCAGTTGATCCTGACCGAGCCGGGCGCGCCCGTCGCCCGCCACACGCATGCCTTCGTCCGGCTCTCCGACGGGCGGGAGCTGCGGTTCGTCGACCCGCGGACTTTCGGCGAGCTGTTCATCAGCGGGGAGCAGCCCGGGCCGATGGGCGCCGATCCCTTCGATCCTCGCTGGCGGCCGGCCGACCTGGCCGGCGTCCTGGCCGGTCGCCAGGCCCGGCTCAAGGGACTGCTCATGGACCAGCGCCGTCTGGCCGGCCTGGGCAACATCTACTCCGACGAGGCCCTCTTCGCCGCCGGCCTGCGGTTCGACCGGCCGGCCGGGTCGCTCGGCGAGCGGGAGGTCGACCGCCTGCACGGCGCCATCGTCGACACGCTGGCGGCGGCCGTGGCCCACCGGGGCTCCACCCTGGGTGACGGCGGGTACGTCGACCTCCACGGCCGTCCCGGCGTCCACCAGGACCACCATCTGGTCTACGCCCGGGAGGGCCGGCCCTGCCTGCGCTGCGCCCGCCCCGTGGTGCGCCTCAGGTTGGGCAACCGCTCCACCTTCCTGTGCCCCGCTTGCCAATCATGATCGGCTGCCAGTCGTGATCGTGGGCCAGGCATGATCCGGCGCCGGCTGGTCATCTCGGGGCGGGTCCAGGGCATCGGCTTCCGGTACTCCTGCCGGCGGGTGGCGGAGTCAGCTGGCGTGGCGGGCTGGTGCCGCAACCTGTCCGACGGACGGGTCGAAGCGGCTCTGGAGGGCGAGGCCGACGCCGTGGAGCGGGTGGTGGCATGGTGCCGGCGCGGACCGTCCCACGCCATCGTGACCGACATCGACGTCGTCGACGAGACCCCCACGGGCGAGACCGGCTTCCGGCTGGGCTGACCGTCCAGCATCCGCGGATTTCGGGGTGCGGCTCGTTACCATCGCCCGGACGTGTACCTGAAGTCACTCTCCCTCAAGGGCTTCAAGTCCTTCGCCGAGCGCACCACGCTCGACTTCGAGCCCGGCGTGGCCGTGGTCGTGGGTCCCAACGGCTCGGGGAAGTCCAACGTGGTCGACGCCGTGGCCTGGGCGTTGGGTGCCCAGGGGGCGCGCTCGCTGCGGGGCGGGAAGATGGACGACGTCATCTTCGCCGGGACCCCGAAACGGCCAGCGGCGGCGCGGGCCGAGGTGTCGCTCACCATCGACAACTCCGACGGGTCGCTCCCCATCGACGGCTCCCGGGTCACCATCACCCGCACCCTGTCCCGCGACGGCGAGTCGACCTACGCCCTCAACAGTGAGCCGTGCCGGCTGCTCGACATCACCGAGCTGCTGTCGGACACCGGGGTGGGGCGCACCCAGCACATCATCGTCGGCCAGGGCCGGCTCGACGCCATCCTCCACGCCTCGCCGGCGGACCGGCGGGCCGTGATCGAGGAGGCGGCCGGGGTCCTCAAGTACCGCCAGCGCAAGGAGAAGGCCGAGCGCCGCCTGGCCGCCACGGCCGTCAACCTGGAGCGCCTCACCGACCTGGTCAAGGAGGTGCGGCGCCACCTCAAGCCGCTGGAGAAACAGGCCGACGCCGCCCGCCGCCACGGCGGGCTCAATGACGAGTTGCGGGCGCTGCGCCTGTACCTGGCCGGCCAGGAGATGGCCGGCCTCTCGGAGCGTCTGGAGCGCCTGGGCGAACGCCGGCGGTCGCTTTCGGGCTCGGAGGCCGAGGCCCGCGCCCGAGCGGCCGAGCTGGGCCAGGCGGTGACGGTGGCCGAGGCGGCGCTCTCGGCCCTGCCCGCCGATGCCCTGGGCGACGCACTGGCCCGGGCGGAGTCGGTCCTGGCCCGGGCCCAGGGCATGTCCGCGCTGCTGGCCGAGAAGCGCCGGGGAGTGGAGCGCTCCCTGGTGGCCCTGGCCGACGCCGGGGTGGTGGAGACGCTCACCGCCGAAGCGGCCCGGTTGCGCCATGAGCTGGCCCGGACCGGGGCCGACGCCGAGGCGCGGGTTCCAGCCGCCGCCGAACTCGACGCCGCCGAAACCGCGGTGGCTGAGCGGCGGGCCCAGCTTGACGGGGTGGACAGGCAGACCGCCCGGCGGGCCGCCTCTGCCGCCCGGGCCGAGCTGGCCGTCCTGGAGGGCGCCGAGGCCCGGACCCGGGCGGAGGCGGAGCGCCTCAGTGCTCGGCTGGAGCCGGTGCGCCGCCGGCTGGAGCGGGTGGCGGAGGAGGCAGGACGGGTCGACGCCGAGACGCGGGACGAGACGCCCCTGGTGGAGGCACTCGACGCCGCCCGGACGGGCCGGCAGGAAGCCGAGGTGCATGCCGCCGAGGCGGAGGCGAGCCTCCGCTCGGCCGACGCCGGCGTCTCCGCCTGGACGGCCCGGGCCGAGGCGCTGGCCGTAGCCCTGGGCGAGCTGCGGGACCAGGTGGCGGCCGGGGGAGCTCTCGACGGGGTGGAGGGCATCGCCGGCGCACTGGTGGACCTGATCGAGATCGAGCCCGGCGCCGAGGCGGCGGTGGCCGCCGGTCTGGGTGATGCCCTCCGGGCCGTGGTGGCCGACGGTGAGGACAGTGCCCGGACCGCCCTGGAACGGCTCCGCGCCGCCCAGCAGGGCGGAATGGTGGTGGTGGCCGGGGCCGAGGACCCCGCCGCCCAGGAGGGGACCTGGGCCTCCCCCGACGGCGCCGGGGTGCGGCCCCTGGCCGGTTGTGTGGGATCGAGCCACCCGGGGCTGGCGGACGTCCTGGCCCGGCTCCTGGAGCGCACCGTATTGGTCGAGGGCGGCCGGGATGAGGCCCTCCGCCTGGCCCTGGACCATCCCGGGCTGGTTGTCGTCACCCCGGAGGGGGACCGCCTCTGCGGGCCGGCCTGGAGGGCCGGCGGGGCGGTGGCGGGCGCCACCCCCGGGGCGGTGGAGGAGGCCCGCCGGCGGGCGGCGGAGGCCGGCGAAGCCCGGGAGTCGGCGGAGGCGGCCCTGGAATCCGCCCGCCACGCTGTCGACGAGGCCCGGTGCTGGGAAGCGGCGGGGGACAAGGCCCTCGACTGGCACCGGGCCCGCCAGGCGGCGCTGGCGGGGGAGAAGGCCCGCATCCAGGCGGAGCGCGCCGAGGCCGACGCCGAGCTGGCCAGCGTGGAGAGCCAGGCCCGGGAGCTGGAGGCTCAGGCCGAGGGGGAGTTCGCCCGCCGGGCCGAGCTGGAGGTCCAGCTCCCCGCCCTGACAGCCGCGGAGCAGGCCGAACAGCGAGATGAGGAGGCCCGCCAGGCCGCCATGGCGGCGCTTGAGGATGAGACGGTACGGGTGGCCGCCGCCCGGCGCCACCATGACCGGGCCGTGGCCGCCCTGGAGGAACGCCGCCAGGGCGTCGAGCGCAACCTCGCCGAGGTCGAGACCCGTCTGGCCCGCCACGGCGAAGCCCGAGAGGCGGCCGAGGAGCGCCGCGCCGTCCTGGAGCGCCGGGGAGCGGGATACGCCAGGCTGGAGGCGGTGGTGGCCGACCGTCTGGCCATGGCCGCCGGGCTGGTGGACCGGCTGCGGGAACGCCGCCGCGAGCGGTCGGAGGCGGCCCGGGCGGCCGCCGCCGAACTCGACGCCCGCCGGGCCGAACGAGCCGGGGCCGAACGGGATGCGGCCGAGCACCGCGAACGCCGGGCCCGGGTGGAAGTGGAGGAGGCCGAGGTGCGCACCCGCCTCGACTCCGCCACCGAGGCCCTGCGACGCGACCTGGAGTGCGAACCCGAAGCCGCCCTGGCCGCCCCGGCGCCATCCGTGCCCGAAGGCACGACGACCGCCGCCCGGGCCCGGGAGATCGAGCGGGAGCTCCGCCAGATGGGGCCGATCAACCCCCTGGCGGTCGAGGAGCATGCCGCCCTGTGCGAGCGGTACGAGCTGCTCCAGTCACAGCTGGAGGACGTGAAGGCCGCCCGGCGGGATCTGGGGGACATCATCCGATCCGTCGACGAGGAGATCGTGGCCATGTTCTCGGCCGCCTTCGCTGACACCGAGGAGCACTTCTGCGACCTCATCGCCACACTCTTCCCGGGCGGCTCGGGCCGCCTGCGCCTCACCGAGCCGGAGGACATGCTCCACACCGGCATCGAGATCGAAGCCCGGCCATCGGGAAAGAGCGTCCGGCGCCTGTCGCTGCTGTCCGGCGGGGAGCGGTCGCTCACCGCCCTGGCCTTCCTCTTCGCCGTGTTCCGGGCCCGCCCGTCGCCTTTCTACCTCCTCGACGAGGTGGAGGCCGCCCTCGACGACGTCAACCTGTGCCGCTTCCTCGACCTGGTCACGGAGTTCCGCCACGAGGCTCAGCTCCTGGTGGTCAGCCACCAGAAGCGCACCATGGAAGCGGCCGACTGCCTCTATGGCGTGTCCATGCCGCCGGGCGGTTCCAGCATCGTGGTCACCCAGCGGGTCCCGGTCTTCGTGGGCGCCGCTTAGCCTCATTGCCACTCTTCAAAGTAAATACCCCTCTCGTAACACAGAAAACTTGCGCCACTGGATTGGGCGGACACTCGGCGCATAAGCTCCATCACGGGTTGCGGCGGAGTTCCTGGGGAGGGGTTTCGTGAAGCACCGGGTGGCGGTCTCCGGTCCATTGCCGGTCGCGCTTGCGGGTCTTGCCCGCGAGACCAGCCGGCCTATCCGGACCACGCCGTCGTTGCGGGTAGCGATGGTGCTCCTGGCCCTGGTGTGGACACAGTTCCCCCTGGGTGGAGGGGCCCGGGCCGAGGGCGGGCAGGCGCTGGAGCTGTGCTGTGCCTGGGGCAAGACGTTGGCCGATGACGCGCTGACGTTCAGCGTCTCCGCCGGTGACGCCGCCACCGCCGATGTCATCCGGGCCGCGGTCCGGGGGTGGGACGACGTCATGGCCGTCTCGTTCATCGAGGTGGCGCCGGGCCAGCCCGTCGACGTGGCCATGGCCTTCACCGACTATCCCGGGCGCACCGAGGGACAGGCGGTGACCAGCTTCACCCGGCGGGGGCTCATCCGGCGGGTCGAGGTGACCATCAAGGGTGGCCGGGCGCCGGAGAACGCGGGGGGGATCATCCAGATCGCCAAGCACGAGTTCGGGCACGCCCTGGGGCTCGGTCACGCCAACTTCGACGGGAACCTCATGTCGGAAGCGGTGAGCCCGGAGCCGTCACCCATCCCGGCCTGCGCCATCCAGGGGGTCAGGGAGGCCAACCGCTGGAAGATGGTCGACCCCCAGGCCAAGCGGCCCCACGCCCCCCAGGTCTCCGAGGTGCCCTGCTAAGCCACCCCGCCGAAACCAGAGGTTCCGGCGGGAACCCGACAGGCTCAGTCCTCGATCCCGACCGCCTCCAGGATGAAGGCGTAGGTGAAGGCCTCCTTGCGCCAGCTGTCGTAGCGGCCCGAGGGACCGCCGTGGCCGGTGCCCATCTCGGTGCGCAGCAGCAGGGGGGCATCCCCCTTTCCGGTCATGCGGAGCTTCGCCACCCATTTGGCCGGCTCCCAGTAGGACACCCTGGGGTCGTTGAGGCCGGCGGTGACGAGGAGCGCGGGGTAGTGCTGGGGCGCCACGTTGTCGTAGGGCGAGTAGGCCTTCATGGTGGCGTAGAAGCCGGCGTCGGCCGGGTTCCCCCACTCCTCCCATTCGATGACCGACAGCGGAAGTGACGGGTCGGAGATGGTCGACACCACGTCGACGAAGGGCACCTCGGCCACGGCGCCGGCGAACAGGTCGGGGCGCCGGTTGAGGACGGCGCCGATGAGCAGGCCGCCGGCGCTGCCGCCGAGGATGACGAGACGCTGGGGTGACGCCCAGCCCGCCTCCACCAGCGCCTCGGCGCAGGCGATGAAGTCGGTGAAGGTGTTGGCCTTGTGGTGGAGCCTCCCCGCCTCGTACCACGCCCGGCCCATCTCCCCGCCGCCTCGCACATGGGCGATGGCGAAGGTCATGCCCCGATCGAGCAGGCTGAGGCGGAGTGACGAGAAGTAGGGGTCGGAGCAGCTCTCGTAGGAGCCGTAGCCGTAGAGGAGGGCGGGGGCGGTGCCGTCCACCGGCGTGTCGGCCCGGCGCACCGCCGAGATCGGGACCCGGGTCCCGTCGGGGGCCGTGGCCCACAGCCGCTCGGTGACATAGGCCGACGGGTCGTAGCCGCCGAGGACCGGCTCCCGTTTGAGGAGCTCCCGCTCCCGCGTGTCCAGGTCGTAGGCGTAGACCGACTGGGGGGTGACGAGCGACGTGTAGGTGTAGCGCAGCGTGGTGGTGTGGAACTCGGGGCTGAGCGACTCGGGCACCCCGACCCGGCTGACCGCCTCCGGCTGGTCGACCACGTGCTCGCCGCCGGCGTCCAGGTCGCGGACCCGCAGCCGGCGCACGCCCTCGACCCGCTCCAAGACGACCAGATGGCCGGCGAAGGCGTCGATACCCTCCAGCTTCACGTCGGTGCGGTGGGGAATGAGCTCCCGCCAGCGGTCGCGTCCCGGGTCGGCGACGGGGGCTTCGACCAGCCTGAAGTTGGGGGCGTCGTCGTTGGCCAGGATGAAGAACCGGTCGCCGTGGTGATCCAGGGAGTACTCCACGTCCTGGCGCCGGGGCTCGACGATGCGGAACTCGCCTTCGGGGTCGGAGGCGTCGAGGATCCGGACCTCCGACGTCGTGGCCGAGTTCAGGCTGATGACGATGAAGCCGCCACTGCGGGTGCGGGACACGGAGGCGAAGAAGCGGTCGTCGTCCTCCTGGTGGACCAGGACATCGTCGGCCGGGTCGGTGCCCAGCCGGTGCCGCCAGATCTGCCATGGGCGGTGGGCCTCGTCCAGCGTGGAGTAGAAGAGGGTGGCGTTGTCGCTGGCCCAGGCGGCGCCGTAGTAGGTGTTGGCGATGGCGTCGGGCAGATCGGCGCCGGCGGCCAGGTCCCGTACATGCAGCAGGTACTCCTCGTCCCCGGCGGTGTCGATCGACCAGGCCAGCAGCCGGTGATCGGGGCTGACCTCGAACAGGCCGATCTGGCAGTACTCATGGCCCTCGGCCACGGCGTTGTGGTCGAGCAGGACCTGTTCCTGGTCCTCGTCTTCGGGGACACCCCGAACCGCGGGCCCTTCGGGCGCGTCGCCCGGCCGGCGGCAGTACACGTGGTACTGCAGGCCCTCGACGCTGCGGGAGTAGTAGCGGAAGGGTCCGTGGGGCACGGCCACCGACAGGTCGGTCTCCTGGATGCGGCCGACGATCTCGGCGTAGAGCCGGTCCTGGAGGGCTCTCGTGGGCGCCATCACCGCCTCGGTGTAGGTGTTCTCCGCCTCCAGGTAGGCGGTCACATCCGGGTCCTTGCGCTCCCGCATCCAGTGGTAGTCGTCCACCCGGCGGTCTCCGTGGGCCTCGTGGACGTGGGGCACGCGCTTGGCCAGCGGGGGGGTGGGGCTCCGATCCAGCATCGGGCCACACTGCCATAACTGACCGCCGACGTAAGCGTCGGCTGGTGGTTGGGGCAGGGGCCCCCAACCACACCGCGATGAGCCGCCAGGCGAAGAGCCATGAGCAGAGCCCGGTAGGATCGCCGGCCTGTGGACGCCTTGATTCTGGTCATCGTCCTGGCCGTGGCCGTGCTCGCCACCGCCTCCGGCTTTGCCCTGTCGAAACGGTCCCTGCGCCGCCGGGAGGAGGCCGAGCGCCGGGCGGTCGAGGAGGCCCGCCGGGCCCCGGCTCCGAGAGCACCGGTGCAACCGCCCCGCCCCGGGGCCGAGGCCGAGGTGGTCCTCCCACCCGAAGCGGAGCCCGAGATCGTCCTCGAGCCGGAGCTCGAGGTCGTGGTCGAACCGGAGATCGAGGTCGAGGTCGAGCCGGTTCCCGCCGTCCGGCCCCGCCTGCGGGACCGGCTGGGCAAGGCCCGGGAGCTGCTGGCCGGCCTGGTCGGGGACTTGCGGTCCCGGGAGCGGATCGACGACGAGACCTGGGACGAGCTGGAGGAGGCGCTCATCCGGGCCGACGTGGGTGTTGTCACCACCGGCCGGATCCTGGACGACCTCCGCCGGCGGGTGAAGGAGTCGGGGGCTTCCACCCCCGCCGAGCTCCTCGACCTGCTCAAGGCCGACCTGGTGGAGCAGCTGGCCGTCGCCGACCGGACGCTGACCGTCGTTCCCGGCGAGACGAACGTGTGGATGTTCGTGGGTGTGAACGGGGTCGGGAAGACGACCACCATCGGCAAGCTCGGGCTGCAGCAGACGGCGGAGGGGCGCCACGTGGTGATGGCGGCGGCAGACACCTTCCGGGCCGCCGCCTCGGAGCAGCTCGAGCTGTGGTCCAAGCGGGTGGGGGCCGATCTGGTGCGGGGTCAGGAGGGAGCCGACCCCGGGTCGGTCGTTTTCGACGCCATGAGCGCGGCGCAGAGCCGGGGCGCGGAGCTCGTCCTGGTCGACACCGCGGGGCGCCTCCACACCAAGGTCAACCTGATGGAGGAGCTGAAGAAGCTGCGCCGCATCGTGGACCGGACCCCCGGGGCCCTCAAGGAGGTCCTCCTCGTCATCGACGCCACCACCGGCCAGAACGGCCTGGTCCAGGCCAAGCAGTTCGGGGAGGCGGTCGACGTCACGGGCGTGGTGCTGACCAAGCTCGACGGCACCGCCCGGGGGGGCATCGTCCTGGCTGTCCAGGCCGAGCTCGGGATCCCGGTCAAGGTGGTCGGGGTGGGCGAGACGGCCGATGACCTGATCGACTTCAATCCGGAGGAGTTCGTCGACGCCCTCTTCGCCGGCTGACCCCGCCCCCTAGACTGGCGCCCCTCATGTTCGACGCACTCTCGGAACGGTTCGAGTCGATCTTCACCCGGATGCGGGGGCGGGGTCGTTTAGGCGAGAAGGAGATCGATGAGATCGCCCGGGAGATCCGCCTCGCCCTCCTCGAGGCGGACGTCAACTTCAAGGTGGTCAAGTCCTTCATCGGGCGGGTGAAGGAAAAGGCGTCCGAGGCCGAGCTGTCCAAGAGCCTCTCGCCCTCCCAGCAGGTCATCAAGATCGTCCACGACGAGCTGGTCAACACGCTGGGGGGTACCACCGGCAAGCTGACCATGAACCCCAAGCCGCCCACCGTGGTCATGCTGGTCGGACTCCAGGGCTCGGGGAAGACGACGGCCGCGGGCAAGCTGGCCAGGCACCTGAAGAGCCAGGGCCTCCAGCCCCTGCTGGTGGCAGCCGACCTCCAGCGACCGGCCGCCGTCAAGCAACTCCAGATCCTGGGCGAGCAGGTCGGGGTCCCCGTCTACACGCAGCCCGACGACCCGGTGGCGGTGGCTCGGGGCGCCCGGGAGGAGGCCGCCCGTCTGGGTCGGAACGTGGTGGTGGTCGACACCGCCGGTCGGCTCCAGATCGACGAGGCCCTCATGGACGAACTGGCCCGCATGCGCGAGGCCGTCGTCCCCGACAACGTCCTGCTCGTCGTCGACGCCATGACCGGCCAGGAGGCCGTCAGCGTGGCCGAGGCCTTCACCGCCACAGTCGGCATCGACGGCGTCGTGCTCACCAAGATCGACGGCGACGCCCGGGGCGGTGCGGCGCTGTCGGTCAAGGAGGTGACCGGCCGCCCCATCCTCTTCGCCGGCACGGGCGAGAAGCTGGCGGAGTTCGAGGCCTTTCACCCCGACCGGATGGCCGGCCGGATCCTGGGGATGGGTGACGTCCTCACCCTGATCGAGAAGGCGGAGCTGACCTTCGATCAGGCTCAGGCGGAGAAAGCGGCGGCCAAGCTGCGCAAGGGGGCCTTCACCCTGGAGGACTTCCTCGAGCAGATGCAGCAGGTCAAGAAGATGGGACCGCTCCAGAACATCATCGGGATGCTGCCGGGCATCCCCAAGGAGCTGAAGAGTGCCCAGGTCGACGACAAGGAGCTGGGCAGGGTGGAGGCCATCATCCGGTCCATGACCCCGGCCGAGCGGGTCGACCCGGCCATCATCAACGGCTCTCGGCGGCTCCGGATCGCCCGGGGCAGCGGCACCACCACCCAGGATGTGAACGCCCTGCTCAAACAGTTCAAGATGGTGCAGCAGATGATGCGCCAGGTCGCCGGCGGCAAGCGGCCACGGCTCCCCATTCCCGGGTTGTAGCCTTTTCCGGACCTACGAAAAGGAGAAATCTGACGTGGCTGTCAAGATCCGCCTCATGCGGATGGGCAAGAAGAAGCAGCCGACCTACCGCGTGGTGGTGGCCGATGCCCGCTCTCCTCGGGATGGGCGCTTCGTGGAGATCATCGGCAAGTACGGCCCGCGCGAGGACCCACCGCTGGTGGACATCGACAACGACAAGGCGCTCGACTGGCTCCGAAAGGGAGCCCAACCGACGGAACAGGTGCAGCGTCTGCTGACCATGTCCGGCGCCTGGGAGCAGCACATGGCGAGGAAGGCCAAGTGAGCGACGAGTACGACTCGAGCGACGAGTTCGACGACGAGGAGGATCTGGACCTGCTCGACGAGGACGAGGACGACCTCGAGGACGACGACGAGGACGAACTCGAAGACGAGGACGAGGACGAACTCCCCGACGAGGTCGGCGCCGAGGGCAACCGCCTGGTCGGTGGCCTGCCCAAGGGGGTGCTCGAGTACCTGGCCCGCAACATCGTGGACGACCCTGACGCCGTGTTCGTCGAGACCAGCGAAGGCCGCGGGGAAGTCGAGTTGCGCCTGCATGTCGCGCCCGGCGACATGGGCAAGGTGATCGGGCGCCGGGGTCGCGTGGCCCAGGCCCTCCGCCAGGTGGTGGCCGCCGCCGGCAGCCGGGAGGGCGTGCGCGCCAGCCTCGACATCGTGGATTGACCGACCCGCCTCTCCTCGAGGTCGGGCGGATCGTCCGGGCTCATGGCATCCGCGGTGAGGTGGTGGTGGAGGCGGTCAGCAACCGCCCCGAACGGTTCGCCTCGGGTTCGCAGCTGACGGGAATGGTCGGCGGCCGGGGTGTCCCTGACCGGGAACCGCGGCGCTTCGTGGTCCGCCGGGCCGGTCCGCACGGCGGGCCCGAGCCCACCGGCCGGGTGTCGCGCAGCCGCTGGATCGTCGCTTTCGAGGGAGTGGAGGACCGCACCCAGGCGGAGACCCTGCGGGGGACGGTGCTCCTGGGCGAGCCGTTGCCGGGCGCGGACTCCGACGGTGACCAGCTCTGGGTCCATGAGCTGGTCGGCGCCGAGGTGATCGACCTGGGGGGCACGGTGCTGGGGCGGGTGGTGGCGGTCGAGGCCAACCCCGCCTCCGACCTGCTCGTCCTGGAGCAGGGCGCCCTCGTCCCCATGGTGTTCGTGGTGGAGTCGGCTCCCGGACGGGTCGTGATCGATCCCCCGGCCGGGCTCTTCGAGCTGTGACCATGCGCATCGACGTCTTCACCATCTTTCCCGGGTACTTCGAGGGTCCGCTGTCGGAGTCGTTGCTCGGGAAGGCCCGGGCCCGGGGCGTGATCGACGTGCGCGTCCATGATCCCCGGGACTGGACGACCGATCCCCACCGGGTTGTCGACGACGCCCCCTTCGGTGGCGGGGCGGGCATGGTCATGATGCCGGGCCCCCTGTTCGCGGCGGTGGAGGACGTCGGTCCGCCGCGGCCCCTCCTTCTGCTCTCCGCCGCCGGCCGGCCCTTCGACCAGGCGCTGGCCGCCGAGCTGGCGGGCGGGGGTGGGTTCTCCCTGCTCTGCGGCCGGTATGAGGGAGTCGACCAGCGGGTGGCCGACCACCTGTGCGACGGTGAGCTGTCGGTGGGCGACTACGTCCTGGCCGGCGGCGAGGCGGCGGCGCTGGTGGTCATCGAGGCGGTGACGCGCCTCGTTCCCGAGGTGATGGGCAATGAGTCGTCGGCCGGGGAGGAGTCCTTCACCGCCGGGCTGCTCGAATATCCCCAGTACACCCGCCCGGCCGACTTCCGTGGCTTCGAGGTTCCGGAGGTGCTGCGCTCGGGGGACCACGGCCGGGTGGCCCGCTGGCGGCGGGCCCAGGCGTTGCGGCGCACCCGTGACCGTCGCCCGGAACTGCTCGCCGGGCGCGATCTGACCCCCGAGGAGGCCGCTCTGCTGGAGGAGCCCGAGTGACTCCCGTTAGACTGGTTGACCGCCCACCCCGCTTTCGGTCAGGAGCACCGTCATGCAACGCACCGACCTCGTCGACCGCGCCTACCTCCGCGACGACGTCCCCGCTTTCGGACCGGGCGACACCCTCAAGGTGCACGTCCGGGTGGTGGAGGGCAACCGCGAGCGGGTGCAGGTCTTTCAGGGTGTGGTCATCCGCCGCCAGGGGAGCGGGGTCCGGGAGACTTTCACCGTGCGCAAGGTCAGCTTCGGGGTCGGGGTGGAGCGCACGTTCCCCGTCCACTCACCCATCCTGGCCCGTATCGAGGTCTTGACCAGGGGCGACGTCCGCCGGGCCAAGCTCTACTTCCTGCGAGGCCGGGTGGGGAAGGCCGCCAAAATCAAGGAGAAGCGGTTCTGACCGGAACCGACGACCAGCCCCAGACCGGCGGCGCCGCAGACGAGCCGCGCCCGGGCGGCACCGTGGTGACCTCGGGTGGGACCCGGCGACCCTTCTCCCACTGGCCGGCGGTCATTCCCGAACCGGAAGCGGCGCCAGTGGGGGAGCACGAGGAGAAGCGGCGCTCCCTGCTGCGGGAGCTGCCCGTCCTCCTGCTGGTCGCCTTCCTCATCGCCTTCGGGGTGAAGTCCCTGGTGGCACAGGCCTTCTTCATCCCCTCGGAGTCGATGGAGTCGACCCTCAAGGTGGGCGACAGGGTCCTCGTGTCCCGGCTCTCCTACCGGCTGCACGACCCCCGCCGGGGCGACGTGGTGGTGTTCACCTCTCCCTTCGAGAACGGTAAGGACGACCGGAGCCTGCCCGTGCGTGTCATCCACGGGATCCTGGAGAGCGTGGGCCTGCGCCAGCCCTCCACCGAGGACTTCATCAAGCGGGTCATCGGCCTCCCCGGGGAGACGGTCGAGGGCCGCGACGGGAAGGTCTTCGTAGACGGCCGCGAACTGATCGAGCCCTACCTCAACGAGGAGACGGTGCCCGGCTTCGAGCCCAAGAAGGTGCCGAAGGGAAAGCTGTGGGTGATGGGCGACAACCGGAACCAGTCCCAGGATGCACGGGTGTTCGGTCCGATCGACGAGGACAAGCTCATCGGACGGGCCATCCTGCGCATCTGGCCCATACCTCGCGTCGGCTTCCTCTGAGCCCGACACACCTTTCTTCTACACTGGGCGCGATAGGAGGCGTCGGTGAGCGCTGAAGACCTGGAGCGGTACGAGACCGAGATCGAGCTCCAGTTGTACAAGGAGTATCGGGACGTGCTGCCGATGTTCTCCTACGTCGTGGAGACCGAGCGCCGCTTCTACCTGGCCAATGACGTGAAGATGGAAGTCAAGAACGAGGCCGGGCGCGTCTACTTCGATGTGCATCTCCACGACGCCTGGGTGTGGGACATGTACCGTCCCGCCCGGTTTGTCTCCGACGTGCACGTGGTCACGTTCAAGGACGTCAACGTCGAGGAGCTGGCCGGCAAGGAGATATGACCCGGGCGCGGCTCGAGCTGGGGGCTTCGGGAGAGGAGCTGGCCGCCCGCTGGTACACCGATGCCGGCTACCGGGTGCTGGCCCGCAACTGGCGCTGTCGGGAGGGCGAGTTGGACCTCGTCGTCGGTCGCGGCGGCCTCGCCGTGTTCTGTGAGGTGAAGACGCGCCGGGGCCTGAACTTCGGCCTTCCCGCCGAAGCGGTGACGCCGGCCAAGCAGCGCCGCCTGCGCCGGCTGGCCCTGCGCTGGCTGGTGGAACGGCCGCCTGGGGAGCCCCGGTTCCCGGATCTGCGCTTCGACGTGGCCTGCGTGGTGGCCCGGCCCGGGGTCGCCCCTGTCGTGGAGATCATCGAGGCCGCCTTCTAGGCCGTTCCCCCGCCGTCGTTCAGGCCCGGCTGGCGCGCCCCCAGCAGCCGGTGTGCCAGTGGCGGCGCAGCTCGGGAGCGGCCAGCGGCACCACGACCTTGTGGCCGGTGCCGGCCGGGATCTCGTGGTCGCAGCCCGGGCAGCGATACGCCTTGACCGCCTCGTAGGGCTGGACGTGGCGGACCTCGACGTCGCCGGAATCCGGTGGGGCCGGGCCCCGGTGCTTCCTTCTGGGGGCGCCGGGGGCCATGTGGTTAGGGTACCGGCTCATGGAGACGATCCTGGTGGAGCGCGACGGCAGTGTGGTGTGGGTCACGCTGAACCGGCCCGAGAAGAAGAACGCCCTCACCAGGGCCATGACCGGACAGCTCCTGGCCGTGCTCGAGGAGGTGGCCCGCCGCCCGGAGGACCGCGTGGTGGTGATCACCGGGGCCGGCGGAGCGTTCTCCTCCGGCGCCGATCTCACCGACGCGGACACGGTCGCCGGGCTGGCCGGCTCGGCGAGCGCCCTCCAGGTCATCCGGGAGATCCATGCCCTCCCCCTGGCCATTCACCGGCTGCCCAAGCCGGTCGTCGCCGCCGTGGCCGGGGTGGCGACCGGCGCCGGGTGCAACCTGGCGCTGGCCTGCGATCTGGTAGTGGCCGCCAGCGACGCCCAGTTCTGTGAGATCTTCGTCCGCCGGGGCCTCACCCTCGACTTCGGCGGCTCGTGGCTCCTGCCCCGGTTGGTGGGCCTCCAGCGGGCCAAGGAACTGGCCTTTCTGGGCGACATGGTCGACGCCGCCCGGGCCGAGACCATAGGCCTGGTGAACCGGGTGGTGGCTCCCGACGCGCTGGAGGCGGAGGCGCGTCAGCTGGCCGCCCGGCTGGCCGCCGGCCCGCCCGTCGCCCTGGGCGCCATGAAGGAGGCCATGCACCAGGGGCTGTCGCTGTCCCTGGCCGAGAGCCTCGAGCTGGAGGCACTCGGGCAGACCGTGTGCATCTCGACGGCGGACACATCTGAGGCAATGAGGGCGTTTGTCGAGCGCCGGGAGCCCCGATTCGAAGGGCGCTGACGAAACGCCCGCTACGTCCACCTTTTCGCCACCCCTGTGAGTTGTGTCAGACTATGTGACTATTGACACCACTGTGGGTGAGATAGGTGCCAGACTGACCGTCATGACTGACTTTCTGAGCCGTCTACGGGATGAGATGACTCGACGCTCGCAGGAGATCCCTCCTCCTCGTCGTATTTTGACCACAGTCAGTGGTGCCCCCCTCTGTCCGCTCCGGCCCCCCCGGCCGGTTCGCGGGGACTGAACTTCGAAAGAGGTCTGCGCAAAATGAAACCATCCCGGTTCCCCGGAATCAGATTTGGAACGCGCCCGCTCGGGCTTGTTCTCGCGCTTGCCCTGCTGGCCGCCCTGTGGGTCCCTCTGGCCCAGGCGGCACCGGCACCGGGAACACTCGAGCGCGTGAGCTTGTCCACCGGGGGCGCGGAGCGGAACAAGCTCCCGACCGGCTCGACCACGGGCTGCTCGACCCTCACTGTGGGCAAGTGCGCCAAGCGAGTCATCAGCGACGACGGCAACGCCGTGGTCTTCGCCTCCCGGGCTCCCAACCTCATCGACAACGACAACAACGGCCTGTCGGACATCTTCCTGTGGCGGCGCGACACGTCGGTTGCTCCTCCCGCCATCACCCTGACCCGCATCAGCGCGGCGCCTGGTGGCGCCGACGCCAACGGGGACAGCGAGACCCCGGCCATCAGCCCCAATGGTCAGTGGGTGGCGTTCGAGTCCAAGGCCACCAACCTGGTGAACGGCGACAACAACAACTCCGCCGACGTGTTCGTGTGGAGCGCGGCGTCCGGCCTCATCCTGGCCAGCCAGGCTGACAACGGCGCCCAGGGGAACCTGCAGAGCTTCGCCCCCTCGGTGGCCGACAACGGCACCGTGGCCTTCACCTCCTTCGCCAACAATCTGGTGGCCCCGGGCAAGACGTCGCAGTTCCAGAACGTCTTCGTCCGCAAGACCCCGACCGGTACGGCGAGCACCGACATCGTCAGCGTCGGCCCCGCCGACGCCCCCGGAGCCGGCCCTTCCAAGGAGCCGAGCATCGACGCCGGCGGCACCAAGGTGGCCTTCACCTCGGCGGCCAACAACATCGGTGACGGCACCGAGGACGCCAACGGCGAGGACGACGTCTTCGTGCGTGACCTCACCGCCCGCACCACCAAGCGGATCACCTCCGACCTCAAGGCCTTCCAGCCCGCCATCCGGGGTGACGGCGGCCAGGTGGCCTACGCCGCCGAGCTCGGCGACAGCGACATCCGCAAGGACATCTTCGTCACCTCCAGCTCGGGTGGTAACCCGTCGCTGGTGAGTGGCTGCACCCCCTGCTCCGACGTGACCGACCGTCCGGCCGTCGTGCCCTCCATCGCCAACGATGGGCGGGTCGCCTTCCAGTCGGCCGCCCGCTACGAGGGCACCGTGCGCAGCGACCAGGTGTGGGTCACCAGCGGTCCGGTGGCGGCCAGCAAGGACGGCAGCGACGTCAACCTGGCCGACAACGTGGCCGAGCTGGCCTCCATCAGCGGCAACGGCAACTTCGTGGCCTTCACCTCGGCCGCCACCAACCTGGTGCCGGGTGACTTCAACGGCTCCGAGGACGTGTTCGTGAAGGACATGAGCACCAAGGCCGTGACCCGGGTCAGCCAGCGGGCCGACGGCATCGAGGCCTCGGGCTTCGCCTCCACCCCGACCCACCCGCCCGCCATCTCCGGTGACGGTGCGGTCGTGGCCTTCTCGTCCGACTCTTCCAACCTGGTCGACGGCGACAGCAACGGCGTGAACGACATCTTCGTCCGGGTCGGCGGTGCCACCAGCCGGATCAGCGTTGGTCCCGGCGGGGCTCAGTCCAACGGCGGCAGCATCCGTCCGGCCATGAGCGCCGACGGCCGCTGGGTCGTCTTCGAGTCCGTGGCCTCCAACCTGGTGCCCGGGGACAACAACGGCATGCCGGACATCTTCCTGCACGACCGCAACACCGGTGAGACCAAGGCCGTCACCTCGTCGGTGGGCCAGTCCTTCCCGGCCCAGAACCCCTCCATCAGCCCCAACGGCCGGTTCATCGCCTTCGAGTCCCGGGGTGTGTTCACCACCATCCTGGCCACCAACCTCTCGGTGTACCGCTACGACACGAGCACCGGGCAGTTCACCATGGCCAGCGCGGCCCAGCCCGCCCCCGGCAAGCAGCCCAAGGGCGCCGGCCGTCCCAGCTGGGACGCGTCGGTGGCCGACAACGGCGCCGTGGCCTTCATCTCCCGGGACCGGGACATCACCGGCACCGCCGAGGTGGCGCCCAACGACCGGGCCGACGACGTCTTCGTCCAGGGCCAGTCGGGCGGGCCGGTCATCAAGGTGTCCGTCAACAACGCCGGCGAGACGGCCGACGGTGACAGCTTCGACCCGGTCATCTCGGCCGACGGTGCCCGCGTGGCGTTCTCCACTCAGGCCACCAACCTGCCGGTGGCCGGCGCCGACGCTAACCCTGACCTCGACGTCTACCTCCGGGACATCCCCGCCAACCGGACCCTCCTGGCCAGCATCGGCCTCAACGGCGGTGCTCCCGGTGGGCCCAGCGTCAGCCCGTCCATCAACCGGGACGGCTCCCTGGTGGGCTTCGCCTCCCGGGCCGAGAACCTCGTGGGCGACGACTCCAACGTGGTCCAGGACGTCTTCCTGGCCAACCCCTACTCCGGCGCCGTGACCCGCCTCAGCACCCGTGCGGGCCAGGAGCCGAGTGCCGGCCAGGGCAACCTGGACAGCTACATGCCGGCCGTCAGCTCTGACGGGCTGGTGGTGGCCTTCATGTCCTCGGCCAACAACCTGGTCGACGGGGACGCCAACGACGCCTTCGACACCTTCGTCCGCCGGCTGACCGAGGCCCCGCAGTGCGGCGCCGGCTGCGTGCCCGGTGGCGGCGGTGGTCCTCTGCCCGGTGGCGGCGGCACTGGCCCCGGTTACCGGTTCGTGGCCTCCGACGGTGGCATCTTCTCCTTCGGTGACGCCAAGTTCCACGGCTCCATGGGCGCCACCAAGCTGAACAAGCCCATCGTGGGTATGGCGGGGACCCCGTCCAACCTGGGTTACTGGCTGGTGGCCTCCGACGGCGGCATCTTCTCCTTCGGCGACGCCAAGTTCTTCGGATCGACCGGCGACGTGAAGCTGAACAGCCCCATCGTGGGCATGGCGGCTCACCCGACCGGTGAGGGCTACTGGTTCGTGGCTGCCGATGGCGGGATCTTCTCCTTCGGCAAGTCGAAGTTCTTCGGCTCCATGGGCGGCACGCCCCTGGCCAAGCCGATCGTGGGGATGTCCGCCACGCCGTCCGGCAGCGGTTACTGGCTGGTGGCCTCCGACGGCGGCATCTTCTCCTACGGTGACGCCAAGTTCTACGGCTCGACCGGTGACATCAAGCTGGCCAAGCCGATCGTGGGCATGGACCGCACGGCCAGTGGCCTTGGCTACCGGTTCGTGGCCTCCGACGGTGGCATCTTCGCCTTCGG
>JBIOUX010000138.1:0-8435 GCA_044867425.1 Acidimicrobiia bacterium | reverse complement strand
CCTGCGGCCGGGCCTTGGGGGCGTTGTCGACCTTCACCACCAGCACCGGCCGTCCGGCCCGGCCCGGGTCCATGGGCAGGCCGGTGAGCGGGGCGGGGGAAGCCTGGGGTGGAGGCGGGGCCGGCGGGGGAGCCGCCTCCAGGACGGGCGCCTCCGCCGGCTCGGTGGTGGTCGTCACCTTCGGCGCCGTGGTGCTGGTGGTGGTCGAAGTCGACGCCCGGGTAGAGGTGGTGGTGGGCCGGGTGGTGGTCGACGTCGATGTCGTCGTGGTGGTGGGCGGATTGACCGTTTCCACCCACAGGAAGTCAACGCCGCAGGCAGACCCGGCGACGAAGAACAGGGCGGGGAGGATCAGGCGACGCATGGGAAGCGAGGCGACCATACCGGCCCTTCGGTCCCAGTTGGTGGAATTGCGCCCCGCCCCCCGGGCGCCGTCATGGAACTGTCATGGGCGGGGATCGGACGTACCGCCCGATCCTGTAGCCAACCGGTTGATCCCAGACCCTTAGGTGTCGAACGATCAACAGACTATGGATTCGCTCGGTCGCGACCTCGTGCTGCTGGCCAAGGCCATGCGGGCTCGCCTGGAGTCCCGCCTGGCCAATGCCGGCGCCAGCCTGCCGGCGTGGGGTGTGCTGTCGTGCGCCATCGGCGAGGAGGGCCTGTCCCAGCGCCAGCTCGCCGAGCGCATGGGCATCGAGGCCGCCACCCTCACCCGCCACCTGGACCGGCTGGAGGCCGACGGCCTCATCGTCCGTCACCGCGACGGTGATGACCGCCGCATCCTGCGGGTGGTGCCCACCCCCGCGGCCCGCGACCTCCACGCCCGGATGGCGGCGGTGGCCGGCAGCCTTGACGCCGACCTCACCGCCGGACTGTCCGAGGAGGAGCTGACCGAGCTCCGCCGCCTCCTCGCCCGCCTCTCCGACAACCTCATCGACAACCTCGAGGATGACCATGCCCACGGCATCGCTGCTCGCTGACGTCGCCACCTTCGCCGAGGCGGGGGACAGCGAGGTGATCCGCACCCACGGCCTGACCAAGACCTATCCCGGTCGCAACGGCGCCCCCCCCGTCGTCGCCGTCGACCACCTCTGCCTCGGGGTCGAGACGGGGGAGATCTTCGGACTGCTGGGCCCCAACGGGGCGGGCAAGACCACGACGGTGGGGATGCTGACCACCCGGGTGCAGCCCAACGCGGGCCGGGCCCTGGTGGGTGGCGTGGACGTGGTGGGGGAGCCGGCCCGGGCCAAGCAGGTCATCGGCGTGGTCCCCCAGACCAACACCCTGGACCGGGACCTGACCGTCTTCCAGAACCTGTTCTTCCACGGCCGGTACTTCGGCCTCTCCCGCCGGGATGCCCGGGAGGCGGCCGGTGCCGTCCTGGAGCAGTTCCGCCTGGCCGACCGGGCCAAGGCGCCGGTGGCGACGCTGTCGGGCGGCATGGCCCAGCGGCTCATGGTGGCCCGGGCCGTGCTGCACCGCCCCCGCGTGCTGTTTCTGGACGAGCCCACCGCCGGCCTCGACCCCCAGAGCCGCATCGCGCTGTGGGAGCTGCTGGGCGAGCTGCACGCGGCCGGCCAGACCATCCTCCTCACCACCCACTACATGGAGGAGGCCGACCGCCTCTGCCACCGGGTGGCGATCATGGATCACGGCAAGATCCTGGCTCTGGACACGCCCGCCGGCCTCAAGCACTCCCTGGGCGCTGAGGCCGTCGTGCGGGTCGGGGTGGACGGTGACCTGCGCCGCCTGGCCGGCGAGCTGGCCACCCTGGAGGGCGCCCGTTCGGCCCAGGTCAGCGAAGGCGGCGTGCTCGTCTACCTGCACGGGCCCGTGGCCCGCACCCTGCCCAAGATCTTCGCCACCGTGGAGGCCGAGGGCTACGTCGTGAACGACCTGTCGGTCACCGAGCCGACGCTGGAGACCGTCTTCATCACCCTGACCGGGAAGGACCTCCGCGAGTGAGCGCGGCTGTTACTTCGGGGACACCCCTGACCCCGGGTACTTCGGGGACACCCCTGACCCCGGGGTCGCTGACCCAGCTGCGTCCCACCAGGGCGGCGGCCTGGGCGGCCTTCCGGGCCCTCCTGGCCCGGGACCGGGCCGTGCTCCGCAAGGAAGCCAAGGTCTTCGTCCTGCGCACGATCATGCAGCCGCTGCTGCTGCTGTTCGTGTTCACCTACGTCTTCCCCCGCATCGGCCAGGGCATCGGCGGGGCGGCGGGAGCGGCGGGGTTCTCCACCATGCTGGTGGCCGGCGTCGTCGCCACGGCCATGATCTTCCAGGGCATCCAGGCGGTGGCCCTGCCGCTGGTGCGCGAGTTCGGCTACACCCGGGAGATCGAGGACCGGGTCCTGGCGCCGCTCCCGGTGTGGGCGGTGGCGGTGGCCAAGATCGTCTCCGGGGCCCTCCAGGCCCTGGTCGCCGGGGTCATCGTCTTCCCCCTGGCCATGGTGGTGCCCGTCGACGGCGTGCACCTCGACATCCACTGGCTGACGCTCGTCACCGTGGCCCCGCTGGCCGCCGTGGCCGGCGCGTCCCTGGGCCTGACCATCGGCACCCGGGTCCAGCCCAACCAGGTACCGCTGATGTTCAGCGTGATCGTCCTGCCCATGACCTTTCTGGGGGCGACCTACTACCCCTGGGCCGGCCTCACGCCCATCCCCTGGCTGAAGGTGGCGGTGCTGGCCAACCCGCTCGTGTACATGAGCGAGGGGTTTCGCATGGCACTGACCCCGGTCCCCGCCATGCCCGCCCCGGCGGTCTACGGTGCGCTCGTGGGGTTCACCGCGCTGCTGGCCTGGCTGGGCATCGGAGGCTTCCGCACGCGCGTCCTGGATTGAGGCGCACGGCGGTTCGGGCCGCCGTCGGCGCCTTGGCGGCCCTGCTGGTCCCGGCCTGTGGTGGCGATGATGCCGCCGCTCCCGAACCGCCCACCACCACGGCGACCACCGTGCCGGTGTCGGTCGTCGTGGAGTGGGAGGCCCCCGGCCTCGACGTCGACCTGGGCGAGGGCTTCCGGGCCCGCCACTGCGAGGGCGACGCCCCCCTGCTGTGCATCGAACGGGCCGGGGTGCCCGTCGGGGTGGTGGAGCTGTTGGACTTCCCGGCCGGCGACCACCAGCCCCTCGAGGCTCGGATCGCCGACCTGTACGGCACCACCACCGAGGACCGGAGCCGGGGCTGCCCGCCCGGCTACCGGTTCGAGACCGTGCCCCCCCAGCCGGCGTCGGTGGCGGGCGGGGAGGGACTCCGCTACGGCTTCACCGGCACCTTCGCCGACGGCCGGCCGTCGGAGCGGACCATCGCCTGGATGGTGGAACGGGGCGACGTGGTGACGGTCATCTCGGCCGCGGCCGACGAACCCGAGGGGTGCCTCCCGCCCGAGGGCGCCGGCCATTTCACCGTCGCCACCCTGGTTGCCGCGGCCGCCGGCCTCGAGCGCCTCGTGGCTGGGAGCCGCCTGCCGCCGCCGAGCCTGTAGCGCGCCGAGGGGGCGGTAGAGAAAAACCAAAGACATGGCATGTGGGGCTGGCGTGTGGGTCAAGCGGAGTTGCGTGCTTGATGTTGCGCCGCCGGGGAATTTGTACATCCCACGTACAATGTGCTCGTCGCCACCACACCGGCCCCACCCTCACCAGCCGACCCCGGTGGCGGCAGCGTGCCGGGCACGCCGGGGCGGCCGCTCCCCGCCCCCTTCAATGCGTTTTTGTCTTTTCCCGCCGCTCCCCTACGGGGCGGATGGGCTGCCGGTGCGCATCGCCGCCACCACCCGGACGCCCCGGGTCCGCCGCCAGGCGGCGAGGGCCTCGATGGACACCCGGGCCAGGTCGAAGCGGGCGGCCAGGGCCTTGAGCTCGTCGCCCCGGGCGATGGAGCCGTCGTCGTTGAGCACCTCGCAGATGACGGCGCAGGGGGCCAGCCCGGCGAGGCGGGCCAGGTCGACGGCCGCCTCGGTGTGGCCGGGCCGGACCAGCACGCCGCCGGCGCGGGCCCGGAGGGGGAAGACATGTCCCGGGCGCACGAAGTCCTCGGCCCGGGACCAGGGATCGAGGACGGCCCGGATGGTGGCCGCCCGATCGGCGGCGGAGATGCCGCTGCCCACTCCCTTGTGGTCGATGGAGACGGTGAAGGCGGTGTCGCAGCCGGCCGCGCCGTCGGTCACCATCGGCCCGACACCGAGCCGGTCCAGACGGCTGCCTTCGCAGGGCATGCACACCAGGCCGCGGCCGTGGCGGAGCATGAAGGCGATGGCCTCGGGGGTGACCCACTGGGCGGCGATGGTCAGATCGGCCTCGTCCTCCCGGTCGCAACCGTCGGAGACGAGGACCATGTCACCCCGCCGCAACCGGCGCAGAGCCTCGGCGACGTCCTTCCCGGACACCGTTCCCGAGCCGTTGCCGGAGCCGCTCATCGGCCTGCCGCCGGGAGGAGGACGACCATGCGGCAGCCGGTCGGGGCCCGGCGCTCGGCCCGGATGTCGCCCCCGTGGAGATCGACGATCCAGCGGGCGATGGCCAGGCCCAGGCCCGCCCCGCCATGGCTGGATGAGCGGGCCGAGTCCGTCCGGTAGAAACGCTCGAACACTCTGTTCGCCTCCTCTTCGGGGATGCCCGGCCCTTCGTCGCAGACCTCGATGGCGATCCAACCGTCGGTGGCACCCCGGGCCCCGGGCCAGTCGTCGGGGACACCCCGAGTCCCGGGACCCCGCTCGGGGCGGGCCGACACCTCGACCCGGCCCCCGGCGGGGGAGTGGCGCACCGCGTTCTCCAACAGGTTGGCCAGCACCTGGTGTACCCGTTCCGGGTCGCCGTCGGCCGAGAGCCCCGGCTCGGTCACGGCCACCGATACCTCTACGTCGGGGGCATGGAGTCTGGATTCATCGACCGCGTCCTCCAGCACGGGCCGCACCTCGAAGGGCCGGCGCTGGAGTGGGATGGCGCCTGACTCCAGACGGGACAGGTCGAGCAGCTGGGTGACCAACCGGCCCAGGCGTTCGACCTGGCGGAGCATGGTGCGCAGCTGTTCCGGTCCGGGCGGCTCGACGCCGTCGACCAGGTTCTCGAGCCCCGCCTGGAGGGCGGTGATCGGCGTGCGCAGCTCGTGGGACACGTTGGCCACGAGGTCGCGCCGCATCCGGTCGACCTCGGCCAGCTCGGCGGCCATGGCGTTGAACGAGCGGGCCAGCTCGCCGACCTCATCCCGGGAGGTGGCGGTGACCCGCCGGCCGTAGTCGCCCCGAGCCATGGCCCGGGTGGCGGCCGCCATCTCGCGCAACGGGGACGTCATGCCCCGGGCCAGCAGCTGCACCATCACCATGGACAGGCCGCCGGCGGCCAGACCGGAGATGACCGGTGAGACACCGGCCCGGGCACCGGCGCTGACCACGATGACGGTCACGGCTACCCCGGCCACGATGACCACGCCCAGCTTGACCTTGATGGACGGGAGCCGGTCCAGCGGTCTCACGTTGACTCCCGGGACTCACCGGCGGCGTAGCCCACGCCATGGACGGTGCGGATCACGTCGGGCCCGAGCTTGCGCCGCAGAGCCTGCACGTGGGAGTCGACCGTGCGGGCGCCGAAACCGTCCCGGTAACCCCACACCTGAGCCAGGAGCTTCTCCCGGGTGAAGACGACGCCGGGGCGGGCGGCGAGCAGAGCCAGGATGTCGAACTCGGTGGGGGTCAGGTGAACAGACTGGCCGTCCCGGCGGGCCCGGCGGCTGGCCGGGTCGAGCTCCACCGGTCCGATCCGGAGGGTGGCCGACTCCGACGACGCCGCCTCGGCCGGCCGGGACACCCGCCGGAGGATGGCATGCACGCGGGCCACCAGCTCCCGGGGGGAGAACGGCTTGGTGAGGTAGTCGTCGGCGCCCACGGCCAGGCCGACGAGGAGGTCGGTCTCGGAGTCCCGGGCGGTGAGCATGAGGACGGGGACGGGTCGGTCGCGCTGGATGCGCCGGCACACCTCGAGACCGTCGAACCCGGGGAGCATGAGGTCCAGGACGACGAGGTCGGGCCGGAGGCGCTCGACCAGCTCGACGCCGGAGGGGCCGTCTCCGGCCACCTCCACGGTGAAGCCCTCGCTGCGGAGCCGGGCGGCCACGGCGGCGGCGATGGGCTCCTCGTCCTCGATGACGGCCACGGTACGCGGCGACGACAGGGGGGCGGACGTCGATGTCACGTACTGAGGATAGGGAACCAGCCATGACCGAATCCCGGCGGGGTTGTGGAGATTTGCCGGAGATCAGCGGCCCACGTCTCAACGGTCAGCCCGCCGGCGGGTGGGGGGGTTGTCTCGTTCCGCCGGCGGGGCCACGACCGTATCGGGCTTCCGTTACCCAGCGGGACGAGTTTCAATCCAGTTCTTCGGCGTGGGTCAGCAGCCGCGTCACCTCGTCGTCGTCCACCTGGGCGAAATCCTCGTACCACAGGCCCACGGCATGGAACGTCGTCGGCGTGAGACCGCACACCACCTCGTCGGCGACGTCGTGCATGGCCTCGCACGTCTCGGCGGCGGCGACGGGCACGGCCACCACCAGGTGGTCCGGGCCCAGGCGGCGGACCGCGGCGGCCGCGGCCCGCATGCTGGCCCCGGTAGCCAGTCCGTCGTCCACCAGGATCACGGTGGCTCCGGCCAGGTCGAGCGGCGGCCGGTCGCCCCGGTAGGCCCGCTCCCGGTCGGCCAGCACCTCGCCTTCGGCCCGGGCTACGGCCTCCACCTCGGCGGGGGTGATCCCCAGGTGGTCGACGACCGGTCGGTTCACCACCCGTACCCCGCCGCTGGCAATGGCTCCCATGGCCAGCTCCTCTTGTCCCGGCACCCCCAGCTTGCGGACCACGAAGACGTCGAGCTCGGCGTCCAGGCTCCTGGCCACCTCGTAGGCGACGGGCATGCCGCCCCGGGGCAGGCCCAACACCACCAGGCGGGGGCGGCCGGCCAGGTGCTGCAGGTGGGTGGCCAGAACCTTCCCGGCCACACTGCGATCCGGGAACCGGGCCCCTTCGGCCAGGGCGGCGGCGAGACGGGCCCGGAGGCGGTGGCTCACGTCATCCGGCGTCGCAGCTCCTCGGGATACTCGGGAAAGAACCGAATGATGTCGGTGAGGGCGAACTCCGACAGGATGGCCGTGGAGGGTTCGCGTTCGAGGAGGAAGGCGAAGGACTCCCGCACGATGGTCTCCTGGTCGGCGTCGGCCAGGAGCATGTCGTCGAGGAAGCTCTCGGGAACCCGCACCCGGTGGCCGGTGGTCTGCGTGCCCTCGGTCACCTCGACCCCGAACTCGCCGGGGGCCATGGGGGTCACCTGCATCGTCGTGGTCATGGGCCCTTCTTACCCCCCGCCCGGCGTTTCCACCAGCCGGGCCCGGCAGGCCGGTGTGTTTCCACCCCGACTCCGCGGGTACGTCGCGGCACAGCTATGGAACCCACCGTGTTCGTCTTCGCCCCCGACCCCAAGGGCGAGGTGTGGCAGCTGCTGTCCCATTTATGAATGTTTGTCACCGCTTGTCACCTTCTGTCTATGCCAGGGGTGAGGCTACGGGGTCAAGACTCTCGGGTAGCGGCCCGGTTTCGGCGTGAGATGTCATACCCGTGGTTGAGAATGCTGGGGTGATGGTCCATCGGGCGACGCTCGGCCCGCAATCTCATCTTGGGCGCCCTCAGGGTGGCCGGGTCGGCCGGCCGATCGGTGCTCTGCGTGTGTTGGCGGCGCCGTTCGTGGTGGCCCCGCCGAGCGGGGCTCGCATCCGGACGAGGCTGCGCCTCTGCCCGGAGGACGAGGTGGTGGTGCGCCGGGTCGGTGAGCATCTGGGGCGACTGGCCGGCGGTGATCTGGCGGATCGGTGTCGGCGGGGTGGCGGGGGGGACGGCCGGGCGCTGCGCAAGCGGGTCCTGACCCCGGTGTCGTCGAGTCGTTGGGCGGGGGCGGTGACCCGTACCAGCAACGACCAGTGGTCCCGGGGGTCTCGGAACCTGGTCGATCAGCGGGTGTCGCTGCGCCGGGCTATGCGGGTGATCGAGGCGCATTTGGCGGCGCCGGTGGCGGGCAGGGCGGGGCGCACCCGGGGCTACGCCTCTCCCCAGGAGCGTTTCGCCAAGCAGCAGCGCCTTCAGCGGCTCACCGCCCGTCTGGCGGGGGTGGAGGCGCGTCTCGCCGATGGGCGGGTGTCGGTGGTACGGGGCGGGGTGCGCCTGGCCCGTGTCCGCCACCATCTCGACGTGGCCGGCCTCGCCCCCGCCCAATGGCAGGAGCGCTGGCAGGCCAGCCGGCTGTTCATCTGCGCCGATGGTGAGGCCGACAAGCGTTGGGGCAACGAGACGATCCGGGTCCATCCCGAGGATGGGGCGCGGCCGGCGGGGCCGGTCGTTCCGCCGCACGGTGGCGGGCATCCCCACCCGGCGGTTCCGCGACCGGTTGGTGGCCATGGCC
>JBIOUX010000137.1:0-6577 GCA_044867425.1 Acidimicrobiia bacterium | reverse complement strand
GACTTCGCCGAACAGGCCGAGGCCGGGCTGGCTGGGCCCGACGAAGCGGTGTGGGCCACCGCCGTGCTCGACCGCTGGGACGAGCTCCGGGCGGCGCACGGCTGGCTCGTGGGCCGTGACGACGATCGCAGCCTGCGGCTGGTGGCGGCGCTCCACTTCTTCGCCTTGTGGCGCACGCAGTCTGAGGTGTTCCGGTGGGCGGAGGTGGCCGCGGCCGTGACCTCCCCGTCGCCGTGGTTGCCGGCGGCACTGGCCACCGCCGGCACGGGCGCCTGGCTGCGCGGCGACCTCGCCGCCGCGGCGGCGAAGGGCCGCGCCGGCGTCGACCTCGCCCGTCAGGGGCAGCCCGAGTGGGCCCGCCGGCCCCTGGAGGTGCTGGGGGATGTGGCGCTCCTGCTCGGCGACCTCCCCCGTGCCTTCGAGTGCTACCGGGATGCCTCCGAGCGTGCCCTCGCCGCCGGGGATCTGGTGCAGGCCGTCTGGGACCGGAGCGGTGCCGCCCTGGCCCTGACCTACGGAGGCGACCTGTCGGAGGCGGGACGGCTGGCGGCCGAGACGCAGGAGATCGCGGTGGCGGGCGGAAGCCCCTCGGCGCTGGCGTACGCGCACTTCACTCTCGGCGAAGTGGACGCCAGTGCCGACCGGGTCCGGGAGGCGGAAGATCATCTGCACCAGGCCATCGCCCTGGCCGAGGACGTCGCCAGTCGCTACATCGTGGGTCTGGCCCGGAACACCTTGGCCAGCGTGGCGGGACGGCACCTCGATGTGCAGACCGCCCTGCGCCATTACGAGTCGGTCATCGTGGAATGGCAGGACTCGGGCTCCTGGACGGCGCAGTGGGTCACCCTGCGCACCCTGGTCGACCTGCTGGCCAAGATGGGAGCGACCTCCGAGGCCGCCGTGATCTACGGCGCCGTGACGTCCGCTCGCAGTGGTGCGCCGCCCTATGGGGCCGACGAGGCGCGACTCCAGCGGGTGGCGGAGCGTCTGCACAGCTCGCTCGGTGACGCTCCCTTCGAGCGGTGCCTGCGGCAAGGTGAGGCCCTGCGCGACGACGAGGTGATCGCCGCCGCCCTCGATGCCGTCCGGCGCGTATCGCAGACCGGTCCCACCAATCCCTAGGGGCTGTGGAGCCAGGGTTCCTTCAGGTCGTAGAAGCTGACGTCCCCGACGGCCTCCTGCCAGTCGTCCAGCAGGTGCTTCCGGTCCTCGGGCGGCTCCTGGGTCTCGCCCTGGCGGGCGGCCTCCTCGGAGTTGAAGTAGACGATCGAGGTGAAACGGCCGTCGTCGGGATGCCAGGCCACGATCCAGCCGATGATGTCCGGCCGGTACTCGCGGGCCAGGGACTCGAACTCCACGTCGAGCTGGCGGATCCGGTCCCGATCGGCGGGGTTCCCCTGGATGACCTGGACGAAGCCGGCGCTGTCGGAACCGCCCCCCAGATAGACGTCGACGTCGGTGCAGCTATGGAAGGTGATCGGCCCGCTGAAGGCCTTTTGCGTCTCGGCGAACCACGCCCCCTGTTCCGGTCGTTCGCTGTTGGCCTCGGCCGCCTCGGCGGACTCGAAGCGCACGCAGCCGAAGTACTTGCCGTCCTCGGTCACCCCGCCCGTCGACCCGAGGTAGCCGGTGGCGCCCGGCTTGAGCTCCGCCTGCCAGCGCTCGATCTGACGGCGCATCCCGTCGCGGTCGGCCAAAGTGCCCTGGATGAGCTGGATGAACATGCCGGCCCCCTTTCGCCAGAGGCCCCACGCTAGCTACCTAGCGGCGCTGGGTCAGCGCGGTGTGAAAGGCGTCGACCGCCTCGGGGCTGGGCGGCGCCCCGGCGACGTCGGGCCAGCGCTCCACCTCGGCCCGGGCCCACCGGGCCCACCCGGCGACCAGGTTGGTCTGGTCGAGCACGAACTTGCCGACCAGGCCAAGGATGTGGACCCGTTCGGGGAAGGGGGCCTGGTCGCTCAGGTACTCGGCGCCGAGGGCCAGCGACTGGGCCCTCAGCTCGGTCGCCTGCGCCTCGAGGCCCGTGAGCGTGGCCAGCAGGCCTTCCTTCGAGCCGTGCTCGGCGAAGAAGAGGCGCAGGAGGGCTTCGGACTCGAAGCGGGGCGGGGCGGACTCTTCGTCGAGCCAGCGACGGAACGCCCTCCGGCCTTTGGGAGTGATGGAGTACACGGTCCGGGAGCGGCGTCCGTTGGTCGTGACCCTGGCTCTCGCCAGGCCGTGCTCGACCAGGTTCTTCGGTTCCTGATACAGGCGCGTCTCGGCCCGGGGCCAGCAGAAGTGCAGGCTGCGCCGGACCTGCTTGGTCAGCTCGTAGGCCGACCACGGCTGCACGGCCAGGAGCCCGAGGATGGCGTAGGACGTCGTCGTCAGTTTCCGCACGTCCTGCACAATACCTCATAATGAAGTATTGTCCCGGCCCCATGGACATCGTCACCGACGTCTCACTCGTCGACGAGATTCTCGAGCCGCATCGAGCGGCCCTCGGGGAGTTCGCCTTCCGGGGGTACCGCCACCATGCCCTGCGCATGGTCAACATCGGCCGCTACCTCGTGCCCGACGAGCCCGGCCGGGACGACCGGCTGGCCATCATGGCCGCCTTCCACGACCTCCCCTTCTTCCTGGACGGCAACCTCGACTATCTGGGCCGGGCCTCCGACTGGGCCCGTGACTACCTGGTGGGCATCGGCCGGGCCGACTGGGAGCCCGAGATCCGCCTGATGATCCACAACCACCACAAGGTGCGGCGCTACCGGGGCCCGTCGGAGGCCATGGTCGAGGCCATGCGCAAGGCCGACTGGATCGACGTGTCCTTCACCGGCCTCAGATTCGGAATCCCCCGCAGCTTCATCCGGGAGATGTCCGAGGCGCTTCCCATCAACGACGCCTACCGCGGCGTGGCCCTGCCCATGATCGGCCGCTACGCCATCCGTCACCTGTCCCGGCCCCTGCCCATGGTCCGCTGGTGACAGACCTCAATCGACGAGCTCGACCATATCCCCCTGGAGGCGGATGAACACCGAGGCGACGTTGTCGTCGAAGGTCGTCTCGTGCAGGTCCGGGCCGGGTTGGCCACCGTCTCGAGCAGGTAGATGCCGTCGGGTACGCCTGAGATCTCGATGTACTGGTCGGCCAGGAACCAGTTGTAGACATCGGCCCAGCCGGCGGAGATGCCGTTCACCATCGAGACGCCGGCTTCGTCCCGTTCCGAGGCGATGTTGCAATCGGGGAAGTGGTACCGGCGGGGCGCCTCCCCGCGATAGGGCAGGCCGCGCTCGTCGCTCCCGAAGGGGGTGTTCTCCACGTCCACCATGCAGAAGCCGTTCTTCTTGCTTTCCCGGACCGTCTCCCGTGACCCGTCGGGCCGAACCCGGTACAGGAAGGCCTGGCCGAAGCTCTTGTAGTGGAAGTGGGCGTGGGTCGGATGGAACTCGTAGCTGTCCACCGCCAGGTCGGCGACGGAGCCGTCGGACGAGTAGATCCGCTGCCGAAGCTGCTGGTCGGTGGCCAGGCCCTCCATGCGGTAGCGCAGCTCGAAGGGTCCCTCACCGTGGTTGGCGATGATCTGGTCGAAGCGCAGGCAGCGCCGCGCCCCCTGCTCGGTCATCTCCTCGGGGTAGCAGCTGGGCGTGCCCTCGACCTCATGGTCGTAGAGGTAGGCCCCGGTGCGCATCGTCGGGTTCCGCGTCCTCGAACGACGCGTCCCAGGTCAGCGTGGCGTCCGGGTCGCGGAGCACGCCGCCGGCGCCGGCGGGCCGGGCGCCGGCGGGCACGGCGGCCAGGCCGGCGGCGGCCAGGACGAGGCACATCAGGAGTACGGACCGTGGGCCGGGCAGCGTACGCATGATCATCCTCCCTCGCTCGCTCGTCATCCTGTCCCAAGCTTCCCTGACGTTCCAGGGGTGCACTGGCGACAGCCCGGGGGAGATGACAGAGTTCCCGACCATGGACGTTCCTGATCTCCACCAGCGGGCCAGCGCCGAGTTCGGCCGGCGCCTCCACATGATCGGCGACGACCAGTGGGGCCTCCCGACGCCGTGTTCCGACTGGGACGTGAAAGAGCTGGTGCGCCACCTCGTGGACGAGAACCTGTGGACGCCGCCGCTCATGGAGGGCAGCACCATCGCCGAGGTGGGCGGCCGCTTCGAGGGCGACATGCTGGGCGACGACCCGAAGAAGGCCTACGACGAGGCCGCCGCGCCGGCCATCGCCGCCGTCCACGGCGAAGGCGCCATGGAGCGCACCGTCCACCTGTCCTTCGGCGACTTCCCCGGCCGCGAGTACACCATGCAGCTCTTCGCCGACCACCTCATCCACGCCTGGGACCTGGCCCGGGCCATCGGAGTCGACGAGCGGCTCGACCCGGAGCTGGTGGCGGCCTGCGCCGAGTGGTTCGCACCCATGGAGGCGGCCTACCGGTCGGCGGGCGCCATCGGTCCCGAGGTGTCCGTGGCGGGCGACGCCGAGGCCCAGACCCGCCTGCTGGCGGCCTTCGGCCGGAACGCAGAAGCCTGACCCGCCACCCGTGACCGGCTCGGTGGAAAGACTCCTGGCCCGGGCGTCGTCTCGAACCGTGCTGCGGTCGGGCGACGCCCGCAGCGGATCCGACTTCGAACGGGTGGAGATCGACGGTGAGCGCTACTTCCTCAAGCGCCTCAGCCCGGCTTCGGACTGGATCATGCGGGTCACCGGCGACCACATCCACCGCCCGTACCTGATCTGGCAGGCCGGCATCATGGCCCAGGCTCCCGACTGCATCGACCACACGGTGGTGGCCATGGAGGTGGCCGGGGAGGGCGACGACGCCGTCCTCTCCATGCTCATGCACGACGTCGGCCCGCATCTCGTGCCCGAGGGGGACGACGTCGTACCCGAAGCCCACCACCGCGGCTTCATGGAACATCAGGCGGCCCTGAGCGCGGCGTTCTGGGGCTGGGAGGACACGATCGGCGGCCTCACCACCATGGAGCAGCGGCTGCGGTTCTTCGCTCCCGACAACATCGCCGCCGAGTTCCTCGTGGACGACGTGCCCGGCCCCATCGCCGCCGCCGACGCCGGGTGGCGGCAGTTGCCCGAACGATCACCGCTGCTCTCGAGCATGGCCCGGGCCGTTCACGACGAACCCGAGCTGGTCGCCGAGCCCATGGCCACCACGCCTGCCACCTTCCTCCACGGCGACTGGAAGATGGGCAACCTCGGGACCCATCCCGACGGGCGCACCATCCTCATCGACTGGGCCTATCCCGGCTCGGGCCCGGGGTGCTGGGACCTGTGCTGGTACCTGGCGCTCAACCGGGCCCGGCTGCCCGAGGCCAAAGAAGCGGCCATCGAGAGGTACCGGGCCGCCCTGGAGGCGGCCGGCGTCGACACGGAGAGCTGGTGGCAGGCGCAGCTCGATCTGTGCGTGATCGGCATGATGGCCACCTTCGGGTGGGAGAAGGCCCTGGGCGACGGTGACGAACTGGCCTGGTGGGAAGCCCAGGTGGACGTCGCCCTGCGCCGCCAGGGGCTGGCGCTGCCCGGGGTGACGCGCTGAGCCAGGACCGGTACTCCGGCTCCGGACGGCGGTGGGCGACCGGAGCCGTGCTCGTCTATGGACCCATCGCCGCCGAGCTGGTCGCTCTCTGCCCCCACCCCCTGACCGGGCGCACAGTCCTCGACGCCGGAGCGGGCACCGGCGTGGTCAGCGCCGCCCTGACCGCCGCCGGCGCCCGGGCGGTGGCCACCGATCTGTCCCGGGACATGCTGGCCTGGGAGGCGGGGGACCGTCCGCCCTGCGCCGTGGCCGACATCCGCTGCCTCCCGTTCGTCGCCGGCGCGGTCGACGACACCGTGGCCGCCTTCGTGCTCAACCACCTGCTCGACCCCGGCGCCGGCATCGCCGAGCTCGTCCGGGTCACCCGGCCGGGCGGCGCTGTCCTCGCCGACGTGTACAGCAACGCCAGCCAGAGCGACGCCCGGGACCGGATCGACGAGGTGGCCACCGAAGCCGGCTGGCGGGTTCCCGACTGGTACCTCGAGCTGAAGACCAAGGCCGCCCCCCTGCTCGGCACGGCGGCCGACCTGCAGGCCGCCGCCGTGGATGCCGGGTTGGTCGACGTGGTGGTGGACGAGCGGCCGGTGGATGTCGGCATCACCGAGCCTGACCGGCTCGTCCAGTACCGCTTCGGCCAGGCCCAGTTCGCCCCCTGGCTGGACGAGATCGGCCCCGAGCAGGCCGGGCAGGTCCACCGCCGGGCCGTCGACGCCATCCGCCCCATCATGGAGCCCTACCGGCCCATCGTGGTGTTCCTGGCCGCCCGCCGGCCTGGCTGACCCCGGGAAAAATCTCCGTACCGGAATCCGTACACGACCCGAGGTTTGGGAGCGGCGAAATCCGTAGCGTCGTCCTCGTCCAACCGGAGGCGAGGAGGCGGTGCATGACGACCACCCTGGTGCCCGACCTGGGGGTGCTCAGCAACGAGATGCTCGAGCGCTTCGCCGCCCGGGCACCCGTCTATGACGCCGAGAACCGGTTCTGCGCCGAGGACTTCGAAGAGCTGCGCGAGGCCGGCTACCTGCTCCTGGCCGTGCCCACCGA
>JBIOUX010000136.1:0-3642 GCA_044867425.1 Acidimicrobiia bacterium | reverse complement strand
GAACCCCTACGCCATCCCGCCCTGGGTGCTGCCGGTGGCGGCCGGCGACAAGCAGGGCAAAGTGGCCTCCTTCAGCTCCCGGGGCATCGAGGCCGACACGGTGGGGCTCGGCTTTGCCTCCGTGAATGTGGCCGGAGAGACCCGCCGGCCGCTGGCCATGGGCCTTTACCACCCGGCGGTGACCACCACCGGAGAGGACGTGGTCTCCACCCGGGCCAACAAGACCATCATCCCGTTGCTCGGCGTGCCCAACGACGTTCGGGGGATCCCCCCGGAAGAGCTGCCCTACTACACCACCCTGTCGGGCACCTCCATGGCCGCCCCGGAGACGGCCGGGGTGGTGGCCCTGGTCCTGGAGGCGGCCCCCGAGCTCAGTCCCCTCCAGGTGCGGATGGTGCTCCAGATCACCGCCCGCCCCATCCCCGACGCCCCGTTCCACGCCACCGGCTACGGCTACACGGACGCCTCCGCCGCCGTGGACCTGGCGCTCCGCCTCCACGGCCGTGACCCCCAGGCCATCCAGGACGAGCTGAACCGGCTCCAGACCGAGCGGGATCAGGCGATCCTGGCCGGCCTGGCCCACCCCGAACACACCTGGGCCTGGACCGACCTGGCCCCCACCCTGGTCGGCTCCCGCTCCCACCAGATCACGGTGCCCGCCGGCACCGCCCGGCTCAAGGTGGTGACCAACGGCGGCGCCGTGCCCTTCGTCGGCCTGGCCAGCTACGAGATCACGGTGACAGACGCCGCCGGGAAGCCGGTGGGCAGCGCCGCCGCCTCCAACGCCTCGGGGGCGACCATCCTCGACATCGACCTGGCCAAGGTGAAGGACGTCGCCTTCGGGAGCTGGACGGTGGAGGTCTTCGCCGTGGGCTCGCCGGGGTCGCCGTCCACCGGGGCCGACGACACCGCCGCCAAGCGGCTCCTGAACGTGCTCGTCTCCGCCTTTCCGCCCCAGCCGGGCCTGTGCGACTCCGGCCCCCAGTTCGTTCCCGGAGACCCGTTGATCCTCCGCTTCCAGGAAGACGGCGCCTCAGGGGTCCCCGACCCGAACCACCCCGGTTACACCCACGTGGGGGTCGTCCGGAACGGGATGCTCGGTCAGCGCATGCCGGAGCGCCGCCTGGCCGCCGCCTTCGGGCTGGCCAGCACCCTGGTGACCCCGCCCCGCTTCGTCTCGGCGCCGTTGCCGGCGCCGTTGACCCTCGGAGGTCCGGCCGCCGTCGGTGTCTGGGTGCAGGGCCCCAGCGAAGCGCTCCAGGGCGTCATCTCCGGTGAGTTGCTCGACGTGGCCCCCGACGGGAAAGCAGACGCCGTCATCGGCCAGATCCCGCCCAAGGTCAGGCTGGCCGCCGCATCCGACAAGCCGATCCTGACCGAGGCGCCGGTCGACCTGGCCAAGCCCGTCACCGTGGCCGCCGGTCACCGCGTCGCCATCAGCCTGGCGGTGAGCTTCATCGGCACCTCCGGCCACACGCTGTACTTCGACTCCGACGAGTACCCCTCCGGGCTGCGACTCACCACCGGCCGGTTGGAGGAGACACCCCCCTGCCGGGCGGAGGCCCCCGGGAAGGACCAGCCGGCGGACGGGGCCCCCGCCGGCTAGATCCGCTGTCGGGACGAAAAGGCGCGATGAAGGGGTGGGGGAGCCGGCGCCGGGGGTTCACTTCTGAACCGGCGTTTCTCAGCGCCGCATTTAGGCGCTGAACAGAGCCAGTTCGAGGAGCACGCCACTTACGAGCCAACCGGCGTTTCTCAGCGCCGCATATAGGCGCTGAACAGAGCCGGTACGGGGGGACGAGGCGCTAACGCAACTGGCCGGCCCCGGCCACTGCCCCCCAACTTCACTGCGTCTTTTGACGCTTGGGAAGCCCCGGTCAGACGATCTTGCGGCGCTGGACCAGCTCGGCCAGGAAGGCCTTGAACTCGCTGCCCAGATCCGGCCGGTCGAGGGCCAGCTCCACGGTGGCCCGCAGGAAGTCGATCTTCTTGCCGATGTCGTAGCGACCCGTCTCGAAGGTCAGCCCGAACACCGTCTGGCTCTCCAGGAGCAGGCCGATGGCATCGGTCAGCTGGAGCTCGCCGCCCGCCCCCGGTGTGATCCGGTCGAGGGCCTCGAAGATCTCGGGGGTGAACACATAGCGCCCGATGACGGCCAGGTTGGACGGGGCGTCCTCCGGCTTGGGCTTCTCCACGATGGCCCCCACCCGCACCAGGTTCTCTTCCACGTCGTCAGGCGAGATGCAGCCGTAGGAGGAGATGTCATCCCGGGGCACCTCCATGACTGCGATCACCGAGCGCCCGTAGCGTTCATAGACGCCGAGCATGGACCGCAGCAGCCGGGCGTCGTCGACCATGATGTCGTCGCCCAGGAGCACGGCGAAGGGCTCGGAGCCGACATGCTGGCGGGCCACCGAGATGGCGTGGCCCAGACCCAGGGGGTCCCGCTGGCGGATGTAGTGGATGTCGGCCATCTCCGACACCGACTGCACCTGCTCTAAGAGGTCGTCCTTCTTGCCCTGCTCCAGGTAGAACTCGAGCTCGAAGTTGCGGTCGAAGTGGTCCTCGATGGCCCGCTTGCCCCGCCCGGTGATGATGAGGATGTCCGTGATGCCGGCCCGGACCGCCTCCTCGATCACGTACTGGATCGTCGGCTTGTCGATGACGGGCAGCATCTCCTTGGGCTGGCTCTTGGTGGCGGGGAGGAAACGCGTGCCCAGCCCGGCGGCAGGGATCACCGCCTTGCGAACCTTGTTCAAGTCGTCCCTCCCTCGACCGTCCCAGGTTGCCCGCCCCCGGCCTCGGCGCCACCCTCGGGCGGAGGCGGCGCCTGACGGATGTTGGGTTCCGCCTGCTCGACCCGGTTGCGGCCACCCTGCTTGGCCCGAAGAACGGCCTCGCTGGCGGCGTTGACGAGTGTGCGCACGTTAGTCCCGCTGTGGGGATAGGCGGCAACGCCGGCGGAGACGGTCACCGTGCGGCTCTTCCCGGCGTGGGTGATGGGCGTGTCGCCTACGGACCGGCGGACTTTCTCGGCCAGCACGATCGAGCCCCCCAGGTCGGTCTCGGGCAGGAGGAGGACGAACTCCTCGCCGCCCCAGCGGGCGACCACGTCGATCTCCCGGGTGGCGCCGGCCAGGCGGCGGGCCACCTCCACCAGCACGGCGTCGCCGCCGGGATGGAGCCACTCCTCGTTGACGTCCTTGAACTTGTCGACGTCGATGAACACCAGGCCGACGGAGCGGTTGAAGCGCACGGCCCGGTCCAGCTCCTCCCGGCAGCGCAGCTCCAGCTGGCGCCGGTTCCACAGGCCGGTGAGGCCGTCGGTGATGGACAGGCGCTGGGCCTCCTGGTGGAGGGAGACGTTGTCCACGGCCGTGCCCGCCTGGTTGACCAGCGTCTCCAGGGCCGACAGGTCGTCGGGCCCGAACAACCGGTTCGGGTGCCCGTACACGGCCACCACCCCGATCAGGTCCCGGCGGGCGACGAAGGGGACGGCCATGGCGGTGGGCCGTTCCGGTTCGGGAGGCGCGGGCTCCACCCCCTGCCCCGGATACACCACCCCGGTCCGGGTGGCGGCGGCGACGCCCGCCACCCCCAGCCCGGCCTGGAGCACAGCGCCCACCGGAGCGCCCGGTCCGG
>JBIOUX010000135.1:0-3617 GCA_044867425.1 Acidimicrobiia bacterium | reverse complement strand
GATCGTCGTCACGGCCCACGAGCCAGCCGTGCGCCGCCCGGAGCTCGTCCCAGCGGTCGAGCACGGCGGTGGCCCACACCGCTTCGTCGGGCCCAGCCAGCCCGGCCTCGGCCTGTTCGGCGAAGTCGACCGCCCATTGGGCGTGGCGGTCCCGGGCACCGGAGGCCTCCCCTGCCGCCTCCAGCTGTTCGAGCCCGTATGCCCGCACGGTGTCGAGCAGCGAGTAGCGGCTTCCCTGGGCGGTGGGTCGCTCGGAGATGAGCGAGCGGTCGACAAGACGGAGCACCACGGGGCCCACCTCGTCCTGATCGATCCCGTCGCCGGCCGCCACCGACCGGGCGGCTTCGAGGTCGAAGCTTCGGGCGAAGGCGACCAGTCGCCGGAAGACGCGTTGCTCTGCCAGCTCGAGCTGGTCGTGGGACCAGTCGACCACCGCCCGGAGGGATCGGTGCCGCGGGCTGGTGCGGCGTCCGTCGGTGAGCCACTGGAATCGTTGCTCGAGGCGGGTGGCGAGCTCGTCCACCGTGAGGCCTCGTAGCCGGGCCGCGGCCAGCTCGATGGCCAGGGGCAGGCCGTCGAGACGGGAGCAGATGTCGCTGATGGCGGCCAGGTCGTCCGGGCTCGGGCCGAACTCCGGGGCCACGGCCAGGGCGCGGTCGACGAAGAGCCGGACGGCGGGGGCGTCGGCGCCGGCCGCCGGGAGCGGCGTCACAGCCCAGAGATGCTCGCCGTCGACCGCCAGGCGCTCCCGGCTGGTGGCGAGGACGTCCACGTGGTGCGTGTGCTGGATGAGGTGTTCGGTGAGGGCGGCAGCGCCGTCGAGGAGCTGCTCGCAACTGTCCAGGAAGATCAGCAGCCGCTGCGGGGCGAGGTGGTCGGCCACCTGATCCTCCAGCCGCCGCGTTCCGCGTTCCTCGAGCCCGACGGCACTGGCCACGGCCCGGGTGACCTCGGCTCCCCGGCGGATGGTGGCCAGGTCGCAGAAGCAGACGCCGTCGTCATAACGTCCGGCAGCCGCGGCGGCAACTTCGAGTCCGAGCCTCGTCTTCCCGACCCCGCCGGGACCGATAAGCGTCACCAGCCGCTGCTCTTTCACCAGCGTGGTCAGGAACGTGAGATCGTCCTCCCGGCCCACGAAGCTGCTGACCGGGACCGGTGGCGGCGTCCGCCGGGGAGCAGGGCGGGGCTCGGCACCGGCCCCGAACGTGTGACAGAGGATGTCCCGTTCGATGGCTTGGAGCTTGGGTGAGGGCTCGAGCCCGAGCTCCTCCCCCAGGTGGCGTCGCCAGGCCTGGAACACCGCCAGGGCATCGGTGTGCCGGCCCTGGCGGTACAGCGCCCTCATCAGCAGACCCCGGGCGCGTTTCGCGGTGGGGTTGGGCGGCGACCAGCGATTCCAGGTCGGCTGTCGCCGGGCCGACCCGTCCCAGGCTGAGCAGGAGCTCGGCGCGGCGCTCCCGGCCCGACCAGTAGAGCTCGTCCAGGCGCACCGCCTCGGGCTGGGCGAAGGGCCGGTCGGCGAACTCGGCCAGGGCCGGGCCCCGCCACAGGGCGAGTGCGTCCTCGACGAGGCGGAGGCCGGCCTCGTCACCGTGTGCTTGGGCGGCGTCCGCCAGCAGCGCCTCGAACCGGCTTGAATCCGGCTGGTCAGGGGCCAGCCGGAGTCCGTACCCGCCGACGCCGGTCGTCAGGTCGGCGGAGCCTGCCGGGAGCACCCGCCGCAACCGGGAGACCTGGGTGCGCAGGGCGGCGTCCGGGTCGACGGGGAGCTCATCGCCCCAGAGCTCCTCCACCAGCCGGGAGGCGGGCACATCGCGGTTGGCGTCGACCAGGAGCACGGCGAGCAGCAACCGCTGCCGTTGGCCGGCGAGACGGACCGGACCATCGGGTCCGACCACCTCGATGGGGCCGAGCACCCCGTACCGCACCCGAACCATCCCTGCCTCCCGGCCATCGCCACACTCCAGCCTGCCCCAAGCCGACCGGCGTTTCATCCCGGTCTGGTCCCGACACGGCGATGACACGGCGGCGACACGGGCCGGGTGAAGCATCGGCGCCAGGAATGCCAGGCTGGAGAGAGGGGTCGTCATGAGCGAGGTCTCCGTGCCCGATGAGCTGCGGGCCGCCTTCTGGTGTTCGCTGCTCGGCCCTCACGACGATGGGTACGAGGATGCCCGCCGGGTTCACAACGGCCTGATCGACAAGCGGCCGGCACTCATCGCCCGGTGCCTGACCACGGCCGACGTCGTCGATGCGGTCAACTTCGGCCGCCAGCAGGGACTGGAGATCGCGGTGCGGGGCGGCGGCCACAACGTCGCCGGCCTGGCGGCCACCGACGGGGGCCTCATGATCGACCTGGCCCCGATGAAGGGCGTCCACGTGGACCCGCGGGCCCGCACCGTGCGGGCTCAGGGCGGCGTGACCTGGCGGGAGTTCAACCGGGTGGCGGCGGTGCATGGGCTGGCCACGACGGGCGGGATGATGTCAACGACGGGAGTCGCCGGGCTCACCCTGGGCGGGGGCCTCGGGTGGCTCATGGGGAAATACGGCCTGGCGGTGGACAACCTGGTCTCGGCCGAGGTGGTGACCGCTGCCGGCGAGGTGGTGACGGCGGGGCCCGATGAGCACCCGGACCTGTTCTGGGCGCTGCGGGGCGGCGGGGGCAACTTCGGTGTCGTCACCTCGTTCGAGTTCCGCGTCCACCCGCTGGCGACGGTCATGGGGGGGATGGTGGCCCATCCCCTGGTGGCCGCTGGCGAGGTCGTCGACTTCTACCACCGGTTCACCAAGGCGGCACCCGACGAGCTCACCGTGGCCTGCAGTCTGGCCCAGGCCCCGGACGGCTCGGGAGCCAACCTCGTCGCCCTGCCGTTCTGCCATTGCGGCGACCCGGCGGCGGCCAAGGACGAGGTGGCCCCGCTGCTCGGGTTCGGTCCGCCGGTGGAGCAGGTCGTGGAGGAGATGCCCTACCCGGTCATCAACACCCTCTCCGACGGCGGCTACCCCGGGGGCGCGCTCAACTACTGGAAGTCGGCGTTCCTCATCGAGCTGTCCGACGCCGCCGCCGAGGTCATGGTCGAGGCGATGGAGCGGTGCCCATCCACCCTGAGCGGGATCCTCGTCGAGCACCTTCACGGCGCCGTCACCCGCGTCGAGCCCCGGGCCACCGCCTTTCCCCACCGGGATCCCGGCTACAGCGTCCTCGTGGTCGCCCAGTGGACTGATCGGGCTGACACGGCCGCCAACATCGCCTGGGCCCGGGACACGTTCGAGGCGCTCCAGCCCTTCACGGCCGAGCGCCGGTACGTGAACTACCAACCGGCTGACGACTGCGGCTTCGTCCACGAGGCCTACGGGCCGAACTACGGCCGGCTGGCGGCGATCAAGCGGACGTACGACCCCCGGAACCTCTTCCGGCTGAACCACAACATCACGCCCTCCACGGAGGGGCGCGCCGTCGACCGCATCTCGGTTACGGGCGATGGCTAACTACTTCGACCTGAAATAAGGGTTGCCGGCGGGGCGTCTGGGGACTCGTGAGACGTGAGCGCGTTTCCATGGAAGGGTTCCCTGCCCCGACTTCCGTTCTCCCGACTCGTTTTCGGCTCCCTGGCGGG
>JBIOUX010000134.1:0-29537 GCA_044867425.1 Acidimicrobiia bacterium | reverse complement strand
AAGGGAAAAACTGCGGATACTCCCCGGATGGTTCGACACCGCCCAGTACGTCCTCCTTCCTCCCAGAAGGAATCTGTTCTGGCCAAAGGGGACGAACGGCGCCCCACGTCCTAATTCGGACAGAACTTCTGGGTGCTCAGGACTTCTGGGTGCTCAGGCCGCGCGATGCGCGGTGACCAGGCGCCGGACGGAGTCGCGCACCGCCCGGTCGGCCAGCGACAGGTAGGCCTGGCGGGCCGTGACCAGGGCGAGCCGGCGGGGCGGCATCCCGGCGATGGATACCGTGCGCAGGCTGCTGAGGCCGGGAGGAACCGCCGTCTCAGGAAGGATGGACGCCCCCCGGCCGGCCGCCACCAGATCGGCGATGAGACGCACGCCCTCCACCTCCACCGGCACCGACAGGGTCAGCCCGTGGGCGGCGGCCACCTCGTCGATCTCGAGCCGGAAGGGGTTCCCGGCCGGGGGGAGGATGAGCGACATGGCGGCCAGGGCCGAGAAGGGCACCGGCCCCGGGCCCAGATCCACCGTCCCGGGCACCAGGCCCACGAGATCCTCTTCGAGGAGATGCTCCACCGCCAGGCGGGCGTCGAGGATCGGCTCGGTCACCACCGCCATGGTCACCTCGTGAGCCACCACCTCGGCGGCCAGGCGCTCGGACGCCCCCTCGTTGATCCGCAGGTGCACGCCCGGGGCCCGCTGACGGAGGTCGGCGACCAGCGCCGGCACCAGCCAGCGGCTGGCCGTCCCCACCACGCCGAGGCTGGCATGGCCGGCCTCCAGCCCCTGGAGGAGCGACAGATCCACGCGCATGGAGTCGAGCTCACCCCGGATGCGGCGGGCCCGCTCCAGCACCACCCGGCCGAACTCGGTGGGGGTGGCCCCCCGACGGCCCCGGATCAGCACGGGAACCCCCAGTTCCCGCTCCAGTTGGCGGATCTGTTCGGAGACGTTGGATTGCACGGTGTGGAGGACCTCGGCGGCGGCCGAGAACGACCCCGTCTCGGCGATGGCGAGCAAGGCGTCCAGGTGACGGATGTCCACGGTTCCGGCTCCAGTTCCTGCTCAGACGTGCCTCGGGGCGGCTTAAATCACTGTAACAGATCGGTAATATCCCAGATTAGCTCTTTTTTTGATTGGTTAGGCATGGTTGGATTCCGGGCAGAGAAGGACGGGTCGGGAGACCGGTACCCCCACCTGGGCTCCCGGCCCTCCCCTCCTTCTTACTGGGACCGACCTGCAGGGAGTTAGCCATGACCATGTTGGCGACCGCACCGGTTCTTCCGGGCGGTACGGCCTGGATGGCGGACGCCGTGTGCTGTGGCAACACCGCCGTCTTCTTCGCTCCGCCTGGCGAGCGTCCCGAGGCTCGTGAGGTACGTGAGGCCAAGGCCAGGGCGATCTGCCACTCCTGTCCGGTGATGCGCCCGTGCCGGAGCTGGGCCCGCGAGCACCGCGAGTACGGCTTCTGGGGCGGCGAGTCCGAAGAGGAACGCGCCGCCGCCGGGTACCGGGTGGAGATGCCGGTAGGCCGCATCGCCCGCTATCCCCGGGGCGAGGGCAAGCCGGTGACGGCCCGTCCCGAGCGCTCCAACCGGGCCGCGCAGCGCGCCAGCTGACCAGTATCTGGGGCTCGGCGCCGCGGTCGTACGCCCTTCGTAGCCGCGAGCCATCGTTCAGGGCGATCGTGCTGATCGGCATGGCGCATTGAAGTGATTCTTAACGTCATGGTTAAATCGATGGCTACCTGGGGAGCAGTGCCGCTTCTCGGCGTCCGATCGGCATCCCGGACCTCGAAAGGGTCGTCGTGCCTCTCACGGTCAGCCGTCATCACTACCCGGTGGTTGGGTGGCAGTCGGCGGCGCTGTGCGCCGGCCAGACTGACCTCTTCTTCGCGCCCCCTGGTGAGCGGCCCGAGGCCCGTGCCCGCCGGGAGTCCAAGGCCCGCCAGCTCTGCCTGAGCTGTCCGGTGCTCGACCCCTGCCGGGGCTGGGCCCGGTCCAACCGGGAGTACGGCTTCTGGGGCGGCGAATCGGAAGAGGAACGGGCCCGGGCCGGATACCGGGTGGACATGCCGGTGGGACGGGTGGCCCGCTACCCCCGGGGAACCGCGGCCCGGCTGACCTGCCCCGTGTGATGTCTTCTGCGGGGGACACCCCCGTAGTCCCGGGCCGCCGGATCTGGCTCCCCGGCCTGGTCGCCATCGCCTGCTTCCTCCTTCCCACCCCGGCACGAGCCGAGACCGCCGTGGCGCTGGAACGCTCCCGGTTCGTGCCCCCCCAGCTGACCATTCCCGCCGGCGAGACGGTGGTCTGGACCAACAACGACAGCACCGGCCACTCGGTCACGGCCGACAACGGCTCGTTCGACTCCCATCCCTCCTGCGGCTCGATCGGGGGCGCCTGCATGACCCGGGGTGGGACCTTCCAGTTCACGTTCTCCCGGCCGGGGACGGTGGCCTACCACTGCCGGGTCCACGGCGGCCCGGGCGGCCGGGGGATGGCCGGCACGGTGACGGTGAGCTGACACCGCGGCGAGGCTCCGCTCAGCGATAATCGGTCGGACGATGAATGCTGGGAGAAGCTCCGGACGTTGGGTGATGCTCGTGGTCTTGGCCGCGGCCGCGTCCCTTCCGATGCCGGCCGGGGCTGACGACGCCGAAGTGACCATCAAGAACACCGCCTTCAATCCTCAGGGCGTGACCGTCAAGGTCGGCGAGAAAGTGGTGTGGAAGGCGGAAGAGGCAGGCCACGACATCACCTTTGACGACGGGTCGTACCAGCAGCCTCCCGGTTGTACACCCCTCGGCCTCGGCTGCACTCAGAACGGCGACCGGTTCGAGCGGACCTTTACGACCGCGGGCGTCTTCAAGTACCACTGCAGCCGCCACGGCACGGGCATGTCGGGACTGGTCAATGTCCGGAGCCAGGCCGAGGTGACGACCACCACCGCGGCGGCGACCAGCACCACGCAGGCGCCGACCACGGTCACCACCGCGGCCACGACCACGACCACCCACAAGCTCGCCACCAGCTCGACGCTGGCGCCGACCACGACCACCACCGTCCCGGACGAGTCGACCACCACCCTCACCCCGAACGAGGCACCGGCCTTCGACCCGGGAGATGATGGAGGAGGAGGCGACGGCGAGAGCGGGTCGGCGGCCGGGGGCGGGGGCGGGGGCGGCTCCGGCGGGTCCGGCACGGTGGCCCTCATCGTGGCGGCGCTCCTGGCCGTGGCCGGCGGCGGCGGCGTGCTCCTGTGGCGCCTGCGACCCCGCCCGGCCGGACCCCGGTAGAGCCTGCGCTACGCCGGCCCGTTCCCGCCGGGCGGCTCCGGCCCCGGATCCGGGGGGAGCCCCCGGCGGCGGTCGCGGCGTTCCCGGACCTTCACCCGGGCCTGGCTGACCCGCCGGCGGGCCGCCTCCAGCGCCCGGCGGGCCCACACGTACTCGGTGGCCAGGATGGCCAGGCCGGCGAGGATGAGCAGCGGGCCGGGGATGACGGGCAGCACCACCCCGGCCAGGCCGACCAGGAAAAGGGAAACGCCAATCACGGTGACGACCACCCGCCGGCTGCTCCGGCCGATGAAGACCACGACCGCCCACAGCTTGGTCACCCCACCATCATGGTGGCTGGGTACGCTGGTGTCGCCCCTGGTGGGAGCAGGAATCCCGCCGCCGCACCACGAATTCCCGAAGACTACGGCGAGGGGTCGAGCAGTGCGCCGCCGGTTGCGACGGACGGGAGCCTCGAGCGCATGCCCACGAAGCGCACCGTGGTCGCCATCATCGGCGTGTTGCTCCCCCTCGCCCTGAACCTCCCCGCGTCACCGCTGCGCAGCACACCCTCCGGTCACGTCAGCCCCAGGGGCGACGATCCGGCGCCGCCGGGAACGCCGCCGGCCGACCGCCCGGACGGGGCGCTCGTCATCCGGCTGGCCGCCGGCAGCTTCGATCCTCTCCAGGGCGTCCCCGAGGTGGCCGCCCCGCTCCGGGCCGACGGGAGCGGGCATCTCCTCGTCCAGGTCCACCCGCCCGTCTCGCCTGCCCTCCGGGCCGCCATCGGCGCCGCCGGCGGCGAGATCCTGGGCTTCATCCCCGAGGCCACCTACATGGTCCGGGGCGGTCCGGGCACCGCCGAGGCCCTGCGGCGGCTGGCGGCCGTCCGCTGGGTGGGGCCCTACCACCCGGCGTACAAGCTCTCGCCCGCCCTGGCCGGTCACGCCGGCGGGCCGGTCCACGTCTACCCCCACTCAGGGGTCCCCGCCGCCCGCCTGGCCGCCGAGGCCGCCCGCCTGCCCGGCGTGGCCCGAGCGACGGCGAGCAGCGGGCGCCTGGTGGTGGCCGACGCCGGCCCCGCTGCCCTGCCCGCCCTGGCCCGGCTGGAGGGGGCGGAGTGGCTCGAGCCCGTCCCCCACCAGCGCCTCCACAACGGGAACGCCCTGTGGGTCACGGACACCGGGGTGCGCGACGTGCTCGGGGCGGCCGCCCCCGGACGCCTCGACGGGTCCGGACAGGTCGCCGCCGTGGCCGACACCGGGGCCAACTACCTGCCCTACGAGGGGGTCCCGGCCCAGCTGGCGTTCGCCGACTGCTCCGGTCCGGCCGGTGCCTGCCTGCCGGCCGACTTCACCCAGACCAAGCCGGGCCGGGAGGCGGAAGCGCTGGCCTCCCGGGCCCGCACCGGAGCCCACCACCGCAAGCTGGCCGCCTACCTGGCCGTGGCCGGCGACCCCCTGCCCCGCTCCCGGGAGGCGTCCTGGCACGGCACCCACACCGCCGGGTCGCTGGCCGCCGACTATCCCGATCCGTCGGGCGCCTACGGCACCCGCAGCCGGGAAGCGGACGGGGTGGCGCCCGCCGCCCGCCTCGTCTACCAGGACATCGAGGCCGGCGGGAAGCTGGCCCTGCCCGACGATCCCGGCGAGCTCTTCGCCCAGGCCTACGACCTGGACGCCGACGGCACCTACGACCCGGACGAGGACGCCCGGGTGCACAGCAACTCCTACGGAGCCGAGCTCAACCTGGGCCAGGGCGCCCTGCCCGTCCGCATCGACGACTTCGTGGCCCACCATCCCGACCTGCTGGTGGTCTTCTCCGGGAGCAACGAGGGGCCCGGCCCCTTCACGCTGCCCTTCGGGCAGCAGACGTCCAAGAACGCCCTCATCGTGTGCGCCTCGGAGAACGGCCGCCAGCCCACCGCCACCTTCGACGCGGTGGCCGACTTCTCCAGCCACGGCCCCACACCCGATGGCCGGCTCAAGCCCGATCTGTGCGCCCCGGGACAGGTGATCCTGTCCACCAAGGGGGGCACCGCCGACGACGACCACTACATGCAGGGCACGTCGATGTCGGCGCCGGTGGTGGCCGGCCTGGCCACCCTGGTCCGCCAGTACTTCTGGGACGGCTTCGGGCCCACCGGCGGCAACGGCTTCGCCCCCGGGGCCCGCGACGCCGCCCGGCGCCACAACCCGTCGGCGGCCCTGGTCAAGGCGGTGCTGGTCAACTCGGCCCAGCGCATGCGGGGCATCTACACCGGCGACAACGGCCAGAACAAGGCCGAGGACGGCATGTGGCCGTCGGCCGGGCAGGGGTTCGGCCGGGTCGTCCTCGATTCCACCCTCCACTTCGAGAACGAGCGTCGCAACCTGTTCGTGGCCGACCATGCGCCCGACCTGGAGACGGGCGGGATGGCCGAGTTCAACCTCGACGCCGCTCCGGGCGAGCCCCTGGCCCTGACGCTGGTGTGGACCGACCCGGCCTCGGGCCTCGCCGCCGGGCCCGGCCTGGTCAACAACCTCGACCTGGAGGTGATCTCCCCCGACGGGGCCGTCTTCAACGGCAACGAGTTCAACACCCAGTCCCCGCTGCTGGGGGTGCCCGGCAACCCCGACGCCGACGAGGGTGAGTCGGTGACCGGCGGGCTGCCCGACCGCCAGAACAACGTGGAGGTGGTGCGCATCGCCGACCCCCGGCCCGGGCGTTGGACCGTCCGGGTCAGGGCCGCCGATGTGGCCCTCGGACCGCAGGGCTTCGCCCTGGTGGCCAGCGGCCGCCTGGCCACCGGGTTGCCCCGCATCAGCCTCGACGAACCCAAGGCGCAGTCCGGCGCCAGGGTGGACGCCTACCTGCTCGGCACCGGCCTGGCCGGCGAGACCATCGGCGGGTTCGACCGCCTCGCCCCCTCCATCTACCGGCGCCACGTGAAGGTGAGCCCGGGCGGGGTGACCGTGGCCGCCGCCGGGGTGCAGGCCACGCTGGCGGCCGACGACACCGTGCCCGCGGTCTCCGGGGTGGAGGTGGAGTCGCTGGCCGCCGACGCCGCCCGCATCCGGTGGTCCACCGACGAGCCCTCCCGGGGCGAAGTGGTGGTGATGGCACCCGACGGCGAGGCTCGCCGCTTCGCCGACCTGGCCGCCGCTCCCGGCTTCCCCGGCCTGACCACGCCCGACCTGGAGACCCGGGGCGGCGTCCTGGGTCAGCCCGTCGTCTCCACCACCCACGAGGTGCTGGCCACCGGCCTGTCCCCGGGCCTCGAGTACCGCTACGAGGTGATGGCGGCCGACGAGGCCGGCAACCGGGGCCCGGGCGCCGACGGGCAGTTCACCTCCACGGCCTCGATCTACGCCCCCGACGCCCTCGACGTGGCCCAGCTGCGCTCGGTCGACTCGGGCACGGGGCGCCCCCTGCTCGGCCCCGAACAGCCCTGGGGGACCTCGGCCCAGCTCTTCGCCGGGCGCTTCTCCGCCGGCGGTCCCCCCACCCTCCCGTTGCCCGAGCTGCTGCCGGCGATGGGCGGGAACTCGGTCAACCTCCTGCCCGCCTTCATGTTCCGGCTGCCCGGCGGGGTCGATTCGGGGCGGGTCACGGGGGCTTCGGTCCAGCTCTTCACCGGCCACGACCTGGTGGCGGAGTCGGACCACCCCGCCTACTCGCTGGACCTGCTCAGCTCCGAGGTGGAAGCCGACTGGGGCCCGGGGACGAGCTACGAGGCGGTGGACCGGGCCCCCGCCGACGTGCATCTGGTCCCCGAACCCACCCTCCACCGAGGCGGGAACGTGGCCTACACCTTCGCCGTGGCCTGCAACGACCTGCCCGGCTTCCTGGCCAACCTCTCCGGCGACGCCGCCGGCCGGCGGGCGCTGGCCTTCCGGTTGCGCTCCCTCTCCGATCTGAACGGCTCGGCCCTGTCCTTCGAGACCGGCCTGGGCCGCCGGTCCCGGGGCCCGCAGCTGCGCCCCCGGCTGCTCCTCCACCTCGACGGGGCCGATCCCCTGCCCTGCCGCCCTGGGGAGCCGGCTCCCACCATCTCCTCGGTGCTGGTCGACCACCTCGACGACACCTCGGCGGTGGTGACGTGGCGCACCGACGTGCCCGCCGACTCGACCGTGTACTTTCGCAAGGCCGGCGAGGCGGCCTGGACGCCGGTGTCGAGCCCGTTGCGGGTGACCCAGCACATGGTGCGGGTGGCCGGGCTGCGGCCGCTCGGCACGTACGAGTTCGCCGTCCGCGCGGCGGGCTGCGGCGGGACGGCGGTGGACGACAACGGGGGCTCGGCCTACGCCCTGTTCCCCGAGGCCTACCAGGCCCCCATCGTGTCGCGGGTGTTCGCCACCCCCGACGGGGCCGGGCGGGTGGTGGGCTGGGTCACCGACCAGCCGGCCACGTCCACGGTGCGCTACGGGTTCGCCCCCGACGCGCTCGACCAGATGGTGGAGGCACCGGGGATGGACACCTCCCACCGGGTGGAGCTGACCGGCCTGGCTCCGTGCCGGCTCTACTACTTCGTGGTGGAGAGCACCAACGAAGCGGGCAGGACGGCCCGCTCCCCGGTGCTGGCCTTCGACCGGTCGAAGGCGGGGTCGGAACCGCTGGCCTCCTTCGACTTCGACGACGGGCCGCAGGGCTTCTCGGTCCTTCCCCCCGAAGGCAGCGGCGGGCTCACGGGCGTGGGGCCCGGCAACGGCGGGTCCGGGCCGGCGCTCAATCCCACCAACTGGTCCCACCGGCCCGAGCCGGCCTTCACCGGCTCCCCGGCCATGCGTACCGTCCTGCGCGACGCCGCCCCCGGCTACAGCTCGGGAGCCGACGTGCGCCTCGTCTCGCCGCCCGTGACCCTCCCCCCGGGGCCGGCCCGGCTGCAGTTCCGGGAGTGGTACCTGCTGGCTGGGGGCGACGACCGGGCCACGGTGGAGATCTCGGCGGACGACGGCGCCAGCTGGACGCCGCTGCGCTCCGGCTTGGCGCCCGGCCACCAGGGCTTCCCGAGCCCGGCCGTCACCGAGGTGCCGCTCGATGCCGGGGATCCGGCAGCGCCGAGCCGGGAGGTGCGGGTGGCCTTCCGCATCAGCGCCGGCGCCGCCGGCGGCACGCCGGGCGGAGGCTGGGCGGTGGACGACGTGACCGTGCTCGGCGCCCCGTGCGAGGCCGCCCTGCCGACGCCGGGCACGCCCGTCGCCCCCACGTCGGAACCGAAGCCGGAGCCCGCGGCCGCCTCCCGGACCCGTGGCCCCCGTCCGCCCCTTCCGGCCGGGTCGCCGGGCACCGGAACGCTCCCGCCGCCGGTGCCCCCGGGACCCGATTCACTCGCCGCCGGGACCGCCGCCTGCACCGCTCCGGCGGCCAGCGGGCCCGGCCTGGCCCCGGACAGCACCGAGACGCCGGCGGGCGGGCGGGACACGTCCCTGCCCGTCCTCCCCCTGATCGTGCCCGCCATCGTCTCCCGCCGGCGCCACCCCGCATCGCGCGTTAACGGAACCCGGCTGGGAGCCGGGTTTGACTAACGCGCGACTGCTTTGCGGGAGCCTTTGAGGGGCCCGTCGCCGTAGACGATGCAGGCGATGGCCCGGTCGTGCTCCTCCTTCCAGGACTTCTCCCCCGGGGCGATCACCGCCACCTGGAGGTCGCTGCCGGCGTAGGGCCGTCCCACATAGCCCTCGAAGCGCTCCAGGCAGCCGTCCTGGGCCACCTTGTTGACCGCTTCCTCGCCCGGGAAGGCGGCGTCTTTCGCCGCCGGGTGGCTGAAGACGGCGAACACCTCGTTGTCGTGGGACTGGTCGCAGGGGACGGCGGTCACCTGGCTGACGGTCCGCTCCTTGCCCACCTCCTCGGCCACCCGCTGGCCACCGTTGAAGCAGTCGCCGGTGCGCAGCTCGTAGACCGACAGGTCGCCGGCGGTCTGCACCTGGCCGGATTCGTCGCGCTCGGCGTCGCTGCAGGCACCGGTGAAGGCCACGACGAGGACCAGGAGAGCGGTGGTCCGGGGCGTCATGGGAGGTCATTGTGGCCCACGGAAAAGCCTGGCGCGTCCTCGTCGCCCGACGGCCTGACTAGCCTTGTCCAGCAGGGAGATCGGTCTCTTCTGTCGAAACGCCTCATGTTGCCGGTAACGACGTAAAGGACCATGCATTGGGCATGATGCCCAGCACCACCGAGGAGCGCGGGCGGGGGCCGTCCTGGGCGCGCAAATATCCGCCCCTGCTGGCCATGCTCGTCGCGGCCATCATCGCCATCGCCGTGCTGCCCTCGGCGCTCAACCTGCCCCAGGCCAACCCCTCCGAGACCCTGGAGTACGCCCCCGTCCCGCCCGAGGACGACGAGCCGCCGCCCCCGCCGGCGGCCGGCAACCTGGCCTCCCTGGGTCTGGCTTCCAGCCCGGCCCTCAACGAGGGCCCCGCCGAGACCGGCGAGGGCACCGGTGCCGGTCCCGGCCCGGGCGAGGTGGCCCTCCCCGACCTGCCCCCGCCGGTGGAGCTGCCCCCGTCGGTGAAGACCCCCTCCACCAAGCGCTGCGTGGGGAGCCCGCCCCGCCAGACGGAGGACCCCCTGGCCCCGCCCTGTGTGGCCAGCTTCAACGCCGACAACTTCGGGACCACCTACCAGGGCGTGAGCAAGGAGGAGGTGCGGATCCTCTTCTACTTCGACGGCTACGTCACCGACCTGGCCACCTCCCGGGGCAACGAGAGCCGGCCCCGGGGCGAGTACTTCGACCTGCTCGACGCTCCCACCGAGGACGAGCACGTCTTCATCCGCATGCTGCGGGGCTACCAGCGCTACTTCAACGACCGGTTCCAGACCTACGACCGGTTCGTGCACTTCTACGCCTACTACTCGAACAACGCCGACTACACGCCCGAATCAAGGCGGGCGGAGGGCGTCGACAACTACGCCAAGCTGAAGCCCTTCGCCGTGATCTCCTACGCCCGGGAAAACGCCGAGGCCTACCTGGAGACCATGGCTCGGCGCGGCGTGCTCAACTTCGGCTCCTTCGCCGGGCGGCAGGGATCGTTCTTCACCCGCTACCCCAAGCTCATCTGGGGCTACCTGCCCGCCCTGGAGGTGCAGGCCCAGCAGTTCTCCAGCTACGTCTGCCAGAAGGTCATCCCCCATCCGGTGTCCTTCACCGGCAACAGCACCGACATGGGCCAGCCCCGCAAGCTGGGCTTCCTGTCCACCGCCGATCCCGACCGCCCCGAGCTGCAGGCGTTCCGCGACCTGGTCAAGGCCCAGATCGCCGCCTGCGGAGGGAACTTCGTCATCGAGAAGACCTTCCCCCGGGCCGGATATGCCCAGGACGCCACCACCCCGCCCGGGTACGCGGCCGACAACATGGTCGCCTTCCAGCAGGCGGGGGTGACCACCATCATCTGGGCCGGCGGCCTGGAGACCAAGCAGTCCCAGGCGGCGGCGGTGGCCGGGTACCGGCCGGAATGGGTGGTGGCCGGCGACCGGCTGCTGGAGAGCCGGGACAACGCGCTCCAGCAGGAGCAGAGCGTCTGGCGCCACGCCATGGTGGTCTCCAACGTCACCCTGGAGGGTCTCCAGGACGAGGAGCTGTGCTTCCTGGCCCACCGGGAGGCCGACCCCGACGCCCCCCGGGGCGATGTCATCGGCGCCGCCTGCGAGTTCTACGACGACCTGTTCCAGCTCTTCACCGGCATCCAGGTGGCCGGTCCCCGCCTCGGGCCGACGTCCATCGACAAGGGCTACCACGCCATCCCCCGGATCGCCTCCACCAACCCCAAGGTGCCGGCCTGCTTCTACAACGACAACGACTACACGTGCGTGAAGGACGCCGCGCCCATGTTCTGGGACCCGGACGGCCAGGCGCCGGGGGCGTCCCAGAATGGCTGCTACCGCATGCCCGAGGGCGGGAAGCGCTACCTCACCGGCGGCTGGCCGGCGGGCGACGCCATCGCCCAGCGCCGCCCCAACGACATCTGCAACGCTTACGCCGCCGGGTTGCTGCTCAGCTTCGCTCCACCGGAGGTGGGATGAGAATCCACGGGGGGACTGTGCGCCGGCTCGGGCGGGTGGCTGCGCTCGGCCTGTTGCTGGCGGCGGTCGGCAGCCCGGTGGGGACGTCGTCGGCCCTGGAGCAGGCGCAGGGGCTGCGGGTGGCCGAGAACGAGACGATGGCCCAGGAGTACGGGCCCATCCCGGCGTTCAACCCCGCCCCCGACAACCCCAAGATCAAGCCCGAGGACTGCAAGACCATGCCCTGGTGTGACGTGATCCCCCTCGAGGTGGTCACGCCCCCCAACCTGGCCGAGGAGGCCGAGTTCTTCGTGCGGGTCAAGCTCGAGTGGGAGACGGAGAACATCCCCGGCAACCCCGTCACCCCGAACACGAGGGCGGTCAACGACCTGGACATGTACGTCTGGGACGACCCCCAGGGCGACGTGGAGCAGGCCATGGGCGCCAGCGAGCAGGAACCCGAGGAGCTGGCCCTGTTCCGGCCTACCAAGGGCCGCTACCAGATCGTGGTCGTCAACTATCTGGGGCCCAACACCGGCTACCGGCTGACGGCCACCTACAAGCCGGAGCCGATCATCCCGCCCTTCGAGTCCCTCGAGCCCGTCTTCGAGCTGCCGCCCCTCCCCTCCGAGGCCCCGGTGTTCGAGCCGCCGGCCGAGCTGCCCGATCTCGAGCCCGTCGCCCCGCCGCCCGACTTCTCGGGCGCGCCGGTGGAGGCGCCGGCCCCGGTGGTGGTACCGCCGGCGCCGCCGTTGGAGCCGGTGGCGGTGGAAGCCGACCCGGACTTCGAGAACTTTGACGACGCCTCCTTCGCCGACGCCCTGGCGGCCCCGGCGGAGAGCGACGTGCTGCGGGAACGCAAGGCCCGGGCGGTGGCTCCGCCCAAGCCGGCGTCGGCGCCGATGGTGGTCCTGTGGATGGCGGTGCTGCCTCTGGCCGTGGCCGCCGGCGGTGGCTTCTGGCTGGCTCGGCGCGGCTCGGGGGTCCTGCGGGTCAAGTAGCCCGAGGACTGCGACCCGGGCCTTTCCGGGCGTCAGCGATAGCCGGTGACGTCGGCGGGTTTGCCGGCGTCCTGGACTTCGACGAGGTAGCGCCAGGCATCGGGCTGGCTGCCGTCGAGATCGGTGAACCCGTAGACCTTGGCCAGTTGCCCGCTGGACAGCGACTGTCCGTTCCAGCGCGACACGTCGGGGTCGGCCGCCAGCGCCGCCACCGCCCGACCGACGAACGCCGGGGTCTCGGAGATGGCGAAGTGGGGCGAGATCGCCGTCGCGTCCCGCCAGTTGGACTCCGTGACTCCGTAGGCCTCGAGCATGGCCTCGGAGCGAAGCCAGCCCGGAGTGAGCGACACCGCCGTCGCCCCGTGGGGCTCCAGCTCGTGGGCCAGCGCGAACGCCATCCGGTTCACGGCCGCCTTGGCCAGGTCGTAGAAGAAGGAGACCCGGTAGGTCGCGGCGTTGTACTCATCAGTTCCGTCGGTCACCTCGACCACCAGGCCCCCTGGCGTCTTGATCAGGAGCGGGAGGGCGAAGTGGCTGGTGATGGCGTGCGTGTCGATGGCCAGGCGCAGGGTGCGCAGCCCGATGTCCAGGGTCGATTCCCAGACGGTCCTGTTCCACTCCATCGTGGTGGCGCCCCAGATGTCGTTCACCAGCACGTGCAGGGCGCCCTGTTCGGCTTCGATGCGGCTGACCAGGGCGCGCACCTGGTCGGGGACGAGATGGTCGACCTGGAGGGCGATCCCCCGGCCACCGGCGTCATCCACCAACTCGGCGGTCTCTTCGATCGTCTCCGGCCGGTTCATCTCCGATCGCTCGGACCGGGTCGTCCGCCCGGTGACGTAGACGGTCGCTCCCGCCGCGCCCAGAGCCACCGCGATGCCCCGGCCCGCGCCCCGGGTCGCTCCGGCCACCAACGCAACTCGGCCGGCCAGCGGTGCCTCCATGGCCCTACGGAATCACCAGTGCTCGCACCCGGTGGCGGGTGGGGTCGATCTCGGCCCGGAGGAGGCCGGTCTCGACGGGGCTCTTGACGCCCTTGCCCAGGCGGAGCACGGTGCCGTTGCGGAAGATGGCCCGGTCGTCCTGCACCTTCAGCAGGTAGCCGTTGAAGTAGACGACCGGCGGCTTGTCCGGGGCCCGGACGATCACGCCGACCCCGGCCATCCATTCGGCGGTCCGGCCGTCGACGCCGAGCTGGACGTACTGGCCCTTGCGGTGGAGCAGCGGCGTGGCACCCAGGTCGTAGGTGGAGAAGCTGGCCAGGTCTTTCGCCACCTTGTAGGAGCGGTCGCCGTCGAGGGTGATGCGCTCGAGGCTGATCTTCTCCACGACGCCCTCGACGTCCGGGAAGCGGGGGCTGCCGTCCAGTACCACGCGGTGGTCCTCCCCGCCCCGGGAACAGCTCGTCACCAGCGAGGCCATCACCAGCACGAGGAGAGCAGCGAGCCGGGGCATGGGTCAGCCCGAGGAGGTGGGCTCCGCGGGGAGAGCGGGCACCGAGCGGACCTGGTTGGCCAGGGCGATGCCGGCGGCTTCGTCAGCCGGGCGGCCGCGGTTCTGGAGGAGGGCCAGGCTCGTCTCGACCACCTCGGTGGGCATGTCCACCTTCACCGCATCGCCCAGGTCCTTCAGGTTGTAGGACATGGTCCGCAACCGGATGGGGTCCTGGCCCTGCCCGGTGCGGATGGTGTTGAGGGCCTCGATGGCCACGGCCGCCACCTCTTCGGGCTTGCGGTCCTTGGGGAACTTCGTCTCGTACACCTCGGCCAGATCATCGAGGCGGGCAGCCACGTCGATGACCTCGGACACCTGCAGCACCCGTCCGTCCTTCACGTACACGGCCATCTTGCGGAAGTGGCGGGCGTCGGGCGTCACCTGGTTGCCGCCGGCCCGGTCCGAGGCCTTGGGCAGCTTGGGGGCGGCGAAGTCGTAGCGGATCACCTTGGAGCCCTTCTTGGGCTTGTCGAAGGGGTCCTCGTCCTTGCGGTACACCGGCTCGATGGACTCCTCGTTGAACTCGGCGATGTAGGCGGCCTCGTCGATGGCCCGCTCCACGTGGGCGAAGATGTCGCGGGCGTCGAGGACGGGGTCCTCGCCCAGGCCCCGCTCCTCGGCCGGGTTGGCCGAGAACACGGCCGGCGCCCCGGCCCGATCCAGCACCCAGCGCCGGGACCGCAAGGCCGCCGCCGGGTCGGGGGCGTCATCGCCCGAACTGACCGCAGTGGGCGCCTCCGGTGCACCAGCCTCGGGGCTACCCACCCCCGAGCCGCCCTTGCCCTTCTCCTTGGGCCGGCGCAGGAAGTCACCCAGGGCGGTGGGCTGGATGAGGCGGACGGCCAGGGCGTCGTCACTGACCGCCTCGTCGAGGACGGCCACGCCGCCCACCGAAATCCGGGCCTTGTAGCGCAGGTCGTCCTCGACCAGGCCCCGGACCTCGGTCTCGTGCTGGTCCTCCTTCGAGACGAAGGTCTCCTTGTACACGAAGCGATGCGAGAGGTGCTCGGTGGCCCGTAGGGCAGCCCGGAGCGTCTTCTCCGTGGTCTTCGCCTCGCTCGAGCAGCCGGCCAGCCCGAGGGTGGCCAGGAGGGCCACCAGCGCCACCGCGGAACGGACGCGGGGGGTCACGGCTTGATCTCCAGAACTTCCCGCAGGAGCGTGCGGGGCTCGTCGTAGTCGGAACGGGAGGCGAGCACGAACATGTAGGCACCCTTGAACCACACGGCGATGCTCTGCTTGGTGCCGGTGGTGAGGTACACGGTGCGCTTGCCCAGCCGGAAGGTGCGGGGTCGGGCCGAGCCGATCTGGTTGACCACGCTCTGGCGGAAGCCCGCCTTCTCGTAGCTGGCGCCCTCGCTGAACCGGCTGACCTGGAGGGTGGCCTGGACCAGGTCGCCTCCTATTTCAGAAGAAGCAGTGCGCAGCGACCACAGGCCGAGGGCGTCGATGAAGGTGGAGTTGACTTTGGCCACGCTGCCGGCCACGTCCTCCTTCTGCACGGCCAGCCCGAGGATCTCGCCCGGCAGCGAGGACAGCTCGAGCACCTTCACCTTCTTGCCCGCCACCGGATCCACGGCCGCGTCCGACCGGCCGCAGCCGGCCAGCGCCGCCGCCGCCAGGGCGAGGACCAGGAGCACGGACGCGGGCCGGCGCATCATTCCTTGGGAAGAACCTCGAGGGTGGCGTTGACGTAAGGCCGGGTGGAGTCGCCGTAGTCGAAGATGCCCGCCGCCGTGGGCTTGAAGTCGCAGGAGGCGCCCGGGGCGATGGTCTCGCACGGGAACCTGGTGGTAGTCGCCTTCACGCCCCGCACCACGGAGTCCTTGTTGACCCAGCGCACCAGGCTGCCCACGAACTGCCGGGCGTACTGGGGCTCGATGGGAGCGGGGGCATTGTCGTCGTAGATGAAGATCTCCAGCGCCGGGATCTGGGGTGCGGCGGTGGTGACGGTGGTGGCCACGGGCTGGGTGGCGGCCGTCTTCCTGGTCGTCGTCGTGGCGCCACCTACCGGGCCCCCTCCGGGCCTGGTCGCCTGGGTGGCCCCGGCCGTGGTGGTGGTGACGGGCGGGGCGGTGGTGGTCGTCGTCTCCCCCAGGCGCTCGCCCACCTGCTCCTCGAAGTCCAACAGCCGCTCGTCGCCCACCTTGTTGTCCTGGCCGCACGCCGCCCCGGCGGCCACCAGGGCCAGCGCGACCAGGCATCTCGCGAACCTGTTCACGTACCCTCCCCGCGTCCGTCCCCGTCGCCCTCCAGGTGCCCCGACCGCCGGACGGCCTCCTCCGAGGTCCCGAGGTACGACTCGACCACGCGGCTGTCCTCCAGTACCTCGGCCGGCCGGCCCCGCACCACGACGCGCCCCTGGTCGAGAGCGACGAGCTCGTCGGCCACGGCCGAGATCAAGGGCATGTCGTGCTCGATGATGAGGATCGAGCAGCCGGTCTCGAACCGCACCCGGCGCAACAACGGCGCCAGCCCCTCAGCCTCGGCCTGGGCGATCCCCGACGACGGCTCGTCCAGCAGCAGCACCTGGGGCTCGGTGGCCAGCACGCAGGCCAGGTCCACGATGCGGCGCAGGCCGGTGGAGAGCTCCTTCACGAACTTGTCCCGGTAGGCGCCCAGCTCGAGCAGCTCGATCAGGCGCTCGGCCCGGAGCCGCACCCGCTTCTCGGCCCGGCGGGCGTGGGGCAGAGCCAGGGCGGAGAGCAGCGCGCTCTTCACCTCCAGGCGTTGGTCCAGGGCCACCAACAGCGTCTCGAACACCGTCAACGACGGGAACAGGCGGGCGTCCTGGAAGCGGCGCACCAGCTTGCGCCGGGCCCGCTCGTCGGGCGCCAGTCCGGTGATGTCCAGTCCCTGGTAGCGCACCACGCCGGCGTCGGGCATCTGGTAGCCGCTGATCAGATCGAACGTGGTGGTCTTGCCCGAGCCGTTGGGCCCGATGAGGCCGAGCACCTCGCCCTCCCGCAGGGCGAAGCTGACTCCGTCGACGGCGGTGATCCCGCCGTAGCGCTTCACCAGCCCCTCCACCTCGAGCACGTTACGGGCCTCGCCCAGCTCCAGCGCCCGGCGCTCCCGCTCGGAGCGCAGCGCCGAGGCCGGCGCCGCCGTCATGGCGCCGGTCCCCTTGACGTACACGGCCCGGAGGATGTCGGGCCGGGCCAGGAGGTCGGCCGTGTCACCGAAGAACTTGACCTCGCCCTTCTCCATGAAGATGGCCCGCTTGGCGATGGTGAGCGCCACGTTGACGGACTGCTCGACCACGATGATGGTCGTGCCGTTGGCGTGGATGCGCCGCACCACCTCCAGCAGCTGGCCGACCACGGCGGGGGCCAGCCCGAGCGACAGCTCGTCGATCATCAGCAACCTGGGCTTGGCCAGGAAGGCCTGGGCCAGGGAGAGCATCTGCTGCTCGCCGCCCGACAGCGACGCCGCCTGCTCGCCGGCCCGCGCCCGCAGGATCGGGAAGATCTCGAAGATCTCCTCCAGGCGCCGGTCCGCGGCCCCAGGCTCGTCCTGCTCCACGTTCATCCAGTTGCCCAGGATGATGTTCTCAGCGACCGTCAGGCCCGGGAAGATCCCCCGGCCGCCGGGCATGTGGACGACGCCCCGGCCCGCCGTCTCGTGGGGCGGCATGTGGGTGATGTCCCGCCCGTCGAACACGATGGCCCCGGCGGAGGCCTCCTGAGTGCCGGAGATGGCCCGGAGCAGCGTCGACTTGCCCGCCCCGTTGGTGCCGAGCAGGGCGATGATCTCGCCTTCGGTGACGTCGAAGTCGACGCCGAAGAGGACCTGAACGCCGTCGTAGCTGACGTCCACGTCCCGGCACACGAGCAGCTTGCCCCGGCCCTCGGCCTTGGACCGGCGCCACTCGTGGTCGGCCATGGCCGCGGCCAGGGCGTTGCGCCGGTCGAACTCGAAGAAGGAAGCCGCCGACCAGTTGATGAGCGCCCCGACGAGGGCGAAAGGCACGCAGAACAGGATGGCGGCGGAGTAGCCGTACTCCAGGCGCAGGCCGATGGAGATGGGGGTGAAGAAGACCAGGGCGGGGATCCCGGCCAGCCCCAGCATCTGCAGGCCCTGGGTGCGGACCGCGGGCGGGATGATCTGGGACTGGATGGCCCCCACCGCCGGGCCGATCATGGCGCCGCCGAAGGCGGAGATGGCGGAGAAGACGACCAGCATCCACAGCGGCGGGAGGGTGGCGATCCCGAGCAGGCCGAAGCTGGAGATGAACCCGAAGGCGCCCACGGCCTTCAACACCTTGGAGGGGTTCATGGCCGAGAACCGGTCGATGAGGTGGCCGCCCACCAGGGCGCCGGCCACGCCGGCCACGAACAAGGCGGGGGCGAAGGCCAGGAAGCGCTCGTGAGCCGAGCGCAGCCCGTACTCGTCGACGTAGAGGAACTGGGCCAGCTGGGCCAGGATGAGCCCGCCGGGCGAGAGCACGACGCTGGCGATGAAGGTGCGCCGCATGGTCCGCACCGCCCACACCGTCCGCCACGCCTCCCCGAAGGACTGGGGCTCGCTCTCCTGGAGCGACACCTCCTCCGAGGCGCCCATGGCCCGGCGTTCCATGTAGCCCCGGACCGGCTCCTTCAAGAAGGCGAGGATGGCCAACCCGCCCACGGTCACCAGGGCGCCGCCGATGAGGAACGTGGTCCGCCAGCCGATCGTGTCGATCATGAGGGCGCCGGCCAGCCCCAGGGGCAGGGAGGCGGCGGTCGACACCAGGCCGAGGATGGCGAACACCTTGCCCCGGCTCTCCGGCGGGTAGTAGTCGGCGGTGAGCGAGTAGCTGGGAACGGCGGCGGCCTCGGAGGCCACGCCGCCGATCACCCGGGGAACGCCCAGGCCGACCATGTTGGTGGCGCCGGCGGTGGCCATGCCGCAGATCCCGGTGATGACCTCACCCCAGCCGTAGAGCGGGAGCCGGGGGTGGCGGTCGGCCCACCAGCCGATGCCGATGGCGGCGAAGGTGAGGAAGAACCCGATGGTGGCGGCCACGCCCTGGATGTCGCTGATCTTGAGCTTGAGGTCCTCGAGGATGTCGGGCCCGGCCAGCCCGAAGGCCGATCCCGTCAACGTCCCGACCAGGCCGAGGAAGGCGAACACGGCCACCGGCCGGGTGCCGTAGGGGGTGTGGCGGACGTCGGCCCAGTTCTTCTTGAAGGCGCCCAGGCCGCGCCGGCTGGCCATGGCCTCCCGGACGGCGGCGTCGGTGACGGGCGGCGGCGGGGGCGGCGGCGTCTCGACGGCGGTCATGTCTCGCTCTCCACCCGGGAGGCGGCGGCCCCGATGGCGACCGCCTCTTTCGTTTCCTTGTCCTTGTTGCCGTTCCCCGCCGCCCCGAAGATGCGCTGCCCCCGGCCCTGGTAGAGGCCGGACTTCAGGCTGAAGCGGGCGGAGGCGGGGAGGGCGGCCAGGCCGCTGCCCGTCGCCGGTTCGGCCAGGGGGATCAGCCGGCGGGCGAGCACGTCGGGGTCGTAGTCGGCGAAGAGGCTGGGAACGATCATCTGGCGGCGCTGGGCCACCACGCGGAGCACGGCGTCGCGCATCTGGGCCACCACCGACACCAACCCGCCGGGGGCGGCGTAGAGCAGCAGCAGGGTGCCGCCGGCGCCGAGGAAGCCGGCGAAGAGCGGGTTGGTGACGAAGTACCGGGTGGCGTTGAAGTACAACGAGCCGAGCAGGGCGCCGTTGACCGAGCCGATCCCGCCCAGCACGGCCAGGACGAAGATGTCGACGCTGGCGGTGGCGGCGAAGGAGTCGACGTTCAGGCCCCGCTGCTGGTGGGCGAAGATGGCGCCGGCGAAGCCGGCCAGGGCCCCGGAGAAGGCGAAGGCGGCCAGGCGCATGCGGGTGGCGGTCACCCCGAAGCTGGCCACGTTGGCCTCGGATTCCCGCAGGGCGATGAGCACCCGACCGAAACGGCTCTTGCGCACGTTGACCACGACCACGATGACGAGCACCAGGGCCACCACGCACAGGTAGTACATGGAGCGCTCGTCCTCGAAGTCGAAGAAGAACAGGCTGGGTCGCTTCACCTCCTGGGGCAGCAGCCAGCCGAAGTAGCGCTCGGAGAACAGGACCTTCTGGGCGGCCACGGCGAAGGCGAACGTCGTCACCGCCAGGAACAGCCCCCGGATGCGCAGGGCGGGGATGCCCACGGCCACGGCGAAACCGGCGGTGAAGGCGGTGGCCACCGGCACCGCCAACCAGAACGAGAGGCCCACGGAGAAGGTGAGGGCGCCGCCCACCACCGCCCCGATGGCCACGAAGGCGAACTGGCCCAGGCTGACCTGGCCGGCCCAGCCGGTGAGCACCACCAGGGAGATGGCCACGATGGCGTTGAGGGCGATCACCCCGCCCAGGTTGGTCTGGCCGGTGGAGGTGACGAAGGGGTAGATGATCACGGCCAGCAGGCCGATGACGACGAGCACCCGGCGCGAGTTGCGCACCGACGCCACCGAGAGGAGCTCCTTGGGGATGGGGCGCTGCTCGTCGGAGGCCGACCAGGCGCTGGCCACCTCGTCGCCGCCCCGGAGCACCTGGCGCTGCTGGATGAGCAGGCCGGCGGCCACCACCACGAACAGGCCGAGGTCGATGAGGGGCAGGTCCTTCTCCAGGGAGAACCGGGCCGCCTGGGTCACCACCGAGATGGCCACGGCGGCGGCCACGGTGGTGGGGATGGACCGCATGCGGCCGACCACGGCGGCGGCCAGGGCGGGGAGCAGGACCCCGGGGGCGAACCCGGCGGCCACCCCCGGACCCTGGAGCGTCCCCGTGAGCGTGACGCCGGCGCCGGCCAGGAGCCCGGCCAGAGCCCAGGTGATGGTGGACAGACGGCCCACCGAGATGCCGAGCAGGGCGGCCCGCTCGGTGTTCTCGGCCATGGCCCGCACCGCCACCCCCGAGCGGGTGAAGCGGAAGAAGGCGCCCAGGGCGAGCAGCGCCAGCAGAGCCACCTCGATGGCGAACACCTCGGCGAAGCCGAAGTCGATCCTCAAGGCTCCGACGTGGAAGTTCCAGCCCGCGAAGGGCAGGTCGGGCTTGATGGACCGGGTCAGGTCGTCGAGGGGCCGGCTGGCCTCCGAGGGCAGGAAGGGCAGCCGCCGGATGATGCCCGTCGACGTCTCGGTCAGGAACCCGGCCACCACGATGGTGACCACCGTGAGAACGAGCCTCGGCGCCTTGAAGAAGCGCCGCACCAGGGACACGTCGATGGCCACGCCCACCAGCACCGAGGTGGCCAGACCCAGCACGAAGGCCACCGGGAAGGGGACGGGGGTGGCCCGGACCAGCTCGAACGTCAAGGTGGCCCCGGCCGCCCCGATGGCGGTCTGGGCGAAGTTGACCACCCGCAGGGTGCGGTAGATGAGGATGATCCCGGCGGCCGTGAGGGCGTTGACGAGGCCGTAGACGAACCCCCGGAAGAGGATGGCGGCGGGCGTGCCCCGACCGCCCACGCCGCTGCCCGGCAGCAGGAACTGGGTGAAGACGAGGATGGCGAAGATGGCCACGAACCAACCGATGACGGCGCGGCCCCGGGCGGTCAGCATCATCTACCCCTGCGCCGCCTGGGTGGGAAGCGGGGTGGGCTTGGTCTGGCCCAGGCTGAAGGTCACGTCCAGCGTGCCTTCGGGGGCGGTGATCTTGACCTGTTCGGAGATCATGATCCCGCCCAGCTGGGGGGCCATGAGGTAGCGGTAGGTGCGGGTGGCGGTGCCCGACCCGGAGAAGGTCTGGGTCGCCTCCACCGCCCACCCGTCGACGATCTCGCCGCAGGCGTCGACCCGCTCCCGGCGGACCACCTGGGCCTGGTGCTGGAGCACCTGGCCGCTGCGGGAGTCGATGCCCACCGACTCGAACGACTCGCCCGGCTCGATGGCCAGGGGCAGGTAGAGCACGGCGGGGGTGAAGTTCAGCACGGAGGAGTTGCCCTGGGCGTCGATGCGCTCGATGCGCATGAGGGAGATGCCCCGCTCGGGGTCACCCACCCGGCGGCTGGGCACCGACGGGTTGGATGGGAAGGGAACCTCTTTGGGCAGCTGGTCGGGCCGTTCCAGGGGGATGGTCCGGACGGGCGGCTCCACCCCCCGACTCACGGCGTCGGTCTTCACCTTGAAGGTCTGGAGCACGGTGACGCCGGTGCCCAGCTCGGGCTGGACGGTCTGGAAGGTGAACTCGGTGTCGGAGACCTTCTTGACCTCGCGGATCAGGCGCTGCTCGAACCCGCTGATGGGGATGGCCACGCCGGGCAGGGTGGCCATGGTCTGGGTGCCGGTGCGCTTCCAGCGGTACTGCCCCTCGGCCGGCATGCCGGCCACGGTGAGGCCGGCCTCGGTGGCGGGGAAGGCGTTGAGGGCGGCCGGAGGACAGGCGGCTTTGGTCGGGTTGAGCGGCGTGGGCCGGGGCTGGCGGGTGGATGGCAGCCGGGGCGCCCGGGACGGGAAGGACGGCGTGGCATACGACCGCGACGGTCCGGGCAGGTAGGTGGTGGCGTCGCCGGACAGCCCGTCGTAGCCAGGGACGGTGTTGGCCGGGGGGGCGTCGGGCGGCGGGGGCTTGACCCCGAAGACGATGTCGGCGGCCAGCTTCTGCACCCCCACGCCCGGCGGGTCGGGCTGGGCGCAGCCGGCCGTCACCATGCCCAGGGCCACGAGCAACAGGAGGGGTTCACGCCACGGCCGCATGGTCCACCTCCTTGCCTCCGGGGCCACCCCGACCCCCGGGCGCTTCCACCACCGGCTCCTCCTTCTGCCCCTTGGGCTTGCGGAGAAAAGCAGTGAGCTCGGGGGCGTAGGGGTGGCGCAGCGAGAAGCGGGAGACGACGGCGATGGCCCGCACCGGAGCGGGATGGGCCCCGGCCAGGCGCCGGCGCAGGGCCCGGGACAGCTCCTCGGCCCAGGTGGCCAGCTCGTCGGTGAGGGAGTGCTCCAGGTCGCCCCACAGGCCCCGGGTCACCAGCCAGGCCAGCTCGGTGTGCTCGGCGTCGACGGCGAAGCGGTCGAGGAACATGAGGGGGGTGTCGGTGTCGTAGCGGTAGCCGTAGTCGGTGGCCAGGTCCCGCCACTCGGCGTAGGCCAGGGCGAGGCGGGCCCGGGGCCCGGCGGCCCGCGCCGCGCTGCGCCGCCGCCCCCGGGCCAGCGACTTGCGCAGCGCCGGGAAACACACGTAGGCGGCCAGCAGGAGAAGCAGCGCAGGGATGGCGATCAGCACGCCCTGGCGGATGCGCTCGAAGAGGACAGAATCCGGCGGGATGAGCACGGGCACGAACAGGCCCACCTGGATCTCGTCCGAGGGCAGCACGCTCGGGTCCTGCTGCTGGGTGGACGGGTCCCCGCCGACGGTGGGCTTGGCCTTGGTGGGGGTGCCGATGACGGGCAGCCAGCCGTGGCCCGGGAAGTAGACCTCGGGGAAGCTGGCCCCGTTGCGGGGGCGGACCTCGAGCTTGCCGTCGATGAGCTCGCCGCCGTCGAAGCCGTAGCCGATCCGGGACGGGAGCCCGGCCCAGCGGGCCAGCATGGCCTGGGCGGCCACGATCTCGTAGGGGGACCCCTCCTTGGACCCGGCGATCATGTCCTGGATCCGCTCGGCCGGGACGCTCTTGGGCACGCCCGTGCCGGTGGCGGTCACGTTGGAGAGGATGTACGTCCGCAGGAAGTCGAACTGGTCCCACTTCGAGGTCTTGGGGGACTGCTCCAGCAGGTCGACCACCGCCGGCGGCGGGGGGCCGATCTCGGTGAAGCGAGCCACCGACTTGGGCGGCGCGGCCGTGACGGCCCGGAGATCGTCAACCTTGGGCAGGGCGGCGGCGGCCACCGTGTAGCGCAGGCCGGCCTGGACCTGGCCCTGGGCCACCCGGATGCTGCCCGAGCGGGCGTCGTAAGCCAGCTTGGGGCCCTCGGCCACCAGGCCGACGGTGTTGGGCAGGCCGGGCAGCACCGTGCCGCCCAGGCCGGCGATGTTGAACGTGGCCCGCACCCCGGGCTGCAGGTCGGGGTTGACGATGCCCGAGCGGGGCACGTCGGCCAGCTCCGACTCGGAGAAGGCCGGCAGCCGCCAGTCCTTTCCGTCATAGACGTCGAGGCTGCCCACCCGCCAGGGGCCGGAGATCTGCGCCTCGACACTGAACAGCACCCGGTCCTGCACGTCGGAGAGCGGCACCGTCTTGGGCTTCTGGGGTTCCTGGGCCGGGTCGATGGCCGGGTCGGGGAACAGGAAGTCGGTCTGGGCCAGGCCGTAGAGGCCGGCGGTGACCACGGCCAGCAGGGGAATGGCCCGCAGGGCCCGGCGCACCTCGTAGCCGGGCGGGAGCTGACCTTCGTCGCCCGCGCTCTCGTCCGGCTGGGCGCCGGAGAGGACGCCGAGGCCGATACCGAAGAGGACCAGCACCACCAGGCCGCTGGCCACCTGGTCGGCTTCGGGGACGGAGATGCCGGCGACGGCGGCCACCGGCAGGGGCAGGAGGAGGCCGAGCGACGGGCGCTTGACCACCAGCGCCAGCCAGGCGGCGGCGAAGCCCACGATGCCCATCAGCCAGCCGAGGATGGCCTGCCAGCCGGCGGTGAGCTCCACCGGCGGGCGCAGCACGTCGCCCGAGGCGGCGGCCTGGGCGGCCAGCTTGCGCACCGCCGCCACCTGGCCCGGTCCGGCCGGCACCACCATCAGCAGGCCGATGGCGAACAGGCCGCCGATGATGGCCAGGTTGACGGCGACGGGCGAGCGCAGCCGGCTGGCCACCACGGCCAGCACCACCCCGAGGAGGCCGGCCACGGCGGCGTAGATGCGGGCGTCGAAGCCGATGAACACCCCGCCGGCCATGACGGCGGCGGCCAGGGTGGGGAAGGCCATGGCCACGGCCAGGCGGATGGGAGAGCGTTCCGGCTCCTCCTCGTCGACCACCGTCGAGGAGGCCTCCAGGTCGGCCTCGACCAGACCCTCCTCCTCGGCCAGGTGCTCGAGCGCCTCCCGCTCCAGGGACTCCAGCTCCGAGGGGGTCATCGGCTCCCCGCGCCGATGCCGTGGGCCAGGGCGGTGGACAGATCCTGGCCGGGGTGGACGCCGACCACCTGGCAGCCGAGGCCGGCGGCGATGCCCATGGTGTCGGCGTTTTCGTCGTCCCACAGGAGGGCGACCACCAGGATGGACACGCCGGTGTTGAGCAGGAGCCGCAGCTGGGCGGCCTCCAGGGGCCCGAGGCGGGGGGTGATCAGGACGTTGTGGGCGTCCCGGCGGTGGTGGGCCACCAGGCGCATGATCACGTCGGACAGGGGCGCCCGGGACAGCTCCAGGCGGGCCAGGGCGTCGAGCAGCGCCAGCTGGGAGCCGGCGCCCCTTAGGGGACGCACCAGCGGGCCGCCGTTCGTCTCGCACTTGAGCTCGTAGCCGTCGCGCAGGTGGCGGACGCCGAGTGATGCCGCGGCCCGGATGCCGGCCTCGAAGCTCTCCGAGAGCCCCTCGCCGTCGCGGGAGTGCGAACCCCGGTCGGTGTCCAGGATGAGCGTGATGTGGTCGGTGATGCCCTGCTCGGCCTCCCGGACCATGATCTTGCCGGTGCGGGCGCTGGCCCGCCACACGATGCGGCGCAGGTCGTCGCCGGGGACGTACTCCCGCATGCCGTAGAACTCGAGCCCCGACGGCCACGGCTTGGACACCGGCGGGCGGATGGGCGGATCCTCGAACTGCCGGGTGAGGGGCCGGTCGGAGACGATGTCGACCCGGGGATGGACGAGCAGCTCGAAGGGCTTGGCCACCACCGTCTCCCGCCGGGCCAGGCCCAGCGGGTCGCCCGCCACGGCCACCAGCGGGCCGATCTCGTACACGCCCCGCCGGGAACAGCGCAGCCCGTAGCGGTGGCTGACGGTCTGGCCCGACGGCAGCTTGACGATCGGCACCCGGACGGGGGTGCCCAGGCGCTCGGGCACCCGCTCCTCGAGCACGAAGGTGGAGACCCGGCGCTTGGCCGTGAGCTTCACCTCGACGTCGAGGCGGTCACCCTCCTGGGCGCGGGGGAAGAGCCCCTCCCGGTCGCCGGTGAGGCGCAGCCGGCGGGGGGCGATGAGGTAGCAGACCACCACCAGGAGCAGCAGCCCGTAGGCAAAGAGGTACATGGCGGTGCCGGCCACCACCCGGGCCATGATCCACAGGATGACGAACCCCACCAGGGCCACCTGCCCGGAGCGGGTGATGCCCAGGCGGCGATTGAAGGCGGCGGCCGAGCGCCGGATCGAACCGGGCGAGAGGGCGTCGACGACGCGGTCGAGCCGGGCCCGCAGACCCCGCAGGCCCTTCGCCGCCCCTACCGGTCGGGGCGGCCGGCTCCCCCCCGGGCGACGGAACATCCGGCCGGGCTAGGCCTCGACCGGTTTGCGGTCGCGGCCCCGGGCGGAGAGGGGCGGCTTGACCGAGGAGGTCATCCGCTCCAAGACGGCGTCGATGGTGTCGCCCCGCAGCATGGCGTCGGGATTGAGGATGACCCGGTGGGCCATGACGGGGCGGAGCACGGCCCGCACGTCGTCGGGGTAGACGTGGTCCCGGCCGTCGGAGGCGGCCAGGCAGCGGGAGGCCCGCAGCAGGGCGATGGAGGCCCGGGGGCTGCCACCCATGGCCACCGACGGGTCCTTCCGGGAGGCGTGGACGAGGTCGACGATGTAGTAGCCGACCTCGGGGGAGACCTCGATCTTGGAGGCGTAGTCGATCATGGCCCGGACCGTCTCGGTGTCGATGACGGCGCCGAGGTCCTCGATGGAGAGCTGCACCGAGTTGTCGAACATGACCTCGAACTCACCCTCGCGGCCCATGTAGCCCATGGTGAGCTTGAACAGGAACCGGTCGAGCTGGGCCTCGGGGAGGGGGAAGGTCCCGGCCAGCTCGATGGGGTTCTGGGTGGCCAGCACCAGGAAGGGCCGGGGCAGGTCGTAGACGGCCGAGTCGATCGAGATCCGGCGCTCGGCCATGGCCTCGAGCAGGGCCGACTGGGTCTTGGGGGTGGCCCGGTTGATCTCGTCGGACAGCAGCACGTTGGTGAACACCGGCCCGGGGCGGAACTCGAACTCGCCTCTTGTCTGGTCGAGGATCGACGACCCCGTGATGTCACCCGGGAGCATGTCCGGGGTGCACTGGACCCGGGAGGACGTGGCGTTGATGGACTGGGCGATGGCCCGGGCCAGCATGGTCTTGCCCGTGCCCGGCACGTCCTCGAAGAGGATGTGCCCCTCGCACAGGATGGCCACCAGGGCGAGGCGGACCACCTCGGTCTTGCCCTTGATGACCGTCTCGATGTTGTCGACGATGGCGTCGAAGGCCGTGGCGAAGCTGGCCGTGTCGATCGTCCTCGGCGCCATGTGGAGCCCCCTGGAGTTGCCGTTCTGTTCCGGGCGGGTGGTCGGGATGGTGCCGTCCATGGTCATCGTGCTGCACGCCGTCCTTGATCAGTCGAACCTGGTGCGTCAAGGCGGCGACCGCCGGCATGCGTCGAAAACGACGCAGACCAGGAGAAAAGATCGGCCCTGGCGCATGGCACCCGTTCCACAACAGAGGCCCGAAACCCTGCTGAATGGGACAAATTTTAACAGCTGGGCCCCTCCCCCCCGGGTCGCCCGCCCCGGCCGGCCTGGAAGAACACACCTGTCCAGAACGCCTCCGGCAACGGGTCAGCGAAACTCCGGCACGACCTTTTCGGCGAAGAGGGACAGGGACTGGGTGTCGGGGTAGTCGCGGCACCAGGGCACGAAGTAGGAGCAGCCCAGATCGACGTAGCGGGCCACCTTCTCGCACACCTGCTCGACCGTGCCCACCAGGTTGCCCGCCGCCCACGACTCCCGGGGCTCACCCCACAGCGAGGTGAACCCGGCGACCTCGGCCTCGGTCTCGCGCACCACCAGGTCGGAGCTCCAGCTCTTCCCGATCTCCTCCTCGTCGCGCCCCACCGCCTTGCAGTGCTGCCTCAGCACCTCCCGCTTGCGGGCGAACTCGTCGGGCTTGCCTCCGAAGTTGGCCCAGTCGGCCAGGCGGGCCACCACCCGCAGCGTGAGCTGCTCGCCGCCGCCGCCGATCCAGATGGGCGGATGGGGCTCCTGGAGCGGCTTGGGGTCGCACTGGGCCCGGTCGAGCCGGTAGTAGCGGCCCTCGTAGGTGGTCTGGGGCTCACTCCACATCGACCGGACGATCTCGACCGTCTCGGCCATCCGGCCGATCCTCTCCTTGGGCTCGGGGAAGGGAAAGCCGTAGCCGGCGAACTCGTTGCGGTACCACCCGGCGCCGATGCCCCACTCCAGCCGGCCCCCGGAGATCACGTCGATGTTGGAGGTGATCTTGGCCACCAGCGAGGGCTGGCGGTAGAGGGCGCAGCTCACCATCTGCCCCAGGCGCACGCTGGTGGTGGCCTCGGCCAGGGCGGCCATGGTGGTCCAGCACTCGAAGACCGCCTCGTTGGCCGGCTTGGGCACGTTGTGGAAGTGGTCGTAGACCCAGACCGAGTCGTAGCCCTTGGCTTCGGCCAGGAGCGCGACCTCCTTGGCCTTGGCCCACTTGGCCGCCGGATCGGGGATCCCCGACAGCTCCATCTTCCAGCCCTGCGGAACGAAGACCCCGAAGCCGACCGCCACGTGAATCCCCCTGGCTCTTCTCTCGGTGATTTGAACGAAGGCGTAGGAGCGTATCGAACCGGCACGTGGACGTTGGACAGCCGAGCAAGGGGGACGTGGCCGCAGCCGACAGCGTGCTGTCGCCGCGCTTCGTCTTCACCGGCACCTGCCGGGTCGAGGACGGGCAGGTGGCGGAACTCTGGGTCAACGGCGATCTTCTCGGTCTCCTGCAGCAGCTCGGCGCCACGGTCAGCCCGCCCTGACCGCTCGCTGAGCTCCAGGCTCCGCCCATCACGGGGTTCCCTCCTTTACCCTGAACTCCGGAGGGAGTGCTCTGGCTCTGGAGGTGGGTCATGGATCGGACCGGGGCTTCGGGCCGGGCCATCCCCGTGCTGCCGGCGGGCGACTGGGAGGAATCGATCGCCTTCTGGCGCCGGCTCGGTTTCGAGGTGAACGGGCCCCATCACGACTACGTGGTCGCCCGCCGCGACGACCTGGAGGTCCACCTCTACGCTGACACCGGCATCGAGTGCTTCACCAACCACTCCGCCTGCTACCTGCGGGTGGAGGACGCCGCCGCCCTGCGGGCGGAATGGCAGGCCGCCGGCGTGCTGCCCCTGGCCGCCGTCGAGGACAAGCCCTGGGGCATGCGGGAGTTCCACGTCGTCGACCCCGCCGGGAACCTGGTCCGGGTCGGTCAGTTCATCTAACAGGGTGCTGAAAATGGGCGGTCGTGGTCGGTTTGCTGCTGCGGGTCGGCGGGCGCGCCGGTTGCCGTCGTCGTCTTCTGACGGTCTTGGCGGCTGACCGTTGGTGTCGGGCGGCTGCGGGTCAGGCGGGTTGGGTGTCGAGGGTGGTGATGCGGAGGAGGTTGTAGACGGCGGCGGTGATCTTGAACCAAGGCTCGGTTGCGTTCTCGGCCTCGGTAGCGGAGTTGTCGTCCGCCGGCGATGGTCTTGATCCATCCGAAGGGTTCATCGATCCGCTTGCGGATCGATGAGTCTCGGCACCGTGAGTCGTCTGAACTGACAGGCTCCCCCAGGGAGCCCGCGAGCGCACGAGACGAGACCGCGGAGGACACCATGACGACCACGCCCGGCAACGCGAGCAGCAACCTCCCCGGCAAGCCGCCAGTCGTCGACCTGGCCACCTGGCAGGCGGCGCGCGAGGAGCTGCTGGTCCGCGAGAAGGCGCACA
>JBIOUX010000133.1:0-23586 GCA_044867425.1 Acidimicrobiia bacterium | reverse complement strand
CCCTGGCCGCCGCCCCCCTAAAAGGCGAAGGCGTGGCCGCTCTCGACGCCTTGTGCCGGCCCCGAACCAACCACGGGCGTCGCTACGCCCGCTTCAGTCCACTCAACCCCGCTGACCTCGCCCTCTTCCGAGCCGCCCTGGCCGGCGAGCACGCCATCCGCGGGTTCCGCAACGCCGACCTCACCGCCCGCCTCTACCGACGTCCACCAGCCGACCGCGACGAAGCCCATCGACGATGCGAACGCGTCTCCCGCCTTATCGTCAAGCTTCGCGGCCACGGGCTCGTTGCCAAGATCCCCCGAGCTCGCCGCTACCGGGTCACCCGCTACGGCCAACGGGTCATGACCGCCGCCATCACCCTCCACGACCACCGCTTCCCCGACTACTTCACCGCCGCGGCCTGAGCAAACCAAAACCTGTCTCTCGCGCCGCGCAAATCTTGGCGGGAAAGGTTCTACCGCCGGGTCCGAGCGGTACCGAGCAGGTGCCCGACGGGCAGGTAGCGCCCGGAGCCGGCATTTGCGCGTGGTCGCTCGCACGCTGGTGGCCGAGATCTCAGCCGCGATCATGGGCGGGGTCGCCCGCGGGTTATGCGCCCCTCGGGATCGGACAACTCTGCGCCCTGCCGAATCTGTCCCCCGTTGAGGCGGTGCAACGACTGCGTCTCCGGTCACGACGTGGGCAGCTGCTACGTAGCGGCGTCACTTGATGCTGTTCGTCAGAGCATTCCGAAGGGCGATCTCGCGCGGATCTGTCGGGAGGGAGTAGCCGTTTCTCATGACATACGCGTAGCCGACGCCGGTGTCAGGGTCGGCGTAGCCGAACGAACCGCCTGACCCGGTGTGTCCGTACGCCTTTGGGGAAGTTCCGAAGGGAAGGATCGGGAACGGCTTCATGAAGCCCATCGCGAACGCGCTGTGGAGGCCAAAGATCTCATCGAAGGTCGCGGGGACCTCACGCTCGAGCTCGCTGGTCGTGGTCCTTTCTAAACCCAGCGTCGTCCCTCCGCTGGCGAACTCGCCATAGACGGAGGCGATGGCGCGCGCGGTGCCGGTGCCGTTCACCGACGGGAGCTCGATCTCGAGGATCCGGTGCGGCGAGCGGTCTACCGGGTGGTGCGCGAGGCCGGCCGGCCGGTGACGCGGATGGAGGTGGGCGAGCACGTGGGTATCTCTGCCAGGCTCGCCACGTTCCATCTCGAGAAGCTCGTCGACCAGGGTTTCGTGAATGCCAGCTTCGACCGTGGTGACGACGGGCCGTCCGTCGGCCGGCCCGCCAAGCGGTACGCACCCACCGACCTGGAGCTCGACCTCTCCATCCCTCCCCGGCGCTACGACATCGCCGCCGACATCCTGGCCTCGACCTTGGGCCGGGTGACGGACGCCACGGCGCCGTCGGATGACCTCGCTGAGGTGGCCGCTGAACACGGCCAGCGGTTCGGGCGGCGAGTGGCGAGGAGCTCCCCCGGGGACCGCCTCCTGGTCGCCCTGCGACTCTTGGGCTACGAGCCGTCTGTCACCGGCGACGCCATTGTCCTGCGCAACTGCCCGTTCCGACGAGCCGCCGACGCCGAGCCCGACGTCGTCTGTCACATGAACTACGGCTTCGTCTCCGGCATCCTGACCGGGCTCGGGAGCCGATCACGCGCCTGCGTGCTCGACCCCGCGCCCAGCCGGTGCTGCGTCGTTCTGCCCCTCAACCGACCGCGGGTTGCTCGTTCCTCAAGCCCTCGATGGCCGGGAACGAGGTCAGCGTCGGGTCCGGATTTCCACCCTGCCGTCCATCGTCCGGACGTCGTAGGCGGGTTGCGGGGCGGTGGCCGGGCCACGGACGACGGACCCGTCCTCCAAGGCGAAGGTGCTGAGGTGCCAGGGGCAGGTCACCTGGGCGTCGTTGACCTTGCCCTTGTGGAGGGGACCGCCCCGGTGCGTGCACCGGTTGGCGATGGCGTAGATGCTTCCGGCGTCCCGGTACAGCAGGACGTCGGCACCGCCGGCGCTCACCCGTAGGGGTTTGCCGGCCGTCAGCTCCTCGTCGTCCAGGACGGGCGTCCACTCCTCCACCCTGGGTTGGAAGGCGGTCTGGGCCACCCCGACGCCTCTGCGGTAGGCGAGGTGACCGCCGAGGAAGCCTGAGACGGTGAGGGCCGCCGTGCCCGCCAGAGACAGCGCCGTCCCGACACCCCGCCGTCCCCACCGGCGGGTGAGGTAGGAAGCGCCGAAGAGAACGACAGCCGTCACGTTGCCCATGGCGTGGGCCGTCCCGATGGCCCGCTCTTCCGGGTCCACGATGTCGGCCAGGTCATTGAGCCCCGTGGCGGCCGTGGGCAGGGCCGTCACGACCCCGAGACCGACGAGGGCGTCGGCCGTGGATCCGCTGCGCTCGCTGCCCACGACGTCGAGAATGATCGCGCTCACCCATGCGCCGATGGGCACGTCAGTCAGCATGGGATGGGCCGGATGCCCCATCCACGTGCCGCTCAGGAGGTCTTTGACCCGGCCGGGACGCACGACCCTGGAGAAGGCGAGCGTCGCCTTCTTGCCCAGCGCGTTGAACTCCTCGACACGCTCGATCCGCTGGAGAGCCGCTTCCGTCCACATGACCGCCCCCTCCGGTCGCGCCCGCGGTGGACCGCGGCCCCGGAATCCGGGACGGTCGGACGGTCCTGGGCCCGCGCGGCCGACTATCCGTGCCGATGCCCGAAATTGTCGATCGTGGCCGAGTGGCCTCGGTCAGCTCTGGCCCATCCGCTCCTGAGCCGCCCGCTGGCCCTCAGGGGGAAGATCGGAAACCTGCTTCCCCTCAGGCTGGCAGCACCCCCCGCCTTCCGCGGCGTGTTCCGAAAACGTGCGCCCGTCACAGCACCAACCTTTGCTCGTATCCGGCTGCTCCGCCATCGTGCCCTCCTCTCGAGATGGTCATACGTGCCTCACGACTCCGCGCTACGTACCCTCCTTGACCGCATATATCACCAACTTCAGCTGACAAAATCAGTCGCAGCCCAGCGTGTCGGTACGTCGTCGTTACGCTGCTTTACGGGGTGAAGTTCCCCGGCCGGCTGGGGATCGCCGGCCGGGTTCACCTGTCGTTCTCAGGCGGCGAACCGTCCAGGCTGACTTACCGAGGCCTCCTCCCACCTCGGCGTAGCACGATGCTTCCCAGCGAGGGCGGGTCGCCTTCCGGTGGATCGCGTCGGATACGCGACCTGGTCGCGTATCCGTTGAAGTCTCCTTCCTGCTGTCGGTGGCGTGCTCCTCATCCACGCCTATCCGCGGGCCGGAAACTCGGACGCGACATCGATCTGCGGCTACGCCTCCACGACTTGACGGCTCAGCTCCGTCATACGACGCGCGTAGCCGGGGAGCCGGCGGGCCTTGGTACGGTCGAGCAGCGCGACGCCGTACTGCGATCGTCTTTGGCGGCAAGAAGACGAACGAGGTCCTTCGCCATCGCCTCACCATGAGGCACCACGGTGCGCAGGAGCTTGACGGCCTCGGCATGATGCTGGCCGCGTGATCGCTTTCGGAGCTTGGCGCAGCAGGCCGCGTCAGAGGCGGCGACGCCGGCGAGAACCGCGCGCGTTGCGGCTACGCCGGGCGTCGTCGTATCGGTGGCGTCGCTGATCACAAGATCGGCGGCCATGACGAACGCCTCAGCCTGCTGCAACCGGCTTCGCCCCTGGGCAGGTGTGTGCAGTCCGTGACCCGGGGCGTCTTGGCCGTCATCGATTCCCTGACTTCAAGGCATCACGGTTCCCCACGATGACGATCAGGTCGTGGTCCCACTCGGCCAAAAGCGGCTCTCGGGCGCGCCGCATGCGGCGAACATCCTTCGAGCTCAGCGTCACGACGTGGGTCCTGTTGCCGGTCCATCGCTCGGTGCTCGCAGCGAGCTCCGCCGCGGCATCCGATCTCGTGGCCGCGTCGGACACCACGACGAGATCGATGTCGCTGCCCTCGTCGCCGTCACGCCGCGCCGCCGACCCGAAGAGGCCTACCAGACGAGGAGCTTCGGGCCAGTCACCGACATGACTTCTCATTCGATCGAACAGCTCACCCCAAAGGTGGGACAGCCGTTCAACTGCGGGCGCGGCCAGGTGGTCCCGGTTGAGGACATATCCCCCCGGCACGTCGGCGACGAGGCCCGTCCCGACCAAGCGCAGCAGCACCCGGCGTACACCGCTGATCGAGCCTCGGCCGGCGAGCTTGTGCACCGTCGAGAGGTTCAGCGGCGCGGTCGTGCCGGCAAGCGCGTCAAGCACCGCGCCGTCAAGGCTAGGAACCACGCTCGAGATGGGGCTGCTGACGTCGACGGGGATCACCACTCACTGTCGGAGCCGGAGTACAGAATACTACAAAGATTGCACTATTCTGCAAGAGGCGAGCCTTTCGTTCCCCACCCTCCACCACCGCCGCGTCATCAGAATCAGGAAGAAGCGCGGTTGTATTCCGAAACCTCTCGTGCGACTGGCGGCGCATTGCCACTATGCGCTGCCCATTCCTCGTCGGTGCCAGATATTCTGCTCATGGGCTCGTTGGGTCTCGGCTGGGGGAGCAGTGGGACGGGGACGCAGGCGCGCAGCGACAGTGCTTCTGGTGAACGCTGTCCTTGGGACAGGGACGTTGATTGCTACCGGCGAGGCGGGCAGCCCGCGGCCAGAGAATCGCGGGGGTTGGACGGCCACCGCGGTGTCCGGGATTCCGGCTGAGCCTGAGCTTTGGGACGTGGCGGTGCGGGACGGCGTGTTCGTCGCCACTGGAGACCTCAATGTCCTCTCCCCCGGGAGTGACGAAGACACGGCTTTGCCATTGTTGGGGCCAGCTGCGACGGCTACCACTGCCGTCCGCTCGCGCTGACCTCAGCGGACGGTCGAGCCTGGGTTCCGGGTGACGTCCGCCGCGGCGCGAGCGTCCGGGCCACGACCGTCGACGTCGCCTATGAAGGCGCCGCCCTCCTCGACGTCATCGACTCCGGTGGGTGGGTGGCGGTGGGTTGGGCCCAGGCGGGGAGCTCCGACGCCGAACCAGCCGTCTGGCGCACACGGGACGCCGGCGCGACCTGGGAGCCGATCCCTCCGGAGAAGATTCCGCCGGGTGGAAGCCGGGCAGATCACATGGAACGAGTCATCGCGTGGAGCGGCCGCCTTCTGGCTACGGGAATCGAGCAGAACGGAGCGGGAGGCATCGCGCCGCGGCTGTGGCTCTCGATCGGCGAGGACGAATGGCAGTACTCCCCCACCGGCATTGACGCCTGGGCGCTGAGCGACGTCGCCTCTCTCGTGTCCGGTGAGGCGTTCCTTGCTGGCGCCACCAACGACCTCCAGGGCGCGATCTGGCGAGCGGAGTCCGGTGGCCCGTGGGAAAGGGTGAGCGACCCTGAACTCGCAACCCTCCAATGGGCACAAGCCTTGAAGGCTGGGTCAACCGGGCTTGTACTGCTCGGCGCCGACCAGGCCTCCGATCAGGCGATGCAATCGGCGAATGCCCCCGCGCTGTGGGGCTCTCCGGACGGGGTTCACTGGGTGCAGACCCTGCGGCTCGAAGGCCACGCCGCCACTTGGTCCGCCGCCGTCTCGACCCCAGACCAATGGCTGGTCTACGGCACGACCGGCGACCCTCCGGAGCGGCGCCAGGTCGTATGGACGGCAATACCGCGCTGCGCCACCGGAGGCGCCATCTGCCCTAGCGGGTGAGGCGCCCAAGCCCCGACGTCCGCCCCTTCGGCGGAGCGCCGCCCAAGTTGGCCATGATTCGAGATCGGGGCTGTCAGAAGGCCTCAGCCGCTGGGCCGGCCCCGGCCGACGACCGTGATTGTCCCGTCGGCGCCGAGGCCGACCTCGACGCCGAGGAACAGCGAGGCCAGCCAGGCGGCGGACTCAACGTGGTCGGTGATCTCCGGCGCCCGGTACACCGAGCGGCCGTCGGCCAGCGCGGTGAAGATGAGGAGCTGGTCGGCGGCGTGGCGGTCGACGGTGGCGCCGCTGCTGATGTCGTCCAGCAGCTGCTCGGCCGCCCAGCGGCCGATCCGCTCTGCCGGCCGGCCCGGCGCTCCCGCTCCGTCGGCGCCGAGACGGGCCCCGCCGGATAGCTCGGCGAAGAGGCCGAAGGCGGCGCCGGGCTGTACGGCGGTCTCGTCGTCGTGCGTGTCGATGGCCGCGGTGACGCCCGCGCCCGCCAGAACCTCCCGGGCCGCTTCGGCCATCCGAGCGCTCACCCGCCGCTCGGTCAGGCGGGATGCCAGCGCCACGCCCCAGACCTGTCGCAGTTCTCCCGGCTGATCCAGCTGCAACGGCACCAGGTCGACGGCGGGCGGCACGGCGACCCGAAGCACTCCCTGCCCGGTGGGGACGTAGCCGGGGCGGGGGACGCTGAACTCGACGCCGAGGCCCATCCGGGCGAGCAGAGGGGTCACCACCTGCTGCAGGTGGAATACCGACGGGGCGAAGTCCTGGAAGACACCGCCCCGCAACTCCAGCCGCACGCCGTTGCCACGGCAGGCGAGCACCGGTAGGAGCGCCAGTCCCAGCGCCGTGGTGGACCCGGCCGAGCCGATGTCCCAGCGGTACCCCCCCTCCGGCGTGCCGCCGCCGGGCCGGAAGGTGAACTCGCGGGAGTCGACGGCGGCGCCCTCGAGCTCGCCGCCGACGAGGTCCCGGGCCGCCTCCAGCGCCTTGCAGTGCTGGCGCCGGAGCCCCGGCTTCGGGCGCCGGCGGGCCCTAGCGTTCACGACATGTACCGGAGTGCCGGTAGTCGCCGCGTAGGCGGCGGTGAGGCGGACGATGCTCCCACTGCCGGAATGCTGGGAACCGTCGATCTCGAGCATCGGAAGGTATCTACCCGACCGCCCCGGGCTCAGGGAGACAAACACACGCCAGCCCGTGACTCGCGTCGATATGCGACCTGGTCGCTTATCCGCTGGACTACCGGGCGCTCCGGGTACGGGTTCAGGGTTCGAGTCCCTGGGGGCATACTCCCACGATGTGTTGTCCTCGGGTGGATGCTGGACAGATCGTGTTCGGACTTGACCCGTGGAGGAATGGCCTCGTCGACCCCGCCCTCCAGGACTCCGTGGAGGTGATGGCCGCCCAGATGCTCGAGTTCGCCGGCGCCATGCGGTCGGCCACCTCCCTTGGCTGAAGCGCCGCCGGCGCCCTTTTGGAATTGTCCATAACGGACGCCCGGCAAAGCCCTTCTCGCTATCGGGGGTGACTCGTAGGGTCCGCGTGACCCAATGACCCGGTCCGGCCCGAGCCGCCTGGGACAAAAGTCCTTGGGCCGGGGCGACAGGCACCCCAGCGCCGCGTCTCCCAGGTACCCGAGGCGCGTGGAGGGGGAGGACGAACAGTGCAGCTCGCGCAAGGAACAAAGGTCCGTCTGATGGCTCTACTGGTCACCGTCGCCCTGGTCGGGGTGGCCTGCGGCAACGATGGCGGCGAGGAAGGTGCCCCGGCAGGCGGCGAAGGGACCGAGGGGGCCAGCACCGAACCGATCCGCCTGGCCGGCCTGGAAGGTGAGGTGGCGGAGGGTGGCCCCGACTTCACCAAGGGCATGCAAGTCGCCGTCGACCAGATCAACGCCGCCGGCGGCATCGAAGGCCGGATGATCGATCTCAAGATTCTGAAGACCGGCGGGACGCCGGAGGGAGCAGCGACCGCCTACCGGGAAGCGGCTGCCGACCAAGGAACGTTAGGTGCCTTCCTGGGAGCCTCCGGGGCCCTGGCCATCCGGGACCTGAGCGAGACCGCCAAGCTCCCGATCATCACAGCCAGCGGCAACGACAAGGTCGACCGCCCCGTCGCCCCGTACGTGTTCAACAACGCCCCGACGTCTGAGCTGGTCACCTCGTCGCTGCGCTACGCAGTCGAGCAGCTCGGAGCGAAAAAGGTGGCCGCTATCCACTACGAGACCGACTTCTCGTCGCAGATCCCCGACGCGCTCCGGGGCGGATGCGAGCGGCTGAGCTGTGAGGTCGTCGCCATCGAGAAGGGATCTGCCACCTCCTCGGTCGACGCCCTCGTGCCGCAGCTGACGAAGATGCGTAACGCCGGCCCCGACGTGTACTACATCGAGACCCTCAACCCGGCGGCCATTGCCGCCGCCCGGCAGCTCAAGCTCGACAAGCCGATCATCGCCGAGCAATGGCTGACCGTCCCGCCGCTGGCCCAGGCCTGTGGCCAGAACTGCGAGGGCGTCGTCTTCGGCGGCCACAAGTGCCGGGCGCCGGAGCTGATCGGGGCCGGTGACCCGCTGAAGCAGCATTGCGACGAGTACATCGCCGCCTTCCAGAAGAAGTTCCCCAACGAGCCCTTCGCCCTCTTCAGCATCTACGGCCACGACGCCGTGCGGACCTACGCCGAGGCGGCCCGGCGGGTCATCAAGGACGGCGACGAGCTCACCCGCGAGGGCCTGGTCAAGGCCATGGAGACCTTTGACGGCAAGGACTTCCTCACCTCTCACGGCTACATCAAGACGGCGGCCGACAACCACCGCCTGACGGGCACGTGGAAGGAGGCATACCTGAACCTCACCGTCGAGTCGGACGGCACGACGGTCAAGTGGGTGCTCGCACCCAAGGCGGACGCCGCCGGCGCCGAAGCCTGACCCGCAGCCCTGTGCAGGTGGGGCGGGGCACCCCGGCGGTGCCCCGCCCCACCATGCGGGCGGGTATCGCGGGCCCAGGGAGGATCCGTGCCCGAACTGAGTGACCTCTCGCAGTACCTCTTCTCGGGGCTCAGCGTGGGGTGCATCTACGCCCTCGTGGCCCTCGGGTTCGTCGTCATCGCCAACGTGTCCGGGGTCTACAACTTCGCCCAGGGCGACTACGTGATGCTGGGCGGCATGATCGTCGCCTGGGCCAGCCGGGAGGACCTCAGCATGCTCCTGGCTGTCCCCCTCGCCGTGGTGGTCGGAGCGGCGGTGGCGGCGGTGCAGGAACGGGCCACCGTGGCACCGGTGCGGGGCCGGGTGGGCGCCCTGGGCATGGTCGTCGTCACCCTGGGCTTCGGCCTCGTCCTCCAGGGCGTCGCACTCCGAACCTGGCATGAGGACCCTCTCCGGGCCGACCCGTTCACCACCGGGGTGTTCGAGCTCTTCGACGCCCGCCTGGGCAAGCAGGTCTGGTGGGTGTGGGGCACCACCGCCCTCGTTCTGGCCGGCGTCGTCGTCCTCTTCCGCTTCACCGGCGTCGGACGGGCCATGCGCGCCTGCGCCATCAACCCCACGGCGGCCCGGCTGCAGGGCATCCGGGTGGGACGGATGTCGCTCGGTGCGTTCCTCCTGGCCGGAGCCCTCAGCGGCCTGGTGGGTGCGGTCACCGTGCCGCTCACCCTCGTGCGGTGGAACAGCGGGCTGGTCGTCGGGCTCATCGGGTTCATCGCCGCTGCCCTGGGCGGGTTCACCAGCCCGGTCCGAGCGGTGGTGGCCGGACTCGGCCTGGGCATCACGGAAGCGGTTTCGGCCGGCGCCATCTCCTCGAACTACCGCACCGCGCTCGTCTACTCGGTGCTGCTCGCCTATCTCTTCGGGCGCGACCTCTTCGGTGAGGACGGGCTGATCCGTCGTCTCGTCTCCGGGCGAGTGTCGGGGGCGGCCCGGCGGGCCAGCCGGCGCCGATCGGTCCCGGCTCAACCAGCCGGCGCGCCCGTCCCCCGCCGGGCGGCCGACTGGCTGGCGAATCTGGGGCGGGACCGGCGGCGGCTGCTCCCGCCCGCCCTTTTCCTGGCCGCCATCGCCGTTCCTTACGTCCTCGGCGACATCCGCTCCCTGGACACGGCGATCTTCATCGTGCTGGCCGCCATCGGCGCCACCGGCCTGGTGCTGGTCATGGGCCTGGCCGGCCAGCTGAGCCTCGGTCAGGGGGGCTTCTACCTGACGAGTGGCTATACGGCGGCGATCCTCACCGCTGACCACGGCTGGACCCACCTGCCGGCTCTGGTCGTCGCCGTGGGGCTCTCGGCCGTCATGGGGTTCCTGGTCGGCTGGCTCACCTTGCGCTTCCGCGGCCTCAACCTGGCCCTGGCCACGCTCGCCATCCACCTCATCCTGCTGGTGTTCATCCTCCAGCAGACCAGCCTGACCGGAGGCCCGCTCGGCACCACCGGCGTCCCCGTCCTGTCGCTGGCGGGTTTCGACTTCTCGACGCAGCACCGGTTCTACTACCTGGCTCTCGCCGTCCTCGGCGTCTGCTTGGTGATCGCCCGCAACATCGACCACTCCCGCATCGGCCGGTCGCTGCGGGCGGTGGGCGCCGATCAGGAGAGCGCAGAGAGCCTGGGGCTACGGGCCTGGAAACTCAAGCTCAGTATCTTCGTCGTGGGCGCGGTCATGGGCGGGGTGGGCGGGGCGCTGTGGGCCTACTACCTCCGCTACGCGGCGCCGTCGTCATGGGATGTCGGCCTTACCATCGACCTCGTCACCTACGTCATCGTCGGCGGCCTGGGATCCGTCTACGGCGGCGCTGTCGGGGCGGCGGTCGTGGGGTGGCTTCAGCATTGGGTCCGGGAGACGTTCGAGACCGGTTTCGGCGCCGGCGCCTCCTACTACCCGATCATCACCAACGGCCTGCTGCTCATCGGGTTCGTGCTGATCTTCCGCCAGGGGCTGGTGGCGCCGGCCAACCTGGATCGGCTGCGCGCGCTGGCCGCCCGGCTCCGCCCGGGGCGACGGCCGCAGCCGACCGAGGCGCAGCCGGTCCCCGTCGCCGACGTGGCCTTGGAGGCCGAACCCGACCTGATCGCCCTGAAAGTCGCGGGACCACCCGCCGACGGGCAGGCGCCGCTGGCGGATCGCCCCCGGCCGGCTGTCACCGTGCACGGCCTGAGCCGGTCCTTCGGCAGCCTCCGCGCCTTGAGCGGCGTCGACCTCACCCTCGAGCCGGGAAAGATCACCGCCATGGTGGGACCCAACGGAGCGGGCAAGTCGACGTTCATCAACCTGCTGTCCGGGGCGTTCCTACCGACCTCCGGCGAGATCCGCCTCGACGGGGTCCGGATCGACGGGCTACCCGCGGACGACATCGCCCGACTCGGGATCGCCCGGACCTTCCAGACCCCGCGGCTCTTCCAGGGACTCTCCGCGTTGGAGACGGTCATGGTGGCCCGGGACCGCTACGCCGGCGCCGGGCTGCCCTCGGCCGCCTTCCAGCTGCCCGGCGTGCGGCGCGACGAGGACCAGGCCCGGGCCGTCGGCCTGCAGTGGCTGCGCTTCGTGGGGCTCGCCCATGAGGCGTCGGTGCCCGCCCTGTCGCTTCCCGTGGGCCACCAGCGCCTGGCCGAGGTGGCCCGGGCCCTCGCCACCGAGCCGGACGTTCTCCTCCTCGACGAGCCCGCCGCCGGTCTCGACCATACCGAGACCCGGGTGCTGGCCGAGTTGGTCAAACAGATCGGCCGCACCGGGGTCGCCGTGCTCCTCGTCGAGCACGACATGGGGATGGTGATGTCGATCGCCGACCGGGTCGTGGTCCTCGACCACGGCGAGAAGATCGCCGAGGGCGTCCCCGGCGACGTGGGCCGCGACCCGGCGGTCATCGAGGCCTACCTGGGGGTGGCGCACGCATGACCGAGCCGCTGCTCCACATCGCGGACGTCACGGCCGGTTACGGCCCGGTCACCGTCCTGCGCGGCGTCAGCCTGCAGGCCCGGGAAGGGGAGCTGGTCACCGTGCTGGGGGCCAACGGAGCCGGGAAGAGCACACTGCTCTCCACGGTCGTGGGTCTCCTTCCACCCCGGGGTGGCCGGGTCACCTTCGACGGCCAGAACATCACCGGCCAGCCGCCCGAGTCCATCGCCCGCCGGCGGCTCGTCATGGTCCCCGAGGGTCGTCAGCTCTTCGGCGTCATGACCGTGCTCGAAAACCTGCTCCTCGGCGCCCACGCTCGCCACCTCGGCCGCCGGGCGGTGGGCGACGGGCTGCAGCGCGTCTTCGAGCTGTTCCCGGTACTCCAGGAGCGAACCCGCCAGCCGGCGGCCAGCCTCAGCGGCGGGGAGCAGCAAATGCTGGCCATCGGGCGAGCGCTCATGGCCCAACCGAGGATGCTGCTCCTCGACGAACCGTCACTGGGCCTCGCCCCGCTCGTCTCCCGCCAGCTCTTCGACATCCTCCGGGTGCTCCACGACGCGGGCGTTTCCATCCTGCTCGTCGAGCAGAACGCCCGGATGGCGCTTGAGTTGGCCGACCGGGCCTACGTCATGGAACGGGGGTCGGTGACCCTGGAGGGCCGGGCGTCCGACATGCTCGAGGACGAGCGGGTTCGGGCGGCGTATCTAGGGCTCGGTGCCGGGGTCACCGGTGATTGAGCGGGGTTGAGGGCAGGAGAGGGGGTTCGGGTTGCGAGGCACCATGCAGCGCCGGCAGCTGACCACCGATCTGATCTTCGAGCACGGCCGGAGCGTCTACGCCGACAGCGGGGTCGTCACCTTCACCGGCGACGGGTACCGGCGGGCCACCTTTGCCGAGGTGGCCCGCCGGGCCGAGCGGCTGGCCGCCGGCCTTGGCGCCCTCGGCGTGGCGCCCGGCGACCGGGTGGCCACGCTGTCCTGGAACCACCAGGAGCACCTGGAGGCGTACTTCGCCGTCCCCGGCATGGGCGCCGTCCTGCACACGCTGAACCTGCGCCTCTTCCCGGAACAGCTCGCCTGGATCATCAACCATGCCGAGGACCGTGTGCTGATCGTCGACGGGTCGCTGGCCCCGGTGCTGACCCCGGTCTTCCACGAGCTGGCGTCGGTGGAACACGTGGTGGTCGTGGGCGACGGCGGAGACCTCGGCCTGGCCGCCACCATCCCCTACGAGGAGCTGCTCTCTTCGGCGGCGCCGGAATTCGCCTGGCCCGACGTCGACGAGGAGGACGCCGCCTCGATGTGCTACACGAGCGGGACCACGGGCCACCCCAAGGGCGTCGTGTACAGCCACCGGTCCACCTTCGTGCACTCACTGGCCCAGTGCTCGGGCAACACGTTCGCACTCAACGAACGCGACCGGATCCTCCTCGTCGTGCCCATGTTCCACGCCAACGCCTGGGGCCTGCCCTACTCGGGGTGGATGGCCGGCTGCGACTTCGTGCTCCCCGGGCCCCACCTCCAGGCCCCCCACCTGGCCCGCCTGATCGGCGAGCAGGGCATCACGGTGGCGGAGGGCGTCCCCACCATCTGGAACGACATGCTGGCCCACGCCGACCACCACGACGTCGACCTGTCGACCCTGCGGATCATCATCTGCGGCGGCTCCGCCGTCCCCCGCAGCCTCATCGCCCGCTACCGGAACCTGTTCGGCATCCCCCTGGTGCAGGGCTGGGGCATGACCGAGACCAGCCCGCTGGCCGCCCTGTCGTTCCCGCCCGCCGGCGTCGATCCCGAGGAGGAACTCGACTTCCGGGCCAAGAGTGGGCGGATCATCGCCGGCGTGCAGGCCCGCATCGTCGATGAGGAGGGACGGGAACTGCCCTGGGACGGGCAGTCGGTGGGCGAACTACAGGTGCGCGGCCCCTGGGTCACCGGCTCGTACTTCCGGGCGCCCTCGCCGGACCGGTTCGACGACGGCTGGCTGCGGACGGGCGACGCCGGCACGATCGACCGCCGGGGATTCATCCAGCTGACCGACCGTCTGAAGGACGTGATCAAGTCGGGCGGAGAGTGGATCTCGTCGGTGGAGCTCGAGAACCGGCTCATGGCGCACCCCGGCGTGCTGGAGGCGGCCGTGATCGGTGTTCCCGACGACCGCTGGGACGAGCGGCCGCTGGCCTGCGTGGTCCCCCGCGCCGGCGCCCACGTTGACGCCGAGACGCTCCGGTCGTTCCTGGCCGGGCAGGTGGCTCGGTGGTGGCTGCCCGAACGGTGGGCGTTTCTCGACGAGGTGCCGAAGACGAGCGTGGGCAAGTTCGACAAGCGGACGCTGCGGTCGCTCTACCGCGAGGGGCGCATCCCCGTCGAAGAGATGGACGCCGGGTGACCGCAGAGCGCACGCCAGCCCCGTCCGGATCGGCCCCGCTCCTCGACGAGTCACGGGTGGCAGCCTGGCTGGAGCGGCACGCAGATGTCGCCGGCCCGCTGACCACCGAGCGGGTGGGAGGCGGGAACTCCAATGCCACGTTCGTCGTCCGGGGCCAGAGGGGGTCGCTGGTGCTGCGCCGCCCCCCCGCCGCCGCCGTGTCGGGGACCGCCCACAGCATGGCCCGGGAGCATCGGGTGCTTCGGGCCCTGGCCGGCACCGAGGTGCCCGCTCCCCGCCCGGTCGCCTTCTGCGACGATCCCGAGGTGACCGGGGCGCCGTTCCTGGTCATGGAGCACGTCGACGGCGTCTCCATCACCGACACCCTGCCGGAGGCCTACGACCCCAGTGAGCCGACCCTGCAGCGGCTGGGCCAGGAGATGATCGACGGCCTCGCCGCCCTCCATCGGGTGGACTGGGAGGGGGCCGGACTCGGCGATTTCGGGAAGCCCGACCAGTTCCTGGAACGTCAGGTGCCGCGTTGGACCCGCCAGTACGAGAGCCACGCGGTGCGCGACCTCCCCCGGTTCGCCCAACTGGCCGAGTGGCTGGACACGCACCGACCCCCGCGGTGGACCCCCGGGATCATGCATGGCGACTTCCACCTCGACAACTGCCTCTTCGCCCGCCATGAGCCCCGGCTGCTGGCCATCATCGATTGGGAGCTGGCCACCATCGGTGATCCGCTGATGGACGTCGGCCTCGCCCTCGCCTTCTGGGGCCCCCGTCCCCTGGACCCACCGGCCATGCCCCAGGTACAGGCCGTGTCCCGCCGCCCGGGCGCCCCCGGCCGCGACGAACTCGCCCGCCACTACGCGCAGCGTTCGGGACGGACCGTCGAGCACCTGTCCTGGTACATGGTGCTGGCCTTGTGGAAACTGGCTGCCATCGTGGAGGGCGCCTACGCCCAGTACCTCGACGGCCGCCTCACCACCGACTACGCCCGCCGTCTCGGTGACGACGTCCCCCGCCTGCTGGAGGAGGCGGCGCACGCCGCCGGTCTGCCTCGGTGACGCGGCTCGGGTACCCGCCGCCGCGGTTGACGCTAGGGTCTTTGGAGAAGTCAACAGGCGGCCCCGCAGGCTCCGGCGGCGGGGCGCACCCGAGGGGGGTCTCGGCGATGAAGGATCGACCGGCGCCGGTGTTCCTCGAGGACGTGCGGGACCGATCGCCCGAGATCCTGCGCGCCTTTCAGGAGGTGGCGGTCCAGGCGACCTCGGTGTCCGAGGCGGAGCATCTGGACGAGCTGCTCCGCCTGGTCGGGCGCCGGGTGTGCGAGCTGCTCGACGTGAATCGCTTCTCCGCCTACATCCGGGGCGACGACGGGTTCTTCTACGGCCAGGTCGGCTACTGCCGCACGGCGGACATCGATGACCGCATCAAGAAGCTGGTTACCGGCACCGACCGCTTCACGCAGGAGATCGTGGCCACCCGGGCGCCCGTGCTCGTCACCGACGCCCGCCATGACCCCCGCACCGTCCAGCGGACGATGCGGGAGTGGGGGGTGCGTGACATGCTCGGCGTCCCCCTCGTGTTCAACGGGGAGGCCATCGGGATCATCTACGTCGACAACGAGGACGAGGACCACGTCTACACCGACGAGCAGATCCGGGTCGCCCAGGCCTTCGGAAGCCTGGCCGCCCTGGCCGTCCGCCAGGCCTACCTCTACGCCCAGCTGAACCGCCGGGCACTGGTCATCGACCGTCAGCGCCGCCTGCTCGAGCAGGTGGCGCTGGTCCACAAACGCCTCACCGACGCCGCCCTCCGGGGTGCCGACGTGCCGCAGACCATCAAGCTGCTCTCCGACCTGATGGGCAAGCCGGTCATCCTCTTCTCATCGGAATGCGAGGTGGCGGCCACGGCCGCCCCGCCCGGCGTCGAGGCCGCTCCGCTGGTCGAGCGGTCGAACCCCGCCCAGATCGCCGCCATGGCCCGCGAGCGGACCCAGGGCGGGGCGGCGATCCTCCCCGCCGCCCCGCACGCCGGCCTCCCCCACCGTCAGCTCATCTGCCCCCTGAAGGCCGACGAGGAGATCGTCGGGCATCTGGCCGTCGTCGAGCTTGGCAGCTCGATCCGCCCGATCGACGTCAAGGTGGTGGAACAGGGCGCCACGCTGGTGACGCTGCTGGTCATCGCCGAGCGGCGCCAGGCCGAGGCCGAAGGCCAGGCCCGGGAGGACTTCCTCTCCGATCTGCTCCACGGAGGGCGCGACCCGTCGGTGCTGCAGCGGCGAGCCCCGCTCTTCGGCGTCGACCTCGACCGGCCCCACGTCGTCGTCCGCCTGGCCCTGGCGGCGGAGCCCGGCCTACCGGGCAGCGAGCGACGCGCCCTCCTGGCCGCCCGGATGGCAACCCTCCTCGGCGGCGACACCCCACTCGCAATCAGTGTCCCGGGGGCGGACATGCTCCTGCTGGCCCTCCCCGAAGGCCACGACCAGCAGGGCCTGGATGGCATCCGTCGGGCGGTTGAATCCCTGATCGACGAGATGGCGGCCCGCATTCGGTTCCGGGGCGCCGCCATCTCCAAGGTGGCCCGCCGGATCGAGGACTACGCCGAGGCCCACCGGGAGCTTCGGGCCCTGCTCGAGGCCACCCGGGTCCTGGCCGATGGCCGCCCCCGGGTGGTGCTGGCCACGGAGCTGGGCGTGCTCCGCCTCGTGGTGGCGGGAAGCGGCGCAGATTCCCGCCAGTTCGCCGAGGAGTTGCTCGGCCCGCTGACGCGCTACGACGAAGAGACCCAGTCGGAGCTGGTGCCGACCCTGCGCCACTATCTCGACTGCGGCGCGCAGGTGCGCGCCACCGCCCGGGCCCTGGCCGTGCACGAGAACACCGTCCGGTATCGCCTGACGCGTATCGCCGAGGTGTCCGCCGTCGACCCCAACGACCTGCGCAGCCTCCTCGACGCCCGCTTCGCCCTCCAGATCATCGACCTGGCCACCAACTAACGGTCCTGCGCCGAGATCTTGAGGAAACCTACAAGGCGGTCCTCATCGGGCGTTGTCGCCACCGCCGGTGACGTGGTTCCCTGCATGGGTCACCGAGCGAGGAGGATCCCCCATGGCATACGTGGCGGTGGACGGCGACCGGCGGATCTACTACGAGCGGTACTCGGGGACGGGCCGGCCGGTGGTCCTCGTCCACGGCTGGGGGATGAGCGTCCGGGTCTGGGACCTCACCCTCCCCGCCCTGCTCGAGGCCGGCCATGAGGTCGTCGCTCTGGACCACCGGGGATGCGGCCTGTCGGACAAGGACTTTGACGACATGTCCATCGGCGCCGTCGGCTCCGATGTCGTCCGCCTGGTCGAAACGCTGGAGCTCGACGGCGTCGTGCTCAGCGGCTGGTCGCTGGGCGGAGCCCTCGTCGTTGACGCGGCCGCGAAGCTCGGCGGGCGACTGGGCGGGCTGGTGCTGACCGGCGGCGCCACCCCTCGGTACCTCCAGGGAGACGGCTTCCCGTACGGCGGCACACCCGACATCTTCGAGCAGACCTTGACCGCCTTGCGGGACACCCGCCCCGAGTTCCTCCACGCCCTGGCCTCCGGGATCTGCCACTCCGAGGTCGGCCAGCCCACCGTTGACTGGATGTGGGCGATCTTCATGCAGACCAGCGCCGCGGCCGACGCCACCCTGGCCGAGCTGGGCGACCTCGACCAGCGCGACCTGCTGCCCAAGATCACCGTCCCGACGATGCTCATCCACGGCGTCCACGACGCCATCGTCCCCCATGACATCGGCACGGCCGCGTCCCAGCTGCTGCCCGAGGCGCACCTGGTCGACTTCGAGCACAGCGGCCACGCCCCGTTCCTGGAGGAGACGGTCCGGTACCGCCAGGAGCTGCTCGGGTTTCTCGGCAGCCTGGGTTGAGCAGGCGGTGCCGACGTCGAGCACGACTTTGGAGTTCTCGACCAACGGCGGGGGCGGCGGGCGTTTCGCCCTCCCGCCCTGGTCCATAACGTCCCCAGAGGATACGACCGCCACCGGGCGGGTCGCCTGAGGGGAGAAGGAACGACGACGGAGGAGAGGCATGGGCACCAACCAGGAGCAGGTCACGTTCGGGCTCGCCTACGACTTCCGCAACCCGGAACAGTGGAGGAAGCCAAACGAGGGGTTCTACAAGGCCATCCTCGACCAGATCGTCTGGGCCGAAGGCCTCGGGTTCCGGTCGGTATGGCTGACGGAGCACCACTTCTGCGACGACGGCTACACCCCTTCGCCGTTGACCATCGCGGCCGCCATCGGGGCTCGCACCCAGCACATGCACGTCGGGACGAACCTCCTGGTGCTGCCGCTCCACGACCCCATCCGGATCGCCGAGGACGCTGCCACCGTATCGATCCTGACCGGCGGCCGGTTCCGCCTCGGCGTGGGGCAGGGCTACCACGAATCCGAATTCGAAGGCTTCGGCCGCAAGCTCCGCAACCGTCCCAGCCTCCTGGAGGAAGGCGTGGAGGTCATCCGTCGGGCGTGGAGCGGTGACGTGGTGAACTTCGCGGGCAAGCGCTTCGAGGTCGAGGGCGTGCGGATCACACCCGTCCCCGAGAACCCGCCGCCGCTGCTCGTGGGAGCCCTGGCCGACCCGGCCATTGAACGGGCCGCCCGCATCGGCGACGGCTACCTGGACACGCTCAACGCCGGAGGGGCGAAGTACGTCGAGGCGCTCTCGAAGGTCGGGAAGGACCCGGCCGAAGGCCGCATCTACTCGCTCCAGTGGCCGATCATCGACGAGGATCCCGAGCGGACCTGGGCGGAGATCGGTCAGCACTCGGTTTACCAGTGGAACGAGTACATCGGGTGGGGGGTCTTCGGTCCGCCGGACCAGGTCCCCCGCTACGAGAGCCCCGATCAGCTGGTCGAGGCGGGGATGATCCAGCTCTGGGACGCCTCCACAGCCGTGGCCCAGCTCTCCGGCATCCTGTCCGACCGGCCCCAGACGAAGGACCTGCACTTCTTCGCCCAGCTGCCGGGAGAGCCGGTGGAGAGCGGCTCCCGCCGGGTCGAGTACCTGGCCACCAAGGTCATGCCCGAGGTCCTGCGGGCAGCGAGCCAGACCGAGCGAGAGGAAGGAACGACATGAAGTTCGGCATGTTCTACGTGCTGGAGTGCCCCGACGGCGACTTCCAGCGCGCCTACAAGGAGATGTTCGGGCAGATCGAGTACGCCGAGGAGCTCGGCTTCGACTCGGTGTGGCTGGCCGAGCACCACGGCAGCGCCTACGGGAGCATGCCGTCGCCCCAGGTCGCCATGTCGGCCATGGCCAAGATCACCGACCGGATCCGCATTGGGCTGGCGGTGAGCATCCTGCCCTTCGACAGCCCGGTGCGCATCGCCGAGGACTTCGCCATGGTCGACGTGATCAGCAACGGCCGCCTCGACCTGGGCGTCGGCCGGGGATACCAGCCCCGGGAGTTCAAGATGCTGGGCCTGGCCGACCAGCAGCAGCACAGCCGGGAGATCTTCGAGGAGGAACTCGAGATCATCATCGGCCTGTGGGAGAACGACAACTTCTCCTACGAGGGCAAGTTCTTCCAGATCGAGGACGTGACGATCACGCCCAAGCCGCTGCAGAAGCCCCGTCCGCCGCTGTACGTGGCCGCCATCAGCCCGTCGACCTTCGAGCTGGTCCGCAAGTACGACCTGAACGTGCTGGTCACCCCCACGCTCATGTCGCTCGACGAGCTGAAGACGTTCGTCATCAAGGCCAAGCAGGAGCTCATGGAACTCGGCCACGACCCCCTCGAGCTGAACTTCCCCATGAACTGGCAGATGCACCTGGCCGAGACCGAGGAGGAGGCCCTGACCCGTCCCGCCGAGGCGCTCGACTGGTATTTCAACCTGGTCATGAAGCTCGTCCCCAAGGGCCCCAACGCTCCCAAGGGCTACGAGTACATGGCCAACCTGGCCGAGGCCTTCGAGGCGGCCGGCGGGGTGTCGATCAACGACCTGCGGGCCGGCGGGATCATCCTCCTCGACACGCCCGACAAGGTCCGGGAGAAGATCGAGGAGGTCTACAACGACATTGGCCAGCAGGAGATCTTCTGCTGGATGCGCATCGGCGGCCTCGAGGACCACAAGGTCCGGGCGTCGATGAAGCTCTTCGCCGAGGAGGTCATGCCCTACTTCCATGAGAAGGAGCCGGTCGTCCCCGCTGCCCTCCGGGAGACCAGCAGCGCCTCCTGACCGCCGGACAGGACGGCAGGCGGACCGGCGGCGTGGCGGGCGCCCGGCCCGCCGAAATGGGAGGCGACAGCCACGGACCCCGGCCGGGTAAGCCGCGCCGGCCGGGGCCGTCGGGTTCGGTGTCGTCGTGACCGTGGGCGAGGCGGAACGGGGTTGCGGAACCAGTGAACGACGGCGGAGACGTGGGCGGGGCACGAACGAGGACCTGGGTGGTGACCGGCGCGTCGCGGGGGATCGGCTGGGCCATCGCGGCCCGGGCGCTGGCCATGGGAGACCGGGTGGCGTTGCTGGCCCGGTCCGACGCGGTGGTGGCCGCGTCCACCGCCGAGGGGTCGGCGCTCGGCGTCGTGGCTGACGTCACCGACGCCAGCTCCGTGGCGCGGGCGGTCGAGGACGTGGTGTCCACCTGGGGCAGCGTCGACATCCTCGTCAACAACGCCGGCATCCACCGGGGCGGGCGGGTCGATCGGCTGGCGCCCGGCGACTGGGAGGACGTGCTGGCCACCAACCTCACCGCGCCGCTCACCATGGCCCGGAGCGTGCTTCCCCACATGGGCCCCGGTTCGGCCATCGTCAACATCGGCGCAGTGGTCGGGTTCCGGGGCTTCCCCGGCGACGCGCCCTACGGGGCGGCCAAAGCGGGACTGGCCGGTCTGACCCGGGTGCTGGCGGTGGAGCTGGCCCCCCGGGGAATCCGGGTGAACCTCGTCGTTCCCGGTTTCGTGGAGACCGAGATGACCGGGGAGCTGTCAGAGCGGGCCCGCCAGTTGATCGTCGAGCGGATCCCACTGGGCCGGACCGGCACGCCCGAGGAGATCGCCGACGTGGTGACGTGGGTGGCCGGCTCCACCTATATGACCGGTTCGGTGGTTGCCACTGACGGCGGGCTGCTGGCGGCGATGGGCAGCAGCCGTTGACCGCCCGGGTCCAGCTCGTCGCCGGCGCCGGCCGTCGCCGCCGCTCCGGCAGCCTCCGGGGGATCGACCTGCTCGTCCCGCCGGCGTTCACGGTCACCCGGCGTGCCCTGGGCGACCGGGGGCTGCAACTCGACAGCCACCTGAGCTCCCTGGAGACCGGCGTGGAACGGCGCCTGGGCGACCCGCAGGAGCCGTTGCTGGTGAGCGTGGCCGCCGAGCCACCCGTTTCGTCGGGAGCGGGGTCCGCCTTTTCCCACGTCGGGTTGTGCCATGCCACGGTGGACGGGTACGCGGCGTTGATCGGCGACGAGCCCGCCGCCTGGAGGCGGTACGAGCGTCTGGTGCGGGCGTTCGCCATCGGCGTCCGGGGCGTCCCGGCCGATCGGCTCTCACCTCCCGTCCCGGACGCCGGACGGGACGCCATCCGCGCCCTCCTCAGGCGCCACCTGACTGCCATGGCGGCGGTCTCGGGCCGGCCGTTCCCGCAGGACCCCCGGGCGCAGCTGGGAGAGGTGGTGACCGCCCTCCTGGCAGCAGGTGGCGCGGGCGCGGGGACGTTGACCGTCCAAGCCATGGTCCACGGCGACGCCGCGGGGCTCTCCGGATCGGGCACCGCCTTCACCCGGAGCCCGGCCACCGGGGAGCCGTGGATGGCCGGCGACTTCTTTCCGGGCGCCGAGCAGGCGCAACCGGTCGGCGCCGGCCACGCGGTGGCGCTCGATCAGCTGGCCCGGTGGTCGCCCCCGGTTTACGCCGCCCTGCAGCGGGTGGCCGGCATGGTTGAGGAGACCCTCCTCGATCTGGCTGAGATCGACTTCGTCGTGGAACGGTCCCGGCTGTGGGTCATCGACGTGCGGGTCGCGCCCCGGTCGGCGGTCGCCGCCCTGACGACCGCCCTCGACCTGTGGCACCGGGGCGCGGTCAGTCTGACCGAGGCACTGGCCCGGATTCCTCCCGTGGCGCTGATCCGGGTGGCCGAGCCGGGCCTCGACGTCGACGGCGCCGTCCGGCTCGGGTGCGGCGTCGGAGTTTCCCCCGGCGTTGCCGTCGGGCCTCTCGTGCTGTCAGGCGAGCAGGGCCGGCGGCTGGCCAGGCCGGCCGTGACGCCTGTCCTGGCCGCCGGCGACGACGCCGAGGCGGAAGCGGTCCTCTCCGCCGGGGCGGTGGTGAGCTCCGGGGAAGGGCACGCCAGCCACCTGGCCGCTCTCACGCGGGACCTCGAACATCCCGCCGTGTGCCGGGTTCCTGGGCTGACCTTCGGCGCCCGGCACGCCCGCTTCGGCTCGCTCGTCGTGTCTGAGGGCCAGGAGGTCTCCATTGACGGGTGCACCGGCGAGGTGTTCCTCGGTAGGTGTCCCCGGGCTGCTCGCCCCCCCGGCGACGAGCTCGTCGAGTTGCTGCTGGCGTGCGACGCCCAACGACGCTTGCCCCTCCTGGCCGAAGGGCACCGGGCGACGTGGGCGGACGGGCTGTTCGACCCGGCGGCGGCAGCCGTGTGCCGGAGCCCCGAGGAGATCGACGCCGCCCTGGCCGCCGACCAGCCGGTGGTGGTCAGCCCCGGCCCCGGAGCACCACTCCGAATGGTGGAGATCGCCCGGGAGCTGGCGGGGTACGGCATCGACGTGATGCTGCGGATCGACAGGTCGTGGCCCCGTTCGTTGGTACGCCTCCCCCTCGCGCCGTGGTCCGCGCTGATCGCCACCCCCGAGGCGGCCGGGGCCGGACGCATGCTCGCCGCCCTGCTGGCGCCGGAGCCCGTGCCCGGCGCTGGGCATCCCTGAGGCACGGGACCGATAAGGAGGGCACGAGATGGCCTGGGACTTTTCCACTGAACCGGACTTTGAGGAGAAGCTGGAGTGGATGCGGGCCTTCGTCCGGGAGGAGCTCTACCCGCTCGAGACGCTGGACTTAACCTGGGAGCAGTTCCTCCGGGTCATCGAGCCCTTGAAGGACAAGGTGAAAGAGGCCGGGCTGTGGGCAGCCCACCTCAGCCCCGATTTGGGCGGCCAGGGATTCGGGCAGGTGAAGCTGGGTCTGATGCACGAAATCCTCGGGGCTTGCGACTTCGGCCCCCACGTCTTCGGGAACCAGGCTCCCGACTCGGGCAACTCCGAGTTGATCGCCCTGGCCGGCACTGAAGAGCAGAAGGAGCGGTGGCTCCACCCCATGCTCGACGGCCGCGTGTACAGCGCCTTCTCCATGACCGAGCCGGGGACCGGCTCGGACCCCCGCCAGTTCACGACGCGGGCCGTCCGCGACGGCGACGGCTGGGTGATCGACGGCCACAAGTGGTTCGTGAGCAACGCTTCGCGCAGCCAGTTCCACATTGTCGTGGCGGTGACCGACCCTGACGTCCATCCCTATGAGGGGATGTCGATGTTCATCGTCCCGACCGACACGCCCGGCATCGAACTGCGGGAGCTGGGCACGCTGAACGACCCGGACGGCAGCTGGGCCGTCCACAACCAGGCCGAGGTGTTCTACCGGGGGGTCCGGGTACCCGCCGACAGC
>JBIOUX010000132.1:0-9349 GCA_044867425.1 Acidimicrobiia bacterium | reverse complement strand
CTCCTTGTGGCAGCAGGGAGTAGAGGCCATCGTCTCAACATTCAGGCCGGAACGCGAGCACCCTCCACCAACAACGGCGCTGGTCAGACCCTATTTCTCCGGCGACTTTTTCAGCGGGAAGTAGTTAAGGCGCCGGAACCGGGCGGAGCACCCGGTGGTGGGTGCCGAAGGCCACCAGGCGGTCCCCCACCGTGGCTTCGCAGTCGAGCAGCACCCGGTGGCCCTCCACGGCCGTGACCACGGCCCGCACGACCACCTCCTCACCCGGGTGGGCGGCGTCCAGATGGTGGACGAGGATGCCCACGCCCAGGTGCCGCACCCCCGGGGGAGGGGTGGGCATGGCGGCGCTGGCGGTGATCTCGAACCACCCGGCCAGCTGGGGGCTGGCCAGCACCTTCACCTCCGGGTCGGGGTGGCCGAGGGCGGCGGCGGTGTCCTCCGGGCCGACCACGAAGGAGATGCTGGACACGGCCCCCACCTCGGGGGTCCCGGGCACGGGCCCGGGAGCCCGCTCCGAAGGGCGGACGGGAACGCCGGCCGAGCGCTGTTCGAGGGACCGGGCCGCTTCGGCCATGGTGTGACGGACGATCTCCTCCTGGCGGGGGGAGAGCTCGCTCATTCGGTGGCGATGGCGGCCAGGACGTTGAGCTTGGCCGCCCGGAGGGCGGGGCGCAGGCCGGCCAGGATCCCGACGATGGCACCCACCACGAGGACGACGGCCATCTGCCCGGGCGGGGCGGCGAAGCTGGCGATGCCCTCGCTGGAGGCGGCCAGCACCAGGGCCCACCCCAGGAAGATTCCCACCGCCAGGCCGCCGACGGTGCCGAAGGTGGAGATCACCACCGACTCCCAGCGGACCATGGACCGCAGCTGCCCCCGGGTCTCCCCCACCGCCCGGAGCAGGCCCAGCTCCCGGGTCCGCTCGAAGATGGACAGGGACAAGGTGTTGGCGATGCCCATGAGGGCGATGAGGATGGCCAGCGTCAGCATCACGTAGACCATGGCCAGCATCTGGTTCACACCCCCGGCCACGGTGTCGAGGAACTGCTGCTTGTCCTCCACCTTGGGCGACCCGAAGGCCTTGGCCACGTCCTGCACCGCCGCCTTGCCCTGCGGGAGCGCGACGCCGCCGGCCAGGACCACGAAGACCACCTGGTCGAGCGACTGCGGGGCGTGGGGGTCATAGGACTCCCGGGTGAGGACCAGGGGGCCGGCGACGTCGGCGGATTCGTAGATGGCACCCAGCCGAAGCTTCTGGGTGGTGCCGTCCAGAAAGGTGACGGACACGACCGAGCCCAGCTTCCAGCCTTCTTTGTCGGCCTTGTCGGCCGAGGCGGCGAACTCGTTGCGCTCCAGGTCCTCGATGGAGCCGTCGCTCTCGTCCAGGTCGAGCACCCGGACCAGGGAACCGGGTTCGGCCACGCCCACCGTCTCCGTGTCGCTCCCGATGCGCACCGCCCCCACGCCGAATCCGGTGGCGCCCTTCACCTCGGGGAGGTCGGCCACCTTGCCGGCCAGCTGGGGCGAGAACCCGGCCGCCGGCCCGAACCCGCCCGAGGTGACGACCAGGTCGCCGCCGAAGGAGCGGGCCACGCTGTCGTCGATGGACTGCTTGATGGAGGCGGCCACCACGGTGAACAGGGTCACGACGGCCACGCCGACCATGAGGGCGGAGGCGGTGCCCGCCGTGCGCCGGGGGTTGCGCATGGCGTTCTGGCGGGCCAGGAGCCCGGTGATCCCCCGCAGCCGGGGCAGAGGCCAGCCGATGGCCCCGGCGGCGGGACGGGCGATGACGGGCCCGAAGACGACCACGCCGAGGATGGTGGCGCCCGCTCCCAACCCGGCGCGGGCCAGCACGTCGTCGCCCCCGCCGAGGACGGCGGCCAGCACCACGGCCACGCCGATCCCGATGAGGACGAGGCCGGCCACCGCCCGGGGGACGGAGGCGTGGGTGCGCTCCAGGGCGACCTCGCGCAGGGCGGCGAGGGGCGGCACCCGGGACGCCTTGACCGCCGGCACCACCCCGGCCAGCAGGGTGACCACCATGCCCACCACCAGGGAGGCGATCACGGCGTCGGTCTTGAGGGCCAGGCCGCCGGCGGGCAGCCCGAAGCCGAAGGCGCCGAAGAGGCCCTTCAACCCTTCGGCCACACCCAGCCCGCCCAGGAGGCCGAGCACGGAGGCGACGACCCCGATGACGGCCGCCTCCCCCACCACCGAGGCCAGGATCTGGCGCCGGCTGGCGCCGAGCGCCCGCAGCAGGGCCGACTCCCGGGTCCGCTGGGCCACGAGGATCGAGAACGTGTTGTAGATGCTGAAGGTGGCCACCATCAGGGCGACGACGGCGAAGGACGTCAGGAAGATCGAGAAGACGTTGAGGAAGTCCTTGCCGATGTCGTCGATGCTCTCGTCGGTCAACTGCTTCCCGGTGATGGACTCGGCGCCGGACGGCAGGAGGGGGCGGACGGCGGCGACCAGGTCGTCTTCGCTCACACCCTCGCCGGCCTTGAGCAGGAAGCTGCTGACCTTGTCCTGGCGGTGGAGGACGAGGCGCTGGGCCGCCTCGGTGGTGAAGGCCACGAAGGTGACGCCCCCGGCGCTGTCCTCGGGGCCGAAGGACGCCAGGCCCACCACCTTGACCTTGACCGGATCGGGTGTCTGGACGGTGGCGCGGTCCCCCACTCCCAGTCCGGCATCCTCGGCCGCCGTGCGGTTGACCACCACCTCGTCGGGGGTCCTGGGGGCCCGGCCCTCGACCAGGTCGTAGGGGTTCAGGTCGGCGTCCTCGATCCAATTGCCGGCCAGCTGCGGGGGTCCCATCCCGCCCACCGGCTCGCCGTCCTTGCCGATGAGGGCGCCGTAGCCCTCGATGTTGGGCGCCACCGTGGCCACCCCGCGGGCTGCCTGCAGCTTGGCGGCCAGCCCGGCGTCGAGGGGCGGCCGCTGGCGGCCGAACTCCGTCTGCATGCTGTCGGCGGTGCGGACGACGGCGTCGACGCCGGCGTTGGCCCGGGCGAAGAGCTCGTCGAAGTTCGCCCGCAGCGTGTCGCCCAGGACCAGCGTCCCGGACAGGAAGGCCACGCCCAGCGCCACCGCCGCGAAGGTGCCGATGAGGCGGCGCTTGTGCGACCACAGGGTCTTGACCGTGAGCTTGAACACGCCGCGACCCCTAGTCCCCAAAGGCTTTCATGCGGTCGAGGACCCGCTCGGCGGTGGGCTTCTCCATGGAGTCGACGATCTTGCCGTCGGAGAGGAACAGTGCCTCGTCGGCGTAGCCGGCGGCCACCGGGTCGTGGGTGACCATGACGATGGTCTGGCCCAGGTCGTTCACGGCCCCCCGCAGGAAGTCGAGGACCTCGGCCTCGGAGCTGGAGTCGAGGTTGCCGGTGGGCTCGTCGGCGAAGATGATCTGCGGCCGGCTGGCCAGGGCCCGGGCCACCGCCACCCGCTGCTGCTGGCCGCCGGAGAGCTCGGACGGCCGGTGGGTGAGGCGGTTCCGCAAGCCCACCGTGTCGATGACCCGGTCGAGGAAGGCCTGGTCCGGCTCCCCCCCGGCCAGGGCCATGGGCAGGGTGATGTTCTCCAGGGCGGTGAGGGTGGCCACCAGGTTGTAGGCCTGGAAGACGAAGCCGATCTTCTCCCGCCGCAGCAGGGTGAGCTCCTTGTCGGAGAGCTTCCCGAGCTCGACGTCACCCAGGAACACCTGGCCCGAGGTGAGGCTGTCGAGGCCGGCCACGCAGTGCATGAGGGTCGACTTGCCCGACCCCGACGGGCCCATGATGGCGGTGAAGCGCCCGGCGGGGAACTCCACCGTGACGTCGTCGAGGGCCCGCACCGCGGCTTCGCCGGAGCCGTAGATCTTGGTGGCGCCGACCGCCCGGGCGACCGCCTTTCCGTTGTGATTCAAGAATTCACTCCTCCGAAGTTGTCCTGAACCCCGGCCGATCAGAGCTTCTGGGCCAGCGTCACTCCGTCGCCCACGGTGAGGACCACCACCCGGACCCGGCCGTCGGCCACCAGGGCGTCGTTGAAGGCCCGGATGGCCACGGTGTCGGCGTCGTCAGCGTCGGGGTCGAGGACCCGCCCGCCCCACAGGGTGTTGTCGGCCAGCACCACTCCGCCGGTCCGCAGCCGGGGGAGGATCTCCTCGTAGTAGTCGAGGTAGGCCTCCTTGTCGGCGTCGACGAAGGCCAGGTCGAAGCCCTCGTCGACGGGCAGTGACCGCAGCGTGTCGAGGGCGGGGCCGAGGCGCAGGTCGATGCGGTCCGCCACCCCCGCCTTCTCCCAGTGCTCGCGGGCGATGGCGGTCCACTCCTCGCTCACGTCACAGCAGAGCAGGTGCCCGTCGGGGCCCATCCCCCGGGCCAGCGCCAGCGACGAGTAGCCCGTGAAGACCCCCACCTCCACGGCCTGGCGGGCCCCCATGGCCCGGGCCAGGTTCTCCATGAACACGGCCTGGTCGTGGCCGATCTGCATGCCGGCGGCTCCGCCGGTGCGCTCAGCCGTGACGGCCTGGAGCGAGCGCTGGACTTCGTCCGGCGGGCTGGTGTGGTCCAGCGCGTAGGCGGCGACGTCGCCGTCGATGAAGCTGCTCCGACCCCGAGTGGTCATGAGCCGAAAACGCTAACGCGGCGAGGTGAACTCCGCGGTAAGAACCAGGGCCCGAACGGAGTCGGGCAACCGGCCGGCGGCGAGGTCGGCCAGGGTGACGGCTTCGAGGACGGCCAACTCGCTGGCCCGCAGGGCGTTCCACACCTCGGCCAGGATGCCGCTGGTTCTGACCGGGGTCTCGGACCGGGCGCCCTCGGCAAGGGGCCGTCGACGGCCCGGACCACGTCGGCCACCGTGACGGCGGTGGCCGGCGAGTTCCGTCGCCGCCCGCACCGCCTGGTCGCAGCGGGCCGTGACCCGCATGCCCACGGCCATGGCCGGGGGCCAGGCCCGGGGCCCGGGTTGTCCCCGGTATGAACCGACGCTCTCAGGCCGCACCGAGACCCCAGCGCCGGCGGACGGCCCGGTCGAGCCGGCCGAAGAAGAGGGAGTCCATGACGATGCCGATGATGAGGATGGCCAGCATCATGGACAGCAGCCCCTGGGCGTCGGAGAGCTCCCGGTTGGTGGTCAGGTCGTAGCCCAGGGAGGCCTTGGCGCTGAACGCCACCAGCAACTCGCCGGCGAGGAGGGAACGCCAGGCGAAGGCCCAGCCCTGCTTGAGGCCGGCCACGAAGCCGGGGAGGGCGGCGGGGAGGATCACGTGGCGGTAGGCGTTGAAGCCCCGGGCGCCCAGCACCCGTCCGGCCCGGAGCAGGATCGGCGGGGTGTGGTCGACACCGGCGATGATCCCGTTGGCGATGGCGGGAGCGGCCCCGAGGATGACCACGAAGTTGATGGCCGACTCGGAGGCGTTGAACAGCAGGACGGCCAGGGGCAGCCAGGCGATGGTGGGCATGGTCTGCAGCCCCGTGATCATCGACCCGAAGGCGGCCCGGAGGACGCGGTTGCGGGCCACGGCCAGGCCGATGACGAGGCCAACGACGAGGGCCAGGGAGTAGCCGAAGAAGGCTCGCCCCATGGTGGTGCGAGCCGCTTCGAGCATCCGTCCGGTGGCGATGTCGTCGAAGAACCGGGGAATGACGAGGCCGGGGCCGGGCAGGATGTACTCCTTGCCCTTGACCAGGGCGCCGAACTGCCAGATCCCCAGGAACAGGGCGAGGGCGCCCAGCTTGGGCCACAGGCCGGCCCAGGTGCGGGCCAGACGGCTCTTCGTCTCGGGCAGGGCCTGCTCGAGCTTGTCGAGGCCCGAGATCTCGGTGCTGTGGGCACCGTTACCGTTCGCCTGGAAGGCAGGATCGGTCGTGAGAACGTCGATGTTGTTATCCATGACGGCGAACCTCTTGACGGAGACGGTCGGTGATCTCGGCCGCCACGCTGGCAACCTCGGAAGCCTCGAGCCGACGTGGCCGCTCGATGGTCACGGCCCACTCGGCCACGACCTTGCCGGGCCGGCTGGACAGCACCAGGATGCGGTCGCCGAGGCGGACTGCCTCTCGCACGTTGTGGGTCACGAAGAGGATGGTCACGCCGGTCTGCTGCCACACCCGCTCCAGCTCGTCGTGGAGCAGGTCCCGGGTGATGGCATCGAGGGCCCCGAAGGGCTCGTCCATGAGCAGCACCGAGGTCTCCTGGGCCAGGGCCCGGGCCAGGGCGGCCCGCTGGCGCATCCCGCCGGACAGCTCGTGGGGGCGCCGGCCGCCCATGCCCTTCAGGTGCACCATGCGCAGCAGGTCGCTGGCCATGTCGTGGCGGTCCTTCTTGGGCACGCCCCGCAGGCGGAGGGCGAGTTGCACGTTGCCCCGGACGGTCAGCCACGGGAAGAGGGCGTGGTCCTGGAACATGAGCGCCGGGCGCCCGTCCACTTCGAGGCTGCCGCCGCTGGGCTTGTCCAGCCCGGCCACCAGGTTGAGCAGCGTGCTCTTCCCGCAGCCGGAGGCGCCCACCAGACAGAGGAACTCGCCCCGCCGGGCCTGGAGGGAGAGGCGGTCCAGGGCCACTACGGGCGAGCTGGCCGAGCCGAAGGCCTTGGACACCTCCCGGACGGACACTGTGGCGGTCGGGGAGGAAGCGATCGGGGTGGCGGCCGCCGCCGCCACCCCGTTCCTCGTCTGGAGGAGAGACATCAGCTCTTCACCTCAGCCTGGCCGGAGTTCACCAGCAGCTTGTTCAGCATGCCGAGCTCGTAGATCCCGTCGAGCTTGGTGGCGGGGTCGAGGAGGCCGACCGCCTTGGCGTCGTCGGCGCCCTTGCGCAGGCTGGAGGCCACCGGGTCGAAGGTGAACTTCAGGTTGTTCCAGGCGGCGGCGATGACGGGCTCGGGCAGCGACTTCCCGGTGATCCGCAGGATGCCCTGGTTGGTCAGCGTCTGGGCCTCGGCCGGCTCCCGGTTGACGAACTCGGTGGCGGCCAGGTGGGCGGCGAGCAGCTTCTCGACCACCTCGGGGTGCTCGTTGAGGAAGGCGGTGCGCACGATCAGGTGGGTGGTGACGAACTGGCCGCCGGGCCACAGGGTGCGCTCGTCGAGGTACACCTTGCCGCCGGCCTCCTGCACCAGCCGGGTGGCCCAGGGCTCGGGCACCCAGGCGCCGGCGATGGCGCCGCTCTTGAACTGCTCGAGGGTCTGGGCGTTCTCTTGGGGCACGACGGAGACGTCGCCGCCGCCCTGGGGGTTGGTCTTGTATCCCTTGGACAGCAGCCAGGCCCGGAGGGCCACGTCCTGGGTGTTCCCCAGCTGGGGCGTGGCGATCTTCTTGCCCTTGAGGTTGGCGTCCTTGGCGATCTTGGGCGAGGTGATCAGGAAGGCCCCGCCCGAGGTGGCGCCGGCGAGGATGCGGATGGCCTCGCCGTTCGACTTGGAGAAGGCGTTGATGGCCGGGTTGGGGCCGATGTAGGTGGCGTCCAGCGCCCCGGCGAAGAGCGCCTCGACGGCGGCCGGGCCGGCGTTGAAGGTGGCCGTCTTCAGGTTGACGTTGGGGCCCAGCTTCTCGGCGTAGATGCCCTTCTCGACGCCGGCGACCGCGGCCGCATGGGTCACGTTGGGGAAGTAGCCGAGGCGCAGGTCGACCTTCTCGGCCGCCTTCGGGGTGACAGCGCCCTTGGCCTCGGAGGTCTTGGGGTCGGAGCCGCAGGCGGCGCCGGCGAGGGCCAGGGCCAGCAGGGCGGCCACCAAGCCGGAACGGGTGGGACGGCGCATGGGATTCCCTCCAGCGGGGATCGGGAGCTTTCTCTAGTAAATTAATTGAGAAAGTTGACACAGTAGGGATTGGCCGCTCCGCCAGACTTTTCCTGCCCGAGAGCGCCGGGGATTTCCGCCGCCGGTCGTCGCCGCTACTCTCCGGTAATCGGGGGGCAAGCCGGCCGGAGGGGGCGTCCGACATGAAGGTGCGAGTGGATTCCGAACGGTGCCAGGGGCACAACCGCTGCTACGCCCTGGCGCCGGAGCTCTTCGACGTCGATGACTACGGCATGTCGTCGGCCAAGAACGACGGCGTGGTCCCGCCCGAGCTGGAGGACAAGGCCCGGCTGGCCGAGGCCAACTGTCCCGAGTTCGCCATCCACATCGAGGAGGACGCGTCGTCGTGAGCGTGAACAACCCCCGTCCCCCGGTGGAGGACTGGACCACCGACTACGACATCTTCGACACCGCCTACGTCACCGATCCGGCGCCGGTGTGGGACGACCTGCGGAGCCGCTGCCCCGTGGCCCACACGGAGCGCTGGGGAGGCTCGTGGCTACCGACCCGCTATGAGGACGTGCGCGAGCTGGCTCGGCTCGTCCCCCAGCTGTCGTCGGACGAGCCGCTGGTGGTGAAACCGGTGGCACTCGACCCCGACGACGCCTTCTACGGCGTCAAGGCCCCGCCCATCTCGAGCGACCCGCCGGAGCACGGCCCGGCCCGGCGGCTGATCCTGCCCGCCTTCTCCCCGTCGGCGGTGGCCGGCCACCAGCCCTTCACCGAGGAGCTGGCCCACCGCCTGATCGACGGCTTCGCCGGCCGGGGCCGGGCCGACGCCGCCGCTGAGTACGCCCAGCAGATCCCACCCCGGGTCATCGCCCACCTCCTCGGCGTCGACGAAGCTCAGGCCGACAACTTCGTGACCTGGGCCCGGGGACTGCTGGAGCAGGGCCTGAAGGACCCCGCCGTCCGCCTGGAGGCCCGCCACCACATCCTGGGCTTCTTCTCCGAGCAGGTGGCGCAACGCCGAGCGGAACCCCGAGACGACTTCATCTCCGAACTGTTGCAGAGCGAGCTCGACGGCGAACCGGTCACCGACCAGCACGTCATCGGCACCTGCAACCTGCTGCTGGTGGCGGGGATCGACACCACGTGGAGCTCCATCGGCTCCGCCCTCTGGCACCTGGCCTGCCATCCCGCCGACCGCAAGCGCCTGGTGGCCGAGCCCGAGCTGATCCCCACCGCCACCGAGGAGCTGCTGCGGGCCTACTCCCCGGTGACCATGGCCCGGGTGGTGAAGGAGGAGGTGGAGGCAGCGGGCGTGACCTTCCGGCCCGGCGAGCGGGTGCTCATGAACTTCCCGGCCGCCAACCGCGATCCCGAAGCCTTCCCTGACGCCGACCGGGTGATCATCGACCGCCAGGCCAACCGCCACATCGCCTTCGGCGTCGGGATCCACCGCTGCGCCGGGTCCAACCTGGCCCGCATGGAGATGAACGTGGCCCTGTCGGCGTTCCTGTCCCGGATCCCGGACTTCTCCCTGGAGGACCCCGGGGCGGTGACGTGGGCCGGCGGCCAGGTGCGCGGCCCCCGCTGCCTGCCCGTCGTCTTCCCCCTGGC
>JBIOUX010000131.1:0-14980 GCA_044867425.1 Acidimicrobiia bacterium | reverse complement strand
CAATAGAGGCATGCCGAGAGCCATCTGGAGCGGGTCGATCAGCTTCGGGCTGGTCAACGTGCCCGTGAAGCTGTATTCCGCCATCTCCCCCAAGGACGTCCGCTTCAACCAGCTGGAGGAGGGCACCAACGCCCGCATCCGCCAGAAGCGGGTGTCGGCCGAAACCGGCGAGGAGGTGCCCTACGAGCGGATCGTGAAGGGGTACGAGATCTCCCCCGACCGCTACGTGGTCATCACCCCCGAGGAGCTCGAGTCCCTCGACCCCAAGGCCACGCGGGCCATCGACATCGAGGACTTCGTGGAGTACGACCAGATCGACCCGGTCCACTACGAGCGGCCCTACTACCTCGTCCCCGAGAAGGGCGCGGCCAAGGCCTACGCCCTGCTCCTCCAGGCCATGAAGGAATCGAACAAGGTGGCCATCGCCCGGATGGTGCTGCGCACCAAGCAGTACCTGGCCGCCATCCGCCCCAAGGGCGACGTGCTGTGCCTGGAGACGATGCTCTTCGCCGACGAGGTGGTCCCCGAAAGCGAGCTGGACGGCCTGCCCGGCGACGACGTGGAGGTGTCGGAGCGGGAACTGAAGATGGCCCGCCAGCTCATCGAATCGCTGTCGACGGACTTCGAACCGGAGAAGTACCACGACGAGTACCGGGAACAGGTGCTGGCCCTCATCGAGGCCAAGGCCGAAGGCGCCGAGATCGTGTCCCAGGCCGCCACCGAGGAACCGGCCCAGGTGGTCGACCTGATGGCCGCCCTGGAGGCGTCGCTGGCCGCCGCCCGGGCCAACAAGGAGAAGGAGGCTTGACGGTCGTCGACGTCGACGGCCGCACACTCAAGCTCTCCAACCTGGACAAGGTCCTCTACCCCGAGGTGGGCTTCAGCAAGGGGCAGGTGATCGACTACTACACCCGGATCGCCCCGGTCCTCCTCCCCCACCTGCGGGACCGGCCCCTCACCCTCAAGCGCTACCCCAACGGCGTGGACGCCGGCTACTTCTACGAGAAGCAGTGCCCGTCGCACCGGCCGCCGTGGGTGGAGACGGCACCGGTGTGGAGCGGCCACAACCAGCGGACCATCGACTTCTGCCTGGTCAACAACCTGGCCACGCTGGTGTGGGTGGCCAACCTGGCCTCCCTCGAGCTCCACACCGCCCTGCACCGGGCGCCGGATCTCGACCAGCCCGATTCGGTGGTCTTCGACCTCGACCCGGGGGACGGGGCCGGCCTGACCGAATGCGCCCAGGTGGCCCTGTGGTTGCGGGAGGCGCTGGACCACCTCCGGCTCGAGTCGGTGGTGAAGTCCTCGGGCAGCAAGGGTCTCCAGCTCTACGTGCCCCTCAACACCCCCGCCACCTACGACGCCACCAAGAGCTTCTCCCTGGCCCTGGCCCAGATCCTGGAGCGGGCCCATCCCAGGGCGGTGGTGTCCAACATGGCCAAGGAGCTGCGCAGGCACAAGGTGCTGATCGACTGGAGCCAGAACGACGAGCACAAGACGACGGTGTCGGTGTACTCGCTGCGGGCCCGCCCCCGTCCCACCGTCTCCGCCCCGCTCCGCTGGGAGGAGATCGAGGCCATCCACTCGGGATCGGACGTAACGCTCCCCATCGACGCCGAGACTGCCCTCCAGCGGGTCGCCGGAGACGGCGACCTGTTCGGGCCCCTGCTCACGTTGGAGCAGCGCCTGCCATCTGTTTCGACATCCTCTTGAGTTAGATACCTCGTAGACCGGGTAGAGCCGGTGTGGCTTGCGGGCGGGAGGTGGAGGAGATGAGACTGCGGTCCATCGCGACGGACGCAACACGCCGCGGCGACGCCCTGTCCTTCACCCCCGAGGACGCCGAGCGCCACTTCCGGGAGCACAGCCTGCTCCCGGGCCCGGCCACCCGGCGCGTCGGCGTCGAGGCGGAGTGGCTGGTCCACGACCTGTCCGCCCCCCAGTTGGCGGTGCCCTTCGAAGCCCTCACAGCCGCCGTGGAGGCCGCCGGAGCCCTGCCGGGCGGAAGCAAGGTGACCTTCGAGCCCGGTGGCCAGCTGGAGCTCAGCGGCCCGCCCCGACCGGGTCCGGCCGCTGCCTGCGCCGCCGTGGCCACCGACCTCGACGTGCTGCGCCAGGCGCTGGCGCGGGGCGGGCTGGCCGTGGCCGGAATCGGGCTCGACCCGGCCCGGCCCCCCCACCGGGTGGTCGACTCCCCCCGCTACCGGGCCATGGAGGCCTACTTCGACACCCAGGGCCGGGCCGGGCGCCAGATGATGTGCTCGACGGCCGCCATCCAGGTCAACGTCGACGCCGGCCCGGATCCGGCCGTGACCTGGCGGTTGGCCCACGCCGTGGGCGCCATGCTGGCCGCCACCTTCGCCAACTCGCCCGTGCTCTCCGGCGCCTCCACCGGATGGCGCTCGACCCGCCTGACCACCTGGTGGGCCATCGACCCCAGCCGCACCCGGCCGGTGGGCGGCGCCGACCCCGACGCCGCCTGGGCCGACTACGCCCTGGGGGCCCGGGTGATGCTGATCCCCCGCCGGGACTTCGAAGCCGTGCTCGAGCCGCTCACCTTCGCCCAGTGGATGGCGCAGGGCTACCAGGGCGTCCGGCCCGACCGCTCCGACCTGGAGTACCACCTCACCACGCTCTTCCCGCCCGTGCGGCCCCGCGGCTTCCTCGAGCTGCGCATGATCGACGGCCTGCCGGGGCCGTACTGGAAGGTGCCGGTGGCCATCGCCGCCACGCTCCTGGAGCCCGATCTGGCCGAGGAGGTGGCGGCGGCGGTGGCGCCCGCCGACGGGTGGTGGCGAACGGCCGCCCGCTACGGCCTGTCCAACCCGGTGCTGGCCCGGGCGGCCCGGCGCTGCTTCGACCTGGCCGAAGCGGCCCTGGCCGGCGGCGCCGACGCGGAGCTGATCCCGGTCGTCCGGGCCTACCGCCAGCGCTGGGTCGACCGGGGCCGGTGCCCGGCCGACGACGTGCTGGCGGCCTGGACCCGCAACGCCGCCTACCCCCAGGAAGACGAGTTCGCGTGCCCAACCTGAAAGGCGCCCTGGCCGGCGATCTGGAGGAGGCCCGCCGGCGTTCCCTGGACCTGCTGGCGCCCCTCTCCGAGGACGACCAGGTCACCCAGCACTCGCCGCTCATGTCGCCCCTGGTCTGGGACCTGGCCCACGTCGGCCACTACGAGGAGCTGTGGCTACTGCGGGCCGTGGCCCGCACCCAGCCCCTGAACCCGCTCCACGACGACATCTACGACGCCTTCCGCCACCCCCGCCGGGACCGGTCCCGCCTGGCCCTCCTCGGCCCGGTCGAAGCCCGGTCCCACATCTCCGTGGTCCGGGGCCGGGTCCTCGATGTCCTCGAGCGGGTCGAGTTCGACCCCGCCACTCCCCTGCTGGCCGAAGGCTTCGTCTACCGCATGGTGGCTCAGCACGAGCACCAGCACGACGAGACCATGCTGGCCACCCTCCAGCTCATGGACCGGCCCTATCCCCACGAGGCGGTACCGGCTCCCCCGGGACGGCCGCTGGCCCACGCCGAGGTGTTCGTCCCCGGCGGCCCGTTCGTCATGGGAACCGACGCCGACCCCTGGGCCTACGACAACGAGCGCCCCGCCCACTCCGTCGATGTGGCGCCCTTCTGGATCGACACCGCCCCCGTCACCAACCGGGCCTACCGCGAGTTCATGGCCGCCGGTGGCTACCAGGAGGCCCGTTGGTGGTCGGAAGCGGGATGGAAGTGGCGCACCGAAGCCGGCCTGAGCGCCCCCGAGTTCTGGCAGCCCGAAGGCGCCGGTTCGTACTCGCTGGTGCGCTACGGGGAGCGCATCCCGGTGCCGGCCGACGAACCCGTCCAGCACGTCTGCTTCTACGAGGCCGAGGCCTATGCCGCCTGGGCCGGCAAACGCCTCCCCACCGAGGCGGAGTGGGAGAAGGCGGCGCACGGTGCCGGCCAGGACCAGGCGAACCTCGGCCAGCGCCACTTCGGCCCCGCTCCCGTGGGCGCCTACCCTGGCGGCGCCAGCGCCTGGGGCGCCGAGCACATGCTGGGCGATGTGTGGGAGTGGACGGCGTCCGACTTCCTCCCCTACCCGGGCTTCGCATCATTCCCCTACAAGGAGTACTCCGAGGTGTTCTTCGGCTCCGACTACAAGGTCCTGCGGGGCGGTTCCTGGGCCACACATCCCCTTGTGGCCCGGACGACCTTCCGGAACTGGGACTTCCCCATCCGCCGCCAGATCTTCTCCGGCTTCCGGTGCGCCCGCGATGGTTAGGTCCCCCGAGTGCACCGACCTGGCCGCCGCCCTGCGGGCCGACGTGGCCGCCGGGCTGACCTCTTCCCCCAAGGAGCTCCCGTCCAAGTGGTTCTACGACGAGGAGGGGTCCGCCCTCTTCGACACCATCACCCGCCTCGAGGAGTACTACCCGACCCGGCGGGAGCGGGCCATCCTCTCCGCCCGGGCAGCGGAGGTGGCCGAGCTGACCGGCGCCGAGATGCTCATCGAGCTGGGGGCGGGCACGTCGGAGAAGACCCGGCTGCTCCTCGATGCCCTCCAGTCGGCGGGCACCCTGCGGTCCTTCGTGCCGTTCGACGTGGACGCGGCCACGCTTCAGGCCGCCGCCGAGGCGGTGGCCTCCGAGTACCCGGGCGTGGAGGTTCGCCCGGTGGTGGGCGACTTCGAGGGCGACATGAGCCTGCTTCCCTCCGGAAGCCGGCGGCTGGTGGCCTTCCTGGGTTCCACCATCGGCAACCTGGCGCCCTCCGCCCGGGCCGTCTTCCTCGGCGGCATCGGCGCCGCCCTCCGACCGGGCGATGCCTTCCTGCTCGGCGTTGACCTGGTCAAGGACGCCGCCCGGCTGGAGGCGGCCTACGACGACGCCACCGGCGTCACCGCCGCCTTCAACCGCAACCTGTTGCAGCGCATCAACCGGGAGCTGGGCGCCGACTTCGCCCCCGAGCGCTTCGACCACGTCGCCCGCTTCGACCCGGAGGCGGAATGGATCGAGATGCTGCTGCGCTCCCAGGTGGACCAGGTGGTGACGATCGACGCGCTCAACCTGTCGGTCGTCTTCCGCGCCGGCGAGGAGATGCGCACGGAGATCTCGGCCAAGTTCCGACCCGAGGGCATCGAGGCCGAGCTGACGGTCGCCGGCCTCTCACCGCTGCGCTTCTGGACCGACCCAGCGGGCGACTTCGGGCTGTCCCTGACGGTGGCGAAAGAGGCTCAGGCCACCGAGCGGCCGACCTTCACCTCCGCCAGCTCCATGTTCAACTCGGGCCGGGCCGGAGCCATGTCGGATTCGAAGGCGATGGCCAGACCCACGCTGGCGGTCACGAGCAGCAGCGCACCTCCCAGCGGCACGGGCCAGAGCAGCACGAGCCCCAACAGCAGCATGATCAGGGAGAACCTGGTCCGCATCCCCTTCACCTCTCCGCCTCGGATGTCTCTCCGTTACTGAGTCGCTGCTTGGCTACCCGTTGCCCGCCGTCTCAAACCGTGGCCTGGCGCCGTTGGGCCGCCTTGGGCCGGTGCGTCCCCGGCCGGAGCTCGAACCAGACCCGCACCTCGCCCTGCTCGGCTATCCCCCACCGCCAGGCCAGCTGGTCGACCAGGAACAGGCCCCAGTACGGCCCGTCCTTCTCCACGGCGCGTCCGTCCCGGCTGAAGTCGATCGGCTTCGCTTCCGGCCGGGGGCGATGCCCACCAAAGCCCCGCCCTCGGTCGGCCACCTCCACCATCACCGTCTGGGGCGACGCCCGGAGACACACCTCGATGCCCTGGGTGGCAGACAGGCCGCCGTGCCGGAGGCTGTTGGTGACCAGCTCGCTGACCAGAAGCTCGGCGTCCTCCACCACCCGGGTATCCAGGTGGGGCCCGAGAGAAGCCACCGCCCGCCTGGCGGTGGCAGGGGCAGCCGGCGTCGCCGGCACCCGCAGTAGGAGCAGCACGTCCAGTGGCCCGCTTCCCCCCTGTTGGAGACAATGGCGGTCATTCCCGGTTCCAAGTCGGTCCAAACCGGGTACTTTCGCCCTCGTGGTTGCCGAAGGCACGGCCGAGGGGGCGAGCACCCTCACCCAGGTGATCGACCAGTTCGAGGCCCAGGGTTTCGGCGCCCACTTCGGCGCCCGGGAGGGAGCCCAGATCCTCTGCTTCAGCTGCCGGGCGAGTTTCCCGGCCGCGGAAGCCGCCATCCAGGACCTCGAACGGCTGGAGGGCGCCTCCGACCCCGACGACATGGCCGCGGTGGCCGCGCTGTGCTGTCCCCGCTGCGGCGCCCGGGGCACCATCGTCCTCAAGTACGGCCCGGAGTCCACCGCCGAAGACGGCGAGGTCCTCCTCGCCCTCGGCGACCGGGCCGGCTGACCCCGGGAGGTCGGGCGCACCCGGTACTGGTGGCCGGGGCGGTGGCGGGGGTGGTCTCCGGGACACCCTCCACACTCCACGCCCTGCTCACCGGGGGGTCGCCGCTGGCTGCCGTCCGGGCCGCGGGCAACGTTCTGCTGCCCGCCGAGGCGTCGCCCCGCCAGCTGCTGGCCGCCGGCGCCGTGGTGCACCTGACCCTCTCCCTCGGCTGGGCCGGGGTCATCGCCCGGCTCCCCCGCCGCCACCCCGTCGCCTTCGGGGCGCTGGCCGGTGGTGTCATCGCCGCCCTGGACCTCGGGTTGGTGGGCCGGCGCCGCCCACTGGTGGCGGCCCTGCCCGCCGCCCCCCAGGTGGCGGACCACATCGCCTTCGGCGCCGTGGCGGCGGCTGTGCTCAGCTGTCTCCGCCGTGGCTGACCACGAACACGACCACGATCATCACGACCACCGGAGCGGCTTCCTCCGGGGCCTATTCGCCCACCGCCACGAGGCGGCGGCGTCCGTGGACTCCGCGCTGGAAGCGAGCGACGAAGGCGTGCGGGCCCTCACCCTGTCCCTCCTCGGCCTGGGGGCGACGGCCGCCATCCAGCTGGTGGTGGCCCTGTGGAGCGGGTCCGTGGCCCTGCTCAACGACACCATCCACAACGGCGCCGACGCCCTCACCGCCCTGCCCCTGTGGCTGGCCTTCTCGCTGGGACGCCGCCCGGCCAACCCCCGCTACCCCTACGGCTACGGCCGGGCCGAGGACCTGGCCGGCCTGGTGGTGGTCGTGATGATCGCCGCCTCGGCCGCCGTTGCCGGCTACGAGGCGTTCCGCGGGCTGGTCGAGCCCTCCGAGGTCCGCCATCTCCCGGCGGTGGCCGCCGCCTCGCTGGTGGGGTTCGCCGGGAACGAGGCGGTGGCCCGCTACCGCATCCGGGTGGGTCGCCGCATCGGCTCGGCGGCGCTGGTGGCCGACGGCCTCCACGCCCGCAGCGACGGCCTGTCATCCCTCGGCGTGCTGGCCGGCGTGGCCGGCGTGGCCGCCGGGTTCGACCGGGCCGACGCCCTGGCCGGCATGGTCATCGCCGTCATGATCCTGCTCGTGCTCCGCCAGGCGGCGGCCGACGTCGGAGCCCGCCTGATGGACTCCGTCGACCCCCGCCTGGCCGACCAGGCCCGGGAGGTGCTGACCGGGGTTGACGGAGTGGAGGCCGTGGGGGTGGTGAGGGTGCGCTGGATCGGGCACCGCCTCCACGCCGAAGCCGAGGTGGTGGTGGATCAGGACCTGAGCGTGGCCGCCGCCCACGACATCGCCGAAGCGGCCCGCCACGGGCTGCTCCACGACGTCCCCCGGCTGGTGTCCGCCATCGTCCACGCCGACCCCTGCGACCACGACGGCACCGACCACCACTCCGGCGTCAAACACCATGATCTCGGGGGCACCCCGCACCCCGGGGATCTCGGGGGCACCCCGCACCCCGGGGACGTCAGGGACACCCCGCATCCCGGGGACGTCAGGGACACCCCGCACCGCCGGGACGGCGGTTGAGGGCGGCGGCGATGGCGCCGGCCGTCGCCGAACGCTCGAGCTCCTCCTGGGGGACGGGCAGGGCGAGGGACCAGTTGGGACGCTCCTCCACCGTGCCGGGAATGTTGGGCCGCTCCTCCACCACCAGGGCGTCCTCCAGGGTGGCGGCCAGCACCATGGACGGCGCCTCGGCCAGCAGGCGGTAGGCGGCGACGACCGCATCCGCCGGAGGGGCGGCGGCGGGGACGCCCGTCCAGGCCGCGAGCTTGGTGCGGATGGCCTCCTCGCCCTCCTCGTTGGGCTCGAGGCCGATCCGGCGCTGCTCGTCCACGTCGGCGCCGGTCCACAGGCCGGCCACCGTGGGCAGGTCGTGGGTGGTCACCGCCGCCAGCGCCTTCTCCGGGAACGCCCGGGGCGGCTGGGGCTCGAACCAGAGCAACCGGTAGGAGAGGACGTCCCGGCGGGACAGCTCCTGGCGCACCCGATCCTCGACCGTCCCCAGGTCCTCTCCCACCACCCACGCTCCCGCCCGGTGGCTCTCCAGGGCCAGGATGCCGAGGAGGTCATCGGAGGGATAGAGGACATAGGCCCCGTTGGCGGGTGCGGCCCCAGCCGGGATCCAGTAGAGACGGAACAGCCCCATGACGTGGTCGAAGCGCAGTCCGCCGGCGCCCCGGAAGCCGGCCTGGAGCATGCGGATGAAGGGTTCGTAGGCCGCGGCCCGGAGGCGGTGGGGAATGAACGGGGGCAGGGCCCAGTCCTGGCCCTTCCGGTTGAAGTCGTCGGGCGGAGAACCCACGCGCACGTCGAGGGCCAGCGTGTCCTGCCACAGCCAGGCGTCGGCACCGGCGGGATCGGCGCCGATGGCCATGTCCGCCACCAGATCGATGGCCCGGCCGGCCGCCTCCAACTGGCGCTCCGTGCACCACTGCAGCCATTGGTGGAAGGCCACCCGCTGGCCGTGCTCGGCGGCGAAGCGCGCCACTGCGGGTGAGTCGGGCCGGCGGTAGCCCCCCGGCCAGGTGGGCCAGGTGCCCTCCAGCGCCTCGTCCAGGGCGCAGTGGATGGCGTAGCCGGCCAGGGCGTCGCCCCCCGCGGCCACGAACCGGTCGAAGGCGGGGTCACCCCCCGAGCGTTGGAACCGGCCGAAGATGGCGTCCAAGGCGGCCAGCTTGAGCGGCCAGACCCGGTCCCGGTCGATGATCCGCTCGGCGTTGAGCGCCCGCCCCGCCGCGGCCAGGCGCTCGAGGTCGACACCGGCTTCCGACGCCCCCGGCACCTCCTCCACCCGCAGGTCTCCCCTCAGCCCCTCCACGGCGGCCCCCGCCCCCGGCACCTCCTCCACCCGCAGGTGGATGGGGTTCCGGAAGCAGCGGCTGGAGGGGTAGTAGGGGCTGGGCTGGGGATGGGTGGGGAGGGGAGCATGGAGGGGGTTGAGCAGGACCATCCCCGCCCCCAGTTCCCTCGACCACTGCCCCAGCCGGCGCAGGTCGGCGAGGTCGCCGATGCCCCAGCTGCCGGCGGAGCGCAGGGCGTAGAGCTGGGCCGCCCAGCCCCAGGTGCGCAGGCCGGCGGGCAGGTGGCAACGCCCGGGCGACACCACCACCAGGCGGCGCCGCTCACCGGCGGTGTGCTCGAGCCAGTGGTAGCCCAGGGGCAGATCGGGAGGGAGGCGGTCGCCGGCCGGGAGCCGGGCACCGTCCTCGGTGACCAGCTCCCAGGGACCGCCGTCGACCGGCCGCTCCTCGCCGGGTTCCACCACCCACGCCGGGTCGGGCGGGATGGGCTCGTCGGAGCGCATGGCGTCGAGCAGGGCGGCGGCGGTCTCCGGTGGCGTGTCGTGCCAATGGCCGGCGACGTCGTGGTACCCGGGGCTGACGCCCCACGTTTCCGGGGACGTCCCCGGGCCCGGGGTTCCTGGGGCGGAGGGCTCAGGGGAGCAGGACATCGGGGTTGAGTATCCCCTTCGGATCCAGCGCAAACTTCACCGCCCGGAAGGCGGCGATCTCGGCCGGGCTGCGGTTGAGGTGCAGCCAGGGCCGTTTGGCCACCCCGATGCCGTGCTCCGCGCTGATGCTGCCCCCCAGACCGGCCACCAGCTGCAGCACAGGGTCCTCGACCCGGTGGCCTTCGCCCGGGGGGACGCCGAGGACGTTGACGTGGAGGTTGCCGTCGCCGGCATGACCGAAGAGCACGGTCCGGGCTTCGGGCCGCGCGCCGGCCACCGCCTCCTGCACCCGGGGCACGAACTCGGCCAGGGCCGATCCCGGCAACGACACGTCGAGCTTCACGGGCACGCCGGCGGCGTTGACGGCCTCGGTGTGGGCCTCCCGGTAGCGCCACAGCCGGGCCCGGCCCGCCGGTTCGGACTCCACGGCCCCATCCCGGGCCCGCTCCCCCACTCCCTCGAGCACGGCGGCGGCCAGCTCCTCGGTGGGATCGGTGGCCGCCGCCACCTCGACCAGCAGGTACACCGGGTGGGGCTCGGCAAAGGGTGGCGGGATCCCGAGGTGGTCGCACACCAGGGCCACGCCGCCGGCGAAGAACATCTCCGCCGCCTCCAGGCAGCCGGACAGGCGCCGGCGCAGCTCCGCCAGCGCCTCCAGGGCCGGCGCCACGCCGGCGCAGGCGACCAGCCCGGTGGCCCGGAAGTCGAGGCGGGGCACGAGGCGCAGGCGAGCGCGGGTCACCACCCCGAGGGTCCCCTCGCTGCCGGCGAACAGGCCGGGGAGGTGGTAGCCGGTGTTGTCCTTGGTCAGCCCGGAGAGGTGCGACAGCACCGACCCGCCGGCCAGCACCACCTCGAGGCCGACCACGTTGGCCCGCATGTCGCCGTAGCGGAGCACCCGGAGGCCCCCGGCGTTGGTGGCCACCATCCCGCCGGCGGTGGCGGAGTCCCGGGCGGCCAGGTCGACCCCGAAGGCAAGCCCGGCGCCGGCGGCGACCTCCTGCACGCCGGTCAGCGTCGTGCCCGCCCCGACCGTGACCTGGGCGGCCAGCGGGTCCACCGGCCCCACCTCCCGCAGGCGGGTGAGGCTGAGCACGACCTCGCCGTGGTGCGGGATCCCGCCTCCCACGAGGCCGGTATTTCCGCCCTGGAGCACGACCGGCCGGCCGTCGTCATTGAGCAACGAGAGGACGCCCGCCACCTCTTCGGTGGTTCCCGGCCGCACCACCGCTGCCGCCCGACCCCGGAACCGGCCCGTCCAGTCCACCTCGTAGGAGGCGGTGACCTCGGGGTCGTCAAGCACATGTGCCGCCCCCACCACCCCCACCAGCCCCCGCCGTAACTGCACGTCCAGCATTGCGGGCATTTTGCACATGGGATGTGCACTTTGCCCGTAACGGTCACACCCCACCGGTTGAATACGGCGGTGAACGCCGACGCCCAGCTCAACATCGTCATGGCGCGCCAGCACAGCCTGGCCACCCGCCCGCAGGCCCTCGCCGCGGGTCTCACTCCCCGCCAGATCGGGTTCCGGTTGAGCACGGGCCTCTGGGTCGCCCCCCATCAGGGCGTCTACCGCCCGTCTTCGGCGCGGCCGTATTTCGAGTTGAAGGTCATGGCGGCGTGTTTGGCGCTGGACGGGTACGCAAGCCATTCGTGTGCGGCCGCGGTCTACCGGTTGCGCGGCTTCGAGGAGCAGGTCATCGAGATCACCGTCACGACCCATCGGCGGCGGAAGCTTGATGATGTGACCATTCACCGCCATGACCAACTGGACCCGCGGGATGTGACGATCCGCTGGCATCTCCCGATCACCACGCCGGCCAGGACACTCCTCGACATCGCCGGCCAGCACCCCGAGCTCGCCGAACGTGCCTTGAACGACGCCCTGTATCGCCGCCTGGTGAGGCCCGAGGTCTTGAGATCCACCATCAGCCGGGCCGGGTCCCGGTCCCACACGGCGGCCACCTTCCTAGCCCAGATCCTCGATCACCTCGCCGCTCCCACCGAAAGCGTCCTTGAGGACGACTTCCTGGCCCTCATCCGCCGCTCCGGCCTCCCCGAACCCGTCCGGCAATGGCCGATCGCCGGAGGGGAGTTCCGGCTCGACTTCGCCTGGCCGGAGGCCATGGTGACCTACGAGACCCACGGCCGGAGGCATCACTCGGCGCCTGCCGACCGCCGCCGGGACCGGGCCAAGCGCCGGGCGGCCGAAGCCGAGGGCTGGCTGTGGAACGACGCCTACTGGGAAGACGTCCACGAGTGGGGGGCCGACACCGTGGCCGGGCTGGGAAGCCTGCTAAGACAGGGCCGTGCCGCCGCTTGAGGATCTGTCCGTCGTGGATGCCGCCACCCTCTTCGCCGGACCCATGATCGGGACCCTCCTCGGTGACTTCGGGGCGGAGGTGACCAAGGTGGAGCACCCCGGGGGCGACTCCCTGCGCAAACTGGGCTGGGAGAAGGACGGCGTGTCCCTGTTCTGGCTCTTCATCAACCGCAACAAGGCCTGCGTCACCCTCGACCTGTCCCGGCCCGCCGGCCAGGCTCTGTTCCGGGAACTGGCCGCCGGCGCCGACGTCCTCATCGAGAACTTCCGCCCCGGCACCATGGAGCGGTGGAACCTCGGCTGGGAGGTGCTGTCGGCCGACAACCCCGGCCTGGTCATGGTGCGGGTGAGTGGGTTCGGCCAGGACGGGCCCTACTCGGGCCGGCCCGGATTCGGCACGCTGGCCGAGGCCATGAGCGGCTTCGCCCATCTCAACGGCTATCCCGACGGGCCGCCGACGCTGCCTCCCTTCGCCCTGGCCGACGGCATCGCCGGCTGCGTCGGCGCCTTCGCCACCCTGGCTGCTCTGCGCCACCGGGACGCCACCGGCGCCGGCCAGGTCGTGGACCTGTCGATCTACGAGCCACTGTTCTTCATCCTGGGCGCCCAGGCGACGCTCTACGACCAGATGGGGATCATCCAGGAGCGGACGGGCAACCGGGCCCCGTTCACCGCCCCCCGCAACAGCTTCCAGGCCGCCGACGGGCGCTGGTTCGGGCTCTCGGCCAGCTCCCAGTCGATCGCCGAGCGGGTCATGCGCCTGATCGGCCGAGAGGACCTCATCGACGAGGACTGGTTCGCCACCAGCGCCGGCCGCCTGGAACACCAGGACGTCCTCGACGAGGCCATCGGCGAGTGGATGGGCAAGCACACCAGCCTCGAGGTGGTCGCCGCCTTCGAGGCGTTCCATGCCGCCATCGCCCCCGTCTACACCATCGCCGACATCATGGACGACCCCCAGTACCGGCACCGGGAGACCGTGGTGCGGGCGCCCCATCCCCGCCTGGGGCCGGTGGCGGTACCCGGCGTCGTCCCCCGACTCCTGGCCTCCCCCGGTGCCGTCCGGTACCTGGGCGGAGACCTCGGGCAGGACAACGAGGCGGTTTACTGCGGGCGCTTGGGCCACTCGCCGGCGGCGCTCGATGCCTGGCGGCGGGAAGGAGTAGTCTGAGCGCGAAACAACGTGCTCGGCGGGCCTGGGGTTACCTGTCGTGAGGGGTCGCCAGGCCCCGCCAGCACACGTTTGGTGCTGCGATACCCCTCTTCGCTGATCCCTAAACCTGCGCCCTGAAAAAAATTTTGGGCGATCGGAAGGACTCAGGCGACCTGTCCAGCCAGGGCCTTCTCGGCCGGTACCGGTCGGCGGTCTCCCCGATCCGGCTTGCGGGCCAGGAACGGCCGCTCCACCAGCCGGTAGGACATGACCGCCAGGGCGCCACTCAGCGCCACCAGCACCACGAGGCCGGCGGCGACCATCATCGCCGGCATGCCCGGCTGGTCGAGTCGCAGCAGGCGCAGCCCGTGGTGCAGCACCGGGTAGTGCCACAGATAGAGGCTGAAGCTGACCACCCCCACCGCCCCGAGCGCCGAGACGCCCACCCCGGCGCGGCGGCCGGCGAGGACGGTCCGCACCAGCAGGGCGGCGATGAGCACACCCGCCAGCGGATGCACCAGGACGCCCAGGGGCTGGGGATCGGAGGAGGAGAAGCGGGACCCGTGGTAGAGGCCGACGGCCAGCAGCAGGCCGCCGCACAGCCATGCCGCCCGCCTAGTGGCCAGCCCGCGGACCAGCACACCCGGACGGCCGGCGTCCGCCGCCGCCACCAGCCCGGCACCGGCCATGCCGGCCACGAACTGGTCGAGCCGGCCCACCAGCCAGCTGTCGGGCAGGTCGCCATGGACCCACAGCCGCCACACCACCGTGGCCGCCAGGCAGGCGGAAAGGAGCCGGGCGGCGCCGTAACGGCGCAACGCCCAGGCCACCGCCGGGAGGGCCAGGTAGAAGTGCACCTCGGTGGTCAGGCTCCAGTAGACGAGGTTGACCTGGCCGGGGAGCTCCTTGACCACGTAGCCCTGGAGGGTGGCGAGCAGAGCGATGCGTCCCAGCCCGCCCGTGCTGGCCAGCAGGGCGGGCGCGGTCAGGGGCAGCAGGACGGCCAGCGAGGCCCAGTAGGCGGGGAGGATCCGCAGGCTCCGGTTCCGCCAGTACGCCCCCAGGGCGGCGCCCAGTCCCTCGGGATGGCGGCGGCGGCACCGGTCCCAGCTGCCCGCCAGAAGGAACCCGGACAGGACGAAGAAGAGGTCGACACCCAGGCTCCCCGCCCCCAGCAGCCACCAGCCGGGGCCCACGCCGCCGTCCGGGCGGGCGTCGACCACGGCCAGGGTGAAGCAGTGGTAGACCACTACCGCCATCACGGCCACGCCGCGCACTGCGTCGAGGAGGAGAGTGCGGCCCGCACGCATCAGGATGGTCCGTACCCCGAACCGGACCTGATTCGAACCTCCAGAAACTGGGAATAGTCCCCAGTCACAGTCGGGGCGAGGAGTGGGGAACCATGGGCGACACGAGCATCGATACGAGCCGCGACGTGCGCCTGGTGGTGCCGGCTTCGGCCGAGTACCTCCGGCTGGTGCGTCTCACCGCCGCCGGCCTGGCCAGCCGGATGGGGTTCACCTTCGACGAGGTGGAAGACCTCCGGATCGCGGTGGACGAGGTCTGCTTCCTGCTGCTCGACGGCGAGACCATTGAGCTGCGGTTCCTGGCGGGGCCCGAGTCGATCGGGATCGAGGGGACGACCACCAGCGGCGGAGCGCTGCCCGAGCCCAACGAGCTGTCGATGCA
>JBIOUX010000130.1:0-54388 GCA_044867425.1 Acidimicrobiia bacterium | reverse complement strand
TGGCGCTGCTGCGCATCCTGGGGATCCCGGCCCGCTACGTGTCCGGCTACCTGCATCCCCGCAAGGACGCCCCCAAGGGCGAGGTCGTCTCGGGTGAGAGCCACGCCTGGGTGGAAGCCTGGCTGGGCGATTGGTGGGGGTTCGACCCCACCAATCGGGTGCCGGCCGGCGAGCGGCACGTGATCGTGGGCCGGGGCCGGGACTACGCCGACGTGCCGCCCCTGCGGGGCGTCTACAGCCACCGGGCCGACGGCGACGCCATGGCCGCGGCCGCCGGCGAGGTCGACGTGGAGGTCCGGATCAGCCGCCTGGCCTGAGCAAACCCCATCGCGCGTTAGCCAAACCCGGCTCCCAGCCGGGTTCCGTTCACGCGAGATGGAAATGTGGCGCGAACTTCACGACCTCCTGACAACACCTCGACATGAGCCCGGTTAGCGTGGGGACGTGCCCCTCGAAGTCGAGCGTGTGCTGCTGGCCCGGCCCCGGGGCTTCTGCGCCGGGGTGGAGATGGCCATCAAGGCCCTGGCCTGGATGGTGCGCGTGTTCGAGCCTCCCGTCTACTGCTACCACGAGATCGTCCACAACCGGCTGGTGGTCGACCGCTTCGCCGCCCTCGGGGTGATCTTCGTCGACGACGTCGACGAGGTGCCGGCCGGCGCCCCGCTCATGCTCTCGGCCCACGGCTCCGCCCCCGACGTGGTGGCCGCCGCCCGCCAGCGGGGCCGGTTCGTGGTCAACGCCGTGTGCCCGCTGGTGACCAAAGTCCACCACGAGGCCAAGGTGCGGGCGGGCAAGGGCTACACCATCCTCTACGTGGGCCACGCCGGCCACGACGAGGCGGTCGGCACCCTGGCCGTGGCTCCCGGCGCCATCCGCCTCCTCGAGCACGAGGAGGACGTGGGTGCCGCCGAGGTGGCCGATCCCACCAAGGTGGCCATGCTGGCCCAGACCACCCTCTCGCTCAACGACTGGAAGGGGGTCCTGGACCGGGCCCGGGCCCAGTTCCCCGACCTGTGGACGGCCACCCGGGACGACCTGTGCTTCGCCACCACCAACCGCCAGGCCGCCCTGTCGGCCATCGCCACCCGGGCCGACGCGGTGGTCGTGATCGGCAGCGCCAACTCGTCCAACACCCTGGCCCTGGTGAAAACGGCCCAGGAGGCAGGCTGTCCGATCGTCCAGCGCATCAACGGGGCCGGCGAGCTCGAAGTCGACGCCCTGGCCGGCGCCCGGGTGGTGGGGGTGACGGCCGGGGCCAGCGCCCCCGAAGAGATTGTCCAGGCGGTGATCGCCGCGCTGGCGCCCCGGGACGGCGTCGAGGAGGTGGACGTCACCGACGAGGACGAGTACTTCCCGCCGCCCCGTGAGCTGCGCGAGCTGATGCCCGCCCTCGACGCCCTGGCCGCCCTGGCCACGGGAGGCAGCCCGGGAGCGGCCGCCGCCCTCGGCGGCCCGTTCGGCAGCGACCGGTCCGTCGACGCCTCCGACACCCTCGCCGACCTGCGCTGATTTCGAACGGGGGGCGCCGAGGGAGCAAGCTGGCGAGCAACAAGGAGGGGGGCTGAATGATCTACGACACGATCACCCTCGAGACCAAGGACGGGGTGGCGACGCTCACCCTCAACCGACCCGACGCCTACAACGCCTTCAACGACGCCATGGGCGAAGAGGTGGCCGACGCCCTGGGCCAGGCGGCCAAGGACGACGGCGTGCGAGCCCTGGTCCTCACCGGGGCGGGAAAGGCCTTCTGCTCCGGTCAGGACCTCAAGTCCATCGAGCCGGGCCGGAGCCTGGGCGACGTGGTGGAGCAGGTCTGGAACCCGGTGCTGCGGCGCCTGTGGGACCTGGAGAAGCCGGTGGTGGCGGCGCTCAACGGGGTCGCGGCCGGCGCCGGCGCCAGCCTGGCCCTGGCCTGTGACCTGCGGGTCGCCTCGGAGAAGGCGGCCCTGTCGGTGGTGTTCACCAAGGTGGGCGTCGTACCCGACTCCGGCATCACCTGGACGCTGCCCCGCCTGGTGGGCATGGGCAAGGCGCTGGAGCTGGCCTACCTGGCCGACCCGGTCGACGCTGCCACCGCCGAGCGGCTCGGGCTCGTCAACCGGGTGGTGCCGGCCGAGAACCTCGCCGAGGACGCCGGCGGCCTGGCCCGACGCCTGGCCGAGGGACCCACCCTGGCCTACGCCCTGACCAAGCGGGCCATGCGCCGGGCGGCCACCTCCACCTTCCCCGAAGCCCTCGAATACGAGGGCCACCTCCAGGAGATCGCTGGGCGCAGCGCCGACTACGGCGAGGGTGTGGCCGCCTTCGTGGAGAAGCGTCCGGCCCGCTTCCAGGGAAGATGAGCACCTCCGGGGTGCGGGCTGTCCCCGAAGACAACAGATATGTCGTCGGTGTGGTCGGCGCAGGCACCATGGGTTCGGGCATCGCCGAGGCGGCGGCCCGGGCCGGCTGCCTCGTCCGCCTTCACGACGCCTTCCCCGAGGCGGTGTCCAAGGCCGTGGAACGGATCGGCGGCTCGCTCCGGCGCTCGGTGGAGAAGGGGAAGATGGAGGCGGCAGAGGCCAAGGCCGTGCTCAGCCGGCTGGACCCCGCCCACGACCTGGCCGAGTTGAGCGGCGCCGTGGTGGTGATCGAGGCCGCCCCCGAGGACCGGGCCCTGAAGGACGATCTGTTCCGGCGCCTCGACGCCGCCTGCCCCGCCCCCACCGTCCTCGCCTCCAACACGTCGTCCCTGTCGGTCACCACCCTGCAGTCCTCGGTGGCCGACCCGACCCGGGTGGTGGGGATGCACTTCTTCAACCCGGCGCCCGTCATGCGCTTGGTGGAGGTCATCGCCGGCGCCCGCAGCGGCGAACCGGCCCTGTGCGCCGCCGAGGGCCTGGCCCGCCGCATGGACAAGACTCCGGTGCGGGCCTCGGACACACCCGGCTTCATCGTCAACCGGGTGGCCCGTCCCTTCTACGGTGAGGCCCTGAGGATGCTGGGCGAAGGCGTGGCCGACGTCGATGTCATCGACGACGCGGTGCGGACCCTCGGTTTCCGCATGGGCCCCTTCGAGCTGATGGATCTCATCGGCGTGGACGTCAACCTGGCCGTGACCCGCTCGGTGTGGGAGGCGACGTTCTTCGAGCCCCGCTACCGACCCCACCCCATCCAGGCCCGCCTAGTGGACGCCGGCCTCCACGGCCGCAAGACCGGCCGGGGGTTCTACGGCTACGACACCGACGGGAAGCGCCTCGAACCCACCGAGGGCATCGGCCCGGCCGAGGTCAGCGGCCAGGCGCTGCCGCCGGGACGGGACGAGAGCGTGCTGGTGGCCGAACGGCTCTCGCTGCGGGGCGGCGGGGGCATCGCCGCCCGGCTGCTGGCCATGCTCGTCAACGAGGCCGTCTTCGCCGCCGACGACGGCGTGGCCGAGCCGGCCGGCATCGACGACGCCCTGCGCCTCGGAGCCAACCACCCCCGCGGACCCTTCGAATGGATGGCCACGCTCACCCCCAGCCTGGTGCTGGGCGTCATGGAAGGTTTGTGGGACTGGTACCGGGAGGAGCGCTACCGGCCCGCCCCCGGGCTGCGCTGGCGGGCGGGCGGCAAGTTCTGACCGGGCGACCTGAGGCGAGGTGACTGCGATGCATGACCTGCCCCCCGATCGCCAGCCCGTCATCGCCGGCGCCCTGCGCACGCCCATCGGCCGCCACGGTGGAGCGCTGTCGCCGGTGCGGCCCGACGACCTCGCCGCCCTGGTGCTGTCCGAGTTGGTGGAGCGCACGGGCATCGACCCGGCGGTCATCGACGACGTCTACTTCGGGGCCGCCAACCAGGCCGGGGAGGACAACCGCAACGTCGCCCGCATGGCCGTCCTCCTGGCCGGCCTGCCCGTCGAGGTGCCCGGCGCCACCGTGAACCGCCTGTGCGCCTCCAGCCTCACGGCGCTCAACCTGGCGGCCGCGGCGGTGGCCTCCGGCCAGGCCGACGTGGTCGTGGCCGGCGGCGTGGAATCCATGAGCCGGGCCCCCTGGGTGGTGCCCAAGCCCGAGGCCGGCCTGCCCCGGGGAGACGTGGCCATGGTCGACACCACCCTCGGCTGGCGCCTGGTCAACCCGAAGATGGCGGACCTCCACGGCGTCCTGTCCATGGGCCAGACGGCAGAGTGCGTGGCCGAGCGCCACGGCGTCTCCCGGGCCGACCAGGACGTCTGGGCGCTGCGCAGCCAGCAGCGGTGGGCCGAAGCGGCCGAGCGCAAGGCGTGGCTGGAAGAGATCGTCCCCGTGTCCGTCCCGCAGCGCAAAGGCGATCCCGTGCTGGTCGACACCGACGAGCATCCCAGGCCGCAGACCACCATGGAGCAGCTGTCCAAGCTCCGGCCCGCCTTCAAGTCGGACGGCACCGTCACGGCCGGCAATTCGTCGGGCCTCAACGACGGGGCCGCCGCCCTGCTGGTCACGTCGCGGCGGCGGGCGGCGGAGCTGGGCCTCGACGCCCCCTTCCGGATCCTGGGCGGGGCCGCCGCCGGCGTGCACCCCGACGTCATGGGCATCGGGCCGGTCCCCGCCACCCGCAAGGTCCTCTCCCGGGCCGGGCGGGCCATCACCGACGTGGACCTGATCGAGCTCAACGAAGCCTTCGCCGCGCAGGTCCTGGCCTGTCAGCGGGAGCTCGGCATCGACCCCGAGCGGCTCAACGTGAACGGCGGCGCCATCGCTCTCGGCCACCCACTGGGAGCGAGCGGTGCCCGCATCGTCACCACCCTGGTCCATGAGATGGCCCGCCAGGGCGCTCGCCTGGGCCTGGCCACCATGTGCGTGGGCGTCGGCCAGGGCGTCGCCTCGTTGATCGAGCAGACGGGTTGAGCACGGACAGAGACAGAGGCGTCCCAACCGCTGGCGGCGTTCCTGACCAACACCTGTCGTCAGTTAGGAACGCCACTACCAATGCCCGGCGCCACCGCATGTCACCGGCGGGCCCGGTGGCCGGACGCGGCCTCCTTCACCGCGTCTTTGGAAGCCCGAAGCAACGCCGTCCGTAGAATCGCTTCCACGGCAAGCGAACGGAGAGGACCGATGGCCAGAGACGGCATCGTGATCGCCAACTGCGGCGGCTTCTGGGGCGACGACCCCACCGCGGCGCGCCGGCAGGTCGAGGGCGGCCCGGTCGACTACCTGGTCATGGACTACCTGGCCGAGGTGACCATGGCCATCCTCCAGAAGCAGCGCCAGCGCCGGCCCGAGACGGGCTACGCCACCGACTTCGTGGCCCAGCTGCGCGACGTCCTCGCCGCCTGCGTGGAACGCAACATCACCGTGATCTCCAACGCCGGCGGGGTGAATCCCCTGGCCTGCAAGGCGGCCGTGGAGCGGGCGGCGGCCGAGCTGGGCGTGGCCGAGGGCGTGCGGGTCGGAGTGGTCCTGGGCGACGACATCTACGGCAGCCTGGGCGACCTCATGGGCTCGGGCGAGCCGCTCAACAACATGGACACCGGCCGTCCGCTCTCGGATGTGGCCGACAAGGTCCTCTCGGCCAACGTCTACCTCGGGGCCGCCCCGGTGGTGAAGGCCCTCCAGATGGGCGCCAACGTGGTCATCACCGGCCGGGTGACGGACACGGGCGTGACCCTGGCGCCGATGATCCACGAGTTCGGCTGGGCCGAGAACGACTGGGACCGCCTGGCGGCCGGGATCATCGCCGGTCACATCATCGAGTGCGGCACCCAGTGCACGGGTGGCAACTTCACCGACTGGCAGAAGGTGAAGAGCTGGTCCAACCTCGGTTACCCGCTGGTGGAGGCCCGACCCGACGGCACGTTCACGGTGACCAAGCACCCGGGGACGGGCGGGCTGGTGTCGGTCCACACCGTCACCGAGCAGCTCCTCTACGAGATGGGCTCCCCGCGCTACCTGGCGCCCGACTGCGTGGCCCGCTTCGATTCCATCACCCTGACCCAGGACGGGCCCGACCGGGTCGCCGTCTCGGGGGCCAAGGGTGAGCCGCCCCCCGAGAAGCTCAAGGTGTCTGCCAGCTTCTCCCACGGCTACCGGGCCTTCGGACGGCTCATCGTCTCCGGCCCCGACTCCCTGGCCAAGGCCAACAAGGTGGCCGACGTCCTCTGGGAGTCGGCCGGTGGGCGGGAGCTCTACGAGGACACCGCCACCCAGTTCCTGGCCTGGAACGCCACCCACCCGCCCCTCACCGACTCGGAGCCCTCCGAGGTGATGGTCCAGGTGGCGGTGCGCGACGCCGACGAGCAGAAGATCAACAGCCGATTCGGCGTCCAGGTCGTCCCCCGGGTGCTGGGCACGGTGCCGGGCATCACCTACCTGGCCGACCAGGGCCGCCCCCGGGCGTCGGAGGTGGTGGGCTACTGGCCCGCGCTCATCTCCCGGGACCGGGTGCCGATGCGGGTGGTGGTGGGCGACGACGAGGTCCATGTCGCCCCTGTGTCTTCTGCGGCTTCGCCGCCCCGCCTGGGGCCCCAACCCCAGGCTCCTCCGGAGCGTGGGGCCCCTGCCCCACGCCCGGCCGTGCCCCTTGAGGGCCCCCAGGTGCGCGTGCCGTTGTCGCGGCTGTGCCTGGCCCGCTCGGGCGACAAGGGCGACACGGCCAACGTCGGGGTGGCGGCCCGCAGCCCCGCCGTCTACGCCTGGATGGTCGAACACATCACCCCGGAGTTCGTGAAGGCTCGCTTCGGGGACATCGTCCGGGGCGGGCTGGAGCGCTCGGAGATCCCCAACCTGCTGGCCGTCAACTTCCTCCTCCACGAGAGCCTGGGCGGGGGCGGCACCCTGTCGCTGCTGGTCGACGCCCAGGGCAAGACCTTCGCCCAGTACCTGCTGGCTGCCCCCGTGGAGGTTCCCGAAGCGCTGCTGGACGGCGTGGAGTAGGCCCGGCCCCGGTGGACGTCCTGGCCCGGATCCGGGAGCGGGCCCGGGCTGCGCCCCGGCGCATCGTGCTGCCCGAGATGTGGGACTCCCGGGTGCGCGAGGCGACCGTCGTCCTGGCCCGAGAAGGGCTGGCCGAGCCGGTGCTGGCCGGCGAGCGGCTCCTGGCCTCCCGGCGACCCGCCCTGGCCGACCACTACCGGGCCCGCCGGGCGGCGGCGGGCCGGGAGATCAACGCCGCCGAGGCCGCCGAGGCGGTGGAGGACCCGCTGCTGTGCGGCGCCCTCCTGGTCGACACCGGGGCGGCGGACGGGTGTGTGGCCGGCGCCGCCTCCACCACCGCGGCCACGGTGCGGGCCGCCCTGCTCGGCATCGGCCCCGCCCCCGAGGTGGGCCTGGTGTCGAGCTTCTTCCTCATGGCCTTCCCGGCTCCGGGGGCCTGTTTCATCTTTGCCGACTGTGCCGTCATCCCCGACCCCACCGCCGAGCAGCTGGCCGACATCGCCCTGGCCTCGGCCCGCTCGGCCTCGGTGTTCCTGGAGGCGGAGCCGAAGGTGGCGCTGCTCAGCTTCTCCACCAAGGGCAGCGCCATCCACCCCCTGGCCGACAAGGTGGCTCGGGCCGCCAGCCTGGTGACCGAACGCCATCCCGAGCTGTGCATCGACGGGGAGCTGCAGGCCGACGCCGCCCTGGTCCCCGAGATCGCGGCCGGCAAGGCGCCGGGCAGCCGGGTGGCCGGCGACGCCAACGTCCTGGTCTTCCCCAACCTCGACGCCGGCAACATCGCCTACAAACTGGGCCAGCGCCTGGGCGGGGCCACGGCCGTCGGACCGGTCCTCCAGGGCCTGGCCAAGCCCATGAACGACCTGTCCCGGGGCTGCTCGGTCGCCGACGTGGTCGACGTGGCATGTGTGACTGTTCTGCAAGCCGGGGCGTAGTCTTCCTGTGATGATGGCTCTTCGCCTGGCGGCTCATCGCTCTGCGGCCGGGGGCCCCAGTCCGGGCCGCCCGGCCCCGCTGCGCAGGTCCTGACGTGGCCCGTCCCACCGCCGCCGACCACGACGACAAAGCCGCGGCTGTGCTGTCGGCCGCCGGCCGGGTGTTCGCCGAACGGGGGTACGAGGGCGCCACCATGGCCGACGTAGCCCGGGAGGCGGGATTCTCCAAGGCCGGCGTGTACCACTACTTCGCCTCCAAGGAACACCTGCTCCACGGGCTGCTGCGGATCTCCCTCGAGCAGGTGCTCGAGGACCTGCACAAGGCCGATCCCGGCCCCGGGGCGCCGGCCCGGCTGAGCGCCCTGTTCGAGGCCTATCTCCGCTCCTTCACCACCCACCTGCGGGTGATCACCCCGCTGCTGCTGCGCCTGGACCTGCTGCGGCCGCCGTGGCGGGAGGAGGTGAAGGTCCTGGAGCGCCGCATCGTCGACCGCTTCGCCGAGACCATCGGCGACGTCGACTCGAAACTGTCACCCCGCACCCTGGCCTTCCTGGCCCTGGGGGCGGCCAACTGGACGTACTACTGGTACGACCCGGAGGGCGACGTCCCCGTCGACGAACTGGCCCGGGGGGCCGCCACCCTCCTCACCGGCGCCCTGGCCCACTAGGAGGGGGAGAAACCAGAAAGCAACGATGGAGGCGGCGTGTGCTAAGGCGCGGCCGTGTGGTCATTGTTGCGTTGCCGGGCGTTTTGTACGTCCCACGTACAATTTCCCCGTTTCCCTCACCCCAACTCGCTGGCCCGAGGGCGGCAGCGCCCCGGGGCGCGCGGGCAGGCCGCGCCCCCGCCCCCCTCAATGCGTTCTTTCCTGCCGGGCGCCCGGGCTCCGCCCGCCCTAAGGGAACGGCAACTCTGGACCGGGCGCCGGCGGCCGGGATGCAGGAGGCGGAGGGAGCGGCGGAGGCGGCTCAGGCGGCTCAACCGGCCTGCTCCTGCGGTTGAGCCAGGCCAGGGCCGTGGCCAGGCTGGCGGCGAGGGCCCACACCAGGGCGAGGCCCACCGTCCCCCCCACGGACGGCCGGGCCACCGCCGAGCGCAGGATCTCGGTGTCGTCACCTCTGGCCCCGCCGGCGGCCGCCAGTGGGGCCAGGGTGGAGCCGAGCCAAGCAGCCAGGACGAACCCGCCGCTCACGGCGAAGGCCACCCGCAGCGCCTCCTGCTCGCCCGGTGGCCGGGAGGCGGCCAGCGCCCGCCAGGTCGTCACCGCCACCGCCGCCGGAGCCAGCAGGAGGACCGGGAACAGGTAGATGGGGGCGGGCCCCGCGTCGTCTTCGGGGGGGAAGTCGAAGTGGAACAGGCTGAGCGACCGGCCGCGCCGGCCGGTGTCGAAGGGAAGGTCGACGAGGACGGGGGTGGTGTCGACGCTGGCCCCCGAGGCCACCGCAGCCCCCGCCACGCCGGCATTGGCCACCACCGCGGGAGCGGCTTCGAGGGCCAGCACCCGCTCGGCCGTCCCGTCGGCCGCCACCACGGCGGCCACGGTCAGCCCCAAGCCGGCGGCCACGGCCAGGGCGCCCCAGGCCATGCCCCCCCGCAGCACCAGCCGGCCCCAGGTCCGGGCCCAGGCCTGCGCCCGCCGGCCCGCTTCGAACGACTCCGTGACGGGCCGCCCGCCCGGGAGCAGGATCACCGCCCCGAGGGCGGCGATGAGCACCACCAGCCAGAACCCGGCTTCTCCCGCCCCGACGTCGGCCGCCACCCGGAAGCCGCCGTCCCCGAAGCCCCGGTCGGGCCGGGCGGTGCCGGCCAGGCCGCCGGCGATCCCGAAACCGACGCCCACGAGGATGGCCACCTTGGCCACGAACGCCCACCCGGCGGCACCGCCCGAGGTGCGGGCCAGACCGAAGCGCAGCGCCCGCCACCCGATGAACCCCGGAACCACCAGCCAGCTGACCAGCAAGGCTGAGCCGGCCAGGAAGACACCATCGCTGGCGTTGTTGACGATGGCCACGGTGTCGCCGCCCAAGGCCACGAAGGGGATGTAGGCGCCGGCGATGGCCCCCAGGCCGAGGCCCGGCCCGCCCAGGGCGGTGAAGCCGATCAGCGCACCGTGCACCGCTCCGGCGCCGAACAGGGCCAGCAGCGAGCCGAAGGCGCACACCACCGCCAGGGTCCAGTCGGCACCCACCCAGGGCGGGAGCGAGAACGGCACCACGGGCCGCGCCCCGGGGGATGGCGGCGGGGCGTCGGGCGGCGGGGCGTCGCGCCGCGGACCGGCGGGGGCGGACGCCGGCGCTCCGCAGCCAGGACAGAAACGGGCCTGCTCGGGCAGCCGGGCTCCGCAGCCCGGGCAGAAGCTCATCGGCCGGCGATCCTAGGTCAGGGCGAGGCGAGGACCTGTGCCTCGTCGAAGAGCCGCTGGAGCTCGGTGCGGAGCTGCTCGGTGAGGGCGGCGATGGCCGCCCGCCGCACGGGCCCGTCCCCGGCCGGAGGCCGGATGGGCTCGCCCACCACCAGCACGACCCGCTGGAGCTTGGGCACCTTGCGACCCCGGGCCAGGATCTCCTCGCTGCCCCCGATGCCCACCGGCACGATGGGCACCTGGCACCGGGCGGCCACGTAGGCCACCCCGTGATGGAGGTCCTCGATGAGTGGCCCGCGGCGCCGGGTGCCCTCCGGGAAGACGACCAGCGGCTCACCGCCCTCGAGGGCGGCCACGGCGTTTCTGATGGCGCGGCGGTCGGTCACGGCCCGGTCCACCGGGAAGGCGCCCAGGGCGGACATGAACCGGCCTGGCCAGGGCCTGCGCCAGAGCTCGGCCTTGCCCATGAACCGGACCCGGCGCCGGGTGACGAGACCCATGAACGGCGTGTCCAGGTTGGATCGGTGGGAGGGAGCAAGGATGTAGGGCCCGGCGGCCGGCAGCCGCTCCCGGTGCACGACCCGGGCCCGCCACAGCACCCGGCACACCACCTCCACCAGCGCCCGGGCGAAGCCGTAGAAGACGAGCTCGGAACGCCGGGGGGCCGGGCGCGGCTCGGGAGCGGAGGCGCCGGTCACCGGCAGGCGGCCGTTCCGGGTCCGGTCGCTCATGACTCTCCCCGCGCACTCGAGCGGGTCGTGAAGAGGGCGATCACGGCGGCCACGACCTCGTCGATGCTTCGACCGGTGGTGTCCACCACCACGGCGTCGCCGGCCACTGCCAGGGGCGAGGCGGCCCGGGCGGAGTCGTGGGTGTCCCGGCGGGCCAGGTCCTGGCGGGTCGCCTCCAGGTCGAGGACCTGCTCCTGGGTGTGCCGGCGGGCGGCCCGCTCCCCCTCCTCCGCCACCAGGAACACCTTGAGCGCCGCGTCAGGCGCCACCACCGTGCCGATGTCACGCCCTTCCACCACCCCCCCGCCGTGACGCTCGATCCACTGCTGCTGGCGGGTCACCAGGGCGGCCCGGACGCCGGGCACGGCGGCGACGGCGGACACCGCGGCGGTCACCTCCGGACGACGCAGGTCGTCGGTCACGTCCACCCCGTCGACGACCACACCGCCGTCCACCTCGATGTGCAGCCGGGCGGCCAGGGCGGCCAGGGCGTCCTGATCCTCGGGGGAGAGCCCGGCCGCCAACGCGGTGACCGTCACCGCCCGGTACATGGCTCCGGTCTCCAGCACCGGCAGTCCCAGGGCGGCACCCACCGCCCGGGCCACCGTCGACTTGCCTGACCCGGACGGCCCGTCGATGGCGATGATCATGGCTCTTCGCCTGGCGTCTCATCGCGAGGCGGCCGGGGGCCCCAGCCCCAGCCGCTGATCCGTGCTCCGCACGTCTCGATGATCACAGCCGCTCCGTCACGTCCCGCCGGTGGCCTGGTCCAGATGGAGGGCAAAGCTGGGGTAGGACGAGGCGATCGCCCGCCACCCCCGCACCGTGGAGGCGCCCTCGCAGGCGTTGGCGGCGATGGCGGCGGCCATGGCCACCCGGTGGTCACCATGACTCTTGAGCAGCGCCGGCCGGGGCCGCCCGCCGGTAATCACCATCCCGTCAGGCCTGGTGTCGACGGCGATCCCCAGCTGGGAAAGCTCCTGGGACACGGTGCCCACCCGGTCGGACTCTTTGACCCGCAGCTCGGCCGCGTCGGCGATCTCCGTTGTCCCCTCGGCGAAGGCGGCGGCCACGGCCAGGGCGGGGATCTCGTCGATGACGCTCGGGATCTCCTCCCCCCGGATGGCGGTGGCGACGAGCGGGGAGGCGATCACGTGGAGGTTGCCCACCGGCTCCCCGCCCCGCTCGCCGGTGATCTCGGTGTCGATCTTGGCGCCCATGCGCCGCAGCACCTCGATGAAACCGGTGCGGGTGGGGTTGAGGCAGAGGTCCTCCACCACCAGGTCGGAGCCGGGAGTGACGCAAGCGCCGACCACGAAGAAGGCGGCGGCCGACGGGTCGCCGGGCACGTTCAGCTCGAAGGGGGCCACCGGCCCCGGGACGAGCCGCACGCCGCCAGGGATCGCAGCCGCGTCCACCCCCAGCGTGGGCAGCAGGCGCTCGGTGTGGTCCCGGCTGGCAGCCGGTTCAGTCACCTCGGTGGGACCCTCGGCTTGGAGCCCGGCCAGGATCAGGGCCGTCTTCACCTGGGCGCTGGCCACCGCCAGCTCATGGCGGCGCCCCACCAGCTGGCCGCCCCGGATGGCCAGCGGAGCCAGGGTGCCGCCCGCCCGCCCGTCGATCCGTGCTCCCATGGCCCGCAGGGGCTCGGCCACCCGGGCCATGGGGCGCCGCCGCAGCGAGGCGTCGCCATCGAGGACGCTGTGGAAGGGCCGGCCGGCCAGAAGGCCGGCCAGGAGGCGGATGGAGGTACCCGAGTTGGCGCAGTCGAGCACCCCCTCGGGCTCCGCAAGGCCCTCGAAGCCCGTGCCCCGCACGCTGAGTCCGCCGCCGCTCGGGCGTACCCGCACCCCGAGGGCCTCCACCGCCGCCCGGGTGCGGGCCACGTCGTCACCGTCGGCCACCCCCGAAAGCCGGGACGTCCCCGTGGCCACCGCGGCCAGCAGCAGCGCCCGGTGGGAGATCGACTTGTCCCCCGGGACCCGCAGGCGGCCCACCAGCGGCCGGGGACCTTCGATCGCCACCTCGATGGGGAGCTCGGCGCCCGGAGTGAGGGGTGTCCCCGCCGGCGCGCTCACCCCAGCTCCTTGCGGGCCACCCGGTAGTGGAGGCGTTCGAGCTCGGTGACGATGAGGTCGGCGCCATCGGCGGGAACAACCATCAGCAGGGTGCCGCCCTGGGCCGAGTGGGTGATCTCCAGATCGACGATGTTCACCCCGTTGTGGCCGGCCAGGGTGGTCACCTCGGCCAGCACCCCGGGCCGGTCGGGGACGGGGATGGCCAGCTCCACCAGCGGGCCGGACACCCCGGAGCGGGTCGGCAGGCTGCTCCCCTCGGCCCGGGCCCGCTCGAAGAACTCGAGGAGGGCGCCCCGCTCCCCGGAGGAGACCAGCGCCCGGGCCTGCCGCAGGGCGTCCAGGTAGCGGTCGAGGACGATGACGATGGCGTCCCGGTTCTCCACGCAGATGTCGGGCCAGATGTCGGGTGCTCGCCCCGACAGCCGGGTCAGGGCCCGGAACCCTCCGGCCGCCAGGCGCAGCAAGGTGTCGTGGTTGGGGCTGGCGTCAGCGGCCACGTGCATGATGGTGGCGGCGGCGAGGTGGGGCAGGTGGCTGACGGTGGCCACCAGGTCGTCATGGAGGCGGGGGTCGACGGCCACCACCTCGGCCCCGACCGACGCCACCAGGTCGCGCACGGCGGCGAAGGCGGCGGGGTCGGTCCGTTCGGTGGGGGTGAGCACCCAGGTGACCCCCTCGAACATCCCGGGGTCGGCGCCCTCGATCCCATCGGTCACGGCCTCGTCGGGGACCCCGCGTCCTCCCGGGCCGGCCATGGGGTGGCCCCCCACGAACCGGGCGGCCGCCTCGCCGCCGGCGGCCTCCACCGCCTCGACCACCGGAGCCTTGACCGAGCCGACGTCGGACACCGCCGGGACCCCGGCGGCCAGGCCCACCGCCACCGCCTCGGCCACGGCCGAGACGGGCACGGCCACGAAGGCGGCGTCGGCCCCCTTGAAGACGGCGGCCAGCGTGGGCGCCCCGGAGTCGAGCGCTCCCCGCTCGACGGCCCGCTGCAACCGCTCGGCATCGGCGTCGTAGCCGACGACCTTCACGCCGGCGCCCCGTAGGGCGAGGCCCAGCGATCCGCCGATGAGCCCGGTTCCAACCAGCGCCACGGTGGTCAACGTCTAGTCCGGCAGATCGTCACGCAGCCCCCGGGCGCCCTCGAGGTAGACGTGGTGGAGCTCGTGGCGGGACCGCTCCGTGTGCAGGTGCATGAGCACCCGGACACACAGGGGCATCCCCCCGGCGATGGCGAGCTCCCGGGCGCACAGGAGCGGAACGTCGCCCAGGCCGAGCGCCCGGGCGGCGGTGGCCGGAAACTCGGCGGTGATGTCATCGGTGGCCGTGAAGATGATGCTCACGAGGTCGTCGTGGGCGACGTCGTTACGAGCCAGCATCTCCTTCACCAGGCGCTGGGTCTGGGTCTCGACCTCGGACCGGGTGTCGGCCTGGAGCGTGATCGCCCCTCGCAGGGCCAGCAGGTGCATCAGGACCTGCGAAGCAGGGACTGGCGACCGGGGCTGGGGCCCCCGGTCGCAAAGCGATGAGCCGCCAGGCGAAGAGCAATGAGCACAGCCCGGAGGTTAACAACCAGCATCGTCCCTTTGGCTCAGCGGCGTCGGTGGCACCGGGCCGGCGGGACGGCGCGCCGGGTCATCGGCGCACCGTCCCGCCATCCGTCGTCGAGCGCCTGCTGAAGGGCGCGCACCTCTCGCGCCCGCGCCCCACCGACGGGACCGGGTTCCGGCTGGGCCGCCAGGACGAAGGTCCGCTCGGGCATCGGAGGGAGCCGCCGCGCCGCCTCGAGGGCCTCGTCGCAGCGGCTGCGCGCCCAGCGCAGGCTGCCGAGGCCCACCAGCCACACCACAAACACTCCTGAGGCTGCCGTCACTGCCGTTTCCCACAGATCGCCCACGGGGGCAATGATACGCAAGTGATATGCAGTTGACAAGAACTTCGTATAAATATCGCGAATTCAAAGGAAGTAGACGCTGCCGCGTTGAACTCTGTGGGAATGCTTGTGGTAGTGCGGAAGTTCGTAGATGATTTCAGGAGTTCATACGGAGCGCGCGAAAGGTAAGGACGCAACGTGGTGGCATCGACGAAGACGCAGCCCGTGCCGGAGGTCGACTGGGTGGCGGTGGGGGCCTGGATCGGCGAGCATCGTCGCCGGCTCGGGCTCTCCAAGAACGAGGCCTCCCGGCGCGCCCGGGTGTCCAACACCACCTGGCGCCAGATCGAAGCGGGCCAGAACGACCACCCGACGGACGAGACCCTGGTGCGGATGGCCCGGGCCCTGATGCTCGATCCCGGGGAGCTCATGGCCCGCTGCCAGCGCCGCTACGTGGAAGTGCCCTCGGTGCGGGACCTCCCGCCGCTCGGCCCGCCCATGGCCCTGCTCGAGGTCCTGGAGTCAGACCGCCGGCTCGACCCCCGGGCCCGGCGCGTGCTGATGGAGCTCTACGACCTCCTGGCCTCCCGCTAGCAGCCCGTCGCGCAGGTCCACGGCCTGGAGCCGGGGCAGCGGAATGCCGTCGTCCGACGGCCAAGCCGGCGCTCCGACCAGGTCCAGGGCGTCCTGTTGCTCCTCGCACCACATCTCGAGGAACTCGAGCGTCCCCTCGAGGGCGGCGACTCTCAGCAGAAGCTCCTGCAACAGGGACCGCTGATCCATCGCTTCACTCATATGCCCAATTTACCCCAAGAGTATGCAAATCCACTCTGTGCTTACTTTTGTGTTCTGTCAACCCACAAAGCACAATGGACATTATCGTAACTCTAGAAGCCACTTACAGCCCGATCGCGGCCCGATCCGCCTACCGGCGAAGGACGCGCTGCCTTTGCTAGACCTTTAAGTTACGAACATCTTCGACTACGGAAGCAACAACTACCGGTGAATGCGCTGCTTCGAAATTTTGGCCAGAGCACCGAGTACGTAAGCACAAGCTAACTCAGGTGCCCGCCGGTAATGCTTGTTGTCACCCTTCATTTCGTTCATCATTCGCGCCGGGCGCCGACGCTGAGCGCGCGAAAGGTAAGAGGACAGAGTGGTCGGATCTGTGAAGTCGCACGCCCAGAGCGCGGTGGACTGGGCCCAGATCGGCGGGTGGATCGGAGAGCAGCGCCAGAGCCTGGGCCTGTCCATGACGGACGCCGCCCGCCGGGCCCGGGTGTCGTCCACCACGTTGCGCCATCTGGAGGCCGGCCGGAACCACCACCCCACCGACGAGACCCTGATCCGGATCGCCCGCGCCCTCCGGCTCGACCCCGCCGAGATGATGGCCCGCTGCCGCCGGCGCTATGCCGACATCCCCACCATCCGGGACATGGCGCCGGTGGGCGCGCCGCTGGGCCTGCTGCAGGTACTGGAGTCGGACGGACGCCTCGACGAGCGGTCCCGGCACCTGCTCATGGAACTCTACGAGGCGCTCGCCTCGCGCTAACCGGGTGCGCCCTTCGCCGTCCCGTGGCGGAGGTCGTCCAGACGAGCGCGGATCTGGCGCACCCGCCGGTCGTGGTCGCTCTCGTCGCCGGGATCGTCCCGCAGGTCCACCACGTACAGCCGGACGGGTTCGGGGTCCTCCTCCATGAACCAGTACGGCTCGCCGAAGCGGTCCAGGGTGTCCTGCTGCTCCTCGCACCAGACTTCGAGGAAGGCGACGTTGTCCTCGAGCGCCGCGACCCGCAGCGTCAGTTCCCTCAGCAGTTCATCCTCGTGCGCCCAGTTCTCCATACCCGCCTGTCCGATGGGTCCGAACAGAGCCCCAGAGACACTCTCAACCCTCTTAGATGCTCTGTCAACCCGCCAACAACTTATGTAGCAGAACAGACAGAAGGACGTTTAATCACTTAAATCACTACAGCAACTCAAGACACTGCGATGTACAAAGCTCGCACCTCAGAGGGCTCCAACGGCCGCCACCGCCCCGGGGCCAGGCGCCGGTCCGCCAGCGGCCCGATCCGGGTGCGCACCAGCCGGCGAACGGGGTGTCCCACGGCGTCGCACATCCGCCGCACCTGCCGGTTGCGGCCCTCGTGGATGACGATCTCCAGCGCCGCCCCCCCAGGGAGGCGCTGGGCCACCCGGACCCGGGCGGGAGCGGTGGGGCCGTCGTCCAGCAGGACGCCGTCCCGGAGCCGGCGCAGGGCGTCCCGTCCCGGCTGCCCCTCGACCTCGGCCAGGTACGCCTTCTCGACGCCCCGGCTGGGGTGGGCCAGACCCTGGGCCAGCTCGCCGTCGTTGGTGAGGAGCAGGAGTCCCTCGGTCTGGTAGTCGAGGCGGCCCACGGGGAACACCCGGGGACTGTCCGGCACCAGGTCGACCACGGTGGGCCGGCCCTGGGGGTCGGAGGCGGTGGTGACCACGCCGGCGGGCTTGTTGAGCAGGTAGTAGACGAGGCCGGGAGCGACCGGGACGGCCACCCCGTCGACCTCGATGCGGTCCGAGGCGGGATCGACCCGCCGGCCCAGCGTGGCCACCTCGCCGTTGACCGTGACCCGAGCCGCTTCGATGAGCTCCTCGCACGCCCGGCGCGAGCCGAAGCCGCTCCGGGCCAGCACCTTCTGGAGCCGTTCGGTTTCCTCCAAGGCCTCAGTTGAACACTACGGGGAGGCGCTCCCGGGGCCCGGGGCCTCCCCCGCCTCCCAGTTCTCGGCTGCCTCGCCCAGGCTGACCTGGCCCTGCCCCGGGCGGCGGGAGCGCGACCGGCGCCGGCGCAGAGCCGGCGGGCGGGTGGGGCGGGCCGCCTCCCGGAGGCGGGCTTCCAGGTCGTCGAGCACCTCGGAGCCGGGCATCAGGTCGGCCAGCGGGGGCAGCTTGTCCAGGGACTCGATGCCCAGCCGTTCCAGGAACAGGCGGGTGGTGCCGTAGCGGACCGGATGTCCGGGCCCATCCTCCCGCCCCAGTTCCTCGATGTAGCCGCGGTCGAGCAGGCTGCGCACCACCCCGTCGACATCGACACCCCGCACGGCGGACAGCTGGGAGCGGGTCACGGGCTGCTTGTAGGCGATGACGGCCAGGGTCTCCAGAGCCGCGGAGGAGAGGCGGGCGTGGCGGCCTTCCAGGAGGTAGCGCTCCACATAGGCGGCCAGGTCGGGATGGGTCTGGAAGCGGTAGCCGCCCGCCACCTTGGCCAGGGTGAAGCCCCGACCGGCGAACTCGGCGCCGAGCAGGGCGCACAGCCCCTCGACCTCGGCCACCGGCAGCTCGACCAGCTGGGCCAGCATCTGGGCCTCCACCGGCTCGGTGGCGGCCATCAGGACGGCCTCGATGGCCCGCCGGGCTTCGTCGTTCACCCGTCGACCTCGGAGACACCGTCGTAGTCGTCCAGGAAGGCGATGTCCTCCTCGCCTTCCTCGGGGGCCCGGGAACGCACCACCAGTGCGCCGAAGGCCCCGATCTGCTCGATCTCCACCAGGCCCTGCTTGTAGAGCTCGAGTACGGCCAGGAAGCGCACGATGACCTCGATGCGGTCGGGCTCGTCGTCCATCAGGTCGTCGAACGACAGCTGCTGGCAGTGGCTGAGGGCGCCCACCACCCGGTCGATGGCGTCGCTGACCGAGGCCCGGATAGGGGTTACGTGGTACAGGTCCAGGACGGGCCGGGGCGCCAGGGCCCGCAGCAGGGCGGCCCGCAGGACGTCGGGGCTGACGGACTCCAACGGATCGATATCCACCGAGGCCAGGGGCTCCTCGGGGCCGGCCCGGCGGGGAACGCACCGGTCGGCGGCGCCGATGAGGGCGGCCAGGGCGCCGGCCGCCCCCTTGAAGGTCACGCCCTGGAGCATCCGGGCCAGGAGGAGGTCGCGGTCCTCGGGGGCGAGCAGCTCCTCTTCGCCCTCGTCGTCGTCGCCAGCCAGGAGGTACCGGGTCTTGAGCTCCACCAGGGTCGAAGCCAGGACCAGGAACTCGGTGCTCTGGTCCAGGTCGGCGCCTGGAGCGCCGGCCACGTCGGCCAGGTAGCCGGCCACCAGGGCGGCCAGGCAGACCTCGAAGATGTCGAGCTCGGCCCGGGACACCATCTGGGTCAGCAGCTCGAGATCGCCCTCGAAGACAGGCGTGCGGACCTCGTAGGGCATCGTCGAGAGGCTAGACGACCCGGCCGCTAGCCTCAGGGCAATGTCCATGGCTCTTCGCCTGGCGGCTCATCGCGGCGTCGGCGGGGGCCCCTGCCCCGCCTCCCATGGCCGCCACTAACGTGACGGCCATGCCGCGCATCTTCTCCGGGATCCAGCCGACGGGCGAAGCCCACCTGGGCAACTTCCTCGGGGCGGTGCGCAACTGGGTCGCCTACCAGGACGACTACGACGCCATCTACTGCGTCGTCGACCTCCACGCCATGACGGTGGACCACGAGGCGGCCGGCTTCCCCGACCGCACACTGGGCAAGGCGACGGAGCTGATGGCCGCCGGCCTCGACCCCGACCGCTGCCTGCTCTTCATCCAGAGCCACGTGCCCGAGCACACCGAGCTGGCCTGGATCCTCAACTGCGTGGCCACCGTGGGCGAGCTGCGGCGCATGACCCAGTTCAAGGACAAGGCCGACAAGGGCGGCGGGCAGGAGTCGGTGAGCGCCGGGCTGTTCGACTATCCCGTCCTCATGGCCGCCGACATCGCCCTCTACGACACCGACCTGGTGCCCGTGGGCGACGACCAGCGCCAGCACCTGGAGTTCACCCGCGACGTGGTGGCCCGCTTCAACCACCGCTTCGGCGACACCCTGTTCGTCCCCGAGGCGGCCATCCCCAAGGCCGGCGCCCGGGTCATGGACCTCCAGAATCCGACGGCCAAGATGTCGAAGTCGGAGAGCTCCCCCATGGGGTCGGTGCTTGTCATCGACCCCCCCGAGCTGGTGGCCAAGAAGATCCGCTCGGCCGTGACCGACTCGGGCCGGGACGTCCGGTACGACCGGGCGGAGAAGCCGGGCATCGCCAACCTGCTCGACATCCTCTCCGCCGTGACCGGCCTGGCCATCCCCGAGCTGGAGGCGGAGTACGGCGACTCCGGCTACGGCACCTTCAAGTCGGCCGTGGCCGACGCCGTGGTGGAGCTGCTGGCCCCGGTCCGGGAGCGCTACGAAACGCTGGTGGCCGACCCCGCCCAGGTGCGGGCCAGCCTGGCCCAGGGAGCGGAGAAGGCGCAGGCCATCGCCGGACCGGTGATGGAACGGGTGCGCCAGGCGGTGGGGCTCCTGCCCGGTTAGCTGCCCGCCGCCGACGGCAGGTGCCGCACTCAAATTCCGGCGTACTTCCGCAACGACAGGTGTTGCGCAGGAACGCCGGAATTCTCGCTGATCGCCGTGCGCCCATTCCGGCGTACTTCCGCAACGACGGGTGTTGCAGAGGAACGCCGGAATCGCTGGGTGGAGGCTGGGGGCGGGCGGGAGGCTGCCTGTTGGCCCTGCTCAGGGCACAAAAAAAGACCGGGTGGGGCGGAGCCGCTCGCGGCTCGGCTCCGCCCCCCCGATCATCGCAGTGGCAGCAGGGGTACAACGCCTCCGGTGGCGGCGGAGGCTTGGGGAGATGCGTCGAGCGACGCTGCCCCTCGGCCCGAACCCGGTAGCGGAACCGAGCTCGGGTCGGTGAGGCGGCAGTGGCGCCGTCGCTCGACGCGAAGCATGCGGGAGTGGAACAAGGAGCAGGAGATGAACTGCGACCGGCGCGTCTGTCGGTGCTCTCCGATCCTGCCTCGGATCACACCTGTCCGGCTCACGAAGATCACTATGACGTTCGTACCTGACAACGGCGCGGCGAACATGTTGCGATTGCTTTACAGAAATGTCAGTCGGCGTCGGATTCGACCAGGGCGGCGACCACGGAGGCGGGGAACATGGCGGTGTCGAGGCGGGTCCGGTCGTGGTGGGAGTAGGCCCAGGCCGCCACCTCCTCCCGGCCGCCGGCCAGCCGGATCATGTCGGCGCCGATCTCGCCGTGGCGCAGGTACTGGGAGACGCGCCGGCGGAAGCCCCGGAACTCCTCCCAGGCCGACAGGCGCCAGCCGCCCGCCATCCCCGCCAGCGTGGCCACCACCCGGCCCGGGACGGACAGGCCCGAGGCCAGCTTGCCCACGTCGTGGAGGAGGGCGGCGGCCGGCCAGCGGCTGTCGCCGGCGTGGGGGGTGCCGGCCAGGAGGGACTCCACCTTGCGGGCCACCTCGACCGTGTGGCGCCGGTCGTGGGCGGGGAGGCGCTCCCACAGCGCCAGCTCGGGCGGCTCCAGGACAGCCCGCACCCACTCGACGTCGGCCCGCTTCGGCCCACCGGGACGCAGGGCACCGAAGAATCGCTGGGCCAGATGGGACCAGGCAGCCATCAGGCGTTGATGAAGCGGCTCAGCGCCCGGGCGAAGGGGGTGATGATGCCGTCGAAGATGTGGAGGTAGAAGAGGCCGACGAAGAGGATGAGAAACCCGTAGGGCCGGATCTTCCACCACGTGGGCAGCCAGGAGCGGGGGAGGAAGCGCTCGATGAGGGACGACCCGTCGAGCGGCGGGATGGGCAGCAGGTTGAAGATCCCGAGAAAGAGGTTCACCAGCGCGAAGGCGACGAGCACGAAACGCAGGTCGATCCCGCCCCCGGACGACATCGTGCGGGCGGCCACCGCGGCCACCGCCATGAGGGCGAAGTTGGTGAAGGGGCCGACCAGGCCCACGTAGAGCATCTGGCGCCTGGGGTTGCGGAGCTTGGCCGGGTTGACGGGCACCGGCTTGGCCCAACCGAGGAAGGGCGCCCCGGTGAGCACCGCGAAGGCGGGCAGGATGATCGATCCCAACAGGTCGATGTGGGGGATGGGGTTGAGGGTGAGACGCCCGGCCCGTTTGGCGGTGTCGTCGCCGTAGAACAGGGCGACGACGCCATGACTGATCTCGTGGAGGATGACGGCGACCACGAGACAACCGAAGAAGACGATGTCCTCCACCTTCATGACGGCAGCGGCCTCAGCGACGCGACGAGGCGCAGGAAATGCACAGCCGAGCGGCCGGCTTGGCTTCCAGGCGGGCCTCGGCGATGGGCTGGCCGCAGGACTCACAGACGCCGTAATCGCCCGAGTCCAGCTTGGCCAGGGCGTGCTCCACCTCGGCCAGCGTCTCGAGGAGGGTGCCGGCCAGGGCTTCCACCTCCCCGCGTTCGGCGGTGACCTGGCCGGAGTCGGCGAAACCCTCGTCGAACGTCAGCCGGGCGCCCCCGTGACCCATCTGCTCGAGCTGGGCGCGGATACGAGCCTGCTCCTCCTCGAGCTGGGCGCGATGCGTCGTGTGGGTCACGTCGGCCATGGCTCTCAGTCTAGGCGCCCCCGGCGCCGGACGCGCCTGGTCCGATCACCCGGTCGAAATGGGCCCTCGGGTGGGCGGCGGCGTAGACGGCCCGGAGCCGGGCCTGGGTGACCTTGGTATAGACCTGGGTGGTGGACACGCTGGCGTGGCCCAGGAGCTCCTGGACCACCCGGAGGTCGGCGCCGTGCTCCACCATGTGGGTGGCGCAGGAGTGGCGCAGGACATGGGGCGAGAGGCGGCCGCCGAGTCCGGCCCGCAGGCCGTGGGCCCGGATGATCTTCCACGCTCCCTGGCGGGTCAGCCGCCGCCCGGCGGGGTTGACGAAGACGGCGTCGGGGTCGGTCCGGCGCCGGGCGGGTCCTCCCGCCCCCCGGGCCCCGGGCCGGATCAGGGTGGCGCGCACCGGCAACCAGGCGGTGAGGGCGGCCCGGGCGGCGCCCCCCACCGGGACCACCCGCTCCTTGGCCCCCTTGCCGAAGGCCCGCAGGAACCCCTCCTCCAGGTCCAGGTCGCCGACATCCAGCCCGACCAGCTCGGAGATGCGCAGCCCGGTGGCGTAGAGCGTCTCGAGCATGGCCCGGTCCCGCCGGGCCGCCGGCTCGTCCCCCACCACCGCCTCGAGGAGCGCGGTGACCTCGGCCTCGGTGAGGGCCTTGGGCAGCGTCTGGGGGACCCGAGGGGCGGCGACGTCGGCGCTGGGGTCGCCCGGGGCGTGGCCCTCCTCGGCGCAGAAGCCGTGGAAGGACCGCACCGCCACCAGGGTCCGGGCCACCGACGACGGCTTGTAGCGGGGCCGGCCCTCGTCGTCGGTGGCGACCTTGAGCGCCTCGACGAAGGCGGCCACCACCTCCTCCTCCACGCCGGTCGGGTCGGTGAAGCCCCGGGCCCGGAGAAAGCCGCCGTAGGCGCTGAGGTCACGCCGGTAGGCGGCCAGGGTGTTGGCCGAAACGCCCCGCTCCACCGCCAGCCAGGTCTGGTGTTCGGCCAGCAGCCGGCCGAGCGGATCGGGATCGGCGCCGGGCTCAGGCACTCCAGAGCTCGTCGAGGCGCACGGCGGGGTAGCCGAGGGCGCCTCCCACCGCCGGGTTGACGACCCGGCCGGCCATGGTGTTGAACCCGGCGGCCAGGGCCGGATCGGCCGCCGCCGCCCGCTGGGGACCCTCGACGGCCAGCTCCACCAGGTAGGGCAGGGTGGCGTTGGTGAGCGCCTTGGTGGAGGTGACGGGGACGGCGCCCGGGACGTTGCCCACGCAGTAGTGGACGACGCCGTGCGCCTCGTAGACGGGATCGGCGTGGGTCGTCTCCCGGGAGGTCTCCAGGCAGCCGCCCTGGTCGATGGCGCAGTCGACCACCACGGCCCGGGGCCGCATGGCCGCCACCATCTCCTCGGTGACGAGGACCGGCGCCCGCCCGCCCGGGACCAGCACCGCCCCCACCACCAGGTCGGCATTGGTCACCGCCCGGGCCACCGCCCCCCGGTTGGAGGCCAGCGTGAGGATGCGGCCCTTGTGGATCTGGTCCACCCAGCGGAGCCGGTCCAGGTTGCGGTCGAGGAGCCACACCTCGGCTTCCATGCCCGCCGCGATCCAGGCTGCGTTCCACCCGACGTTGCCCGCTCCGAGCACCACCACCCGGGCGGGGCGGACGCCCGGGGCGCCGCCCATGAGGACCCCTCGCCCCCCGTTGTGGTGCGCGAGGTAGTGGGCACCGATCTGGGGTGCCATCCGTCCCGCCACCTCGCTCATGGGGGCCAGGAGGGGCAGCGCCCCGCTCTCCAGCTGCACCGTCTCGTAGGCGACGCCGATGACCCGGTGGTCGAGCAACCCCTGGGCCACGTCGGGGTAGGCCGCCAGGTGGAGATAGGTGAAGAGGATCTGGCCCTCCCACATGAGGCCGAGCTCCTCGGCCTGAGGCTCCTTCACCTTGCAGACGACCTCGCCCCGCTCCCACACCTCGGCGGCGTCCTTGGCGATCTCCGCCCCCGCCCCCCGGTACTCCTCGTCGGAGATGGCGGAGTCCAGCCCGGCCCCGGCCTCCACCACCACGGTGGCGCCGTGGTGGACGAGCTCGGCGACCCCGTCGGGGGTGATGGCCACCCGGTGCTCGCCGTCCTTGGTCTCCCGGGGCACGCCGACGACCAGCGGGACGCGCAGCGGCTCGGGGAGGCCGGCGGGCTTCTTGGCCTTGGCCCGGGACGCCCCTTTGCCCTTGCCCGCGGTCTTGCCCGCCGCCTTGCCGGCCGCCTTGGCCTTGCCGCCGGCCTTGGGAGTGCTGCGGGCGGGGCTCACCGCGCACCGCCCGGGGTCGGGGTGTCCCCGGACCGGAGCGCTCGATCGGCCAGGCACAAGCCGACGATGGTCTTGGCATCGGCGATCTCGCCGGCGGCGACCAGGCGGTCGACGTCGGCCAGGGGCACGGTGTGGATGGTCATGTGGCGCTCCTCCGCCTTGGCCGGCTCGGGCGGCTCACACTCTTCCAGATCGAGGGCCAGATAGACATGGGTCAGTTCGGTGCAGAACCCGGGGGAGTTCCAGAACGAGGCCAGCTTGACCAGCCGCCCGGGCCGGCGCCCGATCTCCTCTGCCAGCTCCCGGACCATGGCGGCGTCGGGATCCTCGCCCTCCACGTCGAGCTTGCCGGCGGGAAGTTCCAGCACGTCGCGGCGCACCGCCGCCCGGAACTGGCGCACGCAGATGGCCGCCGGACCGTGCTCCCCCTCCACCAGGGGGACGGCCACCACCGCCCCGGGGTGGCGGACGACCCAGCGGGTGAACACCTCGCCGTCGGGAGCGGCGAAGCGCTCCTCCACGAAGGTGAGGAACCCGCCCCGCGCCAGCTCGCGGGAGTCGAGGAGCCTGTATTCCTCTGGGGACACCCCCGACCCCGGGCCGGCTCGCTCAGCCGACCTGCGCCTCCTCGGGCAGCGGCAAGCGGGGCATGCGGGCCTCGGCTCGGGCCAGCGCGGCCCGGACGAGCCCGGCGAAGAGGGGGTGGGGGCGGTTGGGCCGGCTCTTGAACTCGGGGTGGGCCTGGGTGGCCACGAAGAAGGGGTGGATGGCGGGGTCGAGCTCCACGAACTCGACCAGGCGGTCGTCGGGGGAGCTGCCCGAGGCCCGCAGTCCGGCCTCCTCGAGACGCCGGCGGTACCGGGGGTTGAACTCGTAGCGGTGGCGGTGGCGCTCGTAGACCACCTCCTGCCCGTAGGCCTCCCGCACGATGGAGCCGGGGGCGAGCATGGCCGGGTAGGCACCCAGGCGCATGGTGCCGCCCTTGTCGACCACCTCCCGCTGATCGTCCATCAGGTCGATCACGGGATGGGGGGTGGCGTGGTCGAACTCCGAGGAATTGGCTCCGGCCAGGCCGCAGACGTTGCGGGCGAACTCGATCACCGCGCACTGCATGCCCAGACACAGGCCGAGGAAGGGCACCCGGTGCTCCCGGGCGTAGGTCACCGAGGCGATCTTGCCCTCCACGCCCCGCACCCCGAAGCCGCCGGGCACCACGATGCCGTCCAGCTCGTGCAGGCGTCCCTCGGCCAGGAGCCCTTCGGCGTCCTCGGAGGCGATCCAGTCGACGATGACCCGGGCGCCGTGCTCGTAGCCGCCGTGCTTGAGGGCCTCCACCACCGACAGGTAGGCGTCGGGGAGGTTCACGTACTTGCCCACCAGGCCGATGCGCACCTCGGTGGTGGCCGCCTCCACCCGGCGCACCAGCTCCCGCCAGCCGTCGAGCTCGGCCGGGTGGTCCAGGCCGAGCACCCGGCACACGTAGCCGTCGAGACCCTCGTCGTGGAGGACGAGGGGGATCTCGTAGATGTTGTGGGTGTCGATGGCGGAGACGATGCCCTCCTCGGGCACGTCGCAGAGCTTGGAGATCTTCTCCTTCAACCGGGTGGGGATGGGCCGGTCGGAGCGGCACACGATGGCGTCGGGCTGGATGCCCCGGCTGCGCAGCTCGGTGACGGAGTGCTGGGTGGGCTTGGTCTTCTGCTCGCCCGACGGGCCGATCCAGGGCACCAGGGTCACGTGGACGTAGAAGACGTTGTCCCGGCCCACGTCCTTGCGGAACTGCCGGATGGCCTCCAGGAAGGGGAGGATCTCGATGTCGCCCACCGTGCCGCCGATCTCGGTGATGACCACGTCCACGTCGTCGGTGGCCAGGCGGCGGATCCGGTCCTTGATCTCGTTGGTGATGTGGGGGATGACCTGGACGGTGCTCCCCAGGTAGTCGCCCCGGCGCTCCTTGCCCAGCACCGTCGTGTAGATGGAGCCGGTGGTGGCATTGGAGTCCCGGTGCAGCGAGACATCGACGAAGCGCTCGTAGTGACCGAGGTCGAGGTCGCTCTCGCCCCCGTCCTCGGTGACGAAGACCTCCCCGTGCTGGAAGGGGTTCATCGTCCCCGGGTCGAGATTGATGTACGGGTCGAGCTTCTGCATGGTGACCCGCAGCCCCCGGCTCTTGAGCAGCCGGCCCAGGGACGAGGCGGTCAACCCCTTCCCCAGGCTGGACGCGACACCACCGGTCACGAAAATGTGCTTGGCCACGCCCTACGACCTCCTGATCGCCCGCCCGGACTTGTCTGCGAACCTACCATGCCCGCTCCTGTTCCCAGTCGACCACGGTAGGCGCGCACGGGTTCGGGGCTGATCGCCGCGGGTACACGTGGACAGACGCCCCACCGGGGCGAACAGGAGGTCAGCTGAGATGGGTGACGAGCTCACCGATACCGACATGGATCCCGAACCCGTCAAGGGTGTCGGCGAAAGCACCAACCGCCGCGGCGAGGACGTCATCAAGGAAGAGGGCCCCGAGCCCGGGCGTCAACCCAACCAGGGCACCAAGGGTGCCGACCGGCCCTACGGCACGTCGGACACCCGCAGCTCCACCGGGGTCGACCCCCAGAACCCCATTGACGAGGACATGCCCAACATCCCCCCGGGTGATGGGGGCGGCTGACAGCCGCCTTTCCTGACGGCGCAGACCGGCGGCCGGGCCCCGAACCACGGGGCCCGGTTCTCGCGCCCGCGGATGGCATCAGCGGCTCACCACCGGCAGACCGGCCCTGACCCAGGCGTCGAAGCCGCCCTCGAGGTTCTCGACGTTGGAGAAGCCCATCTCCTGCAGGCTCCGCCCGGCCAGCGCCGAGCGCCCGCCGGCGGCGCAGTAGAGCACCACCGTGGCGTCGAGGGGCAGCCGCCCGTCAACCTGGGGCTCGAGTACGCCCCGGGCCACGGGGTGGGCGCCGGGGATGAGTCCCCGGGCCCACTCGTCGGGCTCCCGGACGTCGATCACCACCATGTTCTCCCCGCCGTCGAGGCGGGCCTTGAGCTCGTTGGGGGAGACGGCCCGCAGCTCCGCCTTGGCCTCCGCCACCAGGTCCCGATACGACTTGCCCATGGCCGCGAAGCCTAACGCCAGTCGGAGCCTTGCCTCCGCCCCGCTCCACTACCGTGGCCGCCACCGTGAGCCTCCCTCGCCGTGTGCCCGTCGCCCTGGTGGCGGGTGCCGTTGCTCTTCGCCTCCCCGCCCTGCTCGCCTCCCGGCACCTGAGCTTCGACGACGGGGTCTACGGGGCGTCGTCCCTGGCCATGCGGGACGGCGCCGCCCCCTTCCGGGACGTGTTCTCCAGCCAGGGCCCGCTGTTCCTGCCCCTGGTGTGGGTGGCCGACCTGGCCGGCCTGCGCACGCTGAACGCCCCCCGGCTGCTGGCCGTGACCGCCGGCGCCGTCCTGGTGGCGGCGGTGTGGACGGCGGCCCGGGGGATGGGCTGCGGGCGCCTGGCGGCGGGGGCGGGCGCCGCCCTGGTGGGCACCAGCGGCAGCGTCCTGTGGGTCACGGGGCCGCTCACCTCCGACGGCCCCGCCGTGGCCCTGGCCACCACCGCGGTGGCGCTGGCCCTGGCCTGGCGGCGGGCCCCGGCACTCCGCACCGCCGTGGTCTGCGGGCTGGTGCTGGGCGCCGCCGTGGCGGTGAAGAGCCTGCTGGTGGCGGCGGCGGTGCCCGTGGGTCTGGTGCTCGCCCGCCGGCCCCGCCACCTCGCCACCGCCGCCGCCGTGGCCGCCGTGGTGGGCCTGGCCAGCGCCCTGCCCTGGGGCCTGGCCGACGTGTGGGACCAGTCGGTCGCCTATCACCTGGATGCCGCTGGCGACCGGACCATCGGCGCCAATGCCGGCAAGGTGCTGGCCACACTCCTCGACCGTGACCTGCCGGTCCTGGTGGCGCTGGCCGCCGCCGCCCTGCTCGCCCTCTGGGCCCGGTTCCGGCAGCGGCCGGTCCCGGAGCCGGGAGCAGGTGCCCTCGTCGGCGGGTGGCTGGCCGCCACCACCGTCGTGCTCCTGGTCGAGCACCCCTTGTGGCGCAACCACGTGGCTCACCTGATCCCGGCCGCTGCTCTGCTGGTGGCACTGGCCGTGGAGCGGGCCGGTCCCGGGCTGAGCCGGCGCGCCGGAGCCGCCGTCGTCGCCGCCCTCGCCATCGCCGGCCCCTACCACCTGGTGCACGTCCACGAGGTGCTCTGGCCGCCGGGCCCCCGGGGGAGGGAGGCAGCCGCCCGGGCCGGCCTGGAGGCTCTGCCGGCGGGCGCCTGGGCCATCAGTGACCAACCCGGCCTGGTGTGGCGCACCGGCCGGCGCACGCCGGCCGACCTGGTCGACGCCTCGGTCCTCCGCATCGACTCGGGCCGCATCACCGCCTCCTCGCTGGCCAACGCGGCGGCCGACCCCCGGGTGTGCGCCGTCCTGGTGTGGTCGTCCCGCTACGGGCGCTTCCCGCAGCTCCCCGCTCTCCTCACCGGCTACCGGGAAACGGCCCGGTACGGGGGACCTCGTGTCCTGTACGTGAAGGTCGCCTGCCGGTCGGATTGAAAAAGACGCATTGAAGCGAGCGTGGCGTTGGTTGGCCGGCGGGGACCCGTCACCCCGGGGGCCCTCGGGGCGACAGACCGGCGTTCCTCCGCAACACCTGTCGTTGCTCAGGAACGCCGGAACACGTGGCGTGGGGACCGGAATGCCCGAGCCCTCTCGCAACGTTGGGAAATCCCGACCAAAGCAGTAAGATTTCGCCTGTCGCCGCTGTTGGAGGGGACGTCATGTCGAGTTTCGGCGAGCTCCTCGCTGCCACCAAGGCCCGTATCCAAGAAGTCACACCCGACAAGGCCGTCGCCGAGCTGGGGGCGGCCGTCTTCCTCGACGTCCGGGAGATGGAGGAGTACGACCAGGGGGCCATCCCCGGCGCCCTCCACATCCCCCGCGGCTTCCTCGAATCCCAGGTGGAGGCCAAGATCCCCGACCGCTCGACCCGGGTGATCGTGTACTGCGCCGGCGGGACCCGGTCGGCCTTCGCCGCCCGGACGCTGGGCGACCTGGGCTACAGCGACGTGGTGTCCCTCTCCGGGGGCTTCAACCACTGGAAGGACGAGGGGCTGCGGTGGCTGGTGCCCATGACCCTCACCCCCGAGCAGCACAAGCGCTACCACCGCCACACGCTGCTGCCGGAGATGGGCGAGGAGGGCCAGCAGAAGCTGCTCGGCTCCAAGGTCCTCATCCTGGGCGCCGGCGGCCTGGGGTCCCCGGCGGCCATGTATCTGGCCGCGGCCGGGGTCGGCACCCTCGGGATCGTGGACATGGACGCGGTGGACGAGTCCAACCTGCAACGGCAGTTGCTCCACACCGTCGACCGGGTGGGCGAGCGCAAGGTCGACTCGGCCAAGAAGACCCTCACCGCCCTCAACCCCGATGTCAGCGTGGTCGGCTACGACGTGCGCCTGGCCGCCGACAACGTCCTCGAGATCATCGACGGGTACGACGTGATCGTCGACGGCACCGACAACTTCCCCACCCGATACCTGGTGAACGACGCCTCCCTCCTGGTGGAGATCCCGGTGGTGCACGGATCGATCCACCGCTTCGAGGGCCAGGTCAGCGTCTTCTCGCCCTACAAGGGTCCCTGCTACCGCTGCCTGGTGCCCGAACCGCCGCCGCCCGACCTGGCGCCGTCGTGCGCCGAGGCCGGAGTCGTCGGCGTGCTGCCCGGGATCGTCGGCTCCATCCAGGCCCTCGAGACCATGAAGGTGCTCCTCGGCCTGGGCGACCCGCTCATCGGCCGGTTGGTGTCCTACGACGCCCTGGAGCAGTCGTTCCGGACGTTCAAGCTCCACCGCGACCCGGCCTGCCCGGCCTGCGGCCGGAACGCCACCATCCGGATCGCCGACTACGACGAGTACTGCCTCCCCCACGTGTCGCCTGCCACCAGGTGAGCGACTGCATCTTCTGCTCCCGGCTGGCCGGGGATGCCCTCCTGGCCGCCAACGATCTGGCCGCCGGTTTCCTGGCCGGGTTCCCGGTGAGCCCCGGCCACGTGCTCATCGTGCCCCGCCGCCACGAAGCCGACTTCTTCTCCCTCTCCGGCTCGGAGCAGGCGGCCATGGTGGCCCTGGTCGACCCCATCCGCCGGCATCTCGACGCCGAGTTCAAACCCGACGCCTACAACCTCGGGGCCAACATCGGCCCGGCCGCCGGCCAGACCATCCGCCATGCCCACCTCCATGTCATCCCCCGGTACGCCGGCGACGTGCCCGAACCCCGCGGTGGCGTCCGCTGGGTGCTACCGCGGACGGCCCGCTACTGGTAAACAAGCCGGAGGCCGGCGGAGAGGGGGCGGACATGGAAGACAGCTTCAAGGTGACCGACGAGGGCGGCGGCATCATCCGGGTGGATGCCGAGTCCCGGCTGGTGCGCAAGGCCTTGGCCGAGGCCATGTGCGCCGAGGTCGACAAGGTCGCCGCCCGCTATGGAGGCCGGTTCAAGATCCTCATGAACATGGGGGCCATGTCCAAGGGGACGCCGGGGGCCGGCTTCTACACCCTGAAGACGATGAAGGACTACGACATGACCGCCCTGGCCATGTTCCGCGCCAACAGCTTCATGCGGGGGATGGCCAAGGTGGTCCTCGCCCTCAATGGCTTCACCAACTTCGCCCTCTTCGAGGACGAGGTCGAAGCCAGATCCTGGCTGGAGCACGCCGACGCGCCCGGTTCGCCGAACGGACAGGCGGCACCCCCGGCCGAACCGCGCCGGCGCCTCCCTCAGGCGGCGGCCGCCGCCGCGCTGGGTGTCGCCCTCTCGGTCCTCATCCAGCGCCGCCGCCGGCGAGTCTCCTCCCCGGCGTAGGCGCCTCCTGACCCAAGGGCCGGCCCCACTACCGTTGCCCCGGTGACCAACCAACGCCGTGCCGGCCTGGTGGTGGCGGCCCTCGTGGCGGCCGGGCTGGCCGGCGGCTTCCTCCTGCTGAGCGGCGGCGGCGAAGGCAACAACGGCGAGAAGGCGACGGCCACGTCCACCACCTCGGGCGGGCCCGGCGCAACCTCGGGGGATTCGACGCCGGGAACCACGGGTGGCGGCAACGGCGGTGCGGGCAACGGCGGCCCGAGCTCAACCGCTCCCGGAGGCGGGACCGCCACCTCCTCCACCGGGCCGGCGGGCGGCGGCCCCGGGGTCCTCGCCTTCGCCAGCAGCCGGCCCAACGCCCCGGGCATCTACGTCGTGAACGGCGACGGGACGGGTGAGCGGGTCGTCGTGACCGCCCCGGGCGTCTACTCCCAGCCGGCCTGGTCCCCCGACGGGACCCGCATCGCCTTCACCGTCCAGCGGGCCAAGCAGGCCGACGTCTTCCTGGTCAACGCCGACGGCACCGGCGGCGAGCGCCGCCTCACCACGGGCGGCGCGGATGCCAGCCCGGCCTGGTCCCCCGACGGCACCCGCATCGCCTTCATCAGCGGCCGGGCCGGAAACGCCGACATCTTCGTCATCAACGCCGACGGCACCGGCGAGCGGCCCCTCGTCACCGACCCCGGCGACGACCTGGAGCCGGCGTGGTCGCCGGACGGCATCCAGGTCGCCTTCGCCTCCCGCCGAGGAGGCGGAACCGACATTTTCGTCATCAGAGCCGACGGCACCGGCGAGCGGCGGGTGACCGAGGATCCGGCGGACGACCTCGAGCCGGCCTGGTCGCCCGACGGCCGGCGCCTGGCGTTCGTCAGTGCCCGGGTCGGGACCCGGGACGTGTTCGTGATCGACGCCGGAGGTACGGGCGAGCGCAGGCTCACCACCGCTCCGGGCGACGACTTCAGCGTCACCTGGTCGCCGGACGGGACCCGCCTGGCCTTCGTCGGCCGGCGGGAGCAGAACAGCGAGATCCTGACGGTGGCCGCCGACGGCACCGGCGAGCGTCGCCTGGCCGCCAGCCGGGCCGAGGATTCCACCCCCGCCTGGGCGCCCGACGGGGCGAGCCTGGTCTTCGTCAGCGACCGGGACGGAGACCGGGAGCTCTTCGCCGTCCCCGCCGGCGGGCAGGGCGAGCGGCAGCTGACCAACAACCAGGCCGCCGACTACGACCCCGCCTGGCGACCGCGTTGACCGGGCGGAGATCCGGGGCCCCGGGTTCTAGCTGCCGTTGAAGCGGGCCACGGCGAAGTCGTGCTCGCTCGAGCCGACCACCACCGGCTTGCCGCTGTGCTGGAGCACGAGGGCCCCGGCCTGGTCCTGGCGGCCGTCGAAGTCGACGCTGGCCACGCCGGCGCCCCCGAACCCCGGGTCCAGGTGCCCGCGGGGGTCGTAGCGCACGACGGCGAAGTCGGCGTGGGGATTCCGGGCGATCTCCCCCGCGGCCAGCATCGAGCCGTCGGGCAGGAGGGCGAGGGCGGTGAGCCGTTCGGAGTGGGTGCCGAAGTCGGTCACCGTCAGGCCCTTGTTCCCGAAGTTCGGGTCGAGCCGGCCGTCCCGGTCGAAGCGGCCCATGAGCATGTCCCCCCGGCGCTCCCCGTTGGTGAAGCCGGCGACCACGATGTCGCCTGTGGGCGTGAGCGCCAGGGCCCGGATCTCCTCGTCCATGCTGCCGGCGTCGACGACGACCTCGCCCCCCCGACCGAAGCCGAAGTCGGGGAGGCCCTCGGGGCTGTAGCGGGCCAGGGCCAGCTGGTCGGCGCCGAAGAGGACACCGGAGCCGGGACCGCCGGCACTGGTGCTGTAACCGCCGAGGAGGATGCGCCCGTCGGGCTGGAGGAGCACGCCGTAGGCGAAGTCGTAGGAGCCGTCGTCGAAGTCGGTGGTGACCACGCCGCCCAAGCCGAAGGTCGGGTCGGGCTCGCCCTCGGGCGTGTAGCGGGCCACGATGAAGTCACCCTGGGGCTCGACGGACACCTTGTCCTCGAAGGTGACCCCGGCGACCACGATCCGGCCGTCGGGCTGGAGAGCGAGGCCGTGGATACAGTCGGTCGTGAGCGGTCGGCGCTCGTCGACCATGACGCCGCCCTTCCCGAAGCCGCCATCGAGCGACCCGTTGGGAAGGTAGCGGGCCAGCGCCAGGTTCTTGCTGCCGCCGCGGTCGCTCACCCCGCCCACCACGATCTTGCCGTCGGGCTGGAGGGCGACGGCGTAGGCCCAGTCGTAGGAGTCGCCGAAGTCGGTGATCACCGTGCCCTCGTGACCGAAGGTGGGGTCGAGGGCCCGGTCGGGGGTGTAGCGGGCCAGGGCGAAGTCGTAGGTGCCCTGGGAGTTGGTGACCCCGGCGGCGAGGATGTGGTCGTCGGGCTGGACGGCCGCCCCATAGGCCCAGTCGTAGGTCCCGCCGAAGTTGGTGGTCTGGACTCCACCCGTACCGAACGTGATGTCCAACTCGCCCGGAGTGGCCCAACCGGAACCGGCCAGCACCACCACCAGAACCCCGACCATGAGCGTGAGCCCACCAAGCCGACGTCCATGGCGGCGGTGAGAGGAGGACCGACCCCGTCCCGACATTTCCTTGTTTGTGCCTTTCCTTGAGGCTTTGCTTGAGCCTTCCTTGAGGCTTACGTAGCTAGCGGGGTACCCACGAGGCGCGGCCGTAAACCCGACCCCGCACGAGGAGACGCCCGCGACTGGAAGGAACTGTATGCGCGCGGGCGGTAAAAATCCCGACCGGCCGGTCAGCCCAAACCGTTGGCCAGGCTGACCGCCTCCTCCTGGTCGAGACCGACCAGCTCGAGGCGGCCCACGAAGGACGGCGAGTTGATGACCGGCGCCCGGAGGATCTCGCCCCGCACCACGATGGCCAGACGCTTGCCCAGGTTGCGGGCGGCGAAGTTGTCCAGGTTGGTCGCCCCCGTTCGTCCGAGCACGATGCTCACCGCCGCCCCGCCCGTGGTCTGGCCCACCCCCGCCGACCGGACGTCGGTGTCGTCCACCACGGCCGGCCCCAGCCGGAGGCAGTCGACGGTCTTGCCGTCCTTGGTCTCGGGGAGGACGATGACGCCGTCCTTCTCCTCCTTGGCCGCGCACGGGGTGGCGACGGTGTCGAGCACCGGGCGGAGCTCGAGGAGGCGCACCTGCTTGCCGGCGTCCTCGTCGCCGCCCCCGCCACAGCCGGCCAGGAGGGCCAGGGCGAGGCCCAACCGAGCCAGGAGGCGGGCGGTCAGCCGTCGACTCATGACCCCTTCGTCCTGTCTTCGTCGGCCGGCTTCGCCTTGCACTCCGGAGCCGCCCCGGCGAAGGACTCCTGGGGTCCGCACAGACCGACGTTGCCGGTGGCGACCCGGCTCCAGGCACCGCCTTCGGGGAAGTACCGGCCGGGTTCGGGCTGCGCTCCCGGCTGGAGCCCGCTGGGGATGAAGCTCCCCTTGTAGAGGAAGAACCGCCACGACCCGGCGGCGGGGGCGGCCGGGCTCCACCCGGAGACGACCCCGTCGGAGTAGAGGCCGAGGAGCTGGAGGCGCCGGGCCACGGACCCGGGTGAGGCGCCACCGGAGAGGGCCTCGGTGATGGCCTTGCCCGCCATCCAACCCCGCAGGCCGTTGATGGTGGGCTGCTCGCCGGGAAAGAGGCTGCGCACCACCTGGGTGTAGAAGAGCGACTCCTCGCTGTCCGGCACCACCTCGCCGAGCACCGTCACATCGCCGCGCCGGCCGATCTTGGACGACCGGTAGAACCGCTCGTCGAAGGCCGGGCCGCTGACCAGAAGGGCGGCGGCCAGGGTGATCTCGTCGTCGCTGAGCGAGTCGAGGGCGGCGCCGGTGTCGTCGGGGTCGGACCGGAAGAAGGCGGCCACGTAGCGGGCCCCGTCGACGGCCTGGCGCACGAGGGGCGACAGCGGGGCACCCGCGGCCCGGCGCAGGACCTCGACCTCGACGTCGGCGGCGTTCTCCGACTTCCTCCCTTCGGCTGCCTCGGCCTTGGCCGGATCGAGCGTGAGGCCGGCCTTGATGCCGGCCACCACCCGGTCGGTGGTGCCGTCGCCCTCCTCGACGACCACCGCCATGCGCCGGGGCGCCTCCAGGCGCCCGGTGAAGGCGCTGGTGGCCACGGTGCGGCCCACGGTCCACCCCTCGGCGAACGGGTCGCCGGCCAGCCGGAAGATGCGCTCACCGGGAACCGGGGGAATGCTGGGATCGGCCACTACCACGGGGACCTTTCCGGCCAGCGCCTCGACCGCCCCCCGTCCGCCCCGCCCGCAAGGGGCGGCCAGGACGGCGTCGCCGCCAGCGCGGGCCAGCTCACCGGCCTTGCGAAGGTCACCCCCGTCGTCGGCCGAGTGGAGCACCACCTTGCGCCCGTTCACCCCGCCGTCGGCGTTCAGGAAACCGAGCGACAACAGCAGGCCGAGCTGGAACGACCGGCAGTCGGCCGCCTCCTTCCCGGAGAGGTCGGCGGGGGCGGCGATGACCACCGGTGCCGCCCCGGGCGCGCCCTCCTCGGCCACCCGCAGGGCGACGGGGGCCAGGGCCTTCTGGCCGTCCACCGCCAGGGAAGCGCGCCAGATGCCCTCGGCCGCCAGCTCCACATCGGCGTGCCAGGCGTTGGAACCCCGGACCAGGCGGGTGGAGACCTCCCCCCGCCGGCATTCGCAGGTGAGGGTCACCTCGACGCGCTCCGGGGCGGCGGCGGACCGGGGGGTCTCGACGGCGGCGGGGGCGGCCACCGGCTCTCCGCCCATGAGGACGGTCAGGCGGTTGGCGCCCGGGGCGGCCGGGGCCAGGGCGATGCGGGCCACACCGCCGCCGACCACGGCGTTGGCGAAGGCGGGGCCGGCCAGGACGCTCTCCCGCTGGGCCGGGAGCGGCTGGCCCCGGCCCTGGGCCACGCCCGCCAGGGTGGCGGCGAAGACGAGGACGGCGACGCCCAGGACGGCCTCGGTGCGCAGGGACTTCGCGATACCGGCAACGGCGGGCGTCGTGCTCCCCGCCGAGCTCCGACGGGGCCGGGCGGCCGTTCCCTGCGGCCGGCGGAGGCGCAGGCCGACCCAGCCACCGAGGGCCAGCATCCCGGCCACCAGGGCGAGCTTGACCAGCAGAACCTGGCCGTAGCCGGACCAGACCAGGAAGTAGCGGTATTCCACCTCCCGCACCGCGGCCAGCGTCCCGGTGACGATGACCACGGCGGCGCTGACGGCGGCCACGGGACCGAAGGCACGGGCCGCCCCCCGCCAGGCCGCTGACCGCTGCGCACCGGGGATGGAGCGGACGGCGAGAGCGAGCACGACCAGGCCACCGACCCAGATCCCCGCCGCCGACAGGTGCGTGGCCTGGGCCAGCCCGGCCAGCATCCGCCCGCTGGTCAGGCCGGTGACGTGCCCTCCGGCAGCCTCAGCTCCGAGCGAGACGGCGCCGGCGAGTCCGAGCAGCCCGTCGCGCCGGGCCCAGCGCCGGAACACCAGGGCGGGAAGCCCGAACACGACCACGGCGCCCAGGCGGGCGAGGGCCAGCACGCCGGTGTCCGTGGCCACCAGGATCTCGAAACGGGGGTCACCGGCTCCCGCCCCGGCGGCGGCGACCACGGCCGCCACCGCCCCCACCAGGGTCAGGGCCCAACCCACACCCATCGAAGCGAGGACCCGGGCTGTGACCAGCGACTCCACGCCGGGATCGAGGCGCCCCCGGATCCGGGCGGCGAAGATGGCTCCGCCGAGGAGCAGGCTGGCGCCCAATAGGCCGACCCAGCGCAGGATGATGCGCAGGGGACCATCCGTGGCCGCCGCCTGGTCGGACGGGCCTCCGGTGGGGCTCAGCTCCTCGGCGCCCGGCGGTGGCGCGCCGCCGGGAAGGGCGACCCCGAAGCGGTAGTCCCCCGAGGAGGTGTGGCCGTCGTCGCCGAGCACGACCCAACGGACTGTGTACACACCGCCCGCCGGCGGCGAGGTGATGTCGGCGGCCAGGCCCGGGCCGGTCTTCGGCGCCCGGATGGGCCCGAGACCGATCCGCCGGCCGTCGGCGGCCTCCAGGCGGAGGGAGGAGCCCTCCAGCACGGCCGCCTCGGTGAAGCCGATCTCGATCTCGCCCGGCGGGTTGCGCAGGATGGCGCCGGGGCCCGGAAGCGTCTGGACGAGATAGGGATGGGCCCCGGCGGTCGCCGGGGCGAGCACAACCAACGAGAACGCGAGCACGGCCACGGCGAAACACCGTGGCCGTGCCCATTCCTTGACCGACGGCATGGCCAGTCAGTCAATCACGTTGGTCTAGCCAGCTGCGGTCGGGGTCACGAAGACCATCGAGTGGGGCTTGTAGAACCCTCCGCTGGAGTGCCCCGGCCAGTCGCGGCGGTTGAAGTCGACACCCAGGGCTCCGGTGTTCTCGTCCCGGAAGGAGGTGTCGTAGCTCAGCGCGCCCGAGGACGGGTCAACGTGGGCCATGTAGCACCGGTGGTTGCCGTCGTAACCCGTGCGGGCCACGAAGTAGTTGCAGAAGATGGCCCGGGTCGGTGCCCCCGAGTCGGTGAAGTTGAAGTTGTCCAGGGCGCCCCAGTGCGGGCCGCCGGTGGTGAAGTCGTCGACCAGCAGCACACTGGCGAGCGTCGGGCAGTCAGCCTCGTCGCCGTGGCCCTGGCCGATCTCCCTGGCGGTGTCGATGTTGCAGTCCACGTTGCCGTCGAGGGAGCTCTCGACCAGCTTGGAGATGTCGGCCACCCAGATCATCTTGGGCGCGCCGTTGTCGTAGACGTTGGTGGAGCCGGGGTTCCGGCCACCCATGGCCCGGAACAGGAACCGGTTGTCGTGGCTGACCTGGTGCCAGGCGCCGCCACCGCAGGCTCCGGGTTCGACGCCCTGGCCGTTGCCGGCGCCGTTGATGTCGCGGCCCGTGGCCCCGATCTCGGCGATGCCGTCGTGGAAGACCTGCTTCCACTGGCTGGAGGAGTCAGGCTGGACATTGGTGGCATCGGGCAGGAAGAAGATCCCACCACCGCACATCGAGCCGGCGAAGAAGCCCTTGGCCGGAGCGTAGGTCTTCGCCCCCTCCATGATGCCGATGTTCTCGTGGGCCCGGTTCACCGACTTGACGGGGTTCCCCGGCATGTGGGCGACCGAGACCAGCTTCGGGTGCAGCGGGTCGTTGATGTCCCAGACCCGGGACGTCGGCCGGAAGGCGTGCTCCTCGACCGTCTTGATCGGGTCGGAGCCCAGCTCCCGGGCGTCGGCGTAGTCGTTGGTGACCATCACGCCGATGTCGGGACGGGCCTGGATCCCGTGGGGGTTCCCACAGGTGCCGGCGGGCCGGCCCTCCAGCGGCGAGCAGGGCTCGGGAATGCCGTTCGGGTTGCCCCGGAAGACGGCCCCGAACTGGCTCGACGGGGTCTCGGTGGCCTGGACCATCCCCTTGGCCGAGTCGGGCTGGAACACGACGATCGAGCCCGGCGATCCACCGTAGTTGGGGACGTCGGGTCCGCCCATGTAGGTCCCGATGGCCAGGTCCCCGGCGAAGTCATAGGCGTCGGGAAGCGTGCCCTGCGGGTTCTCCTCGGGCCGGATGGTGTTCTTCAGGACGATGTTGGGGATGTCGCTGACATCCCAGATCGTGGTCAGGTCGGTGAACAGGTGGCCGGCCACGACGGGCTGGCCCGGCTGCCACTCGTACTGCAGGTGGTGCGGCTCGCCCTCCACCCCGAAGGGGGGCGGGACCTGGACGAAGTTGACCACCTTGGCGTAGTCGGGGTTGGGAGACCCGTCGACGTTCAGCTGACGGACGTCGACGACGGCCATGGCGTCGAGACCAGGTGCCAGCTGCATGGGGGCGACCTCACGCATCGTCGCCGGGCTGATCTGGCCCTGGTTGATCAAGCGCATGACGTAGTTGCCGTTCATGTCGCCGGCGTTGTTCTTGCCGGCCCAGATCACGGCGTACTCCGGCTTGCTGTAGGCCGGGGCACTGGCCTGCGCCGCCTTGAACTGGGCGATGGCCAGGTTGCGACGCTCGATGGCGCCGGGGATCAGGTTCTGGGTGACGCTGGGTACGTCGTTGATGTCGTTGATGGCGTCCACCCGAGTCCGAACATCCTCCATGGCCGCGTACACGGCCTGCTCGTTCGCCTGGGTGCTCCCGTTGGAGACACCCGGATAGACAGCCACCAGGGCCAAGGCACAGACGAGCACGGCTGCTGCCCGGGACCGGCCACTGAACCTCTTCATGCAAAACCCCCCTCTGCTTCTTCGTTGAACCCGCCAGTCGGCCGGACACCGGCCTCACCACCGGGATTTGTCTGCCTCCATGCTCGGCATCAGTGAGACCTGCTGCCGATGGGGGTGCTGCCGTCAGCACAGAGGTTGACCACCTCTGCGTGGTGCGCCCCTCCCTCCTCCCCCCTCCTTTCGCCCTCGGGGCCTGACGGGAAGATCCGGGATGCGCCGACGGACGCGCGCCGCACACGACGGGGTCACGTCCGGTTCGACGCCCTCTTCACCCGCTTCTCCCCTGTCGGTTGTGGAACCGAGCGGTGCCCTCCCGCCGTCATCGATCCCGGGAGGCGGAGGCGGCGCAGCCCGCACGGCGCACTGAGGGCGCCGTCACGTGGGGCAGGCTGCAAACCGTGCTCCGTAGCCCGGACTTGCCGGCGAACCGGGTCCGTTCCCCTCTCTTGGGTTATCTGTATGCGTATATGCGAGTGCCCCCAGCACACGTTGTAGTCAGTTCCCGATGCGGTGTCAACGGTTGAGTCATCGGCGCCGACACCGCCATACGCCGTGACTCTCATTGGCTTGGAGCGGCCGCCGGGTCGGCCGGCCAAATTCCCGGATTGAGCGACTGGAAGGGTCAGGTATCTTTCCATGCTGGCCCGGTTCAACTCGGCGAGAAGCTGAGCAGGTCAGCGGTCAGGGACGAGTCGTAGGTGAAGGTGAATGGACCCTGCGTCCGGGCCCCATGGAGCACCTCGGTGAAGCGCACCCACATGGCCCGACCAGGGTCGTACCAGTAGGTGCGCTGGCGGTCGTTGACCTCGGAGGACCCGGGCCTGCTCTTGCGGTCGGTCGCCACCTTCCAGGTCTCCACCGCCGCTCCCGCCACGGTGATCGTCTCCTTGCCGACCACCTTGACGGTCCAGTCCTCGGTGCGGCTGACGGTTCCGTCCGCCCGCCTGACCTGCATGGTCCCGGTCTTGGTGACGCCGGCCTGAAGGGGCCGGGGGATCTGGAGCAGCGGCGGCTCGTAATCACCCTCGTTGGTCTCGGTTCGGGGGCCGAAGGTGACCGAGCCTCCCTCGAAGTCGAAGTAGATGCCGTCGTCCCGGAACCCGACGATCTCCCGCTCCTCGTGCTCATCCGAATAGTGCAGATCAAAGACCAGTTGGTCGGCGGCCAAACCTGCCCCACTATGAACGACGGTCGTCATCCTTTCGGGGAATTTCCGGGATCCCAGGCCGGTCACCCGCTCGTCGCCGGCGACGGCGTAGGTGTACGTGCCCAGGGCCGGGGCCTTGGGGCCGGCCGGGGTGGAAGGCTGGGCCGGTGGGGCCGTCGCCGGGGGCGCCGTGGTGGCGGTGGCGCCGCCGGCCGAACCCGGGCCGGGCGGACCCGTGGTCGTCGTCGACCCCCGGGCGCTCTTGGCCGTGGTGGTGGTGACCGCCGCCAGCGTCGACGCCGTCGTGGCCGGCGCCGAGGTGGACGTGGAGGAGGGATCGGAAGCCGCCGGCGCGCTCGTGGTGGTCGTCTCGCCCGCCGGTCCGGAGGCCGCGCCGTTGGCGAAGTCCCCGCCGCGGCGGAACGACGGGGGCTCCCGGTTGCTGACCTGGTAGGCGAGGAACCCGCCGGCGAGCAGCACGAGCACGCCAAATCCCGCCAGCAACTTCACCCGAATCGACAGCCGTCTGAGCACCCCAACCTCCACCCGGGCGGTTCCCCGCTCCCGCCGGCGTTCGTCCCATGATACCGACCATCTCCCGGTTCGGTCGAGGCGCGCCCCATCACCGGACCTTGTCGACAAATCCGGGTGATTTCATGAGATATCCGGTAGGGAGTGGGCGCCCTCCTTTGTCAAAAAACTCCGAGGTCGATTTCTCGATTGCGCAAGTGCTGAACTCAACAATCGGGCTGCCGGAGCGGCCCGATCAGGCGGATACGACTTCGTGGTCGAGGGGTTGAGCCGGGGGGGCGGGGGTTCCCGCCGGCTTTCTCCTCCCGATCTGACGGGCAAAGGTCAGCGCCGCCGTGCGGTACATGGCGTGCGAGAACTTGGAGAATGGGAAGTAGGCGAACAGGCCGAAGACGAAGACCAGATGGACGGCGTAGGCGGGATAAGCGAGCCGGACGCCGCTGAAGCGCAGGATCTCGGTGAAGAAGCCGGTCAGAGCGGTCAGGCCCAGAAGACCGGAGAAGAACCAGTCGGAGTAGGACGACTTGCCGGAGGCGGCGGGACGCTTGACCCGGGTCCAGAGCGTCTGGGCGAGCGCCATGATCAGGGCGATCCCGCCCACGTTGCCGATGATCTTGACCGGGTCCCAGATGGGCAGGGACAGCTCGTTGCCCTGCCACTCGATGCCGATGATGGGGAAGATCTCGGTGTAGAGGGCGGCGCCGGTGGTCGCCGCCACCAGGCCGAGGAACCCGTAGAAGATGGCCATGTGGGCCCACCGGCGGGTGTGGCTGGTGGTGCAGTCCTCGAAGTCCCGGTGGCTGAAGACGTCCCCGGCCGTTCCCCGCAGAGCCTGGAGCAGCGGCTGGCGGACGGCGCCGGCGGGTGCGGTGCCCTGGAGCGCCCGCCAGAATCGTCGCAGCCCGACGGCCGAGAGCACGGCCACCACCCCCACCAGGGTCAGGGTGAACACGTCGAGCCAGCCGTGGCCGATGAAGTGCTCGAAGAGGATGTCCCCGTCGGGGACGGCCGATCCCTCTCCGAAGAGGAAGGCGGAGGTGAGGATCAGGATGCCGACGAGGGCGGCGGGGATGGCGACGGCCAGCGCCAGGTAGCGCCGGTCGGAGGGGATCCGGCCCATGAACTGGGGGAAGGCGTAGGTCTCGATCTGTAGGTCCCGGCTGGCGGCCATGACGTCGCCGGGCCGGGCGTCGACCGGGCAGTAGGTGATGCAGTCGTTGCACTGGTAGCACAGCCACACGTCGGCGTTGGCCACCAGGCGGTCGGACAACCCCCACTGGGCCCAGACCATCTCCTTGCGGGGGAAGGCGTCCTCCAGCGGCGTGCGGGGGCAGACGACGGAGCAGGTGCCGCACTGGTAGCACCGGCGCAGGGTCTCGGCGCCCAGGCCCAGCATCCGGTCGACCATCTCCGGGTCGGGAAGGAGGATCCCCGGGGCCTCGCGCCGCTCCTCGACAGCCATCGGCTCGCTCCTCAGAAGGCCTTGTAGGGGTTGGGACCCAGGTGACGGACGCGCTCCACGAATTCACCCACCATGGAGGGCACCCGGTCGTACTCGGTGATCTCGATCTCGATGGAGGCGACCCGCTCGGGCTCGATCGTGAGGCGGTTGAGGGTCTCCCGCACGTTCTCCATCCGACGCGAGGCCAGGGCGCTGCCCTGGATGAAGTGACACTGGTAGTCGTCGCCCGATTTGCAGCCCATGAGCATGATCCCGTCGATGCCCGACGACATGGCGTCGGCCACCACGGCCACATTGAGGGAACCCAGGCAGCGCAGCGGGATGACGCGCACGGCGGCGTCGAAGGCGAGGCGGTTGATGCCGGCCATGTCGAAGGCCGGGTAGGCGTCGTTCTCGCAGGCCAGCGCGACGATGCGGGGGGCGGAGTGGTCGGGGCCGAAGTCGATCGATTTCACCATGGCCGAGAGCTGCTGGACGCTGTAGTCCTCGAAGGAGATGACCTGCACCGGGCAGGCGCCCATGCAGATTCCGCAGCGCCGGCAGCGTTCGGAGTTGAGGATGGGGAAGCCGCGTCCGTCGACCTCGATGGCCGAGAAGGGGCACTCCGATGAGCATCGGCCGCACTTGGTGCAGCCCTGATAGCGGGTGGCGGGCAGGGACAGGTCGCCGGCCCGGGGATGGGTGGATCGCCCGCTGGCGATGAGCTCCAGGCTCTGGATGGCCTTGAGGGCGGCACCGGTGGCATCCTCCCGGGACAGGGCCACGTCCATCGGCTCCCGGACGCTGCCGGCGGCGTAGACGCCGGTTCGGCGGGTTTCGTAGGGGAAGCAGATGAAGTTCGAATCGGAGAACCCGAACTTGGCCGTCGGAAGCCCGGGTCCCTGCCGGTAGAGCAGGTTGAGGATGGGCGAGTCGGCTGTGGTGGGGATCATGCCGGTGGCCAGGACCACGAGGTCGGCCGGGAGGCCGACGTGCTCGCCCAGGAGGGAATGCTCCAGGTCGAGCACCAGCCCGCCGTCTCCGCCGGCGGTGATGCTCTGCACCCGGCCCTTGGTGAAGTAGACGCCGGGCTGCTCCTGGACCCGGCGGTAGAACGCCTCGTACTGGCCGGGGGTGACGATGTCCTCGTACACGAGGTAGGCCCGCCCACCGGGGATCCGCTGGGTGACGTAGAGGGCGTGCTTGAGCGAGGCCATGTCGAGCACGTTGGCGCCGAAGGAGTAGTCGAGGGAGTCCCCACTGAGGCGAGGACGGGCCACGATGGCGACCCGCTTGGGGACGGCGCCGTCGGAGGGCCGGACGATCCGGCCCGAGGCCACCATGGCCTCGAAGGCGACGTTGGTGACGACGTCGGGGAGGTCGCCGAAGCCGAGGTGGTCGAGGGCGTCCTCGTCGGGCTGCCAGCCGGTGGCCAGGACCACCGCCCCAGTGGCGAACGTGGTGGCGGTGCCGTCCTGGTCGAGGGACACCGACAGGGCGCCGGGCTCCCCGGCGATGGAGCGGATGGTGGCGCCGGTGAACACCCGGATGCGAGGGTGGGCGGTCACGGCGTCGATGAGGCCGGTCACGTCGGCGGGTTCGAGCTCGGTATAGGGCGGCGCGGTGGGGAAGAGCTCGGCGAAGCGGGCCGTCCAGCCGCCCAGGGCCAGCTCCCGTTCGACGAGATGGACGTCGTGGCCGGCCGCCGCCGCCTCCAGAGCGGCGTGGAGGCCGGTGATGCCGCCCCCGACGACGAGGAGCGAGGTCTCGACGTCGCGTTCCTCCCGGGCCGGCCGGCGGGTCCACTTGGTCCCGATGATGCCCATCCGCACGTAGTCCTCGGCCAAGAGCTGGGTCTCGGGCTCGCCGGCGGGCTTGCTCCAGGCCACGAGCTCCCGGATGTTGACCCGCCCCACGAGGTCGACGCCGAGCGATTCGGGGGAGAACACGTCGTGGTTCACCCGCTCGGAACAGGCGGCGATGACCGTGCGCCTGGCCCCCGATTCGGTCAGGGTCTTGCGCAGATCGTCGACCCCCTCGGGAATGCACATCGGGCCCCGGACGTGCCCGGGGTGCTGGAGGTGGGTGTCGGACAGGCCGGCCAGGCGCTCGGCGTCGAGATGCTCACCGATTCCGCAGCCCGTGCACACGAACACCTCGGTCAGCTCGGCGCTGGCCTTGGGCGAGATGTACACGGGGAGCTTGACCTCCACCGCCAACGCCGCCGGGGCCGAAGGCGCGACGGCCGGCGCTGGCCCGGGCGCGGGCCCGGCCACGGCGGCGGGGGGAGCTTGCGCCGCAGTGTGTGCGGCCGGGACGGAAGACGCAGGCGGAGGCGGCGGGCTCCAGGCCGCGGGCCGCTGGGGGGCGGCCGCCGGCGAGGTGGTGCCGGGCGGAGGCGGCGGGCTCCAGGCACCCGGCGCGGCCGGAGCCTCCGGCGGCGGACCCGCACCGGGCGCAGGCGGCGGGCTCCAAGCCGGTGCCGGGGGCGACCCGGGCGGTGCCGGCGCTTGTGAGGCCGGCTCGGACACCGAGGGACCCGGCGGCGACGCAGGCGGAGCGGCACGGGTGGCCGGCGGCGGAGGTGGAGTCCAGGCCCCCGGGGCGGGCGGAGCCGCCGCCGGTGACGGGGCCTCCTTCCCTGGCGGCGGGGGTGGAGTCCAGCCTTGTGCGGGAGGCGCCGGCGACTCGTCGGCCGGGGATTCGGGGGTCTCCTCGTCGGGCGTGTGCTCCTCGTCCACCGATCAGCTCCGCCCGCTCGCGCCCACCCCGACGGAACCAGAGGTTCCGCCGGGAAGCCCGGTGGTCTGGATGGCCTTGAGGGCGGCCCCGGTGGCGTCGCGCACGCTGGTCACGACGTCGGCGGGGCGGTGGGCCACACCGGCCACGAACACACCGGCGGCCCGGTTCTCCAGGGCGAAGCCGTATTCGTCGTACTCGACGGACAGGCCGGGAATCGCACCGTTTCCCGCCGTGGACGGCACCATGCCGGTGGCCAGGACCACGAGGTCGACGGCCACCCGGGTCTTGCCCCCGGACAGCATGTCGTCGGCCTCGACCACCAGGTCGCCCGTGGCCCGGTCGGCGTCCACCTTGGCCACCTTGCCCTTGATGAAATGGACCCCCTGGTCGGCCCGTATCCGGTGGTAGAAGTCCTCGTTGTGCCCGGGGGCACGGATGTCGATGTAGAAGATCCACACCTCCGAGTCGGGATACTGGGAGCGGATGTAGGTCGCCTCCTTGATCGACCCCAGGCAGCAGATCGAGGAGCAGTAGGGCAGGTGGTTCACGTCCCGGGAGCCGGCGCACTGCACGAAGGCGACCCGCTTGGCCTCCCGCCCGTCGCTGGGGCGCAGGATCTTCCCGCAGGTCGGCCCGTCGACGGCGGCCAGACGTTCCATCTGCACGTTGGTGACAACGTCGCGGTGCTCGGCGTAGCCCAGGATGGTGAGCTTGCTGGCGTCGTAGGGCTTCCACCCGGTGGCCAGGATCACGGACCCCACCCGCAGGGTGACGGTCCTCGGCTCCATGGCCAGGTCGATGGCGTCGGTCGGGCACGCCTCGGCGCAGACACCGCAGGCCTGTCCCAGGCACGCCTGCCCGTCGATGACGTACTTCATCGGAAAGGCCATGGGGCCGGGCAGGTAGGCGGCCTTGGTGGTGTCGAGCCCGTAGTTGAAGTCGTTGGGCCGGTCGACCGGACACACCTCGGCGCAGCGGTTGCAGGCGATGCAACGGTCCATGATCACATAGCGGGGGGCGAGGGCGACGGTGACCTCGTAGTTACCTGCTTCCCCGGACACGGATCGCACCGAGGCACAGGTGAAGACCTTGAAGTGACGGTGGTCGGACCGGATGCGGCGGTAGTTGATCTCCAGACCGCAGTAGGGCGGACACAGCTTGGGGAAGTACTGGTGGAGCTGGGCCACCCGCCCACCGAGGGAGGGGCGCTGCTCGACGATGTAGACGTCGCTGCCCGCCTCGGCGGCTTCGATGGCGGCGCTGATCCCGGCGATGCCGCCGCCGACGACCAGCACCCCCCGCTCCCGGCCGGCCGCCCCGTTGACCGTCATCCCCTCGGCTGGCATCCCGTTACCCGGCATCAGGGGATCGTGGTGGCGAAGGGAACCTTCATCAGCTCGTACTCACCGTTCTTCGGGTCCCGGCGGGAGTTCACGAAGCACTTCCAGTTGTCCTCGTCCAGCTTGGGGAAGTCGCCCCGGTAGTAGTAGCCCGGCCAGCGGGTCTCCTCCCTGAAGAGCATGTGCCGCAGGTTGGCCTCGGCCGTGAAGACGCGGTCCCAGATCTCCCAGGCGCGCAGCAGCTCGTGAAGGTCGCGGGCGGCCATCTTGGCCAGGTCCTCCTTGAAAAGCTCCATGAGCTCGAGGCCCCGCTGCAACGTCACGCCATTGGTGATGTAGTAGGCGCCGGCACCGGCCGCGTACTCGTCCATCGTCTTCTGCAGCCGCATCAGCGCCTGCTTGGGCAGGATGTAGTTGGCGTTCAGCTCGGTGCGGGTGGTCTCGTGCTGGTGGGCGCCGAAGACCTCGAAGGGCTTGAACAGCGCCTGCTTGACGTCGTCCACCTGGCCCTGGTCGATGCGGACGTCGGCGGTGTCCATGGCGTAGGCCACGGCGGCCTTGCCGGCCAGGCGGCCCTCGGTGTAGGAGCCGGAGGAGAATTTGTGGGCCGACGCCCCGCAGGCGTCGCCGGCGGCGAAGAGCCCCTTCACGGTGGTCATCCGGTTGTAGCCCCAGAAGTACTCCGAAGGGGCGACGTCCTCCGGCCCCGAGCACCACGCCCCCGTACCCGAGGCGTGGCTGCCCATGAGATAGGGCTCGGTGAGGATGATCTCCGAGGGCGTCTTGGCCGGGTCGATGTTCTCCGAGGCCCACAGGTGGGCCTGGGACATCGTCATGTCCAGGAAGTCCTCCCAGGCATCGGACTCGATCTCCTGGATGGCCTTGGGGTCGTTGGCCGCGTCGGTGAACATCTTCTGGAGAGCCTTGTCGGTGCGCAGGTAGTGCGGGCCGTTTCCGTCCTTGATGTCGTTCAGCTGCAGGTGGTTGCGCAAGGGGGTGGGCACGGGCTTGGCCAGCCCGTAGGGAGCCCACTCCTCGAGTTCCTTGGCCCGCACCACCTCGGTGATCTCGCCCTTGGAGTTCTCGGCCACCGACTTGAACAGCAGGAACCACATCCCCACCGGGCCGTAGCCGTCCTTGAACCGGGCCACCACCAGGCGGTGCTCCATCTGGGTCATCTGGGCGCCGGCCTGGATCTCGAAGGCATACGCCGAGCCGGTGTTCCAGGGGGCGTACCAGATGCGGCCCAGCCCCTCACCGGTGGCCCGGGGCCGGTAGACGCCCGTGGCTCCGCCACCGCACTGGATGACGGCCCGGGCCTTGAACACGTAGATCTTGTACTCCCGCACCGAGAATCCGACGGCCCCGGCGATGCGGGTGGGGTCGTCGGCGTCAAGCAGCGGGTGCGAGATGAAGATCCGCTCGTAGACGTTCCCGTCCCCCACCGCCGCCTTGGCCGCCTCGGCCACGATCGGCTTGTAGGACTCGCCGTGGATCATGACTTGCCAGCGGCCCTCCCGCTTGTAGCGGCCCTCCGCGGTCTTGAAGATGGGCAGCCCCCACTCCTCGAACATGTGCACCGTGGAGTCGACGTGGCGGGCGATGTCATACACCAGGTCCTCCCGGGAGATGCCCATGAGGTCCTGGCGCACGTAGTGCACGAAGTCCTCGGGCTGGTTCTCCCCCCATTGCATCCCCATGTAGCAGTTGATGGCCGACAGCCCCATGGCCACCGCTCCGCTGCGCTCGACGGCGGCCTTGTCGACCATCACCACCCGCAGGCCCTGGGCCCGGGCCCAGTGGGCGGCCTCGAAGGCGGCGCCACAGCCGGCCATCCCTCCGCCGAGGACGAGCACGTCACACTCGACGACTTCGGTTTCGACTTCGAATGCCATCGTGACCTCCGGGGCCAGTTCGGTTAGGCGGGGAGACCGGGCAGGGCGTCGACCTTGAGCCACACGGGCTCGCCGTGCAGGTGTTGGGACCGGAAGTCGGCCTCGGTGGGGGCGGGCATCCCCATGGTGGCGTCGATCGAACCCCAGGGCGTGGTGCGGATGGGGTACTTGAACCGCTTGATCGTCCCGTCCCGGAACTGGATGGCCCACATGATGGAGTCGGTGCCCCGCAGCGGAGTGACCCGGGAGCCCATGGGCATCACGTCGGCGTAGCCCCGCATCTCGATGGCGCCCTGGGGGCACATCTTCACGCAGGCGTAGCACTCCCAGCACAGGTCGGGTTCCTGGTTGAAGGCCTGTCCGATGGCGGGGTCGAGGATCATCAGGTCGTTGGGGCAGATGTACATGCAGGCGGGCCGGTCCAGAGCCCGGCACCCGTCGCACTTGTCGACATGGACGAACGTAGGCACGAGTTGCCCCCCTCAGATGCCGTGGGGCTCGCCGGCCCCGTTTTCTTGAATTCCCTCGACGGGCGGGACGACGAACACCGGGTTGCGGTTGGCCAGGTACTCCTCGGACACGAAGGGCGAGCCGTCGCCGTAGCGGCGGCCGGCTTCGATCATCACGTCGAACACCTCTTCCCGGAACTTCCCCTGGTCCGGCTTGACGCCCTCCTTGATCAAGGAACGGATCCAGGTCCCGCTGATGGGGTCCTTCTGGTCCTGGTGCCCGCACAGCTTCTCGTAGCCCGGGCCGCAGCGGGGGCAGTAGAACCACTCCAGGGTGAGGACCGGCTTGATGCCGATGTCCGGGATCTCGGTGAAGATGCGGTGGGCGGCGTAGGGGTCGTAGTACGTGCCCACGCCGGCATGGTCCCTTCCGAACATGTGGTGGGTGCAGCCCAGGTTCTTGCGCACCAGAGCATGGAACACGGCCTCCCGGGGGCCGGCGTAGCGCATGTCCCACAACAGGATGGAGGTCATGTGCACTTGGGGCAGGAAGTAGCCCGCCTCCCGGAGCATCGACTGGCCGAGGATGACGGCCTCGTCGATGGAATCACCCACCTTCTTCTCGCCGATGACGGCGCTCACCAGCACGGCGTCGGCCCCCGCCGCGAACCAGGCCGACTTCATGAGCCACTCGTGGCCGACGTGGGGGACGTTGCGGGACTGGTAGGCCACCACCCGCTCCCAGCCGTTCTCGGCGAAGCGCTCCCGCATCTGGCGGGGCGTGAAGAAGAAGCGGTCGAAGGGCTCCTGGATGTGGGGCGGGGAGACGAGCGTGACCTTCCCGCCCAGGAAGCGGTCCTGGTAGCGGTAGGTGCGCTGGACGCCCGGGTGCGCCTCGTCGGTCGTCCCGTAGATCTGGGCGGCGAGGAACTCCTTGTCGTAGGAGTAGATGTCCTCGACCTCGAAGGCAGCCAGGGGCTGGTCCTGGTAGGTGAGGAGCAGCGTCTCGCCTTCCCGGACCCCGAGGTCGGCCACCTGGGAGGCGCTGAGGTCGAAGAGGATGGGAACGCTCCACACGTAGCCGCTGGCCAGGCGCATGTCCTTGGCCACCCCGTCCACGTCGGCCTCGGTCATGAAGCCCTCCAGCGGCGAGAAGAAGCCGTAGGCCAGGCTCAGGCACTCGGTGGCGATCTGGCCCCGCACCGGGATCGCCTTGAGCCCGGCGACGGTCCGCGCCTCGTGGGGGCCGGCCACCCGCTCGACCAGGGCGCCTCCATGCGGAGACAGCGTGTTGTCGACTGCGCCCGTCGACCCCATCTCGCCCCCCGGCTCTTGACGCGGGGGACTGGGAGAGCCCCCCTTTTCTCGTCTTGAACCCTGCCCCCGGCCGGGATGGAGGTCAAATAAGGGTTTACACGGCCTCGTCGCTCGATTGCTTATCCCTGGGAGGGGTCACCAGAACCGGTCCGGAGAGGTGCCCCTCCCGGGCCACGAAGTCGTGGGCGAAGGCGAGGAAGCGCCGGGCCACGGGCGAGAGGTGCTTGCCCTTGCGATACAGCACGTGGATGGGCCGGTGGAGGGTGAGGCCGTCGATGGCCACCCGGAACAGGACGCCCAGGGCCAGCTCCCGGGTCACGGAGTGCTTCGACACCATGGCCACGCCCAGATTGGCCTCCACCGCCTTCTTCACCGCCTCGGTGCCGGGCAGCTGCATGGTCACCCGGATGCGCAGCCCCCGCTCCAGGAAGGCGCTCTCGATGAGTGTGCGGGTGCGCGAGCCCGGCTCGGGCACGGCGAAGTCCTCGGCCGCCACCTCGGCGGGCGACACCGAGGCCCGGCCGGCGAAGGCATGCGACGGCGACACGATCAGGTTGACCTCGTCGTCCACAAGGTCCCGCACGACGAAACGGCGGTCCTCCACCGGGCCGGTCACCACGGCCACGTCGATCATGTTCTGCATCACCCGCTCGCAGATGCGGTTGGTCGTCTCCACCTGGAGGGTGGCGTCGGTGTCGGGGTGCAGCTCCCGGAAGGCCCGCATGATGGCCGGAGCCACGTACATGCCCCCGGTGGTGTTGGCCCCGAGCGCCAGCCGACCGGTCGAGCCCCGCAGCAGGGCCAGGGAATGCTCCATCTCGGCCCGGGCGGTGAGGATGGCCTGAGCGCTGGCCAGGATGGCCTCACCCGCCTCGGTGAGGAACAGCTTGTGGCCCAGCCGTTCGAACAGCTTCACGTTGAGCTGGCGCTCGAGGGCCTTCACCTGCTGGCTCACCGCCGGCTGGGAGATGAAGAGCTCCTCGGCCGCCACCGAGAAGCTCAGGTGCCGGGCCACGGTGCAGAAGATCTGGAGCTGGTTGAGGTTCACAGGACCTGCGCCAGCAGGGACTGGCGGCTGGGGCAGGGGCCCCCAGCCGCACTGCGATGAGCCGCCCGGCGAAGAGCCATGATCAGAGCCGTTCCTGCAAGGGCACCTCGTCGGGGAGGTCGAGACGGATCCCGCCTGCCTTCGGGAGCATGTGCTCGGCCCGGTTCACCGCCTCGTCGGTGGAGAGGAAGAAGTGATCCACGCCGAGGTGGTCGTAGAAACCGGACCGGCGCATGACATCGAGGATCAAACCCTTCACGTTGGCGAGGTACAGATCGACGCCCCGGGAGGCGAAGTCGTCGGCGATCTCGTGGAGGGCCCGGTCGGCGGACGAGTCGAGGTCGTTGACGCTGCTGGCGTCGAGCACCAGCACCCGCATCCGACCCTTCTGGCGGGCCTCGAGCCGGCGCAGCTCCTCCTTGAGGAACTCGACATTGGCGAAGTAGAGCGGCGCGTCGAACCGGAGCACCACGACGCCGTCGGTGGTGACCGCTTCCGGAGACCGCTCGATGTTGCGAAAGGCGGTGGTCCCGGGCACCCGGCCGAGGATGGCGGTGTGCGGCCGGGTCGTCTGACGGAGGACAACCACCAGCGAGGCCACCACGCTGATGAGGATCCCGAGCTGGATCCCGAGAAAGAGGGTGGAGACGAAGCACAGCACGAGGAGGTAGAAGTCGCTCCGCTTCACCCGGTACAGGCGCCGGGCTTCGGCGACGTCCACCAGACCGGCCACGGCCATGACGACCACCGAGGCCAGCACGGCGTTGGGGAGGGGACGGAAGAGCGGAGTGAGGACGACCAGGGTGAGCGCCACCACGGCGGCACTGACCACGGACGCCAACTGGGTTCTGGCGCCGGTGGAGGCATTGACCGCCGTGCGGGAGAACGACCCGCTGACCGGATAGGCATGCGACACGCCGGCTGCCACCGTGGCCACCCCGATGGCCACGAGCTCCTGGTTGGGCCGGATGGTGTACCCGTGGCGCTGGGCGAAGACCTTGGCGATGGCGATCGACTCGATGAACCCCAGCATGGTGATGGCCACCGCCGTGGGCAGGAGGGTCTGCAGATGCGCCATGTCGGCGTGGGGAAGGCCGAGCGGCGGGAGGCCCTTGGGGATCTCTCCCACCACCCTCACCCCCCGACCCTCGAGGTCGAAGGTGGCCACGGCGGCGGTGGCCGCCATCACCACCAGGAGCGTCCCCGGCCAGCCCGGACACCAGCGCCGGAGAGCCCACAGGAGCAGGACCCCGACCGTCCCGATGGCGATGGTGGCGAGATGGGCGTCGCCGACGTTGGCGATAGCGTCGCCGACGACGACATGGACGTGCTCGCTCTGGCGGAGCGGGATTCCCAGCAGGTGCCTCAGCTGGCTGATGGCGATGATGAGGGCGGCGGCTGACGTGAAGCCGGACAGCACCGGGCGGGAGAGGAAGTTCACCACCCAGCCGAGCCGGCCCAGGCCCATGGCGATGCGCATCAGACCCACCATGACGGCCAGGCTGCCGGCCAGCCCGATGTAGATCCGCGTATCGCCGCCCGCCAGGGGAGCCAGCCCGGCGGCGACGAGGAGCGAGCTGATGGCGGTGGGTCCGACACCGAGCTGGCGTGATCCGCCGAGGGCGGCGTAGGCCAGCAGGGGGAGGACGGCGGCGTAGAGGCCGGCCTGGGGTGGCAGCCCCGCCAGCAGCGCGTAGGCCATTCCCTGGGGGATGAGCACGGCGCCGACCGTGAGCCCGGCCGTCAGGTCGGCGGCCAGGGCCCTCCGGCTGTAGCGCCGGACGCACTCCAGCACGGGAAACACCCGCCGGGGACGGAGCCGCCGGCGCTTTGTGGCCGTGGCCGGGTCCTCCGTCCGGACTCGGCGCACCCCCCCCTGGTCGGCCATTTTCGGCGATCCTCCTCCGCCGCATTACACCGTCGAGCAGACCGCTGCGCAAGCGCTGCCCGGCGGTCAAACCTCCTGGCGCCGGCCGCCCGCGGGCGACGCCGGCCCGCGGTTCAGCCCGCCGCCTCCCGGCTCCAGTCCGGCCGCAACCGAGCGGCCTCGTCGCGCAGCGAGCTGCACACCAGCTCGCAGAGCGGCTGCAGGCTCTGGTCCTCCACTGAGTACCGCAGCTTGCGCCCGTCCCGCTGGCGGGTCACGATCCGGGCCGAGAGCAGCCGGGCCAGGTGCTGGGAGACGTTGGGGGCGGTGATGCCCAAGCAGTCGGCCAGCTCCGTCACCGTCATGGTCTCCCGCTCGAGGAGCGCAGACAGGATCCGGAGGCGGGTGGGGTCGGAGAGGAGCGCGAACCGTCGGGCCGCCTCCTCGATGAGGGCGTCAGGCATCGGCACGACGGCAAAGATACCCTACAGTTGCGTATCTGCGCAATAAGAGGGTCCCGCTCAGCCTGGTGCGGCGACCAGCGACATTCGGATCTCCCCTTGCAGTCGCCGAAGGTGGGCCTCCGCCTGGTGGGCGCGCTCTCGCCAGAAGACGGCTACGGGTCCAAGGGCTTCGATGAGCCGGCCGTGCTCCCCGGCCCATACCCGGGCCCACTCCGCCAGCCAGCTGAAGACCCCTGGCGGGTCCTGGCCAACGAGACTCCCGAGGGCGAAGCGACGCTCACCCATACGCAGTCCCAGACCGAGGTCCCGGGCGGCGATGGCCAGGTCCCGCCGGGTGATCACCATGCCGGAGCGGACGGGGGCGAGGAGCCGGCCCAGATAGGCGTCGAGCCCGTCATCGGCGGGGGCGGCGGGCGCTGGTGCGTGACGGAGGTGGAGCGGAAGAGGCCCCTCACCGCGGGGGAGGGCCGCCGCTTCCGCCAGG